>CATYSO010000016.1 GCA_958412345.1 uncultured Collinsella sp. | reverse complement strand
GCCCCTTGCGGCGTAGTTCTTATTTAAGCCGTCCAAGTTTTGGGGTGCAGTTCAAACTGTGCCCCCGTTTTTTGTTCTGCGGCCCTCGAACCGCCTCCCCCGGGACCTGATTAACGGCCTCCCTCAAGGCCCCGTGGACAAAAAATGGCAAATATGAGTACTGTCACCTTTTTAGTAGCAGCCAAAACTGCCGCAAACAACCTCTTTGCGGCCTAGATATGCCTTCAAATTGATCAAAATGCCCGGTAGCATGCTTCTGTGTGCCAACGTTAATGAACATATTTACTGTTGTGTCTATTATCTTGTAAGATCGATATGATACTACGCTAGCAACAGTACTCATATTTGCCATTTTTTGTCCACAGGGTATGCCGCAGAAGATCCAACTTGCTCCAGCGTGCCGTACGTTGGCCCCCTTTCCGGCGAGCGCCGACATTTCCCCAGATAAAACCGACCAAAATAAACCTGTCCCTTTTCGGCAGGTTTCACTTGCACTTTAGCGTGCGACAGCGGATAATGCCGAGCATTCGAGAATTCGCCAATTGTTGCCGTTAATTGATAAAGGAGGCCCCATATGGCCATGGAATTCAAGCGCAGGTTGCCGATCCCCATGGAGATCCGCGAGGAAATGCCGCTTTCCGCCGAGCTTACCGCCAAAAAGCAGGCATTCGACGCCGAGGTCGCCAAGGTCTTTACCGGCGAGGACGCACGCAAAGCGCTCATCATCGGCCCGTGCTCTGCCGACCGCGAGGACTCGGTGCTTGAGTACATGAACCGACTGGCCAAGGTCGCCGAAGAGGTCAAGGACAAACTCATCATCATTCCGCGCGTCTACACCAACAAGCCGCGCACCAAGGGCACTGGCTACAAAGGCCTGCTGCACAACCCCGACCCCGAGGCGCCCGATGACCTGCTCGAAGGCGTCAAGGCCATCCGCCACATGCACCTGCGCGTCATCGAGGAGACCGGTTTCTTTACCGCCGACGAGATGCTCTACCCGTCCAACTACCAGTACCTCGTCGACTTGCTGAGCTACGTTGCCGTGGGCGCGCGCTCGGTCGAAAACCAGGAGCATCGCCTGGTGTCGAGCGGCATTTCGGTGCCCGTCGGCATGAAGAACCCCACCGCCGGTTCCACCACCGTCATGCTCAACTCCATCTACGCCGCCCAGGCACATCAGAGCTTTATCTTCCGCAACTGGGAGGTTGAGTGCGACGGCAACCCGCTCGCACACGCCGTCATGCGTGGCTACATCGGTCTCGACGGTCGCACCTACCCCAATTACCACTACGAACACCTGGAACGCCTGGCCGAGCGCTATACCGAGCATGCCGGCTACGCCAACCCGGCGGCGGTCATCGACTGCAACCACGACAACTCGGGCAAGCGCCCGCTGGAGCAGTACCGCATTTGCAAGGAGGTGCTCGACAGCTGCCGCCGCAACGAGTCCATCTCCAAGCTGGTCAAGGGCTTTATGATCGAGTCCTACCTGGAGGATGGCAATCAGCCAGTCGATGGCGGCGTCTTTGGCAAGTCGATCACCGACCCGTGCCTGGGCTGGGAAAAGACCGACTACCTCATCCACGAGATCGCGGAGCGGGTGTAGGTTACGGCGTTTTACCAAACGCCGTAACCGGCCGACGCTGCAAACCCGCCAGAGCGGCAATCTGCCTTTCAGCTTCGACGGCATGACCAAAAGGTCAATGCCGCCTCGCTTCAAGGCACCTTGCTCGCTCTGACGGGTTTTCGCTGACGTTTTTATACCAGCATCGTTACCAAAGCTGGCACTTGGGGACGCTCCTTTTGGGGTAGTCGTTGGGGACGTTCTTTAATGACTGGTCGTTTAAGAACGTCCCCAACGACTACCCAGAATGAGAGTGGATAATCTCCCGTTTTTGGCCTATACCAGCGCTAAAAGTGGGAGATTATCCACTCTCATCGAGCAAGTGTCCGAAAATCCGCCCTCATTCCTTCTTAGGGCCCTCCGTCCCCGAGGTATCGTGGCTCGTCTGCCGAATGATTGATGCGGGCGCTCTGCGGCCATGTCACACTCAGAGGTGGCCTGACCCAACTTGGAAGGAGCCTCCATGAGCCTTGACAACGTAACCCTGCGCGCCGCCACGCTCGATGACCTGGCCGGCATCGCCGCCATCTACAACCAGCTGTGGTGCAACACGCTGCGCAACCGAGGCGACGTCGAAGCCGCCGATTTCTGTGCGCGCTTTAACATCGCCATGCAGCTGCAGCGCTCCCCCATCGCGCTCGTCGCCGAGGCTGAGGGCCGCATTATCGCCGCCTGCTGCATCGGCATCTTCGAGGACGGCAAGCCGCGCACCAATCCCACGTGGGAGCCCTGCTATAACGAGATGTTCGCCCAGGCAACCGAGATGGCAAAGACCGCCGATGCCAAGCTCGAGGGCTCGCTCTTTGGAGACAGCCGCGAAAAGGCCACAGCGGATCGCTTTGCCGCCACAGGCAACGAATATGCCCAGGGTCAGCTCAACTTGATTATCATTGTGCCTGAATGGCAGGGCAAGGGACTCGGCCGCGAGCTCATCGACCTTGCGCGCGCCGAGCTCGCCAAGGCAGGCTGCACCAAATTCTTTCTGATGAGCGACTGCAACTCCGACTGGCAGTTTTACGAGCACCTCAACATGAAGCGCATCCTAGAGGACCACAGCCAAGACACCGGTGACGGATTTATCGTCTATATGTACGGAGGCACGCTCTAAGTACCCCTTCAATCAAGGTGCGCCGGGCACCCGGCCCTTGGCCTCTGCCCAGGAATAACCCAGGGGGCCGGACCGCCCGTCCCTAAACCTGCCCGACAGCGCGATATCTCGTCGCCCGAGCGCGCCCCTCTTTAACGAGTGCGCCTTCCTCAAGCAAACCGTTGATAACCCGCAGCGTCACGTCGCGCCCAGTTCCCAGAGCGTCCGAAGCATCCTGGCGCGTAAAACCGCGGGGCCGCTCAAGGGCAAAGCGAATCAAGGCGCGAGCGTATCCACCACGTCGCTCGTCCGAGACATCCTGTAGCATCGCGGACGCCTTGCACGCAACATCAAAGCCAAGCTCCTCCACGAGCTTGGCACGCACCTCGTGGCCGCAGTCGCCATTCATCGACACGTGCCCCTCTCGCTGCGCTCGCACGGATGCAAACGCCTGCGAAACATCGGGCGGCAGCGCCCCTTCCCGCTCGAGCTGCTCATAATCGCTGTAATCCCCACGCAAGTTGGGACCGCTATTGCCACGAGGCGTCAGATAGGAATTGCGCACGGCGTTGACGTTGGGCAGCGACAACCTAAACATTGCAGGGTAGGCGCAGACTTCGGGTTCCAACCCTTCCGCCTCATAGAGCGCACGGATCCCCTTGAGGCCCGTTCCAAACGCCTCAACCATCCCCAGACGCAAAAAGAGCAGTTGCAGCTTTGGATTCCGAGCGTCCGAGCCGCCCGCAAGCGCCTCCTCGACGCTGATGTGCTGCGGCCCTCCCGCATTGGTAAATTCAAGCGCCGTACGGCTCATCTTGATAAGAGACGCCACCGAAGATTCGTAGTCGCGATGGATAAACAGGTTCAGAATTCCCTCTCGAACAGCCTCGCGGGGATAGTCGTCCTTATCTATGCGATCGAGCCTTCCCGGCACAAAGTACATACGCGTCGCGTTCGATATATTGAGGAACCGTTCGATATCCTCTATCTGCCTGAAGATCGAGCCCTCGCCATCCTGACGGTCGATAAACTCGGTATACGCATCGTCGTTGAAGAGGCCAGCGCGGACTGCAAAGGGGTTTTGATCAGAGACCAGCAGTGCCAAATTGGTGTAAAAGCCCAGCTCATCGATAAGGCCGAGATTCTTTTGCGAGGTTTGGTCAAACGTAATCTCCGCGCGCCTAAAGGCCCGCTCGGCTTCAAAAAACGTCAAGCTCTGTTCATGAGAGCGCGCGGTCTCAAAATAATCGCCGTCGGTGCGCTTGATCATCGAGCGGATCTGGGCCATCTCGATGGGCACGTTGGCAGGACCCAGGCGCCGATATACCCCGGCGGGAACAAATCCCTTCGAACGCAGGCAGTACGGCTTGTGAGGACCCGCTTCAACCTCGATTTTCACCAACGCCGCGCCATCGATGTCCAGTGCGGAGACCGTCGTGATTTCAGAAACGTCGGGATACACGCCATCGGTTATTGCATTAGAGCATTGAAGCATGGTGGCATCGATATCGTCCACGCCGATGATGCTGCCAAAATCGTCGATTCCGATATACAAGGTACCACCATTTGAATTGGCAAACGCCACCACAGCTTTGAGCAGTTTAGGGGTAAATGTGCACTTGAACTCCACGGTCTCACTTTCAACAAGCTGCATGCTACCCCCTATCATCGACTATCGACGATTCTAGACCAACTATCGACGATAAGCAAGGCCTCTGGTACCCTCGCTTAGACCCGAGTGCCCGCGTGCAACGCTGCCCGCCGCACGCAAAAGGGCCCGCCAGCGTGTGCGCCAGCGGGCCCCAGGTCATATCGACACTACCCCGTGTGCCTGCAACCGCATCTACTTGCAGCGCGCCTTGGGCTGCTGCTGGGTGATGCAGTGAATGTTGCCGCCGCCGTAAATAACCTCGCGAGTCATGATACCGATGACTTCACGGTCCGGATAAGCAGCCTGGATATCCTTGAGCGCCTGGGCATCGTTGGGGTCGCCAAACTGTGGCACCAGCACCGCCCCGTTGATGGGCAGGAAGTTGAGGTAGCTCGGCTCGAAAGCGTCCTCGGGAGTACGCGGCAGCACACCCTCGACCGGATCGATGGTCGATGCCTCCTCCTCGGTCATATATACCGAGGTCGCAGGCATAATCACCTTGTGGATCTTAAGCTTGCGGCCACGGGCATCCGTCATCTCGGAAAGCGTCTTATACGCCTCTTGGCACTCCTTGTAGAACTTATGGTTGGGATCATCGGTCCACATGCAGCAGACCTCGCCGGGCGCACTAAAGCATGCGACGTCGTCCACATGACCGTTCGTTTCGTACGGATCGATACCGTCCTTGATCCAGATAACCTTCTCGATACCGAGATACTCAGAGAGCTTCTCCTCAATCTGCTCCTTGGTGTACTGCGGGTTGCGGTCCTCGTTGAGCAGACACATCTCGGTGGTCACGACGGTGCCTTGACCATCACAGTTGAACGAGCCGCCCTCGAGGATATAATCCTCGGGACGATAGCGGTTAACCTGCTCGAGCTGTGCCACCTGCAGGCCAATGGAAGCGTCCTTGTCCCACGGGAAATACAGGCCGTCAATGAAACCGCCGTAAGCATTAAAGTGGAAGTGCGAAAGAGCAACCTCACCATTGTCATTAACGAGGAATGCCGGGCCGGGGTCGCGAATCCAGCTGTCGTTGTACTCCATATGGATAACGCGCACGTTTTCAACGCCGTCGAAGATCTCACACACCGCGGGGAAGTCTTCGGTGTTGACGCCCACAGTGATGGGCTGAAAACGTGCAATGGTCTTGATGATCTCGGTGAAGACCTTTTGCGCCGGCTTGGCGCCGCAGCGCCACACGTCGGAGCGGTGCGGCCACAGAATCCAGGTGCGCTCCTGTTCCTCATACTCGCCGGGCATGTAGAATCCGTCCTTCTTTGGCGTAGACTCGCTCTCGTAAATGGTCTTCATGTTGGCTCCTAACGATATGGACGACCCTTTGTGATGATGGCCCCATTGTGCGGCTCCGGAAGCCCACTCTCAATGGGCCTAGGGGACCCTTTCGCCACCCAAAAGGACACCGTTCACTGACCTAAAGTTCTAGTGGCGCGCGAGACGTGTCATACTGGCAAAGCCGCATGAAAGGACATCCATGACCAATACCACGCATACCCGCTTTAACCCCGATGAGATCCACGGGAGCCGCTGGTCCGCCCTCAACGACTGCGCCTTATGGATTCATGGCTGCGGCGACTTCGCCACGCTTCAAGCCAGGCTTCTTGATAGAGTTAATCAGGTGATATCGCACCGGGCCTCGATGTTTGATATCGCACGCGCCGGCACACACGGACAGACAGAATTCGTAAGCCCCGTTGCCCGTGGCATGGCAGAAGACCAGCTCGAGAGCTACTACGAACGCTATGCCGCCTTTGACTACACCCTTTGGAGCTTTGACGTTCACAACGTGCATGTTTATCGCGACCTGGACCTCGTGGATGTCGAGCGCCGCAACGCAACGCCCATCTATCAGGAGTGGATGAAGCCGCTCGGCATCTACTATGGCTGCACTGCCACGCTCGCGCACGGGGGCACATCCCTGGGGTCGCTCACGCTGTTTCGCGCACGAGAAGCGGGGGATTTTTCGGACGAAGAGCTCGAAGCCCTACGCCAGCTCGCGCGGCACCTGAGCCTGCGCCTGTACGGGATCCTTGCGCAGAGCACCGCACAGCAAGCTTGCGAGAACCCCTTAGAGGCGCTCATCAGCGAGCTCGAAGTCCTCCCCCGCGAGGCAGAGGTGCTCAAGATGATGCTTGCCGGCAAGACCAACCGCGAAATGGCCGAGGAGCTCTATATCTCGGAGTCGACCGTAAAAAAGCATGTCAACGCCCTCTATCACAAGCTCGGCGTCAAAAACCGCCTGGGCCTCATGACTGCCACGCGAAACATCCCGCGATAAAAAGGGCGCTTTCCATACGGAGAACGCCCTTTGATTTCGCCATTTGAATTATTGTCGGCTCTGGCTCAAAGAGTAGACAGGTTTATTTTGGCAGGTTTTATCTGGGCAAATGTCTGCCGCCACGAGGGAGCTGCCTTCCATCGCGGCGGTCTTCTAGCAGAAAAACCAAGTGAGTAGGCTTTTTGTAGGAGACCAAGCACGCCCCAAAACGCCACAGCTCTGACCTGCGGTTTTATTGAGTATTTGTTGCGATGTGCTCGGTAAGTTCAAAAAAGTCTACTCACTTGCATCTGCTCATCACCTTTGTGGTGGTTTGAAGCTCTCCGCGGCGGGATGCTAGACTTGCGGCGTATACATTCACGCCAAAACACGGGTCGCATGAAGAAAAGGAGATGCCATGGCGCCTATCGCACCGCTCAAGATGCTCGTCGCTCCTGCAGCCAAGGCCATCGCCCGCCTGAGCGACTCACTCACCTACGACGATATCCCCTGTGTTGTCGACGAACGCACGGACAGTTGCCCTTACCTGGGCCACGTCCCCTACTTTGCGCCTAAGCTCGCTTCTGATCCCGAGCACCGCGAACAGTAATCCAAGATGCAGCCAGCGCCGCACAACTCGCGGCGCTACTGTTTTGGTGCGAAGCGACCTGTCCCCCTTGCGCCAACGCCGGGATTATCGACACTGCGGCCGCGGCGCGATATAAGGCGCGAAACCTCGCCCAGCAACACGCCGATCACCACACCCATGAGAATGGGCAACTTTGACATCTCGGCGGGTGAGCTGTTAAGCGGCACGATTGTCGCAACAATCGAAAGCACGAGCTCTACCACGGGCACCGCAAGCGCTACCGCAAGCACCTTGCCCTCGAAGGGCGCGCGGAACACACGTGGGCGGTCGTCGTATTTACGCAGGCGCCAAAACGCCGGGAACATCGGGATATAGCTCATGAGCAGAAAGACGACGTTCATCGAGAAGAAGACCCAAAAGACGTCGGAACCTTCACCCAGCGGAATCTGAAGTAGCAGCACCAAGCTGGCAAAACAACCGTTAATGAGTGCCGAGCCGTTGGGCATGCCGGTCTTCTTGGACACCAGCGCAAAGGGACGCGGCATGTTGCCATGGCGCGCGGCATAGCTCGCCACGTTGTTGACGCCAAAGCTCCAACAAATCATGTTGGCAAACAGCGTTACCAAAAAGGCCATGCCCACGATCATTGTCAGCGGGTGGCTGCGCCCCACCATGGCGCCGACCGCGTCCACAATGCCCGAATCGAGCGAAAGCTGCTCGGTGGGGACCGCGGCCCCAATGCCAACACCACAGATGATGTAAATGGTCGCAATGGCAACGCCGCCGGCGATAACCGCCTTGGGGATATCACGCGACGGGTTTTTCATCGTGCTGGCAAAGGTCGCGACCACCTCAAAGCCCATAAAATTGAAGAGGATGATCGAAAGATACGTCAGTGAGTTAGTGTCTCCAAGATCGGGGACAAAGGTCTTAAACGACATATCGTTGGCAAAGCCGTTGTTGCAGGCAAACCAGATGCCGACGATTCCCACCACGGCGGTAATGAGCACCTTGATGACGGCGCCGCCATCCATGACCCAATCGGCCTCGGCCACCGGCTGCATTGCCATGACCGTGACGCCCCACACAAAGGCAAGTTCGATGGCAATTCGGACCCCAAGCGAAAATTCGATGCCCCATACCGCATTGATGACACTGGGGAACATGCAGGCGATACTTGCCACCCACAGTGGAAAGTTGACCCAATAGCACCAGGAGCAGCGGGCGCCCCAACGGTCGCCCAAGCCCAGGCGAACCCAATCGTACAGGCCGCCCTCGGAATCGAACGCCGTACCGAGCTCGGCCACCACCAGGCCATAGGGAAGCAAAAACGTAATGATGAGGAAGATCCACCAGAAGAACTGCACGTTACCCATGGCAGATGCCGGAGCGGCCGCCTCGATGGTAAAGACAACGCAGATAACCGAGAGGATGACCTCGAACAGGGAGAACTTTTTACCTGCCACGACGCGCTCCCCCTACAGCAAAAAGGATGGCATCTGTACCGAAGGCGCAGCCCAAGGTAGGGTTGCAGGCCGCGTCACCGGTGCAGGTGCCATCCCAAAGAGAAGAAAGGATGCAATTATTGGACCAACGCTCGCGGAACAGGCGCGTGTAGATAACGATACGCTGGTACATAGAAACTCCGATCAAAACGGTCGCGCTCGCAACCGGAAACTATCAGCAATTGAATACGCGTCTGACCTGGGAAATTCAAGCGAACAATTGGCCTAACCCGCAATAAATCCCAGATCAGACGCGTACTCAATCAAAGAGGCGGGCACTCCGAAGTGGAGGCAACGGAGTGCCCAAAGAAAAACCCAGCCGACCAAGACATCAAGCAGCAGCCCATCAATGCCCCGAGATGGGACGACACGCCACCTGTCCGCTTGACCGGCTGGGTTTTCGAGGTGCCCCAGGTCGCCGCGAAAGAGGAGCGAAGCGTACTTTGGTACGCGAGCGACGGTTTGAGCGGCGAGATGGGGTGCCTCGGAAAGCCAGACGATTAAGCGTCTGCGTGATTGGCTGGGTTTCCGAGGTGCGGCAGATTGCCCTGAAAGAGGAGGGCATTGACCTTAAGGGTCATGCCCGACGATTGAAGGGCAAGGTGCCGTGCCTCGGGAAGACAGACAGTTACGCAGACGGCTCCTGCTGCGTAATGCAGTGGATGTTGCCGCCGCCGAAGACGACCTGCTCGGACTGAACGCCGACGCACTTGTAGACGCCCTCGCCCCAGACCTCGTCGTAGATCTTCTGGAGCGTGTCAACGGCCAGCTGGTCGTTCTCGTCGCCGTACTGCGGGACGATAACGCCGTGGTTGGTGACCAGGTAGTTCATGTAAGAGGCGATCAGCGGCTCGTCGGGGACGCGCGGCTCGGCGTTCTCGTCGGCGTCGATGGTGTCGCAGGAGGCCTGGTCCATGAACAGCGGGTTCACGGGCATGCAGAGCTTGTAGACCTTCATCTTGCGGCCCTTGGCGTCAACGGCGTTGGAGAGGGTCTCGTAGGCGGCGTGGCACTGCTCGTAGAACGGATACTCGGGATCGTCGGTCCAGATGCAGGCCATGACGCCCGGGGCGATGAACGTGGCGACGTCGTCGATGTGGCCGTTGGTCTCCTCGGGGTCGATGCCCTCCTTGACCCAGATGACCTTCTCGACACCCAGGTAATCCTTGAGGTGCTCGTCCATGTAGGCGCGAAGCTCCTCGCTCCAGGGCTCAAACTTCTTGTGGTACTTGGGCCAGATGGACTCGGGATCCTCTTCCTCCTCGAGCACCGCAGAGCAGGTGCGGCCCGGGGAAAGCAGGCACTGGTCGGTCACGACAAGGGTGCCCTCGCCGTCGACGGTGATGGAGCCGCCCTCGAGGATCATGTCATCGGGACGATAGCGGCGGCAGCCGGAGAGCTCAGCCATCTTGAGGGCGATCTGCTCGTCCTTGTCCCACGGGAAGTACAGGCCGTCGACGAGGCCGCCGTAGGCGTTGAAGTGCCAGTGGTTGGCGCGCTTCTCGCCCTTGCCGTTGATGACGTAGGTGGCGGCGGTGTCGCGGAACCAAGCGTCGTCGGTGGTCATCTCGATGACGGTGACGTTCTCGTCGTTCTCGAAGACGGCCTTGCAGTTGGCGTAGTCGACCTGGTTGGCGCACATATAGACCGGGGTGAACTCGGAGATGGCGCGGGCGATGGCGGCATACTGCTTCTGGGCCGGCTTGGCGCCGTGGGCCCAGGTGTCGGTGCGGTGGGGCCAGCCCATCCACACGCGATCCTGCGGGGCGAACTCGGCGGGCATGAAGAAGCCGTCGGCCTTGGGGGTGGACTCGGACTCGGTGATCGTACGCATAAGATTTCCTCCAAATCGAACGATCGCTTGCTGCGGGCGGGTTACCCGCAGCCTAAAACCAAGAGATGGTAGGCGCCCGTTCCCCGGCAAAGGTCGGGGCGCCCGGTGCCGGTTTTCACGGAATCGCACCGGCAAGCGACGACGTAACCCGGTGCGCGGAGACAGAACGCACGAAGGATACGGAAGAGAGATTGGGGTGGGCGGTGGTTACCGGAGCAATAGCTCACACCCACCCCAGGGAATGGTTAGCAAACCTGTCGCTTGGGCACGCCTCCAAAGAGGCCGGAGTGCCCGGAGTCGGGAGCGACAAGCCCGACGAAGCGCGCGTTGGTACACGAGGAGGGTTGGAGCCCCAGAACAGGGTGCTCTAGTTCTCCTCGGCCTCGGCGGCCTCCTCAGCGAGACGCTGGGCTGCGAGCTCAGGGGTCAGACCCTTGTACTCTTCCTTGCGGCCCTTAGCGGAGACAACACGGACGACCTCGCCGATGAGCACAAGCACGATGAAGATAACGATCATCGGGACCTTGTCGCCAATTTCAGCGGCGGAGAACGGTACCAGCGTTGCAACGATGGCAAGAACCAGCTCGATGCAGGGGATGGCCAGCATGACCTTCATCATCGCGCCCTTGAACGGGAACGTGAAGATGCGCTCACGGTTGGGGTCGTTCTTACGAAGGTTGAGGAACGCCGGGAACATCGGGATGTAGGTGAGCAGCAGGAAGACGACGGAGGTGCCGAAGAGCATCCAGAAGACACCGTTGGAGATGGCGTCGATGGGCACCAGCTGCAGGCAGAGAACCAAGGAGGCAACGACAGCGTTGACCAGGTTGGCGCCGTTGGGCATGTCGTCATCCGAGATCATCGAGGCGAAGACCTTGGGCATGTTGCCGTGCTCGGCAGCGTAGCGGGCGACGGAGTTGACGCCGAAGGACCAGGCGGCCATGTTGGCGAACAGGGTGATCAGGAAGGCGATGCAGATGACCTTGAAGATCATGGAGTCGCCCACCATGGTCTGGACTGCGACGATCATGCCGTAGTCGGGGTCGATGGAATCGGCCGGCACGGCGGCGCCGATGCCGAAGCCGGCGAACAGGTAGATGACGGCGATAGCCACGCCACCGACGATGATAGCCTTGGGAATATCGCGAGCGGGATCGGCCATGTCGTCGGTCATGGTGCAGATGACCTCGAAGCCCATGAAGTTAAAGATGATGATGGACAGGTAGCCAAGAGCGTTGGTGTTGGTGAGCTCGGGCAGGAAGGTGGCAGCGGACATGTCGTTCGCAAAACCGTTCTCCATGGCATACCAGATGCCCAGGGCGCCGACGATAACGGCAACGGCGACCTTGATAATGGCGCCACCGTTGAGGACCCACTCGGAGTCGGCAGCCTTGGAGCGGCCCATAAGATAGACGATCCACACAAAGGCAAGTTCGATACCCATCTTGGCAATCAGGTTGAACTCGACGCCAAAGACCATGCCCAGGATGTCGGGGAACATGGTGGCCAGCGAGGCGATCCACAGCGGGTAGTTGACCCAGTAGTAATACGAAATGCGGGCGCCCCACTTGTCGCCCAGGCCATCGCGTACCCAGTCGTAAATGCCGCCCTCGCCGTCATAGGTGGTGCCGAGCTCGGCGACAACCATGCCATAAGGGAGCAGGAAGGTCAGGATCAGGAAGATCCACCAGAAGAACTGCTGGTTGCCAATAGCGGCAGCAGGTGCGGCGGCCTCGCAAACGAAGACGACGCAGATGATGGTCGAAATGACCGTCAAGAAGGAAAGCTTTTTCTTTCCGTCGCTCATGATGAGCTCCTTCGCTCAGTCTTGGACAGATCCGAGGCCCTAAGGTATTAAGGCAATTGCTTGGGCCTCGGTGAGCGGGCGACAGGAGACGAGCATCCGCCGCCCGCAAACGTGCTTTTAGAAGCCTTGAGGCTTAGAGCTGCTCGAGAGCCTCGAGAGCGGCGTGAAGCTCGGCCTTGGCGGAGTACTCGACGCCCTCGTCGTTGAGCGGGGTGCGCTTGCCCAGGGCGGCAAGGAGAGCACGGATGGAGTGCTTGCGGTTCTCGGCCTCGACCCAGCACAGGGAGCGCTCGGGATCGTCCATGACCTCGTCGACGACCTCCTCGTTGCGGGTGGCCGGCAGGCAGTGCATGAACTTGGAGTTGGGGCCGGCGAAGTTCATCATATCCATGGTGACCTGATACTTGGGATAGAACACGTCCATGTAGTTCTCGCCCGAGACCTCCTCGTCGTACAGGCCATACCACACGTCGGTGTAGATGAAGTCGGCGCCCTTGATGCACTCGATGTCGTCGGAGATAACAACCGAGCCGCCGGAAACCTTGCAGTTCTCCTCGGCGATGGCCATCATCTGCTTGCCGAACTCGGCGCGCTCCTCGACGGTGCCGACGTGCAGGCCGCCGTCGGGGATCTGGTGGCCCTTAGGTCCAAACTGGACAAACTTCATGCCGATCTTGGAGGCGATGAACATGAGGGAGACGCAGACCTGGGTGGCGTCGCCGATGAAGGCCAGGGTGCAGTCCTCGATCTTCTTGCCCTCGGGGAGGTTCTCGAGCATGGTCATGAGGTCGCCCATCTCCTGCGTGGGATGGTTGAACTCGGACATGCCATTGATGACGGGCACAGCGGAGCCCTCGGCGAGGCCGACGACGTCCTTGTGACGGTCAACGCGAGCCATCATGATGTCGAGCAGCGAGCCCATAACGCGAGCGGTGTCGCCCAGGGACTCGTGACCGCCGAGCTGGATGGTGCCAGGGCCATAGAACTGAGCATGGCCGCCGAGGTCGGTCATAGCGGTCTCGAAGGAAAGACGGGTGCGGGTGGAGACCTGCTGGAAGATCATGCCAAGGCTCTTGTTGCGGAGCAGGTGCGGATAATAACCGTCAACCTTGATGGCCTTCTTCATTGCCAGGCCAAGATCCTCGATAGCCAGGATCTGCTCTTTGGTGAAGTCGTTGGTGTCGATGAAATCCTTAGGCAGTGCCATGTCGATTTCCTTTCCGCCGGTCTTGCCGACTATTAACTATGAGGCGCTCGAACATCACGCCTCGTGTTGACAAGACCATCATTCACCCGTATGCAATTTTTACCTAGTTTATTCGGGATTAAAGACCGTTCACGGAGTTACACCCTCTCTAATCCAATATAAACCCGCAGGTCAAGAGTTTACAGGGGGTTTACCGTCTGGAACCGTGAACGGTATACGGCTATGCTGTATCTTGGCGTTTAATCCGCAATGGAACGAACGGCTGAGGCATGTATACCGGGGGATATAGCGGGCTCTATAAGAGATCAAATGAGACAGGACGGTGACAGATGGACACACTCATGTTCTTCTATACCCTAGCAATACTCGTGATCTGTATTGTGACGGCAGTGCTTTCGCTTGCCGCCTATGCCTCGTCCCGTCGACGCTTCTTTATCTATGGCGGCGGCGTTTTTATTTGCTACGCCATCGAGATGACCGAGATCTTCTTTTTTGAATACACGTTGCAAAACCGAAGTTTTCCGGCCAATGACTATTACGCAATTACCATGCCTGTAATGCGGACCCTGGTGGCGACCGCTTCACAGGCTTTTATTTGGCTGATTGCCATGGACTTGCTCGACAAACATTCTAAAAAGCAGTTCGTTATCCCCGTCTTAACGTTTTTGCTGTGCGAGTCGCTGATTATCATCGCTGTCCCCTCCGGCCCCATGCATCAGTGGCTCTACTACACGATGCGTCAGGTATTCCTTGTCTTTGTGGGACTGTATATCTGTTGGACGGCTCATAAGAGTACAAAGGTTGAGCTGAAGGCACGCGTCAACAACCAGCGAAAGCACCTGATTATCGGCGCCATCCTGGTCGGTTGCATCGTTGCCGAGGATTTCTACAACATCCTTGTCGTCCCCATGAGTCTGGCGCCCTCTTGGCTACAGCTATATCTGTCTGAGCGCAACTTTAGCGAGAATATCTTTGCGTGCTACTTTGCGATTCTGCTCATCATCTACGCCTATCACGTGCTCTCGATTCGCATGCAGGAGGCGCCCGAGGAAAAGAACGTCAGCGATCTTGATCGACACATCGAAGAGCAGATGCCCTTCTATCGCAACGCCTATAAGCTCTCCAATCGCGAGACCGAGGTTATGCGCTTGGTTGTGCTGGGCAAGTCGAACCAAGAGATCGCTGACGAGCTATTCCTTGCCGTGGGCACCGTCAAGACCCACATCCACAACATCCTGGTCAAAACCGAGCAGCAAAACCGCACCACGCTCATCCTCCACTTCTGGAAGCGATAACCGGCCAAAAAGGGACAGGTTTATTTTGGTAGGTTTTATCTGGGCAAACGCCAACCGCCGCGAGAGAGCTGTTTTCCCTCGTGGCGGTCTTCTAGCAGAAAAACTAAGTGAGTAGGCTTTTTTCAGGAGGCCAAGCACGCCCTAAAACGCCACAACCCTGACCTGCGGTTTTATCGATCATTTGTCGTGATGTGCTCGGCAAGTTCAAAAAAGTCTACTCACTTGCATCCGAGACGCACCAGATAGGCAAAATACCGCCGCGAAAGGGCCCCTGGTCCCTTCGCGGCGGTCATACGCCTCTGATTTTGCGACGGTTTTACCGGCTTGTTACTCGCTGTAGCGGGTGGCGATGGCGGCTCGTACCATGCCGGTGCTCATGAGGTAGGTCACCAGGAAGTAGCCGCCGTAGGCTGCCAGGAAGATTGCACAGGTGAGACCCACCGTGCCGCCGATGCTCATATCTCCGAACGTGCTCACCAGCTCGATAATCACCTTAAGTGCCACAAAGGAGTGCGTCAGGCCCACTGCCAGCGGGAACAGGAAGAATACCGCTTGCTGCGCCATCACCGAATGGCGAATCTGGCGGTCGTCACAGCCGATCTGTGCCAGCACACGATAGCTGCGGCTGCCGTCGGCCACATTGGAGAGCTGCTGGATCGACAGTATCGCCGCGCACGCAACGACCAGTACAAAGCCAATGTAGATGGCTAGATAGCTAATCATGCCGTTCATCTGCGCTGCTTGCGTGTACATCTCGGAACGCGTGATGAAGACTCCCCATCCCCCCGGCTCCTTGCCGTCAACGAGCAGAATGTCGAGCATGGTGTATTTAATGCTCTCGTCTGCCTTGGTCACATCCATCCCCTGCTTGTAGTTAACGAGCAGATTACTGGAATACGGCTGCAGATTAAGCTGAGACAGCAGCTCATCGGCTACGACCACGGTACCGGGATTGCTGCCCATCGCCGAGTTGGCGATGGCCGCCGTGTCCTCGTCCGACTTATCGGTTGCGGGCTTGAGCTCATGCCCGCCCAAGGTGAGGGTATGGCCGCCGGCCATGTATTTGGTGTACAGGTCGCCCAGCTCACCGCCCATATCACACGTAAGCAAGTACTGGTCCCGGCCAATGCTCACCGGCTCCTCGCCCATCATCTGGCGCAGTTTGTTGTACTGGCTCGCCGGCGTCACATACAGACCCATCGCATCGACGTTGCTTCCCTCGAGCGCCTTGGGAAGCTTTTCGCCCATGGCCTTGCACATCTCACCCGCCACCACCGAGGGGCCCGAGCCGCCAAGCGGGTAACTCAGATACGAATCGATCTGCACATGCTCACCGGCAACATCGGCGATATTGACCTTTTTGCCGGTCTCGTCGTTGTTGTCCGCCGACTTGCCCTTAATACCGTCTGCAACGTTATCGGGATCTTTACGATCGCCATGCCATGCAGCGTACAAATCGACCGTTGCATCGGCCAGCACCATGCGATCGGCCTCAGACGGATTGACATACTCCTTGTAGTAGTCGAGCGTTTCGGGCGTGTAATAGACATACGTCTGAGACACGTCAACAGGGTTATAGCGCTCCAGATTCTCGTTCATCACGTTGGCAATCGACATACCGCAGGTCACCGAGGTAATGGCCAAAAACAGAATCATCGCGATGACGCCCATCGAAAAGCACACCGTGTTGACCTTGGCCGCAAGCTGGCGCACAGTAAACATGTTGAGGCCGCGCCAATACACGCCGCGCAAGCTCTGCAGCAGCTTGATAAGCATGCCCGAGAGTCCCCAGAACAGGGCAAAGGTGCCTACCGTGACCATGGCCGTGGTGATGCCAAACTGGCTCATTGCCCCGTCCAGCTTGTCGCCCGTCTCGGTTAGCGGGAACCCATCACGTAGCAGACGGTAATAGGCCACGCCCACAAGCACCACGCCCACAGCAAAGATGGCAATCGCGATCCAGGGATTGCGCGTCTTGATGCTCTCGTTGCGACGCTCGGCACCCATAAGCTCGATGAGTTTGGTACGACGCACGGCGCGAAGGTTCAGCAGCAGCGTGAGCACAAACATTACGAGCATGCAGGCCAGGGTCAGGTTGAACGCATGCACCGAGAAAAAGAAGCGGAAATTGGCGATCTGCGTCTTAAAGAGCGAGGCCGTAAAGAACGTCATGAGCTGGGAGAGCCCCACGCCCAGCACAATACCGGCGACAAAGGCGCCGACCGAAACGATCACCGTCTCGAGCGCCATGATCGTGGCGACGCGCCCGCGCCCCATGCCGAGCACCTGGTACAGGCCAAACTCCTTCTTGCGGCGTTTCATGATGAAGTTATTGGCATACACCATCAAAAAGGCCATGACGCCGGCCAAAAAGTACGTGAGGTAGCCGAGCATGGTACCCATGAGCTCGGATAGGCCCTCCTCCTCAATGCCGGCAATATCGACCTGCATCGAAACGGTGTTAAAGGCATAGAATACGGTGACGCCCAGGGTGAGCGTCAAAAGGTAGACGAGGTAGTCGCGGCCGGCGCGGCGAACGTTGCCCCAAGCGAGTTTACAGAGCATCGGAGCCCTCACCGCCCATCATGGCAACGACCTCCATAATACGGTCGAAGAACTCTCGGCGGTCGGTGTCACCGCGGCGCAGCTCGGTAAAGATCTTGCCGTCGCGGATAAACAGCACGCGGCTTGTGTAGCTAGCAGCAAAGCTGTCATGCGTGACCATGAGCACGGTGGCGCGCAGGCGGCGGTTGAGGGCCTCTAGGCTCTCGAGCAGCAGGCGGGCGCTTTTAGAGTCGAGGGCGCCGGTGGGCTCGTCGGCCATAATCATAGTGGGGTCGGTGACGAGCGCGCGAGCCGCGGCAACGCGCTGCTGCTGACCGCCGGACATCTGGTAGGGATACTTGTCGAGCACCTGGCTAATAGACAGACGCGCGGCCACATCCTGCACGCGGGTCGAGATTTCGGCCGAGTTTGTGCGGGCGATGGTGAGCGGCAGGGCGATGTTCTCGCGTGCCGTGAGCGTATCGAGCAGGTTGGAGTCCTGGAAGATAAAGCCGAGCTCCTCGCGGCGGAACTGCGAAAGCTTAGCCTGCTTCATGCGCGTCACGTCCTGCCCGTTGATGCGGATCGTGCCACTTGTGGCGCTATCGATGGTCGACACGCAGTTGAGCAACGTCGACTTGCCCGAGCCCGAAGCGCCCATGATGCCAACGAATTCGCCGCGGTTGACCGTAAAGTTGACATCGTTGAGCGCGCGGGTCACGTTGCCCAGCGCTCCATATACCTTTTCGAGATGCGCGACCTCCAGTACCGGGGTCGCCATGTGCGTGGTTTGCATACCGAGTCCTTTCTTGCGATTAGTCTACGGCATCTATAGTCGCAAGAAGACGAGTCGGCTACCATCGATATGGCTTACGCTTGCCTTACCGTTGTGTAAGGTAGGGGTAGCTACCCTGTCACTTGTTGATGTTGAGAGAGGACTCCTGTTGAAGACTGTTCATGTTGCCGCTGGGATCATTCGCAAGGAAGGATCCGACGAGCTACTTGCCGTGCAGCGCGGCTATGGCGACATGCAGGGACTTTGGGAGTTCCCCGGTGGCAAGCTCATGCGCGGCGAGACACCCGAAGACGCCGTGCGCCGCGAGCTCATGGAAGAGCTGCAGGTAAAAGTCACCAACCTACGCGATTTCTACACCGTTGAGTACGACTACCCCGATTTCCATCTCTCCATGGAATGCTATTACTGCTCGTTGGCCGATGAGTCCGATGAACCCCAGAAACACGACCGCCAGCTCGACATCCGCTGGATTCCACGCACCTCGCTGGCAACGGTAGAGTGGATGCCCGCCGACAAGGGGCTTATCGATGCCCTGATCGAGCTGAAGGAAGACCGACTTGAGGCAAGCGCCACCGATGACGCCGTGCCCAACACAACCGACGACCCCACCACCAAACCCAAGCGCAAAACCAAACGCCGCTCCAAAAAGCGCCCCAAACCCGGTCTGCTCGACGGCATCGACACCTCGGACCTCTCCGCTGACGAGCGCGAACTGGTCCGCCGTCGCGCCGCCATCAAAAAGTCTATGAAGGGCAACAAGCGTGCCAACACCAAGCCCGAGTTGCTCGTTCGCCAGCGCCTGCGCGCCGCGGGCCTTACGGGTTATCGCTTGGAATGGAAGGTTCCCGGCAAGCCCGACATCGCCTTTCCCGGGCGCAAGATCGCCATCTTCGTCAACGGTTGTTTTTGGCATCGCTGCCCCAAATGCAACCCTAGCCAGCCCAAGCGCAACGTTGAGTTTTGGGAGGCAAAGTTCCGTCGCAACGTCGAGCGCGACCGCGCTGCCGTGGCAGCACTCACTCAAATGGGCTGGACGCCTATAACCATCTGGGAATGCGAACTCAAAAAGGACCGCATCGACGCCACGATGGAAAAGGTCATCGAACAAGTACGCGCCGCCGCACCGCAGCGCTAGGAACGAGCCGTCCACACGCCCCACACAGGCAAGCCACATCCGCGCCACAAACCTTAGAAAGCCCTTAAGCTCAAAACCTTTCAAGAGTGTTACTCAATAGCTTTGACCTGCGGTTTCATCGTAACGCCAAACCAGGTTAAGCCTTTCTTTAGCGCTTCTTTGCAGCAGCCGCGGCATAATACTGCCAACGCACGGGACCTAGCAGCATACCCCGAGCGCAATCTTTTGGTGGACATCGAGGAGGCCGCATAAGCATGCATTCTTCCAATGACGCAGCACAGCAGCCATCCCTAAAACATGCAAACCTTTTCTCCTTCCCCCCGACACAGAGAAACGGTCTCCTCGACTCCCCCGCCACAAAAGCCAAACGCTCAACAGACCAGAGCCTCAACTTACGAGCATCCTTCGAAAAGCTCCAAGCATCCCTAGATAAGGCGTTTCCCGAACAGGCAAGAGCAATCTAAGCCCATCGCGCTTTATACTGATGCCATGCGAAACATGGATCACATAGAATTGCACCGCGGAGGACGCGAGGAAGCGTTTCCCGAGACCGCCGAAGACTGGCCCTATATTGCCGAACGCGCAGAATTCGCTCGCTATCCGGGCAATTCCGTCCCCTGGCACTGGCATTCCGAAGTTGAGCTTTTCTACATGGAGCAGGGAGCGATTGACTATCGAACGCGCGCGGCTCATGAGCACGTACGCTTTGAGGAAGGGTCCGCCGGCTTTATCAACGGCGGCGTTTTGCACAGCACGCTGCAATCGCCCAATTCGGCGCCAGCCATTCAAATGCTGCATATCTTTCAGCCGTCGATGCTCGGCGATCCCGCGGGACGCCTTCAAAAACGCTATATCAATCCTTTGCTGCAATGTCGAGGCGTCGATGTGCTCAAATGGTCGCCCACCAACCCCGACGATATGCCCTTTATCGATTTGCTAAAGAGTTCCTTTAACCACGACCTTCAACGGCCGCAGAACGAGATGGCGCTTCGGAATAGCTTGTCAGAGCTCTGGATTCAGATTTACGCCAAGGCCGAACCGCTCTTTGCCTCCGACAACGCCTCTTGGATGACCAACCGCGACGTACAGTTCAAGGCAATCCTGGACTATATCCGCGCAAACTATGCAGCCGCTATAGATGTGCCCCAGATGGCATCTGCAGCCGGCGTAAGCGAAAGAGAGTGTTACCG
This sequence comes from uncultured Collinsella sp., assembly GCA_958412345.1. GTDB lineage: Bacteria > Actinomycetota > Coriobacteriia > Coriobacteriales > Coriobacteriaceae > Collinsella. Next base: position 35,124 of record CATYSO010000016.1, on the reverse strand, counting down.
CATTATCGAAGCTTGCGCAGGAACGACCCCGGCGGCATATCTGCGCGCATACCGCGTAAACCGTGCTTGCGAACTTTTGGCACACACCACGCGAACGGTCCAGACAGTCGCGCGCCAATGCGGCTTTGCGACAGCAAGCCATCTTGGCCAGGTATTTAAAGAACAAATGGGGTGCACTCCTTCGAGCTATCGAGCAGCGAGGCAGAATCTCGATAGCACCAGGCAGAAATCCCGCTAGCCTTTCTTCTGTCACCGCATCAAACTTGCAGGCAAACAACAGAGAGGAGCAACCATATGAAGCACTTTGACCATATCGTATTTGACGTTGATGGGACATTGGCAGATACAGAAGAAAGCGTTCTATCATCGCTTGTCCAGATTGTCCAAGAAGAGACCGGCAAAACGTTCCCCCGACACGAGCTTGAATTTGCCCTCGGCATACCCGGCAAGGATGCCCTTGAGAAACTTGGAATCTACTCGCAGGCAACGTTGGATCGCTGGTGCCAAGTTGCCGCCAGCTTTAAAAGCACCATCAGCGTGTTTCCAGGTTTGCTTGAAGTCATCGCAACACTCGCCGATAGCGGCTGCAAACTTGGCATCGTCTCCTCACGTGCGCGCGACGAATACGCAAAAGAAATTGCACCCCTTGGTTTCGATAAGTATTTTGAGCACATCATCCTTGTCGAAGACACAACCGAACATAAACCCGCACCCGCTCCCATGCTCGAATATCTCCGGCGTACGGGCGCGAATCCTGGCAACGTCGTCTACGTTGGCGACACCGTCTACGACGAACAATGCGCAACTTCGGCAGGGGTCAGTTTTGCCAGAGCGGCATGGGGATCACACCAAGACATCCCAAACGCCACCTACAACCTCAAAACCCCCAACGACCTGCTAACCCTAACAACCAAGTAACCCCCGCGCCCCACCCTTTCAGCCCCAACGCCACAAGGGCGACGACCTCGAGATGGTCAACTTGGGAGGAACGAGGGCTTAGTTCCCCAATCTTTCCGCAGGGGGCAAAAAGCAACGTCTTATTTTTCCGACACTAACGCCACAAGGGCGATTGAGCAGGACGGTTTGGGCGGGTCCCCGTACTTAGTTTCCAAAATCATTCCGCGGCGCGAAGGCTTCTTATTATTTTCAGACCTAACGCCACAAGGGCGACGACCTCGAGTAGGTCAACCTGGGAGGGACGAGGGCTTAGTTCTCCAATCTTTCCGCAGGGGGCAAAAAGCCTCGCCGCACGAAGTGCGCAGCGAGGCTTTTTGCATGCCCGAGGACGATTGGGGAACTAAGCCCTCGTCCCTCCCCGGGATATGTAGCGAGTCGGAGTACCCTTGCTGTTACTCTGCTTTGCCCACAGAGTTGAGGTTGGTCATGCGGATCTTAACCAGCTCGGTGATCTCACGCATACCCTCCTTAGCCGGCTTCTTGGGGTCGAAGCAGGCGGGGTTCTCGGCCATGTAGGCCATGAAGCCCTTGGTGTAGGCCTGACGCAGCTCGGTGGCGTAGTTAACCTTGCAGATGCCGTTCTTCACAGCCTCGGCAACCTGCTCATCGGGCACACCGGAGGTGCCGTGCAGAACCAGTGGTACGTCGACGGCGTCGCGGATAGCCTTGACCACGGACTGCTCGATGTGCGGATCGCTCGTGTACACACCGTGGCTGGTGCCAACGCCAATTGCGAGGGAGGTGCAGCCGGTACGCTCGACAAACTCCTTGGCCTCGGCCGGATCGGTGTAGGGGCTCTCGCCCTCAACCGCGGGACCATCGTCCTCCTTGCCGCCAACCTTACCGAGCTCGGCCTCGACGGGCACGCCCATGGCGCGGCCGGCGTCGGCAACGGACTTGGTCAGGGCGATGTTGTCCTCGAAGGACTCGTGCGAGCCGTCGATCATGACGGAGGTGTAGCCGGTGCGGAAAGCCTGCATGCAGCGGTCATAGCCATCGCCGTGATCGAGGTGCAGGGCGACGGGCACGGAAGCGCGCTCGGCGGCAGCCTTGACCATGCCGTAGAAGTAGTCCAGACCAGCGGTCTTGATGGTGCCCGGGGTGGTCTGCATGATGACGGGGGACTTGGTCTCCTCGGCAGCGGCCAGAACGGCCATAACAAACTCGAGGTTCTCGACGTTGAACGCGCCGACGGCGTAGTGGCCGGCCTGAGCGTCCTTGAGCATCTTTTCGGTGGTAACAAGTGCCATGAGCGTTTGCTCCTCTCCCTCGCCCGCATCTGGACATCGGGCGTAGTTGTTCACAAGGCGTTTTACCTTGCGTTTTGCTGCGCTCATTGTATGAAATTCAGCGGGTATGCATGTGCGAGATATCGTCATCGCGCGAGGTTCAACCTTCATTTTTGAAAAGCAAACGGAAGGGGTCGAACCCGAGCGTGCGTGTTCGAAATTGAGTTTTGAGCCTTGATCATCTTTCTTTTATAGAAAAAGTAAGTAATCGAAAGGCGTTTTCTTACTTAAAAAGAAAATGAACGAAAATAGACTCAACACAATTCCTGCAAATTTCAGACGATGATGGAGCGGATATGGCCCACGCAACAACCCGAGCTTTCGCCGATGAGCGTCGTTCCGCCATCATGGAGATGCTCGAGCATAACGCCTCGGTGCAGGTAGCAGAAATTGCCCAGACCTTTGGCGTGTCCTCCGTTACCGCCCGCGCCGACTTAGACGCGCTCGCCGAATCCGGCAAGCTGCGCCGCACGCATGGCGGCGCTGTGTCGCTCCAGAAGCGACTGACCGTATCCACCCAGGATCGCCGCATCAACGTCAATGTCGCCGCCAAGCAGGCCATCGCACAAAGCGCCATCGAACTCGTCAATGACGGCGACACGTTGCTCGTCGACTCGGGCACCACCGCTCTCGAGTTTGTCCGGCTCCTCGACCAGCGCGATGGCATCACCGTCATCACGGCCGACATTACCATTGCCGATTACATCGACGAGAGCATGCCCTCGGTCGATGTCGTCATGCTGGGCGGGGCACTGCGCAAAGGCCATCGCTATCTGTACGGACCGCTCACCATGCAGGCGCTCCAAATGGTCCACGCCGACCTTGCCGTCATGTGCCCCGGCGCTTTTGTTCCCGGCTGCGGCTTTACGACCGACTTTCCGCAGATGGCCGAGACCAAAACAGCCATGATCTCCGCCGCCCGTCAAGGCGTTGCCCTCATGGACGCAAGCAAGGTCAACGGACGCGGCATGTACCGCTTTGCCGAGCTGACCGACGTCAACGCCATCGTGATGGACCGTGACCCCGATCACGCCGTCGCCGCCTCAATCGCCGAGACTGCCGACGACGCCCGCCCAAATCTCGTCATCGCCGGCGCTTAAACAAAAACCACCACAAAGGTACCTGTCCCCTTTGTGGTGGTTTGAGCGTTAAAAGTGAACGTATCGCTACTTGGAGAGCTCGTCAGCGAGGGCCTCGATCTGAGCGCGCGAGGCGTCGTTGAGCGAACCCAGGACGGTCACCTTGTTCTGCGTCAGGGTGATGTCCTTCATACCCTCGAGCTCCTTGGTCATAACCTTGGCAGCTGCAGGCGCCCAGGAACCGGCCTCGACAAGCGCCACGGTACGGTTCTGGTAGGCATGCTCGGCAAGCGTGTGGATAAAGGTGCTCATGAACGGGAAGATCTCGCCCTGATAGGTGATAGAAGCGAGCACCAGACGGTCATAGCGGAACGCGTCCTCAACGGCCTCGGCCATGTCGTCGCGAGCCAGGTCAAAGACGGAAACCTTCTGGTCGCGGGCCTCGAGCGCAGATGCAAGCTCCTCAACGGCAGCCTTCAGATGGCCATACACGCTCGCGTAGGCAATCGTGATGCCCTCGTCCTCGGGCTGATAGCTCGACCAGGTGTTGTAGGTGTCGAGGTAGTAGCCCAGGTTCTCGGTCAGCACGGGGCCGTGAAGCGGGCAGATGATCTGGATGTCCAGGTCGGCGGCCTTCTTGAGCACGGCCTGCACGAACTTGCCGAACTTACCGACGATGCCAAAGTAGTAGCGGCGAGCCTCGCAGGCCCACCCTTCCGGATCCTCGATATCGTTGGCGCCGAACTTGCCAAAGCCGTCGGCGCTAAAGAGCACCTTATCAGTGGACTCGTAAGAGAACAGCACCTCAGGCCAGTGCACGTTGGGGGCGCCGACAAAGGTCAGGCTGTGGCCGCCCAGGTCGAGCACGTCGCCCTCTTTGACGACCATCTTGCGCTCGGGATAATCGGTGCCAAAGTAGTTGACCATCATGCGGAAGGCGCCCATGCTGGCCACAATCTGCGCCTGGGGATAGCGCTCCATAAAGGCGGCGATGCCAGCGGAGTGATCGGGCTCCATGTGATGGACGACCAGGTAATCGGGCGTGCGACCGTCGAGCACGGCTTCGATGTTGCCGAGCCACTCGTCGACAAAACCGCCGTCGACCGAATCGGCGACAGCGATCTTTTCGCCCAAGATAACGTAGCTGTTGTATGCCATACCGTTCTCGGACACATCGTACTGGCCCTCGAACAGGTCAATGTCGTGATCGTCGACGCCAACGTAGCGGATATCCTTGGTGATCTCCATCAGGCAAAGCCTCCTAGATAGACAAAAGAGCCCGTCTATCATAGCACTCGGCTGCATCCCAACAGCTATCTGCCGGCATCCTTACTGATTGTTATTGAAATGCGATAAATCGCCGTTTACCAGCACAAACTATGTGCGCGGTATCGCCGTGCTATGTCGAATGATGAGCTGGCCGGAAATACGAATGGCGACGGTTTTGTTCGATGCCCCCGCCTTGGGAACCGCATGCTCGAACACCTCGCGTCCACGCTGATGCAAGTCGAATCGAACGGTCGTGAGCTCGTTGTGTGCGACAAAGTCGTCGAGCGAGTCATCGACGCCCACCACGCTCACGTCCTCGGGCACGCGCAGACCGCTATCACGCAGCGCTGCAATGGCGCCGTTTGCCATCTGGTCGTTTGCCGCGTAAATCGCCGTCATGGTGCGGTCGTGTTCGGCCAGGTACCTGCCGGCCTCGTAGCCACTGTTGGCAGACCAGTCGCCCTCGAGCGGCGCCTGCGGCTTAATGTGCCTACGCTCGAGCGCGTCCTGCCAGCCGGCGCGACGAAACTGTTCATCGACCGAGAACGACGGGCCGCCGATATAACGAATCTGCTCGTGCCTCAGCTCAAACAGATGATCCATGAGCAACAGCGAGCAGCCGTAATGGTCGGAATCGACCGTGGTCACGCGCGGATGTGCGTACATGGTAACGATGACCGTGCCAATGCCCGGCAGTGGATCAAACGTCTCAAAATCGGGCGCCATGCGACTCATGCCGATGATGATGCCGTCCACCGGCAATGCGGCCATACGATGCGTGGCCTCGGCAAGCGAAAACTCCTCGGTCTTGGACATCTCGACCAGCGTGATGGCGCAATTATGCTCGCGAGCAGCGCTGGCGATGCCGTCGATCATTGAGAGGTTGCCAAACTTGGTGACATCGTTGACGCACAGGCCGACCGAATGGTAACGGCCGTCGCGCAGCGAGCGACCGGCATAACTCGGACGAAAGCCGAGCTCTTGCATAGCGGCCTGCACGCGCTGGCGCGTCTGCTCGTTGACGTTGGGCAAGCCGTTGGCGACGCGCGAAACCGTCTGCTGCGAAACGCCAGCAGCGCGGGCGACGTCGGCCATGGAGACCGGACGCGAACTGGTATCGTTGGACGGGCGCCTTGCCACAGGATCACCTTCACCCTTGCGAGATCTGAATAGCGTGCATGCCAACCCGGGCAGAAATACACCCCGCGCCGAGGCCCGCTATCGTCGGACGCATGTTAACGTACTCTACTTTTTCTATCTGCATCTCTTCTGCTTTATAAGTCCATACGGCAGTACCGTTCACGGCTGCATTTCTACCGATTACCAGATTCTCAAAAAGTGACAATCGATGTGTTATGAGTACGTTAACATAGCCCGTAACGTGCGGCATCGTGAACACTTAGTTCATGCCGCTTCAAGTTGTTAACGTACTCATATCGACGCAAAACTCATCCGTGCGCGCCAAGGAAAGGACTCCCATGACCACCCCCGACGAAAAGACATTCGCCACGCTCACCAAGCTGTTTGAGGAGGAGTTTGGCCCCATCGGCGATCGCCAGGTACTCTACGTGCACGCACCCGGCCGCTCCGAGATCAGCGGCAACCACACCGACCACGAGGGTGGCCATGTTATCGCCGGCTCGCTCGATGTCGCTGTCGACGGCATAGCCGTGGCGACCGACACCAACAAGGTTCGCGTCGCCGACGAGGGTTATCCCACGTTTGAGATCACGCTCGACACGCTAGACGTTCAGGAGTCTGAGAAGGGCACGTCCGCGAGCCTCGTCCGCGGCATGGCCCACGAAATCGCTGCTCTTGGCGTTGAGCCCCAGGGCTTCGACTTCGCCTTCACCTGCTCCGTTCCCTCGGGCGGCGGCCTTTCCAGCTCCGCTGCCGTCGAGGCCGCATACGGCCGCGCTATGGAGACGCTCTGGGGCGCGCCCGCCATTGAGCCCGTCGCGCTCGCGCAGATGAGCCAGCGCACCGAGAACAACTACTACGGCAAGCCCTGCGGCCTGATGGACCAGGCTGCCGTGTGCCTGGGCGGCCTTGCCTACATGGATTTTGAGGACCAGGCTCAGCCTAAAACTCAGAAGCTCGAGCTCAACTTTGAGGATCACGGCTATGCGCTCGTGCTCGTCAAGGTTGGCGCCGACCATGTGGCAGCCACCGACGACTACGCCGCCGTTCCGCGCGAGATGCAGAACGTCGCCGCCGAGTTTGGCAAGGCACGCCTGTGCGAGGTAAACGTCGCCGACTTTGACGCCAAGCTCCCCGAGCTGCGCGCCAAGCTGGGCGACCGTGCCTGCCTGCGCACCGTTCACTACTGGTACGAGAACGGCCTGGTCGACAAGCGCTGGGCGGCTCTTAACGCCGGCGACATCGACCAGTTCCTGACCCTGACGCGCGAGTCCGGCGCCAGCTCTGCCATGTACCTGCAGAATGTCGTTGCCAAGCTGGGCTCCGAGCAGCCCTCCATGTATGCTCTGGCGCTGGCCGAGCACGTGCTCGACGGCCGCGGCGCCGTCCGCATCCACGGCGGCGGTTTTGGCGGCACCATCCAGGCCTTCGTGCCGCTCGATCTGGTCGACACTTTCATTGCCAAGATGAACGGCTGGCTGGGCGAGGGCTCTGCCCGTCACTACGCTATCTCTGACAAGGGGGCATACGCGGCATGGCTGTAATGACCGACGTGCGCGAGGCCGCGCAGAACCTGATCGAGTACGCCATCCACCGATCCATGATCGGACAGGACGACCGCATCTGGGCCTACAACACCATTCTGGAGTGCATTGGCGCCACAGGCCCCGCGCTCGACATGGCCTGGGCGCTGCAGACTGAGAAGATTTCGCTTCTGCACCCCGATACCCTCCCCGACTTTGACCTGGAGGGCACGCTCGCCGCGCTTTCCGAGGCCGCCGTTGCCAACGGCGCCGCCGAGGACACGGCGTCGAGCCGCGACCGCATCGCCATGCGCATCATGGGCGTGCTCATGCCGAGGCCTTCGGTTGTAAACGAGGAGTTCAATGGGCGCATGGGCGTCAACGAGCCCCGCGCCGCGACCGACTGGTTCTACGGCCTGTGCTGCGACGCCGGCTATGTGCGCCGCGCCGCCATCGCGCGCAACATCAAATGGAGCACCCCCACCAACTGGGGCGATCTCGAGATAACCATCAACCTGTCCAAGCCCGAGAAGGACCCGCGCGACATTGCCGCGGCCGGCGCTGCCAAGAACACGGGCGAGAAGTATCCCGCCTGCCAGCTCTGCATCGAAAACGAGGGCTACCCCGGACGATCCGCTGCAGCAGACGGTGGCGCTCATCCCGCTCGCCAGAACCTGCGCGTTATCCCCATCCAGCTCGACGGCGAGCGCTGGGGCTTCCAGTACAGCCCGTACGCGTACTTTAACGAGCATTGCATTGCCATGAGCTCGGAGCATCGTCCGATGCACGTCGACCGCAAGGGCCTCTCCTGCCTGCTCGATTTTGTGGACCTGTTCCCGCACTACTTCATAGGCTCCAACGCCGACCTGCCCATCGTGGGCGGCTCGATCTTGTCGCACGACCACTTCCAGGGCGGCGCGCACGAGTTCCCCATGATGCATGCCGCCGAGGTCTCGCAGTTTAGCGTGCCCGGATTTGAGCAGGTCACCGGCACCGTGCTGCAGTGGCCGCTCTCAGTGCTACGCCTGCGCTCGCACGACCGCGCTCAGCTGCTCGATGCCGCCGAGAAGATCATCCTCGCCTGGCGCGAGTGGACCGACGAGTCCGTGGGCGTCATCGCGCACACGGCCGACGGCGTGGCTCACAACACCGTGACACCCGTCATCCGCCGCGTGAACTCCCGCGGCAACGCCGGTGGCGAGATCTACGAGGCCTACCTAGCACTTCGTTGCAATATCACGACCGACGAGCATCCGCTGGGCGTGTTCCACCCGCATGCCGAGTATCACCACATTAAGAAGGAGAACATTGGCCTGATCGAGGTCATGGGCCTGGCGATTCTACCGCCCCGCCTGGTTCCCGAGCTTGGTGCCGTTCGCGAGCACCTGCTGGCAGCCAAGGTCGACGCGAGCTGCGACCTTGCCGCCGCGCTCGAGGGCGACGACCTTTGCCGCAGCCACGCCGCATGGGCCCTGGACGTCTTTGCCCGTCGTGCCGATGAGCTTACGGCGGAAAATGCCATCGACATCCTGCACGAGGAGGTCGGCGTGGTATTCGGTCACGTGCTCGACAACGCCGGCGTCTTTAAGTGGGACAAAACCGGTCGCGCCGCCCAGCAGCGCTTCATCGACTCGCTGTAGCACGCGAACCCGGTCGCTCGCACTCAACAAATAGCGCCCACACGACAACGGCGCCCGCCAGCAACATCGCCGGCGGGCGCCGTTTTTGGTGCAATGGGGACAGGTTACTTTGCACCCAACCAGGAGTGTCCCAAACTGCCGGCAGAAAAGGAACGTCCCTAGGTGCCGACCTAAACACCCACATTATTCGATGGAAAAACGTGGTTTACTCCCACATTATTCGATGGAAAAACGTGGTTTACTCCCACATTTTCCGATGGAAAGACTCAAACAGCCTTATACTAACCATGAGCGTTAGGAGGCAATATGCAGCGACAGCTAATGGACGAACTCATCGCCTGGAAATCCAGAGTAAACCGCAAGCCCCTCCTGCTTAAAGGAGCCCGCCAGACGGGAAAGACCTGGATTCTCAACGAATTCGCGGCCCAGCAGTATCAAAACGTCATTCGTTTTGACTTTATGCTCGAACCGGGCGCGCGTTCGCTGTTCGATGGAAGCCTCGATCCCAAACGCATTATCTCTCAGATAGAGCTCCTGCACGGCCGGGCCATAACGCCGGCAGACACACTTATCATCTTCGACGAGATCCAAGAGGCGCCACGCGGCATCACCTCGCTCAAATACTTCAACGAGCTGGCGCCGGAATACCATATCGTGGCAGCCGGCTCCTATATGGGCCTTGCACTTCGACGCGAAAACGAGTCGTTCCCCGTCGGCAAGATCGACCAGCTCACCATGCGCCCCATGGGGTTTGTCGAGTTCGTTCGCGCCGTCGATGGCGACCCGCTCGCAGACGCCATCCTTGCCGCAAATATGGACCTGCTGGCAAACGTTTCCGAAAAGCTCGAGCGCTTGCTCAAGGAATACCTCGTTGTCGGTGGCATGCCAGAAGTTGTCTCCGCTTTCGCCGCCTCCCACGATTTCATCGAGGCCCGCAGGCTTCAGCAGCAGATTATCGAGGCTTACGAATCCGATTTTGGCAAGCATGCGCCAGCCCGCATCGTCGAGCGCATGAGGTTGGTTTGGAAATCCCTTCCCGGCCAGCTCGCAAAGGAAAACAAGAAGTTCGTCTATGGGGCGCTTCGTCCCGGGGCGCGCGCACGCGATTTTGAGGAAAGCCTCCAGTGGCTCATGGACTACGGGATCGTTCATAAGATACCGCGTGTTTCCGCTCTAAGAGCACCGCTCACAAGCTACGAGGATCTCTCGGGCTTCAAGCTGTTCTGCATCGACACCGGCATCCTCGGAGCACTCTCCGGCCTCGCGCCGGCCATTGTTCTGAACGGGCCCACTGTTTTTACGGAGTTCAAAGGCTCGCTGACCGAGCAATACGTCGCACAGGAGCTTTTGCTCCAGGGCAAAACTCCCGCGTATTGGTCATCCTCCTCCGGCAATGCCGAGACCGACTTTGCCATCGACCATGCGGGGACTGTGCTTCCATTCGAGGTCAAGGCGGCAGAGAATCTCAAAGCAAAGAGCCTGAGGATTGCCTGCGAGAAGTTTAAGCTCGAGCGTTGCGTGAGAACATCGTTAGCGCCATATAGAGACGAGGGCACGCTCGTCAACATACCGCTCTGGGAGATTGGGCAAATCGACAAGCTGGCATAGGCGCTGTGGAGGGGGGGTGCCCCGTAAGGAGTGTCCCAAACTGCCGGCAGAAAAGGAACGTCCCCATCTGCCGCATTTCCGAAGCAAGGCAACGCCGATGTCTTGGCAGCGGCAGCGAAAACCCACCAGAGTGAGCAAGGTGCCTTGAAGCAAAGCGGCATTGACCTTCTGGTCATGCCGCTGAAGCTGAAAGGCAGATTGCCGCTCTGGTGGGTTTGCAGCGTCGGCCGGTTACGGCGTTTGGTAAAACGCCGTAACTCTTAAAGCTCCGTAACTTCCACGCTGTTGTAGACCTCGTCCCAGCGGTCCATGACCAGGTGGCCGGTCTTGGGATCCATGGCGTTGAGCTTGCCGCAGGTATTGGCGGTCTTGAGCACCGTGACGTCGTCGGCACCAGCAGCAATGGCATGCGCAAAGCCGGCGATGGTCGAGTCACCGGAACCCGTCGCGTTCACGGCCGCAATCGCGGGCGTCTTGGCGCGGAATGCGCGACCCTCATGGAAGCCCACCGAACCGGCAGCGCCCATCGAAACGACAACCCAGGGAATACCGGCAAAGCGGCCATCGGCGGCAAGCGCCTCGCGCAGGGCATCGACATCATCGGTCGTAAAGGACGTACCCAGCAGGCCGTTAATCTCGGTCAGGTTGGGCTTTACGAGCTCAGGCTTAGCGTCGGACTCCAGCGTGGCCTCCAGCGATGCACCCGAGGTGTCAAGCAGCACCTTGGCGCCCGCCTCCTCGGCAATCTTGACGAGCTCGGCATAGTAGCCGGCATCGACGCCACGCGGCAGCGATCCCGAAAGCGTCACAACGTCCGCCTTCGCTGCAAGCTCGGCGAACTTGGCCGTAAAGGCCTCGAGCTCGGCAGGCGCAATCTGCGGACCGCTCTCCAGCAGCTCGGTCTGATTGCCCTCGTGCAGGATGTTCAGGCAAATGCGCGTCTCGCCGGCGATGGGCACAAAGTCGTTCTTGACGCCGTCGGCATCCATAAGCTCGGCCATATAGGCACCCATGTGGCCACCGAGCAGACCGGTCGCGAGCACGTCGTCGCCCAGTTGCAGCAGTACGCGACTCACGTTGAGGCCCTTGCCGCCAGCGGTCTTTTCGGGCGTTACGCGGTTCACATCGTCGATGATCAGCTTGTCGAGCTGATAGCGCGTATCAATCGACGGGTTCATGGTAACGGTCAGAATCATGTTGATCTCCTGTTTCCGGGGCACGACGTGTGCGTCCCCAAACATACGATAGCTCGTTAAAGAATCTCGATCTCAAAGCCACGGGTGACGGTCTCCCCCGGCTTGGCCACCAGGCAGCCACGCTTGTGCTCCAGGATATCGTCCTCGTCGGAGCAGGTGGACAGGCCGCCCCACGGCTCAACCGCGACAAAATCGCCCTCGGGCTTGCTCCACACAATCAGGTACGGCATACCGGGGAATGTCAGGCGCACGCCCTTGTCCTCGGTCTTCTTGGTCAGCGTGACCACACGACTCTCGAGCACATCAAAGATGGTCTCAGCAAAGTCGAAGAGCTCGTGGGTAAGCGGCAGGTCGTGGCCAACCATCGGGTTCTTACTACGATGCTCAACATCGATCAGGCCCGTCGAGGGAACGGCGGTGCAGAGCTCTGCCGCCTCACGCTGCTCAAATCGAAGCTCGTAATCGTCGTAGGACTCGCCCTCGTCGAGCGGGCACTTAAAGCCGGGATGGCCGCCCACAAAGAACGGCATGTCCTCGGTTCCCTCATTGGTCACCTCGTACGACACGGCCACCTTTGCCGCATCGATCGTGTAGCGTGCAACGATCTTAAACGGATACGGATACTGCTCGAGCAGCTCGGCGTGGTCGGCAGAGCTCAGGCTCAGCGCAACCATGCTGTTGCCCTGCTCCTCGAGCTTCCACTCCTGCTTGCGGGCGAAACCATGACGCGCGAGGTTGATCTCGTGACCGGCGCGCGTCATAGCGCGGCCATCGCGCAGACCGCCGCAGATGGGAAAGCAGATCGGGGCCTGACCCGACCAGACCGAAGGATCGCCCTGCCACAGGTACTCGCGACCGTTGGCTTTAATCGAAGCGAACGATCCACCAGCCGTGCTCAGTGCCACGCGGACAGAACCGCTATCAAGAACAAACTCCATAGGAGCCTTCCCTTTCTTACGCCAGCCCGTCGAGTCAATTGGGCTGATAGAAAACCGGCCCGCGCCCCCTCAAGAAACGCGAGCCGTCAACTGTCTTGTTAGGGCACCAAATCCCCACTAATCATGGTATTCGCCGCGGTCCCACTTCTCGAGAAACTCGTCGAAGAAGTGCGGGTCGGCCTGGGCCTCGGCGTCGGCCTTGTTGCAGGCGTCGATCTTGGCGATCAGGGCATCGTGCTCGGGAGTCTTCTCGTAGGGCTCCTCCAGGAAAGCGAGCATGATGTCGGCCATCAGGAACTCACCGGTGATCTTGCCGCCAAAGCCCACGATGTTGGCGTTGAGCTCGCGACGGGCATACAGGGCAGAGGTCATGTCGCGGACCAGGGCGCAACGGGCGCCGGGGACCTTGTTGACGGCGTTGGTGATGCCGATGCCGGTGCCGCACAGGGCCACGCCAAAGTCGGCTTTGCCGCTGGCAACGGCCTCGCCCACGGCCTTGCCGTAGATGGGATAGTGCGTGCGGCTGTGGCTGTAGGTACCGCAGTCGAGCACCTTGTAGCCGGCCTGCTCAAGACGGTCGGCGAGATAGATCTTCTCGTCCGTAACGATATGGTCGCAACCGATTGCGATGGTCTTCTTCATCAGAACGTCCTTTCGTCTGAATTCACAAGTTGAGGTAGAAGTTCGAGTTCTCGGTGGCTCTCGTTAGGCCATCTTGTTGAGCATGTCGACACGGATCTGATGACGACCGCCGGCGTACTGGGCGCGCAGGAACTCGCGGGCGATCTTCTTGGCGACCTCGGTGCCAACGACGCCCGGGCCCATGGTGACCATGCGCGAACCGTTGTGCTCGCGGGTCATGTAGGCGGAGCGCTCGTCGGAAATGTTGGCGACGACCATGCCCTTCATCTTGACGGCGGCCATATAGGAACCGACGCCGTACTTATCGAAGGCAAAACCCTGGGAATCCTTGTGCTCCAGCAGGTCCTTGGCAACGGCGGTCGCAGAGTCGACAAAGTCCGCGGCAGGGGTCTCGGAATAGTCGACGACCTCGTGACCGTCGGCGATGAGCATCTCCTTGATGGACTCCTTCATCGACATACCGTCGGCATCGGAAGCGATTACAACCCTCATGACATCCTCCTTGAGAGATACGCAGGTGCGTAGTTTCTGTTTGGAAGTGTTGAATCGCGTTCAGGTCCGGGCATCTGAATGTGCGGTTCTTCACTGTTCATGTTTATTTGAACACATTCGAACAACGACTGCAACAACTATTTGTTTATCTTTGTTCTTTTTTGAACAATTACCGTTCACGGGTGTTTGCCGACCGTTTGGGCCTGACGAAGGCATGGACGGTCACACGCTCAACAAAAAGGGCGACCGAGAACGCATCTCGGTCGCCCTTCCTTCGGTCCGGTCTATCAAAACTCGCCTTGTTAATCACTCAGTCTGCCCGCCCTTCTTGGCGTGCTTGGAGGGGGCGCTCAGAAAACGACCCGTCAGATAGTTCGTGGGACCGGAGATATCGATCCCCAGCAGTACGTGCCCAAGCCACAAGAATGCAGCAAGCACCAGCAGCGGAATCACGCACGAAGTCACAATCATCACGATGACACCTTCGATGAGATCAGTCACCTGCTGGACAACCTCGTCGGTCATCGACTTGGCGCTATCGGTCACCGAAGTCAGCAGACTCGAGGCGCCTTCGGTCAGTTGCTCAAGCACGTTTTTGTCTGTCTTTGCTTCAGATTTCTTTTTGCTCTTTGACGAGCTCGCCTCAGCCGCGCCTGTCGCCTTTTGCTCGGCCTGCTCGATGCTCACCTGGTACGTCTCGTCGACTTTTTGCGATACCCACACGCTCGCGGGCACCAACGCCATGCCGATCATGGCGACCACCAGCACGCGCGTTGCCACGCGGCGCAGGACGGCGCTGGTGCTCCAACGTCCGTGAATGCCAAGCGACACTGCAAAGAGCACGAGCGAGAACGGGATCAAGACACCCAGACCCACCGACCACAATATAGTAAGCAGGTATTTCTCGAGGTACAGCACGGCAAGCACGATGCCTAAGTTGCCCGAGAGCTGTGCGAGCTGCTCGGCGACCGGTGTTCCCGTGTCGCCCGGCAGCGCGGTGATGCCCGCAGACAGCGCCACGCACGAGGTCGTGAGCGCCAAAACGTTGCCCTTCTTTTGATCGATGACCTCGATGGTGGAGTCCCAGGTCTTGGTGTCGGCAAAATGCGGGCGCGCGACAAAACCCGACAGAAGCGCCAGTACCACGAGCGCAACGATGAACCCGATCTGCAGCTTTTTGTTTGCACACACGACATCGGACAGGCTAGGCTGCAGTTCGGCCACCGTCGTATGCTCGGTAATTTGGACGGGGCGCCCGTGAGCCATCTCGCCCGCATCTCTCTTTTGAATCGATCCGTTGTCCGGCATTTGGATACCTCCTCAGTCCGGCCTGTATTGCGGATGGAAGTATACCCACGAAGCAAAATATCCAACAGCGCCGAATAAGTTGCGGTGAAATAGGGACTGTTTTTGCTGTTAGAAGGCCCATTCAGTCCCCATTTCACCGCAACTTAGGCTGAGGGACAGAAAAACCCTGTCGCGGGGTTGCGGCAGGGCTTTTGGAAGGGGACTTGATTGTGGGGGCTCGTTAGGCGAGCTTGGCCTCGAGATCGGCGATGCGCTTGTAGGCATCGATGGTAAAGCGGGTCTGCTTCTCCAGGATCATGGTGGTCATCAGGGTGTCCTGAGCGTGAGCCATGATGAAGGTCATCTCCATCTCGCCGCCGCCGGCCTCCTGCGAAAGCAGCTTGGTCTGCGTGTCGTGAGCACCGATGAGCGCGTCGCTGGCATCCTTGTGCAGCTGCTCGGCCTTCTCAAAGTCACCCTCACGGGCAGCATCGAGTGCAGCAAGCAGGTCGGTCTGGGCGTCACCCGCGTATGCGACGATCTCGAATCCAACCATCGAGATTTCTTCTTTGGTTGCCATATTGCGTTCCTTTCACATATGAACCAATGGAGAGCATCGCGTCCGGGCATACGCGCTGCGTTGTGTATGCCAGAAACATTAACATTCAAACAAAAAAGAACAATCCAAAACGCAATTTCAGACTATGAACGGTCGATTTTCACCTGTGAACGGTTTTTAAACCATTTCGAACAATATCAAACACAATTAATGGCGACCCAAACAAGTCCGCACCCTAGCGCAAATCGCACACCGTATCGCCCTCGACGAGCACACCGGGGATCAGCATGTGCTCCACGCCGGCCACGCCGGCCACGACGCCCTCGGCGCCGGCAATCTTGTCGACCGCCCACATGCCAACGCGCTTGTTATCAAAACGTACCGTTGTCAGGCGACGATCGGGCACGATATCGCCCAGGCTATCGTCAACGCCCACCACGCTCACGTCCTCGGGCACGCGCTTTCCGCGCGACTCGAGCCCGCGAATGCAGCCATAGGCCATAGCATCGTTCGAAGCATAGATAGCCGTGCAGCTCGGATCGTCCGCCAATGCCTGGCCAGCGGCGTATCCGCTCTGCGCCGTCCAATCGCCGCGGATAAGCCGCGGCGGCTCAATGCCATGCGCGCGCAGGGTCTCGTGCCAGCCCTCCTCGCGCTGCATGCCCGAAAGCGAGCGCTCGGGGCATGAGATAAAGTGCACGGTCTTGTGCCCCTGCTCCAACAAGTACTCGACCACCTGGCGCGAGCAATCGAACTGGTCGTTATCGACCGTTGAACAGAGCGGGTGCTCCAGCATGGTAACGAGCACCGTCTGCATGCCGGGCAGCGGCTCGAAGGTGCCAAAGTCAGCCGGCATGCGATTCATGATCACAACCATGCCATCCACCGGAAGCGCGCTCATGCGCGACGACGCACTCTCGAGGGTATAGGGATGCCCATCTACTTTAGTAAGGGTGATGGCATAGCCGTGCTTGTCAGCCGCAGCGGCAAAGCCCTCCATGCGGTCGAGGTTTCCGGTGCCGGTGATATTGAACATGGCGACGCCGACGGTCTTGAACTTGCCGCGGCGCAGCGACCGGCCGGCAAAATTGGGTCGATACCCGAGCTCGCGCATGGCGGCACGCACGCGCTCCTTGGTCTCGGGGCGCACGCTGGGCGAATCGTGCACAGTGCGCGAGACCGTCTGCTCCGAGACGCCCGCGAGACGTGCCACGTCCTTAACGGATACCGATTTTTTAACAGCGGCCATAGGTCGATCTTTCTATGTCAACGATGCCATCACGGGCATCCCAACAGACAAAATGAACGCCTCCAAGTATATCCAACGCCTCCCCCGCCATACGCTCACCACCCAAAACCTACCGTTCACCGACAATCCCGCTTCCCCGAACGGCTTTTGTCGCCCAAATGTTAACGTTGCCATTGTGCAAACACAGAGCCACCGGGCGGCTCAAACGTTTACGCGTAAGGAATCGATGGTTCGCAGGCACAGGAACCACTGGTTCGCGTCTTTATTTGTGTCGCAAAATGGCAACGTCAACATTTTGGCAACCGAACGCCAAAAGCTACCATCGTTGCTAACCCACCGACTCTTAGGAGCATTGCATGGAGCAACTCATCGCCATCATCGAAAAGGGCCAGCCCTTTTTCAACGCGATCGCCCGCAACAAGTACCTCAAGGCGATCCGCGACGGCTTTATCTCCGTCATCCCCATCATCATCTTCTCGTCCATCTTCTGCCTGGTAGCCTCGGTCCCCAACATCTGGGGTTTCTATTGGTCCGATGACATCAACAACGCCCTGTGGAAGTGCTACAACTACTCCATGGGCATCCTGGCCATCGCCTGTGCCGCCACCACGGCCAAGCACTTCGCCGACGCCCAGAACCGCGACCTGCCCAAGAACAACCAGATCAACTTTATCTCGTGCATGTGCGCGGCCATCATCGGCTTCTTGCTCCTTTCGAGCGACACCATCGCCACGGACGCTGCCAGCGGCTTCAACACCACCTACCTTGGTTCCAAAGGCCTGTTGACCGCCTTTATCGCTGCGTTTGTGACCGGCATCATCTACAAGTTCTTCATTAAGCGCAACATCACCGTCAAAATGCCCGAGCAGGTTCCGCCCAACATCTCGCAGACCTTTAAGGACATCATCCCCTTCTCCGTCTGCATCACCGTCTTTTGGGTCTTTGACATCGTCTTCCGCGCTGCCTTTGGCTTCTGCTTTGCCCAGGGCGTCATCCAAGTGTTCCAGCCCCTGTTCACCGCTGCCGACGGCTACATCGGCCTCGCTGTGATCTACGGCGCTATGAGCCTGTTCTGGTTCGTCGGCGTCCACGGCCCCTCGATCGTCGAGCCCGCCATCGCCGCCGCCCTCGTTGCCAACATGACCGACAACCTGGCTGCGTTCCAGGCTGGTCAGCACGCTTCCGCTGTCCTGACCCAGGGTGCCCAGTACTTCGTCGTCTGCATGGGCGGCACCGGCGCCACGCTCGTCCTGGTCTTTATGTTCTGCTTCCTGGCCAAATCCCAGGAGATGCGTGCCGTCGGTAAGGCAGCCATCGTCCCCGTGTGCTTTGCCGTCAACGAGCCGCTGCTGTTCGCCGCACCCATCGTGCTCAACCCCGTCTTCTTTGTCCCGTTTGTCTTTGCTCCGATCGCCAACATCTGGATCCTCAAGATCTTTATCGACTTCTTGGGCATGAACGGCTTTATGTACACCCTGCCTTGGACCGTTCCCGGCCCCATCGGCACCATCATGGGCTTGGGCTTCCAGCCGCTCGCCTTTGTGATGCTCGCCCTCATCCTGGTCGTCGACTTTGTCCTGTACTATCCGTTCTTCCGTGCCTATGACGCCCAGAAGTGCGCCGAGGAGGCCGAGATCTCCCAGGAGGAGCTCGCCGCCAAGAACGCCGAGAAGGCCGCCAAGCTCAACGACGCCTTCCAGGGCAAGACCGATGCCAAGAGCGTTGCCGACGGCGCTGCCGCCGAGGCCGTGAAGGCCGACGCACCCGCTGCCGAGGCTACGACCGCCAGCGACCTCAACGGCAAGCGCGTGCTCGTGCTCTGCCAGGGTGGCGGAACCTCGGGCCTGCTCGCCAACGCGTTGGCCAAGGCTGCCAAGGAGCGCAGCATCAATCTTGAGACCGCTGCCGAGGCATATGGCAACCATGTCGACATGCTCCCCGACTTCGACCTGGTCGTCCTGGCCCCGCAGGCCGCCAGCTACCTAGCCGACCTGCAGAAGGACTGCGAGCGCGTGGGCAACAAGTGCGTCGCCTGTCGCGGTAAGCAGTACATCGAGCTCTCCCAGAACGGCGACAAGTCTCTCGCCTTCGTCTCCGAGCAGCTTTCGAAGTAAGTAACGCCCAGGGCCAGCCGACCATCAACAGCCGGCTGGCCCTTCGATTTAGACGATTGGATATTTCATCATGTCCGTTAATCCTGCTAGCGTCACCAACCCGCCTGCGCAGTTTCCCGAGGACTTTGTCTTTGGCGGCGCCACCGCTGCCTACCAGGTAGAGGGCGAGACCCGCACTCACGGTAAGGGCAAGGTTGCCTGGGACGACTTCCTGGAGGCCCAGGGCCGCTTCTCCCCCGATCCTGCCTCCGACTTCTACAACCAGTACCCCGTCGACCTGGAGCTCTGCGAGGAGTTCGGCATCAACGGCATCCGCCTCTCCATCGCCTGGAGTCGCATCTTCCCCAACGGCACCGGCGAGATCAACCCCGAGGGTGTCCAGTTCTACCACGATCTCTTCGCCGAGTGCCACAAGCACCACGTTGAGCCGTTTGTCACGCTGCATCACTTTGACACGCCGCTGCCCCTCTTTGAGAAGGGCGACTTCCTCAACCGCGAGACCATCGACGCCTTTGTGAACTTTGCCACCTTCTGCTTTAAGGAGTACGCCGACCAGGTGACCTACTGGTTCACCTTTAACGAAATCTGGGCCGACGCCTCCAACACCTACATCGAGGGCACCTTCCCCGGCGGCGTCAAAGCTCATCTGGCCGAGGCCTTCCAGTGCGAGCACAACATGATGCTCGCACACGCCAAGGCCGTGCTGGCCTTCCACAACGGCGGCTTTAAGGGCAAGATCGGCGTCATTCAGTCGCTGGAGTTTAAGTACCCCCTCAACGAGAACGACCCCGCCGACATCAAGGCCGCCAACAACGAGCACGTGCTGCAGAACCAGTTTTTGCTCGACGCCACCTTCCGCGGCGACTATGCCCCCGACACCCTCGAGTGCGCCAACCGCCTGGCTGCCGTCTCGGGCGGCACCATCGAGATCCTGGACGAGGACCTCGAGATTATGCGCGAAGCAGCGCTCTACAACGACTACTTGGGCGTTAACAACTACCAGTGCCGCTTCCTCAAGGCTTACGATGGCGAGAACGACCTGCACCACAACGGTACGGGCGAAAAGGGCACCGGCCGCTGGCGCGTCAAGGGCATTGGCGAGCATGTAAACAAGCCCGGCATCCCCACCACCGACTGGGACTGGATCATCTATCCCGAGGGTCTGTTCGATCTGCTCGTCTACATTAAGCAGCGCTACCCCAACTACAAGCAGATCTTCATCACCGAGAACGGCATGGGCTACAAGGATCCCTACAAGGACGGCTTTGTGGACGACCAGCCGCGCATCGACTACATCGAGCAGCACCTGCGCTGGCTGCTCAAGGCTATGGAGGTGGGCGTCAACGTGGGCGGTTACTTCCTGTGGAGCCTGCAGGATCAGTTCTCCTGGACCAACGGCTACAACAAGCGTTACGGCTTTTTCTACGTTGACTTTGAAACCCAGAAGCGCACGCCCAAGGCAAGCGCCTACTGGTACAAGCACGTGGCGCAGACCCGTCGTCTGGACTAGTGGCTTGCGGCGAGCGGCTTGCTGGTAGCGGGATTGCCCCGTTCACATAACCTGTCCCCATTTCTCAGCCGGGGGTGGCACGTCACACGGCGCACCACCCCCGGTCTTTTTGTGCAGGCCGGAAGCCGTTTGTTTCGATCTGTAACATCTAGCTGAGATTTTCGGCCCTAGCTGTTACAGATTGAGACGAACAGGATTGCTCTTTCCGAAGAATCTAAATCTGTAACACGTAGCCCGCTTTTGACCGTCTACCTGTTACAAATCGAGACAAACGGAGTAGGGCCTAACCCCGTATGTCCCTAACAGTCGAGCGTTCGACCAGCGTACTCGGCACATGAATCGCCTCGATAGACGAGTTCTCTCCAATCGCCGCCTCAAACGCAAGCTTACCGACACCGCGCAAATCAAATCGCAGCGTCGTCAGCCGATTGTGAGGAACAAGTCCCTCGAGCGCGTCGTCGATACCAACCACGCTCACGTCGTCGGGCACGGACAGGCCCGCGTTCTCGAGCGCGGCGATAACGCCCAGCGCCATCTGGTCATTTGCCGCAAGCACGGCAGTCGGCGCCTGCGACCCGCCGGCAAGCGCCTCGGCCGCAATCCGCTCGCCCATGGCGTACCCACTGTCCGCACTCCAATCGCCACGCAGCATCGGAGCGGCATCGATATGAGCACGACCCAGCGTATCGCGCCAACCGGCCTCACGAAAACGCGAGGAAATCGAGTTTTCCGGACCCGCCACAAACCGCATATTCGAGTGACCATGTTCCAGCAGATAATTGGTCAACAGCTCGCACGAACCATACTGGTCGGAGTCGATCGTCGTGCAGCGTGGATGCGCATACATGGACAGGATGACCGTTCGCACTCCCGGCTGGGGAACAAACTCCTCAAAATCGGGAGCCATGCGGTTCATGTTGAGAATCATGCCGTCGACGGGTCGCTCGACCATGCGGCGCGAGGCATCGGCAAGTGCATAGGGCTTGTCGCCGCCCATCTCGATCATAGTGACGGCAAAATCGTGCTCGCGCGCCGCTTGCATGATACCCTCGAGCGTCGCCAGGTTACCGACACGCGTGATGTTGTACATGCACAGGCCAATAGAACGATACGACCCGCCGCGCAACGCCGTTCCAGCAAAATTGGGACGAAAGCCCAGCTCTTCCATGGCGGCCAGCACACGCTTGCGCGTCTTTTCCGTCACGTTGGGCATACCGTTGACCACGCGAGACACAGTCTGGCGGCTCACGCCAGCGAGCGCCGCAACCTCTGCCGCGCTCGCCGAACGACCATTCCTTGTCTGCTGAGCCATGCCTTCCACGCTAACCTGCTTCCCAACTATTCCCCGCGCCCATGGCGCATCGTACATACATTGATAACGTGCTCATGATACCCGAGCCACATACCACAACATGAAAACTTCTGTCAATCAAAACCGCTTACCGAACAAATATAACCGTTCGCGGCTGTTTGAAGTTGTTTTGTTTCTATACATCCCAACCGGATGTTAACGTGCTCATTGTCAAATGTTCACGTGCTCATTTTGGTTCTAATCATTTTAGGTTAGCGTTTATCGGGCTTTTCACCGCTGAACGCTAACCAGGGAGCTTCCTGAGCGCAAACGCACAATATCGAACAGCGAGACGAGAGGATGTATGCATATGTCTTTGCTAAACCGCGTACAGCAGCTGCCGAAGGGCTTTGTTTGGGGCGCCGCAACCGCCGCGTACCAAACGGAAGGTTCCACGAAGGTGGCAGGCAAGGGTAAGACCATGTGGGACGATTACCTTGTCGCCCAGGGTCGCTTTTTGCCCGACCCGGCCAGTGATTTCTACAACCGTTACGAGGAGGATATCCGCCTTTCTGCCGAGCATGGACTCAACGCCATCCGTGTGTCCATCGCCTGGACCCGCATCTTCCCCAACGGCGACGATGCCGAGCCCCTCGCCGAGGGCGTTAAGCACTACCACGAGTTGTTCGCCTGCTGCAAAAAGTATGGCGTCGAGCCCTATGTGTCCCTGCATCACTTTGACTCCCCCGCCGCCCTGTTCAACCAGGGCGACTGGCTCAACCGCAAGACCGTCGACGCCTATGTGCGCTATGCCGAGTTCTGCTTCCGCGAGTTCCGCGAGGTCAAGAATTGGTTCACCATCAACGAGCTCATCAGCCTCTCGCACTCCCAATACATCCAAGGCAACTTCCCGCCCAACCATCACTTTGATGTGACGAGCGGCATCCAGAGCCAGCACAACGAGCTCGTTGCCCACGCCCGCGCCGTCAACCTGTATAAGGATCTTGACGAGACCGAGCACCTGGGCGGCCGCATTGGCATGGTCAACGTCCTGACGCCGGCATATCCTGCCACCGACTCGCCCGCCGACCAGCACGCCGCCGACCTGTACAACGCCTTCTACACCGACTTCATCATGGACGGCGCCTTCCTGGGCCACTACTCCGCGCGCACCCTCTCACTCATCAACGAGATTCTGCGCGCCAACAACGCCACACTTACGGTTGAGGACAGCGACATGGAGGAGCTCGCCAAGGCGGCGCCCCGCAACGATATGTTCGGCCTCAACTACTATCAGTCGGCGTTTATCGCCGCCTACGATGGCGAGTCCACCAACAGCTTTAACGGCACCGGCGACAAGGGCACCTCGTGCTTTAAGTTTAAGGGCGTCGGGCAGCAGGTCGATATGCCGGGTATCCCCACCACCGACTGGGATTGGCTCATCTACCCGCAAGGCCTCTACGACACGCTCAAGCACATCAGCGCCACCTATCCCAACCTCCCCGTCATCTATATCACCGAAAACGGCCTGGGCCACAAGGACCCCGAGCCCGACGCAAACGGCATCGTCGCCGATCCCGAGCGCATCGACTTTGTCGACCAGCACATGGAGAAGGTGCTCCAGGCGCGCGCCGAGGGCGTCGACGTCCAGGGCTACTTTATCTGGAGCCTGCAGGACCAGTTCTCGTGGGCCAATGGCTATAACAAGCGCTACGGCCTGTTCTACATCAACTTCGACACGCAAAAACGCTACATCAAGCAGTCGGCACTCTGGTACAAGGAGCTCGCCGACACTATGGCAGACGCGCAGTAGCGCATCGCCTCGCTTTCCCCCGAGAGGGGAGCGGCCCTATGCGATACAAACCCAGCCGCTCCCCTCTCTCCCCCTGGGACCGACCCCGCCTGCACCCGGGCTTTTAGCAAGCGGGAGACCATATAGGTTTTCAACGTCCATGCCATTAAGATTTCATGCAAAGAGGAGCGTGAACTATGGAATCGATCGTTAAGTTCTTGGAGAAAGGCCAGCCGTACTTCGACAAGGTCTCTAAGAACATCTACCTTCAGGCCATTAAAGACGGCTTTTTGGCAGCAATGCCCATCATCCTGTCTTCTTCTGTCTTCCTGCTTATTTCGACCCTGCCGGGCGTTGTCGCCACGGTCGGCGGCTTTACGCTGCCCGACTGGTGGAACGTCGACGTCGTGAACTTCTGCAACAAGGTTTACAACTTCACGATGGGCGTCGTGGGCATCATGGTCGCCGGCACCACCGCAAGCGCGCTGACCGGCTCCAAGAACCGCCGTATGCCTGCCGGCAAGGCCATCAACGCCACGAGCACCATGGTCGCCGCCATGTGCGCTATGCTCATCTTGGCCGTTACCCAGACGAGTGCCAAGATCGACGGCGCCGATGTCTCGGTGTTCTTTACCGACAACATGGGCACCAAGGGCCTGCTGAGCTCCTTTGTCGCCGCATTTGCCACGGTCAACATCTATGCCTTCTGCATTAAGCGCGACATCACCATCAAGCTGCCCAAAGAAGTCCCCGGCGCCATCGCCCAGAACTTCCGCGACATCTTCGCCTTCAGCTTCTCCATCCTGTTTGTCGCCATCATCGACGTTATCTGCCGCACCTGCTTGGCCGTCCCGTTTGCCAACGTCATCTCCACGCTGGTAAGCCCGCTGTTCGCCGCCGCCGATTCCTACGCCGGTCTCGCCCTCATCTGGTTCATGATTCCGCTGTTCTGGTTCATGGGCATCCACGGCCCCTCGGTCGTTAAGCCTGCCCTCAACGCCGCACTGTTTGGCAACATCACCACCAACCTCGCCACGCTGCAGGCCGGCGGTCACCCCGCCCTTGCCCTGACCGAGAACTTCGGTAACTACATCGGCGAGCTCGGCGGCACCGGCGCCACGTTCATTGTCCCGATCATCTTCCTGCTCTTTATGCGCTCCAAGCAGCTCAAGGCCGTCGGCAAAGCCTCTGTCGTACCCGTGATGTTCGCCGTCAACGAGCCGCTGCTGTTCGCCGCGCCCATCATCCTCAACCCGTACTTCCTGATCCCGTTCCTGTTTGCCCCCGTGGCCAACGTCCTCATTGGTAAGTTCTTCATCGACTTTTTGGGCATGAACGGCTTTATCTATGCCATGCCGTGGGCACTCCCCGGACCGATCGGCACCTTCATCGACACCAACTTCCAGCCGATCTCTCTGGTCCTGGTTGTCGTCCTGCTGGTCGTTGACTTCTTGA
Organism: uncultured Collinsella sp.; assembly: GCA_958412345.1. GTDB lineage: Bacteria > Actinomycetota > Coriobacteriia > Coriobacteriales > Coriobacteriaceae > Collinsella. The sequence continues at coordinate 10,094 of CATYSO010000016.1, read as the reverse complement.
TCTACTACCCGTTCTGCAAGGCCTACGACAACGTCCTGTGCAAGCAGGAGGCCGAGACCCTGGCCGAAGAAGAGACCAAGGCCGTCAAGGCCGTCAAGACCGCTGCCGCCCCCGCCGTTGAGGCTCCCGTTGTCGAGACCGCTTCTGCCACTGAGGCCTCCGCAGCTCCGTCCGCCCTTAAGGGCAAGGATCTGAGGGTTCTGGTTCTGTGCGCTGGCGCCGGCACCTCTGCACTGCTCGCCAACGCGCTTAAGGAAGGCGCCGACGAGCTGGGCATCGACATTACCGCCAACGCCGGTGCCTACGGCAGCCACTACGCCATCATGGACCAGTACAACGTCATCGTTCTGGCTCCGCAGGTTCGCACCTATTACAACGAGATGAAGGCCGACACCGACCGTCTGGGCATCACGCTGCTGTCGCCCAAGGGCAAACAGTACATCGACCTCACTAAGGATCCCAAGGGTGCCGTCAACTGGATCGAGGAAAACCTCGAGGCATAAGACGCTGACGCTACCTGCCGCTCGCAGACAAAAAAAATGGCCCGTGCATCGATGTGTGATGCGCGGGCCATTTTGTTTAGACCGCACCCATCCTCCTGTTCATCTTAATCTGTAACATCTAGCCGAGTTTTTCGGCCCTAGCTGTTACAGTTCGAGATGAACGCACAGGCCAAGCCGAAAATCTCAATATGTAACATGTAGACCACTTTTGACCGCTTGGATGTTACAGGTCGAGACAAACGGAATATGCCGGGCCGAATTGTCTAAATCTGTAACACTAAAACCGATTTTGGACGTCTACCTGTTACAGATCAAGATGAACGATCCGAGCACGTCTACGCCCGCAGATCCCGCACGCTCGCGCGCTCGACCAACACGCCCGAGACGAGCGTACGGCTTCTGGAGCTCGGGGCTTCCAGACCTGCGACGACCTCGTTAAGCGCACGGATGCCCAGCTCGCGGTGGCGAAACTTCACCGACGTCAGAATCGAGTTGGGTATCGTCTTGTAGAGCTCATCGTCGAAGCCGATCACGGACACGTCGTCGGGCACACTCAGACCCTTGTCACGTAGAGCCATCATCACGCCGTTTGCCATGCAGTCGTTAGCAGCGAGGACCGCCGTGCAATCGGGCTTATCGGCAAGCACAAGGCCCGCGGCATAGCCACTATCCGCATTCCAATCGCCTTGCAGAGGCTCGGGCGGCTCAATGCCACGCGCCTCGAGTGCCGCACGCCAACCTTTCATACGGCACTGGCTCGACAGCGACTCTTTCTTACCAGAGACGAAGTACACGTTCTTGTGCCCGCGATTCAAGAAGTACTCGCACGCCATGCGCGCGCCGTCCTCTTGGTCGTCACTGACGGTGGAGCAGGTAGGATGCTCCATCGGCGTGATAATCACCGTCTTGAGGTCTTTCGGTGCCTCAAAGGTATCAAAGTCATCGACCATCTGACGCAGGTTGAAAATCATGCCGTCGACGGGAAGCTGCGACATCCTACGCGCCGCTTCGGCAAGGGTCATCTTCTCCCCCGCCCGCTTTTTGATCATCGTGAGAGCAAAGCCTCGCTCTTCGGCGGCATCAGCGATACCGTCGATCATGTCCACGTTGCCGCCCGACAAGTGGAACAGCACCACGCCGATGCACCCGTAACGGCCCAACTTGAGTGAACGCGCGGCAAAGTTCGCCCGGAACCCAAGCTCCTCCATGGCCGCATGGACCCTATCGCGCGTCGACTCGCGCACGCTATCGGGCTCGTTGATCACGCGCGACACCGTCTTGAGAGAAACGCCCGCGGCAACTGCCACATCGCTCATTGAGACATTTTTCTTGTCCATCGTTGCCACTACTTCTCCAGTCGGTTTTGCATCGCTTGTTTTTTGCGTTCTAGCATACACTACCTGCCTGACTGATAAATCAACCGTTTACCGAACGATATCGACCGCTCACCCGTATATCCTTGTTGCTCTTCCAAAAATGTCTTACGTTGTCATTAACGAAATGACAACGTTGTCATTTCGCAATGCCTTCCTTAAGCAGGAAGGTTTCCGGGCAGTCCTGACCATCCATCGACGACCAGTTCCATCCACATGCATTGCGCATCGAGCAGCAAAGGAGCTCTATGGACGCCATCGTAAAGATGCTCGAAAAGCATCAACCGTTCTTTGAGAAGATCTCGAGGAACATCTACCTCCAGGCCATTAAGGACGGATTCCTTGGGTGCATGCCCATCGTCCTCACCTCTTCGATCTTTCTACTGATTGCCACCCTTCCTGGCGTAGTTGGCATCACGCTGCCCCAGCCGCTCATCGACTGGTGCAACAAGCTGTACAACTTCACCATGGGCGTCATGGGCATCATGGTTGCCGGCACCACTGCCAAGAACTTTACGGCTTCCATGAACCGTCGCATGCCCGCCGGCAAAGTGCTCAACGACGGCTCCACCATGGTGGCCGCCCAGTGCAGCATGCTGCTGCTCGCTGTTACGCAGTTCACCACCAAGTTCAACGGCTCCGAACTTTCGGTCTTCGATTGCACCAGCATGGGTACGCGCGGTCTGTTCTCGGCCTATATCGCCGCGTTCATTACCGTGTGGGTCTATAAGTTCTGCGTCTCGCGCGATCTGACCATTAAGCTGCCCAAGGAGGTCCCGGGCGCCATCGCTCAGAACTTCCGCGACATCATCCCCTTTGGCGGCGCCGTCATCATCTGCGGCATCATCGATGTCGTTGTGCGCAACCTCATGGGCGTTCCGTTCTCCGAGCTGCTTATCAAACTGCTCTCCCCGCTCTTTACCGCTGCAGAAACCTATCCTGGCCTTATCCTTATCCAGGCTGCCACCGCGTTCTTCTGGTTCATCGGCGTCCACGGCCCCTCGATCGTCCAGCCGGGCATCGACCCCATCCGTCTTGCCAACCAGGCCGAGAACCTGCAGGTTCTGCTGGCCGGTGGTCACCCCGCCCACTCCCTCACCTTTAACATGTCGCTCGTGGGTGAGTTCGGCGGCACCGGCGCCACGTTCATCGTGCCGCTTCTGCTGATTCTCTTTATGAAGTCCAAGCAGCTCAAAGCCGTCGGTAAGGCCTCGATTGTTCCTGTTGCCTTCGCCGTCAACGAACCGCTGCTCTTTGGCGCGCCGATGATCCTTAACCCCTACATGCTCATCCCCTTTGTTGCCGCCGGTTGCGTCAACGTGAGTGTTGCCAAGTTCTTTATCGATAACGTGGGCATGAACGGCTTCTCCTTCGTGGTGCCTTGGGCCACCCCCGCCCCCATCGGCATCTTCATCACCACGAACTTCCAGCTTATTGCCCTGGTATTTGTCGCAATCATTATCTTGCTGGACGCCATCATCTACCTGCCGTTCTTGAAGGCATACGATAAGCTGCTCTGCGACCAGGAGGCCGAGCGCGCCGCCGAGCTGGGTCTCGAGTCCGATGGTGCTGCTGCCATCGCCGCCAACGCCTCTGCGCCCGCTGTCGAGCAGGCTACCGCTTCCGTCGAGACGACCGTTGCCGCCGCCGACAGCAAGCCTGTCGCCGATCAGCCCGAGCCCGCTGCCGATGCATCCGCCAAGAAGGATGTCGATGGCCTGAAGGTCCTCGTCCTGTGCGCCGGCGCCGGCACCTCTGCCATGCTCGCCAACGCCATCAAGGAAGGTGCCGCGCAGACCGGTGAGAACATCGCTTCCTCCGCAGGTGCCTACGGTCAGCACACCGCCATCATGGACCAGTACGACGTTATCGTGCTTGCCCCGCAGGTCCGTAGCTACTACAACGACATGAAGGCCGATACCGATCGCCTGGGCATTAAGCTGCTCGCCCCACGCGGCAAGGAATACATCGACCTTACCCGCGACCCCGCCGGCGCTATCAAGTGGCTCCGCGAGAACCTCGACTAATTTCCTCCCTCTGCTGGTGCCCGAATCCCCGTTCGGGCACCTCCCCTTATTCGTATTTCACAGAAAGGATGACTCATGACGAACCTCATGCAGTTCCCCGACGGCTTCGTGTTTGGCGGCGCCACCGCCGCTTACCAGGTTGAGGGCGAGACCCGCACGCACGGCAAGGGCAAAGTGCCCTGGGACGATTTCCTGGCTGCCCAGGGTCGCTTCTCCCCCGATCCCGCAAGCGACTTCTACAACAAATATCCGGTCGATATCGACCTGTGCCAGCGCTTCGGCATCAACGGTATTCGCGTCTCCATCGCTTGGAGCCGTATCTTCCCCAGTGGCACCGGCGAGATTAACCCCGAGGGCGTCGCCTTCTATCACGAGCTTTTCGCCACCTGCAACAAAGCTGGCGTTATCCCCTATGTCACGCTCGACCACTTCGATACGCCCGAGGCCTTCTACCAGGACGGCGGCGAGGGCTTCTTGACGCGCACGACCATCGACGCCTTCGTCGAGTACGCCAAGTTCTGCTTTGCCGAGTTCACCGAGGTCAAGCACTGGTTTACCTTTAACGAGATTCCCGCGACCGCCGAGGGCAGCTTTATCGTCGGCAACTGGCCGCACGGCGAGAAATACCGCCTGGACAAGGCCTTCCAGCTCATGCACAACATGATGGTGGCCCACGCCAAGGCTGTCGTCGCCTTCCATGAGGGCGGCTTTGAGGGCGAGATCGGCATTGTCCAGAACCTGGAGCCCAAGTATCCCCTCGACCCCAACAACGCCGCCGACTGCGAGGCAGCTCGCATGGCCGACGTCATCAACAACCGTTGGGTACTCGACGCCACCTTCCGCGGCCACTATGCAGCCGACACCATGGAGGCTGCGACCAAGCTGGCCCATATCGCCGGCGGCGAGCTCGACGTTCGCGACGAGGACATCGCCGCGCTGACCGCCGCGCTCCCCTACAACGATTGCCTGGGCGTCAACACCTACAAGTGCCAGTTCCTGCGTGCCGCCGAGGGCGAAAACGACATCAACCACAATGGCACCGGCGACAAGGGCTCCTCGCGCTGGTTCCTCAAGGGCGTGGGCGAGTCATGCGTACGCGAAGGCGTACCCACCACCGACTGGGACTGGATTATCTATCCCGAGGGTCTCTACGACCTGCTGCTGCGCATTAAGAACGATTACCCCAACTACAAGAAGATCTACATCACCGAGAACGGCATGGGCTATAAGGACGACTTTGAGGACGGCTTTATCGACGACGCCCCTCGCATCGATTACATGCGCCAGCATCTCGCGTGGATCCTCAAGGCGATCGACGGCGGCGTGAACGTCGACGGCTACTTTGTGTGGTCGCTGCAGGACCAGTTCTCCTGGACCAACGGCTATAACAAGCGCTACGGCCTGTTCTACATCGACTTTGAGACCCAGAAGCGCTATCCCAAGGCGAGCGCGTACTGGTACAAGAACGTCGCGGAGACCGGCCTGCTCATGGCATAGTTTTTGCCGCATACCCCTTGTCGGCCGCATGCGAATCCCCCATGGGATCGCATGCGGCCTTTTTGTTTTCGCTCGGGCGGGCCGCACGTTTGTCTCGATCTGTAACATCTAGCAGCGGTTTTCGGTCCTACCTGTTACAGATCAAGACAAACGGAATCGCCCGGGTCGAATAATCTAAATCTGTAACATCTAATCCGGTTTTTCACGTCTAGTTGTTACAGATTGAGATAAACGAGCAGGTCAATCCCTTCAATCTCAATCTGTAACACTAAGCTCACTTTTAGACGTCTTCCTGTTACAGATCGAGACAAACATTCGGACCAATCCAATCGATCTCAATCTGTAACGTTTAGCCGAGTTTTTCGGTCCTAACCGTTACTGATTGAGATGTTTCGCCGGGGCTGACGTTTTGAAACACCGTGGTACAATTATGTCCCAATGCAAAGGAGGTACCTATGTCCGCTTGTGTGCCCGTCCGAGACATGAAGGACACTGCTGCATTCACCGCACTTGTCGAGTCTGAGCGCGACGTCACCGTCACCAAAAACGGCTACGAAGCCATGCACTGCATCAGCAGCGACCAGTATCGCCTCATGCAAGAAGAAATCGCCAAGGCAAAACTGCTGTCTCGTATGATGTTGGCAGAAGACGAAATATCGCAAGGCGACTACAGCGACTACGAATCATTCGCGGCTTCGATACGAGACAAATATGACCTATAACGTCGTAATCCTCAAAAGCGCGCGATATGAGTACGAGAGTCTTGTCGGATACCTTGCTCAAATCCTCAAGAATCCGCGTGCGGCAGGCAATTTTGTCGCTGAGTTTGAATATCAGCTTGATCTGCTTCGCGAGCAGCCGCTTTTACGTCCCCTCTCGTACATGCAAGAGCTGGCGGCACGTAATTACCGATCGTTTCCCGTCAACAACTACGTGTGTCTATACAAGTTTGAGCACGAAACAATCTATATCGCTCACATCTTTCATCAGTCACAGGACTACGCCCGCTTGGTCTAGGTTTTAAGCCGGACGCCTCGCCTGCGCACATTTGCGCGTCATTTCACGTCACGTTGACGCGCAAAATGACGTGCAAATTTTTTCGTGTCATAATTTTGACGTGCAAAATGACGTGTAAAATTTTACGTGTCATTTTTCGTGTCAAGCTGAAGCGAAACGGAGCAAAACGATGCAAGAGACCAAGGATCTTGAGTTCAAGGAAAGCGTCACCAATTCGTTCCTTAAAACCGTCTCCGCTTATGCAAATAGCACGGGTGGGCGTGTCCTATTTGGAATCGATGACGACGGGAAAATCGTTGGCCTCGATGATCCCAAGCAGACCTGCCTGGATATCGAAAACAAGATCAACGATTCAATCATTCCCCAGCCCGATTACTCCCTAAAAATCAACGAGCCCGATGCAACCGTAGAGCTTACGGTCTTTCCTGGCAGATCGAAGCCTTACCTATACCACTCAAAGGTGTACAAGCGTAATGACACCGCGACAATACCAGTTGATACCTTAGGTCTTTCGCGTCTTGTGCTCGAAGGCCAGAATCTCTCCTTTGAACAGCTCCCGGCAAGCAAGCAAGATCTATCTTTCACCGTTTTAGAAAACCGCCTAACAGCAAAGCTCTCACTTCAGTCATTCACAACCGATACTCTCAAAACCCTCGGCTTGCTCGATGAGACCGGAACCTACAACAACGCAGCAGAACTGCTCGCGGACGAGAACGATTTCCCAGGTATCGACATGGCGGTGTTTGGCGACACCATCAACCTCATTAAGCAGCGCAAAACTCTTGAGCATGCATCAGTTTTGACGGAGATCGACGGCGCTCTTGAGCTATTTGAAGCCCAGTACTGCTACGAGGAAATCAAGGGAATGGAGCGGATCCGCAAGGAGCTCATTCCACTTGAGGCGTTCCGTGAGGCCATTACCAATGCAATCGTTCACAGGACTTGGGATGTACCCGCGCACATCCGCATCTCGATGTTTGACAACCGCGTGGAAGTCGCCTCGCCCGGCGGCTTGCCAGCAAGCATGACTGTCGATGAGTATCTATCCGACATGCTGTCTGTTAGACGCAATCGCATTCTTGCCGAAGTCTTTTTGCGCCTGGGCCTTATCGAGGCATTCGGAACGGGCATTATGCGAATTCGAGACACCTATAAAGACAGCATCAAAAAGCCCCGTTTTCAAGTTTCGGATAACGCCATTGTGGTCACACTTCCCCTGCTCATGGATAACCCCGGGCTCGAAGGTGACGAACTTACCGTATTTGAACTGCTGAGTGGAGTAAACCCTCAATCGACAAGCGAGCTTGCGGCTAAAGTCACCTTTAGTCGCTCGAAGCTACTCCGCATCCTCAAAAAACTCGTTGAGACAGGCCTGGCGACAGTTGAAGGCACCGGCAGGGGGCAGAAGTACCGCCTGCTGCGCTAGCTAGCAGATGACCTGCGTGTGCTCCTCGATGGCGGCGCGGTCTTCTGCCGAGATACTCGGCTCGCATACCACGGCGTCCAGGCTGTCCAGACGGCAGAAGGTGTAGAAGTCGCGCTTGCCGATCTTGCTGGAATCGGCGATGAGGTAACGAGAATCGGCCTTGCTAAAGGCGAGCTGCTGGATGCGGCCCTCGTCCATGTTGGATGTGGACACATCGCCGTCCAGGATGCCGTTGGCGCCGATAAAGGCCGCGTCGATCCCAAGCGCGCGCAGGGTGTCCTCGGCCGTGGGCCCCACAAACGCGCCCGTACGACGGCGATACATGCCGCCCACCAGGCACAGGTCGCAGTCCTCGCGCGCCTCGAGCAGGTTAAAGACCGAAAGCGAGTTGGTCACGATGCGCAGGCGAAACGCCGGCAGCATCGAGGCCATCTGTTCAACCGTGGTGCCCGTGCCCAAAAAGATGGTCGAGCCTTCCTCGATGAGCTCCACCGCACGGCGCGCGATCTGCAGCTTTTCCTCAGCATGCTTGGTGCGCTTTTCGCTGTGCGAGTACTCATGGCGCAGCATGGCATGGGGGCGACCCTGTGCACTGCGAGCTCCACCGTGCACACGCTCAATCTCGCCCAGGCTCGCGAGTTCCTCAAGGTCGCGGCGGATCGTCATGTCCGAGACACCCAACGCGTCCGAGATCTCCTTGACCGAGACCGTTCCCTGCTCCTCGAGCAGCTGACGAACCTTATCCTGTCGCTCTGCCTTAATCACAATAGGACCTCGCTGTTCTAAGCTCGCATCAATTCGAACAATAACGAACAAATTGTACCAGACTCATGCGGATCAAAATTGAACGCCCCAGCTGCGCCTTCATTACTTTTTTTGAGAAAATTACCCCCTGCTTTAGTGAGGTGTAGTGATAATCTCGCCTGTTCGCGCTACAGTTTGTCCGAAATACCTCGATGTTAGGAACCAAATGATCACTTCCGAGCTTTTCGGCACCGCGCCGTGCGGTACCCCCGTTCATCGCTACACCCTCAACGGGCCCGAGATCTGCGTTCGCATTATGAACTACGGCGCCACCGTTCTGGGCATTGACGTACCCGACATCCCCGGCAACGTACGCGATGTGGTGCTGGGCTTCGATAAGCTCGAGGATTACTTTGACAACCCCGCCTGCTTTGGCGCGACTATCGGCCCCGTAGCCAACCGCACCGCGGGCGCCACAATCACCATCGATGGCACGGACTGGCACATGCCGGCCAACGAGGGCGCCAACAACCTACACAGCGACCTTGAGCATGGCCTGCACAAGCGCGTGTGGGACGTTGAGCTCGATGAGGCCCACAATGCCGTGCACATGACCACTTCGCTCGAGGACGGCGAGCTGGGACTTCCCGGCAACCGCACGTTTACGGCCGTGTTTACCGTGACGCCGACGGGCCGTTTCCGCATCGAGTACAGCTGCGAGAGCGACCGCGCCACCTACGTGTCCATGACCAACCACACGTACTTTAACCTTGCCGGCCACAACGCCGGTATGGACTGTGAGCACTTCTTTGTGGCCAACGCTGCTCACTACCTGCCCATCGACGAGCAGAACATCCCCACCGGCGAGATTGCCCCGGTCGAGGGCACGCCGTTTGACTTCCGCGAGCTGCGTCCCGTCGCACCCGGCATGGAAGCCGACGATCCGCAGATTAAGCAGGCCCGCGGCTACGACCACTGTCTGTGCATCGGCGGCTACCAGTACGGCCGTAACCTGCGCCGCGCCCTGCATGTTGAGGAGATGTGGACCGGTCGCGAGATGGATTACTACACCACCGCCCCGGGTGTGCAGCTCTACACCGGCAACTGGCTGGGCGACGAGCACGCCAAGGACGACGCCAACTATGGCTGGGGCGCCGGCTTTGCCCTCGAGGCCGAAATGTACCCCGACACGCCGCACCACGTACTGTTCCCCCAGGGCATCGTGGGACCGGGTCACCCCTACAGCAATGTGATCGAGTATCACTTCATGAGGCACTAAGCCCGCAACGAGACATATCGCACAGCAGCGCCCGCCGGCACCACCGCCGGCGGGCGCCTTTTCGTCCCTAGGGCTCAATTTCGCTGTCACTGTATGAGTGGCATATCAAAACTATGCCCATTTACTACGTTTGGTCGAGGATGCTCGACCATGCACCGTTTTTTCTATAATTAGCAAGCCGTCTACCTGCACTGATAATTGTTCTCGGGGGAAGCGGGCACTGCGGGG
>CATYSO010000015.1 GCA_958412345.1 uncultured Collinsella sp. | reverse complement strand
TAAAGAAGGCCAAGATTCGGGACGCAGTTCAATTTAAGTCTGTCCCCAATGAGTGTCCCCAATGAGTAGCCTTGGTGGTCTGCAAATAGCTGTGGTCAAAAAACATCAAATATGAGTACTGTTACCTTTTTAGTAGCAGCGATTCGGGGCATTTTTGATGCTTATAGGCATGACGACCAGCTGCACGAGCTGACGTAGCTCCTCAAATGTTCAATAAAATGGGCCCCTAACGAGAAGTGCTCTCATTAGGAACCCATTATTATGTGCAAACATATGTGACCAACGCAGCAACAGTACTCATATTTGGCATTTTTTGTCCACTGCCCCTTGCGCGAAGGTCCGCAGCGGAAAATTTGGCCCGTTTCGATGCACAAAAATGGGATGAATCTTCCCTGGCAACCGCCCAGAAAGATCCACCCCAAAGCAAGCGCTCGCTAGAACGTTCCACCGCCGCCTCCGCCGACGCCGCCACCGCCGCCACCGGAAAAGCCGCCGCCGCTGCCGCCGCTCGAGCTATCGGAACTCGAAGCCAGCTCGCGGATGGTCTCGTGATACACATCGTTGAACGAATCGAGCGGAGACTCGTTGCCGTAGTGATGGTAATACCACCAGTAGCAGGGGTAGTTGTCGTAGAAATCGTCACTGTTGCGCAGGTCCGCAGGCACGGCTTCGGCCAGCTGTCGCAGCACTTCTTTCGAAACGCCCAGGGCAACGCCCATCACCAGCAGCTTGTTCCACAAGATCAGGTCGCTGGGGATGGCCTCCTTCAGGCGCGTAAAGTCCTCGAGCCAATGCTTGAGCGCCTTGCAGCGAGCCGCCACCTCGGCGCCCTCCGGCGTGTAACGGCGGAAGGTGCAGCTCAGGACAAAGCCCACGATCGTGACGGGAATCGAGATCATAGCGGCGCCGACGTTGGCGTCCGCAAAGTCGGTATAGATCAGAGAGCCCAGAATGCCAAAGACAATGATGATGCCGAGAACCAGGCCGGCCACCATCGCGATAGTGCCATCCGATGCGATAAACTCGCGCGCCTCCAGCTTGCCCTTAACCGTGCTCTGATAGTCCTCGAGCTTGTCGCCAACAGATGTGGTGCGCTCGCTAGCGTACTCCTCCAGCTCGCTAAACGTGCGTGAACGGACGCCGTCTTTATCGGGCTTAACGCCGGCGAAGAAGACCTTGAGCACATCGCGATCGATGCCGTCCTTCTTGGCAGCCTTCCAGGCCTCGTTGGTCACTGTGATGCGATACGTCTGCTCCTCTTTTTCGCGACGGAGCAGACCCTTCTTCTTGGTCTCGGTCGCTTCTTCCAGCTTGATCACGCGGTCGTCGGTCAGCTTCATCAGCGTGGCGATATATGCCTGATCGGGCACGTCGTTCCAGCTCATGAGAGTTGCAAGCACCGCGGGGTGGTCGGCCGAGGGCACATCGCGGAAGTACTCGTCCTGGAAGAGCGGCTTGGGCTTGGACCTGCGCAGCTTGAGCATCACGATCACGCCGGTATAGGCAACCGCCACGACAACACACACCACGGCAATCGCGCCGGCAACCGCACGCGCGTGCTCGCGGCGGGCATTGGCCTCGTCGGCCCATTCCTTCTCTTCGCTCAGAATCGTCGACATACGCCCTTCGCTCGAGGCGGCGAGCTGCGGCACCCAGTCGCTGGGGAAGGCAATGCGCGCCTCGGCGAACTCGCCCTCATGCACGCAGGGAATGGTGTAGGTGACCATGGGCTCGCTCTCGTCGAGCGACACATCGCCCGTCAGCGGACCGTGGCCCCATGCGCGGAAGTTATCGCCCTTGACGGCTGCCGTCCCGGCAGCGGCATTTGCAAAGTAGACTTCCATCTCGACGTCATCGGAATCCGCGGACCAACCGTCGCCCACAAACTTCCAGTAGAGCTCGGCGGTATCGGACCAGTTCATGACCGCGCCGACCATGGTATAGCTCACGTAAAAGATCGCGCTGTCGCCGCTCTCGTGGGGGCTGAACACCTTAATCCTTACGCCGTCGCCGGACTGCTCCACCGTGTAGACGCCAGAGTCGCCCTTGTTGGCGCTGTCGACCTTGTTAAACGCGGTGTCGTCTTCCTCGACGCTCAGCACATCGACGCTTACCGAACCGCCTTGCTGGTTGGAGCCTGTATTGATATCCCAATACACGCCGTTGATGTCGTCGTCAAAATCGAACTGACGTCCCTCGACAACGGTCAGCGAGCCATCGGCCTCGACCGTGGCGCCGATATAGGTTTGGCTCATGGAGTAGCCGTCGGCATGGGCGGCGGCGGGCAGCAGCAACAGTGCGCACGTAACAAGCGCGCAGACGGAAGCGAATCGCGCAAACAGGCGGCGCTGCCGACAGGTTTTGGCAACGGGGGCGTTCATAGGCACATCCTTTGTCTGTGATACCAACAGCGTTATTGTCCCACGTTTACGGGCATAGATGACGAATATCTGGACCAACGGGACGTCAAATGGGACAAAAGTCCCACCCAAGCCCGGCACTTGGGGACGTTCCTTGTCTGCCGGCAGTTTGGGACAGCCCTTGGCATGGCCCGCGCCAGCAATAGATACCACTTCACACCTCCATCACAGGTGTAGCGGCTTTGTGTGGGCGTGACGCGCACTGATTGAGCCGCCGGACGAGGGGCATAAAGCAGTTAAGCGAAAACGGTTTGCCCCTTTGCCGTTCGCTCGAGGATCATGTCCCCCTTTTCCGCGGAAACCCCGGCAGTTGCGAAGAGCTGCCGGGGTTTCTGTCGTTTGGGAGGTTGAGCTGGCGGGCGGCAATCGAGGTATTGGGTCGGTGTCCACCGCACACAATGCACGGTCTTGGCAACTTGCGAGCGACGGCAACACCCCCTACCGCGCCCCGCGCTATACTCGTCCGCATGGATATCAACGCACGCAACATAGCAACGCCCGCCGTGGCCACGTCGACGGCGCCCAGCACGCCTACGCCCGTCGTGGGCCGCTTCGCCCCGTCGCCCTCGGGCCGCATGCACTTGGGCAACGTGTTCAGCTGCCTGTGCACATGGCTTTCGGCCCGCAGCCAGGGAGGCCGCATCGTGCTGCGCATCGAGGACCTGGACGATCGCTGCAAGCGACCGGAGCTCGCCACCCAGCTCATCGACGACCTCGCTTGGCTGGGGCTCGAGTGGGACGAAGGCCCCTTCTACCAGCACGATCGCTTGGACCTGTACGAAGCCGCCATGCACAAGCTGCAAGACGCCGGCCTCACCTATCCCTGCTTTTGCACACGCGCAGAGCTCCACGCCGCGAGCGCGCCGCACGCCAGCGATGGCACGCCCATCTACCGCGGCGCCTGCCGGGGACTTTCGGCCGAAGAAATCGCCCACCGCAGCGCCCTGCGCGCTCCGGCCACACGCCTGCGCGTGCCCGCCGTCGATGACCTCGTGGACGACGTGGTCGAGTTTGTGGACCGCACGTACGGGGCCCAATGCGAGGCGCTCGCCACCGAGTGCGGCGACTTTTTGGTGCGCCGCAGCGATGGCGTGTTTGCCTACCAGTTAGCCGTGGTGGTTGACGACGCCGCCATGGGTGTTACCGAAGTTGTGCGCGGATGCGACCTGCTGGGATCCACGCCGCGTCAAATCTATCTGCAGCACCTGCTGGGGCTGCCCACGCCGCGCTACGCGCACATTCCGCTTCTCATGTCACCGGACGGTCGCCGCCTTTCCAAGCGCGACCGCGACCTCGACTTGGGCGAACTCCGCGCCCGCTTTGGCACGCCCGAAGCGCTGCTCGGCTGGCTCGCCGGACAAACGGGCATCGCGCCGGACACCACGCCGCGTACAGCCGAACAGCTGGTCGAGCACTTTAGCTGGGACGTCATCCGCAAGCACCGGGAAAACATCACCGTAGTGGCTGAGTAGTCAAGTACCCCGCCCTTACGCAACGTCCCCCTTCGACAAACGCATGATTCTGTGTCTTGTTATGTACGGAATAATTCCGTACAATAATTCCGAGGAGGTTTTTGCTATGCCAACTATTGAGAAACAACGCCGTATGGATCTAAGGCTGACCGAACGTCAGCGCCTCACTTACGAGCGCGCCGCTGCCTTGCGCGGGCAGACTCTCACCCAATGGGCCACGGCGCACCTTGACGAGAGCTCCGCACGTGACATCGCCGAGGCATCAACAACCTATCTTTCTCCTGATGGTTTCGATGCATTTTGTGAAATGCTCGACTCCCCCATGCCCCAAGCCGCAAAAGCGCTGCTTGACCGTAAAGCGGTTTGGGAATGAGCACGTTTACCAAGCCTGTTCAACTCCCTGTTGGTCAAGGCATCGAAGCATTCCGCTGTGGAAACACTCTCGTCGATGGATGGGCTAAAAACAGATCGGCCTCAGCGCGGAGAAGAGGATCCGCGGTTATATACGCATCGTATTGCGACGGCGCGGTCGCTGGGTTTTATACGCTGTGTACGCACTCCGTGGCTCGCGAAAATGTTGATGGAGGATGGTTCGTGCGAAACTCCCCCTCCCAAGTTCCCACGGTGTTGCTTGGAATGATGGGGGTCGATGAGAAGTTCAAGGGGCTTGGTCTTGGGGCATCACTGCTCAAAGATGCCATCGAGAATGCCTTGAAAATTTCTGCCCTGGCAGGCGCTCGAGCTTTGATTGTCGACCCAGTAGATGACGAGGCGGCAGCATTCTATGCACATTTTGGCTTTGTCACCCTACCTGGCACCAACCGAATGGCGCTGAAACTCTAGACTGGCAGGCACCATCTCTTCCAGCCGCTAGCATGACTCAAGTTACCCTACAGATAATGGCTATTGTTGAAATGTAGGATAACTGCCCAAGGCATCGTATGAAGAGTTCTCTATGCCCGCCCCTACGCAACGTCCCAGGGCATAAGTTCGTCGCCTAGGCGGACGATGCGGTCGTAGAGCACGGTGTGGCGCTCGGCTGGGTTGGCGTCGCGATGGAAATGCCCGTAGTACCAGCGCTTGTAGTCCAGGCGATCTTCGAGCTCATCGAAAAATGCCGTGAGTCGATCGACGCCGGGATAGTTCCAGCCGGGCGCCGGGTAGAGCGTGGGCGACAACATGCGCGTGGAACAGGTGTGGGTGATCACGTAGTCGACCTTCCAGTCCACGCTGTCGAGCTTTGCCCGCGCTTCCTCAAAGTTGCGCTCGTCCGGCAACTCCTGCGGCCACCAGCTGGAATACGGAATGCGGTATTCCTTGTCCACGCTCGTGGCACCGCCCATGGTAAAGATTGTTGAACCATCGAGCTCAAAGATCTCGCCGCGCGTCAGGCGGCGTATGGGCGAGGTGTCCGATAGACGCTGCGTCAGCCCGCCGTGCCACAGCTCCATGGGGCGCTCCGCCCAATGGTCGAAGCGTTCGTGGTTACCGTCGACAAACAGCACGGTGTAGGGACGCGACTCCAGCCACGCGATATCGGCACATTCCTCGGCAGAGAAATCCCACGGAAAGCCAAAGTCACCGGCAACGATGAGATAGTCGTCGCTGGTAAGACTATCCCCAAGCTCCCAGTCGCGAAGCTTTTGCATGTCGAGCCCACCGTGGACATCGCCCGTCACATAGACCGTCATCGGATTACCGCCTCCCTCTTGTACGCCTCGAGCTCGCGCTCGACCTGCTCATCGCCCGTGGCGTTGACCCACCACGGCCACTTGACGCAGCACACGGGCTCGTCCGCCTGCGCAAACCAAGCTTTGAGCTCCTCCAGACTCACTGGGGTGTAGCCGTTGGCGTCAACGCCCACGTCGTAGCGCAGCAGCCCCTGCCTGCGGTTGAACTCGTTGTACGCGTCGCCACCGCTATGAATATGCCCATGCAGATGCCAGCCGCCATGGTTCATGCCCTGCCAGTCGGCCATGGGGTAATGGCTCAGGACGATCTTCTGCCCGTCGACCTTGAGCACACAGATCGGCGACTCCACGGTAAACGCGCCCGCGACCGCCGGCTGGGTCCAGTCCTTGTCGTGGTTTCCCGGGACGAGGTGGATGCGCCTGCAGGCAATCTGCTTGCGCAGGGCATAGGCGTCCTGGGCTGTCATCTTGAATGAGAAATCCCCCAGGATGTAGAGTTCGTCGTCCACGGCAACCTTGCCGTTAATGTTGTCGACGATGGCGTCGTTCATCTGCCAAATCGTCTCCCACGGGCGGTCGGTGAACTTCAGCACGTTCTCGTGCCCAAAGTGAGTATCGCTGGTAAACCAGATCATGGGGACCTCCTAACGCTCTTGTCTAGAACAGCCGCTCGCCGTCTCGTCCAACCCATCGGTGCATCGCACCTCGATCGGCACGATATCTTGGTAGATAAGACGATGCCCGTCATCGCGCCATTCGTCATCATGGTAGTGGCCAAAGAACCAGGTGCGGTAGTCGAGCCGGCCGTCGAGCTCACCTAAAAAATTCTGCAGCGCGTCATCGTAGAACTCACGATTGCACTCCATGCACAGCTCGTCCGCCAGATCGACCGGCGCCTCATGAGTCACCACATAGTCAACTTTCCAACCCACGCGGTCGAGCGAGGCGCGGCAATGCTCCATCTCGCTCTCGCTCGGCATTTCCTCGGGCCACCAGGTCTTTCCCTCTTGGCGCCACTGCTTGTCGTGGCTTGCGGCGCCGCCCATGGCAAGAACCGTGGTTCCCGCGATGTTGAACACCTCGCCGCGCATCAGGTGCAATACGTGTGGGCGTGCCTCGTGAACGAGGCCGCCGCTCCACTCTCGCACCGGCAGCCCCGCCAGCAGGTGATGGTTCTCGTGATTGCCATCGACAAAACACGTGGTCCAGGGCTTGGACTCAAACCAATCGAGCCAGTATTTGTCGGTGTTTGAGCCGCTCCATATAAAGCCAAAGTCGCCGGCAACAATCACCACATCGTCGCGCGTCAGCGTTCGGCCCAACGGCCAAGCGCGCGATGAAAAGCGGCTCGCGCCGTATTCAGCAATCCCGTGAATGTCTCCGGTAACGAAAATGGACATCAAACAACGCCTCCGCATCGCACGGCTCAGATCAATCCGACGCCAGGAATCAATACCTGCCCCGGCATCCGCATCCCTTAGGGCTTACCCCTCGTTCTTCCATCCAAACGGGTCGAACACCCAAAAAATCAAATCGAGCACGCCGCCGGTTGCCATGGCGCCGGCAAGGGCAATGATGACGTGCAGAGAGTTCGCGCTTCGGAGCACGTCGAACGGCCCCAGAACGGCCAGCAGCGCGACCGCCGCGCCGGCTATGCACAGTGCGAGACACGGCCCCGCGTCCCTGACGCCCTTCTTTACGAGTTGTTTTGCGTTGTCACTCATCGGTATCGAGCTCCTTAGAGGATTGTTGTTCAAATTAATGCCGCCGCGGCAGAGCATGACGGCAGGTTAAGTCTCCCACGCCGCGCGGACACGTTTTTTAGACCCGCGTGTCCGCAGGCCCCTGTCTTTGCAGAACGCCCCCCGAAGGATTATCTAGGCCGTCGGTGGGCAGCATACGAGACAGGGCGTTTTGCCTCGTTTGAGTGCTGCCGCCAACGTCACGCTTGTTCTGATGGCGTTTTGGGGCAGGTTTTTGCATCCCGCAGAACGGTGATAAATCTTGCCGTTCTTGGTGACAATCACCTTGATCTTCGAGGCATCCGCGCCACGGGCCTCGCCAGGCGCGGTCACCTTTTGGCGAGCCGGCGCCGCTTTCTGGGGCCTGCCTCTCGAAAAACCAGAATCGCGGAATCGATTAATGTAGCCGTCAAAACATCCGTCGAACAGCAGTCCCGTTGCCAAACCTGCCATGAATCCGCAGACAATCGCGGCCTCTCCTCTGATTTGCATATGTCCCTCCTTAATCAATCCTGAAGATTAAAAACGGCGCGCGCCGCCGGGCTTGCCCCTTGCGGCACGCGCCGAAAATGATCCGTTTTCTCCAGCGCTAACGGATCGACTGACGGCGCTTGTCGGAGAGGAAGACGCCGGCGGCGACCAGGACCGTGCCACCAATCACGAAGGTCTCACCCAGCAGATTGGAGGCGTCGCCCGTGGCAGGCATCACAGCCTGCTGCGTGGTGACCTCGGACGCCGAGGCCATGTGCTTGGCCTGATACGTCACCTGCGTTGCGGGCTGAATTTGCTCGCCGGTACCGCGCTCGGCAGCTTCCTGGCGAGCAATCTCAGCGTTGAGCTCGGCGATAGCAGCATCGAGCTCGGCCTTGGCAGTGTTGTAGGCACCGAGCGCCTCCCAGTAGGCCGGAGCCACGGCATCGGTTGCGGCAGCAGCGGCGTCGAGTTCGGCCTTGGCAGTGACAACCTGCTCGACAGCGTCATGAGCTGCGGCAATCTTGGCGTTGAGCGCTTCGTCCGCATCGTCGACACGGCCGTTAGCGATGGCTTCGGCAAGGTTGATCCTGCGCAGGCGGGCAGCCGCAGCGGCCGAGGCATTGCGAGCGGCGGTCGCATCCGTCACGGCGTCATCCGCCGCAGCCACGCCAGACTCAGCACCGGCCAAAGCCGAGGCAGCAGCGGTGAGTGCGCTATCGGCAGCGCCCTTGTCCTCCATCGCCTGAGCAAGCGCCGCAGCGGCATCACGCAGCTGAGCCGCGCGAGCAGCGGCCGCAACGGATGCGGCCTGCGCCGCGGTCACAGCCGTGCCGGCATCGTTCGCGGCAGTCCGAGCAGCAGCAAGCTCGGCCTGGGCGGCAGCAACGTCGGCATTTGCCCGATCCGCCACACCCTGGGCGGCATCCAATGCGGACTGTGCCCCGGTCTGAGCTGCACGCGCCCCCTCGAGCGCCGCCGAAGCCGCATCAAGTGCACGCTGAGCAGCGGCAACGTCGGCCGAGTACGCAGCCAGCTCGTCCTGGGCAGCAGCAAGCGCGCTCTCCTTGTCGCCAACGCCGGCGCGGGCGGCATCCAGTGCGCGCTGGGAAGCGGCGGCCTTGCCCCTGGCAACATCAAGCTCGCCGGACTTGGCGGTCACGACACCCTGCGCGGCGGCAACAGCAACGTTGGCAGCATCCATATCGGCGCGAGCATCGTCAACCGCACGCGCAGCAGCATCGGCAGCGGCGCGCTTCTGCTCCACGGCAGCCCGAGCATCCGAGACCCCAGCCGCAGCAGCGTCAACGCCAGCGGCAGCGGCATCAACCTGCGCCTGCTTCGCAGCAGCCACCTGCGATGCAGCATTCACCTCATTGCCAGCGGCGGCAGCCACGCCCTGAGCAGCGGCGAGCTCCTGACGAGCCGCGTCCACACCTTGCCCAGGATTTGCCAGGGAGTCGCACCAGGCGTTTAGCGCAGCCTCGTACTCGGCGACCGTCATGGGGTTGTCGGAATACGCCTTGTACCAGCTGCCGGACATATTGAATGTCTGTGCCTGTGTGCTCCAGCGATTCATCGTTCCGCGCGTGCAAACACCCATGCCCGTCACGGTGTAATCGGGATCAATCACATTCATATAGTGACCGACCGTCTGCACGCGTCCGCCATACGTAGCCACGTAGCGATTGATTTCGCTGCCATGCTGCCTATAGAAATCAAAAGCGGCCTTTCCCGTAAGACCCATCGCTCCCAGCGTAGCCGCAGCGCGGTCAAAGACGGCCTTCTCCTCATCGACCCACTGGTTAAACGGGTTGCTTCCGTAGTTCCACGCCACGTTTTCGCCCACGTTGAACTGTTGGGCATGGGCGACCTCGGTGTCGGAGTAGTTCGCGTCGGCAATGGCGGTCGCCATCATGGCGTACGTCACCTTAAGCTCGTTTAGGCCGACGCTCTTACGATACTCGTTGCACGCCTTAAGCCACACGATCGCCTGCTTCATGTTGGTCAGGCTCGTCGCGTCGACCTCCTCGCCCACCTTGGTGAGGCTAGCGTATTTGCAGTTAAGGATCAGGTTCGCGGCGCCATCGGCACCCACACTCTTAAAGAACGCGATGGCGCCCTGGCGGTAGTTTTCCGCCGAGGCATTCGCCGTAGCCTGGGCAGCATCGAGCTTGGCCTGCGCCTGAGCCACTGCCTGGTCGGCCTGCTGCTTTTGAGCTTTTGCCTGATCGAGTGCCTGGTCGGCGGCATCTTTCTCATCCTTAGCGGCCGAAAGCTTGGCCTGGGCGTCCGCCAGCGCCGCGAGCGCATTGGCGTGGTCGGCCTTGGCCTGATCGACGGCAGCATCGGCTGCGGTCGCAGCGGCCGCGGCGGCATCCAGCTTGGACTGCGCATCGCTCGCGGTCTGCTGCTGGGCGCCAAGGGCCTGTTGAGCAGCCTGAACCTCGCCATCGGCGGTAGCTACTTCCTGCGAAGCAGCAGCAAGCTCACCCTCGCGCTGAGTCTGCACGACCTTGGCAGCATCCAACGCAGCGGCGGCGGCATTCACCTTGGCCTTGGCGGCCTCGTACTCCGGGCCCGCAGCGCCCTGCTCGGCGCGGTCGAGATCGGCCTTGGCAGCGTCAAAGCTCGCCCGAGCGGCATTCACATCCGCATCTGCCGCGTCCTTTGCCTGCTGAGCTGCCGAAAGCTTGCCCTGCGCGACCTGCTGTTTAGCCGCGGCGGCATCAACGCCAGTCTGGGCATTCGAAAGCCTGACCTGCGCGTCGGCAGCCTGCTGCTTCGCCTGCTCCAACGCTGCCGCTGCCTGCTCCGCAGCAGCCTGGGCTGCGACAACAGCCTCGGGTGTGGCGTCGGCAGCGACAGCCTGCGCGACCTCGAGCGCGGACTGCGCATCGTCGGCAGCCTTCTGAGCAGCGGTCAGGGCTTCGCCCTTGTCCGTCAGGTCTTTCTTGGCAGCGTCGAGCGCGGCCTGCGCCTCCGCGAGCGCCTTCACATCCGCATCGGCCTTATCCTGCGCGGCACCCATCTGCTGTTCCAGCTCGGCCGAAGCGGCTGAGGAGGCAGCATCGCTCGCACCGCGAGCTGCGCCATAGGCGCCCTGCGCCTGCTGCTGGTTAGCGGTAGCCGCGTCGTAAGGAGCGGCGGCTGCATCCAGGTCGACCTTGGCGGCGGCTGCCTTGGCGCGCGCCGCATCGACCGCAGCCTGCAGATTGGCGACCTTTTGCGCCGCCGACACTGCACCCGCACCGGTGCCGGCGGCAGCCGCGCTCGTCAGCGGCGACATCACCGCAGCCGGCTTGCCCTCGGCATCGACGCCGCTTGTGCCCTGCGCCACCGCAGTCAGCGGAGACAGCAGCGAGCCGCCCGTCATGGCGATAGTCGCCGCAGCAACCAGCGCCACGCGCCCGGCAGCCTTCGCCTTACCCGCAGCGCCACCGTTGATGTTCTTGTTCATGTTCCTGCTCATTGCCGATTCCTTCCCACGATGAGCTGATGTTTGACACACATAGTCGATCCAACGCGCCCCGCTAAAAAGAGGTGATAACGGGGTAATTAAATCGGAGGTTCTAGATTGCGAGTCAGCAGTACTAGCGGATGCCGAGTTCATACTCCCACTCGTGCTCAATCTCGTTCAGATACTCCCGATCTTCGGCGCTAGGCTCCAAATCGCTCTGATCGTACAGGCAGTTCTTGGTTTTAGAACTGCCGTAGTATTCGTACATAGCCTGAAGATTGATCTGCTCGCTATTGTCGTTGTAAAGGGGTGAAATACAGGTAGTCATTGCTCAAGTCCCTCCAAGATAAACTCTAATGCGTATGCTTGGTCTCTTTTCGAGACCCCATCTGATGTGCTATGACTGCAGTATATGCACTCCTACTATAGGATGCAAGAACATTTTTAGATTTCTAGTACATATAACTCGACTACACTTTTACGAGCACTCATCGCCGTCCTCCACCGCGCCCTCACGCGCAGTGCACTCGTTGAGATACTTAACTGGAATCGGCCACACGGACGGAGCCTTATAGCGCGAAAGGCCTATGTTAGCCAGCTGAACCAACAACTCGGACAAATCATCGCCGTCGAGCACCTCAATCGAACGCACGTGAATCGCAGTCGCCATATCCTCCTGGGTGCCGTTGTTGACGCCCACAAAATAGCAAGTCTTGCCCGCACGCTCGAGCGTTCCAATGCCGTAATAAGGCGAGTTGTAGCTCTCGAAAAACTTCTTCTTACGCCCTGCCTTGCCTGTGAGCTGATGCTCGCCCACCAGGGCCATAAAGTTGTTGGAGAACGTCGTCAGGCCCGTATCCCGCACGCGCGCAAGCATAGACCGCCCGTTCGCATGCACGTCAAAGACATAGGCGCCCTTATCGAGCTTGCCGTCCGCGGTCAGCAGATCGAGCTCCATCTCGTCCTCGGGACCATCCTCTGCCGAATGTGAGGCATAGCGCATGCCCCCATCCGCGCCAATCGTCAACGTGGCGATACGCGAATCCAGCTCAATCTTGTCCTTTGCTTTATGCGGCACATCGACCAAGCCACACACCGTCACCGATTCGATGCCCAGAGCTCCAAGGTCAAACGCCGTCACCCGCCCGTCAACAACATCCTGTTTCACCAGCAGCTCTTTAAGCATGGCGCCCAGGATTGCCTCTTGCGCGTTGCGATCCTTTTGCTTTGGCGCCGCCTTAAACAGTGGCTCGCACACATCCGGCGTCACGTGCTGTTCCACCACGCCAGCATGTAAGGCATAGCCATCGTCCTCGGCAACCTCATTGGGCACAACGACAAGGTTCAGCGCCCGCGAATCCACGGTCCGTCCGCCATACGATGCACGAACGTCCCACGGGGAATCGTTAAGCCGATCGGCCAGCCGACGTGCCACTTCGGCAAGCCCATTACGCGCAAACGACACCACGATTCGCTGCCCCGCCATGCGCTCCGCAACTACGCGAGCGTATTCGTCACCCTTGAGCACCTCGTAGAAACTCTTGCGCGGGTATTCCATGAGCGTCACCCGCGCGAAGTCGCTGTAACGGCGTTCGAGAATCTGCAACTCTCGATACAGAATGCCCTTCTTGGTATAGGCGACCTTGTCCGCCTGGGCCGAAAACGTCAAATCGCGACGCTTAGACGGCTTGTCGCCCTTGGCTCGGCGCAGGATGTACTCGTCCTTTTGTTCATGGGCAAGCACCATCGTCGCCACGGGCGATAGCCTGTAGCCTACTTGGCTCTTAATCTTTTCGAGCTCTTTTTCGTCACCTTGCGCCCTGCCAATAAGCACGCGGCGCTTGGTAAACGTCCGAATCTTAAGATCGAAGGTGCAATCCTCATCGATAACAATTTCAACCGTTTCGATCTTGGCAGGTCCCCTTCCGTCGCTTTCGACAGCATCGCGGCGGGCACCCTTGGCGCTAATGACATACAGGTGCCCGGTGTCATTGGGAACCTCGTCCTCAATCCCCTCAAACTGAGAGCAGGAGTTGAACAGCAAACGGAGCGCAACGTAATCGTCCAACTCGTTCCAATGAGTTTTAATCGGAACCACCTGCTCCTGATAAAGCGAGGCATTAAGATCGCCCGTCTGCACGCCCGCTTTGACCATCAGGAAGACGCGGTTGTCTGCAAGCTGCGTGAGCGCGACGACCTTGCCCGTCTGGCACACATCGGCCATAAAGTTCGCCACGGCATGCTTACCAGCGTCGCCTACGTTGCACCAAAAGACCGAGTAGCGCTCCTCGGCAGCAGCGGCATCGAGCTGCAGTTTAAACTCAGATACGGCAATGTCTCCCAGACCACACGACTGGTTATGCTTCGATTGCACGGCCGATCGCCTCCATCATCTCCAAATTGATTGCACCGTCAGCGGCCATATAAGGAACGGAGAACACAGTCCCCTCGGCATCGAGTGCCTTGGGCACGCACTCAAGCGCTGCCTCATCAGCCAAAACGTTGACGATTAGCAGGCGTTTCGCCCCAACCTTTTGAGCCTTGGCCCTAAAGCGCTCGGCATCCGACGCCTCGCGACCATCGCGAACATAAGCGATATAGGCACCGATGCGATAGTGCTTAAAGTCGATCCACACCCCGGTCTTGTTGCCGGCAGCATCGAGCACCTCAAAGTCGCCGCCCGCCTCGGCATGGGCAGCATCGCCACGCGTAAGCGAATAATGGCCATCGTAGTACGCCTCAAAGATTGCTCTACCAGCAGATTCACCCAGCTCTCCCAGGTACACCGCCTGAAACATATAGGGCGTCATATGCGCCGTCGCCGCTGGCTGCAGTGCCGCGGGCACCCCGTCGCGCGACCAGCGCTCGCGCACCTCGCGAATCGAAAGCAGCTCGGGCACACGCGCCGCAGCCTGGCTCACCTGGCTAACCGTCGCGCCCTTTAGCCCCTTGTCACAGCGGCAGGAATCCTCCAGACGAGTGGCAATCTGCTCGACGGGTTCACCGTCATAGCGGGGAAACTCAAAATGTGGCACCTTGCACACACCGCCTTCTGCATAGGCATAACCACTCGTGGCGTACGGCATATGCAATGCGGCGCTTCGGCGCGCCGGATAATTTGCAAGGTCTTCCCACGGCAAGCAAAAATGATGCAGATAAAAGTCCCGCTCGCTATCAAAAGCAGCGAGATCTTCGTCCCCGGCATTTAGCGAGGTAACTTTCCACGCCAGCTTCTCGTGCTTTTGCTTGGCAAGGTTGTTCCTAAAGGCAGCAAGATTCTGCTGCTTGGCGATAGCAAAGTCCTTGTCGTCCGCCATGTGATTGTTGACCGCCGCGCACGCACCGACCACCTGCTCAAGCTCGTAGCCCATCGGCAAATCATGCAAAAACGAGAAGTTGCAATCATTCGCAATCTCGCGGTCGAGCATCACCTGCACACGGGGCATCTTTACGCTCGTGCGCATCAAACGACCCACAGCCTGCGCAACAATACGAGCACCTTCGACCTGATAAGAGGTGGTATTGCGAACTGGCAGACTCTGTTTGGCGCCAGACAGCAACAGCCGTACGTTATGTCGTTTCTTGGTAAACGGAACCTCGCCGAGCGCCACCAGTTCTTCCTGTTCAACCACGCCTGTCAACGCCTGCTGGACAAACTTCGCTGAGCTAATCTCGACTCCCCACGTCAAACGGCTCGTAGGCGACTCAATGTACAGAAAGTCGAGGTCCATCTTGGGACGACGCTCGTCGCTCTCAAAGCCGCAATCAACCTGTCGCACCGTGCGGCACAGGCTTTCAGGCACCTTGTATTTAAGGTTTTTGGAAAAACCGCCCGCCGACAAGTTAATGAACATCAAGGTCGGTTGACCCAGCTCGAGACGCTCTTGAGCACAACCCCAACCGGTATCCCACTCAGCGGCGTTAAAGCATGGCACCATAGCCTTGGCGGCCTTGAGCGATTCCTCGTACGACATCTCGGGGCACTTGACGTTTCTGATCACCAGCTCGGCAACCATCTCACGGGCAAGATCCAGCGCCAGGCTATTAAAGTCCGTATGATTTCCCATATGGCGCGTAGTAAAAACGGCTCCCGCCTGTTGCTCGTTACGCGCTACACCACGGGCCCAAGCGCTCACGGCAATAAGCGTCTTGCTCAGACGCTTCAGCTCAAACTCGATGCTCTTGGCGTCGCTCGTGCCCACCCTGTCGGCAATCTTTCGACGCAGGCGCACCGCAAGGCCCTCACTCACGCCGATTCCGTCAAAGAACTGCATCGCCTGCTCGTACACCTCGTCGGGCGACACGATGATGCCGCCAAAGGCGCCGCCTGTCAGCGCGGCCATACCAGCGATCTCCTTAGACTCATCAACCCAGGCAACATCGACGTCGTACGCTTTCGCAGCCTGTTTGTTAAACAGCTTGGTCTGCCGCACAATCTCCTTATTGAGCTCGTCGATCCAGGCATCCTTGCGAACCACACCATGAACCTCGTCAAGGTAATCAAGGTTGAAGTTTTTGACCGTCGGCGCGCTCCAAGTCGCGCTCATGCACACGCAGGGTGCCTTGGCGGCAATCGAGGCCAAGAACGCCTCCGGCATGCGCTCAATGCCATGGCTGGTTAGATACGTGGTAAACATATGCTCGATGGTGGTTTCCATCACCAAATAATCAACGCCACGCGCATACATCGAGTCGTCGGCAGCATCGATGTCATCGTTCTTGCGGTCCTTAAAGAACAGCGCCAGCATCAACGAATCCCAAAAATACTTCTCGTTGGTCTGGCCGTTCCTAATGCCCAGGGCATCGATGATGTTCTTGCGCGAAAGATCGTCCTTGTACGAAAGACCTCCGTAGTACAGGCTGTCCATAAGTGTGGCGCAGCGGGCAAGATGACCCACCACCATCCTAACGACGCCACGCGCACGACGAACCGCCTTGTTAATGGTTTGCTGCCCATTCACCCCATGAGCGGTAATCATATTGCGGGTCCCGCGCTCATTGAGCTTGTAGCACAACGGATTCGCCGAGTTGTCGCCCACCGAGATATCGTCACTGCCAAACAGGTGTCGGCCGGAGAGCTGTTCTTCTTTCGCCTCGTCAGATAACGAAAAAGGCGGACGCAGTTTCATTTCCTTAATACAAGAGGCAAGTGCCTTTTGAATTATCTTGGCATCCTTGGCGATTTCTTCGACAGCTTCCTCTACGCTCGCTCGCGAAACCCTGTTCCTCTCGGCATTCGACCCCTTGTGATCGCCTGATGTGGAAGCATGCGTGTAGACCGCCATCCATTGATCTCGATTTCCCAGCAGCAAGGGGTCCACCACGCCGCCGTTAAAATGGCGATCGAGAATACGCAGCACCTCGTCCGGTTGGAACGTCACGGGGTCATCCGTCAACGTCGACAGCATATCTGACTTCATATGATCGATTTCGTCAAAGATAAACATGCCTTTCTCGGCATCCGAGGCATTAAAAAGCACAACGCCCGCACCGGTCACCGTATCGATTCTATTGACGAGCTTTTGAGGTGTGCACGCAATTACGTGCGGCATGCTCTTATCGTCGAGAAGCGCAGATGGCCAAATCTTGGGGATTACCTCCATGCCACGCGTGATGTTCTTGAGCTCGCGACTCACAGCCCAACGCAAGCCTGCATCGGCCAACGACAGCTTGTCCTCCAGGCCGGGGGTCAGACGATCGGCGACGCTACCCAGACGTTTTCTTGTGTCACGAATGTGCAGAAGGTCCTCGGCGACCTCCATAATGCTGCGCCACGCCCGCTTAATGACGCGATGAGAGCTCTCGTCATCCGCGTCGATGGGACACGGGATTTCGCGCACGCCCACGAACCCCTTGCCACGCGTATCCTCGATCCAATGCAGAACGCTCTCCCCCGCGCGCGGAAGATCGAACGCCATGTGCTCCGCATCTTTGGGATCCATTCCCTGGTCAACCAGCAATTTACGAACATTTGCAACGTAGTTGTCGCGGTTGTCCTTGCCCGGAACCACAAACACCAGGTAGCGACGCCCCGGGCACTTGTTAAAGCAGCCCGACTCATCCCAGCCGCCGGCTATCAGATCCGCCGTAACCTGCTCGGCCGTATAATTTTTGCCCGAACCCGTCGTAGCGCCCAAAAAGTACAGGCCGTTGTTGTCCTGGTCCTCGGCGTTGTCCGGGTCCTTGGGGACAAACAGCACGCGCTCAAAAAACTCGCGCATCGCCTTCTGGCGTGCGAGATAGGGGGCGAGCTCCTTGTTGTCCGCAGGCGACTGATTCGATTGACAGCTAAGATCCCACGTAGCCATGGTCAAACCTCCGATTTAGTTGTTGCATGTGTTGAATACCATCCCGTGCGGACAAAAACTCACGCAGGGCGGTTAGGAAGTGGCGCCAGCGGCGCTTAAGAAAGGAAAAGGTAGTAGGCAGCTACCCACACGAAGCAAGGTGGCGCGCCTACGAGAACCCCCTCAAACAGGCGGGCCATTTCGCCGCAAGCAAGGGGACGATGTGGCGCTTGAGGTTGGCAGACCGTACGCATTTTTGCGCGATGGCCTGCCAATCAGGCGTACTGCCCAGTGCAGCGACTAAAGACTGTCATCGGCTTTCGGGCTGGCTTTGGCTGCCTCTTCGTTCTCAATCAGGTCCCTAATCGTTATATACGCGTTGTACGTAGTGTCCTCGATCTTTTCCAAAACCTCGGGGTCATGAGTAGTCCAAGCTTCTTCGAGGATACGCGCCAACCCCCAAGCAGCGCTGAGCAGAACTTTAACGTGCTTCAAATCCAAGTGATCGAGCGTATAGGAGCAGTACTCGTGCTCCAACAAATAGGTATCAACGGCATGTATCACCTCGGCCACATACGGCTCAAGATCGGGATGGGGATAAAAGGCACACAGAGCCGTGAACGGGTCGGTCGGCTCAATCCAATACAACGCCGATGCGCCGTCATGCTCCTCGAGCGGAAAGCGTTCAACCGCCTTCTCCCAGCTTTCATACCAAGGATCGTCAAGACCGTTCGTCGTCGATCTGCAAATATCAATCGCCGCGGAAACAGTCGCGCACGAACAGCTATATGTAGCGGTTTTCTTAAACTCATCATCAAGTTTATCGCCGCCAAATAGAGTCGCCTCCATAATCAGGAACGGCCCATCGGCGTCCTTGATGCTGATGGGGTAGTTATCACACTCGGCGTACGGATGCATGTTTGCTCCAATCAATCGTACGGACAAGTTAACAAGCTATATCGAAACCGCGATCAAGCGGGGAGCTGTCGTCCTCATCCCATTCGGGATCGGCATACTCATCGAGCCCCCACATCGGAAGCCGACGACCACCTAAACTCAAAGCCGAGCTGGTCCAGTTCCTCAACCTGCTCGCGAATCACTTCGTAAGCATCCAGCGCATCGTAGAACTCTTCCAATGACACGCAGCCGCGCCCGCGCTGCTTGCGCATCTGACGCAAACGGCCCATGGCAACGACGATGATCTCGCGAAGAACATTCGCCTCGCGCTCGCAAACATCGATATTTGCCTCATTGAACTTGATGCAATCGGACATAACGGCCTCCCTGGTTTTAAGCCTTTTCGCTTGATTCCATTGAACAGCCGCAAACAGCCGCGTATTATGACTTTTATCGCGTTTTAAATTTTGGCTGTTTGGAGCATCGATGATTGAAACCAAAAATGAGCCATTTAGCTGGGGTTTTGAGGCGGGCTTTCTTCGCTCTCCCGTCAATCCTCGCATGCTTCTTCTTAACAGGACACCAGAGATAGATTGCTCTGGAGATAGAAGTGATCCCAGCAGCACAAGAGCATGGGGTCTCGTCTCCATAGCCAACGACCTATTACGCGTTGACCTGAGTTCATTTTTTAAAGAAATCGGGGGCCGATTTAATAAGCACACAAGACAGCGCTCTTACATCGAGCTACAGAACGCCATTCACCAGTCTTCTGTTTCTCCCAACCACGAACCAAACGATTCAACGGACCAGCCAGCCGAGTCGGACCTTAACAGCCAAACTCACCCAGACGGTCCCGGCCAGGAACCCACGCAAGCAGGATTGAGCGATGCCGAAATTGAATTACTCCTTCAAAAACAAAAGGAGCTCGATCTCGATTTCTTTAATCCGTTATTCGATGAGACCATTACGCGCCATGTGCATGGAGAGATTTCCGGCGAAGCCAGATATCTTCTTAAAAACGTCTGCAGGCAGTGCGTCATGAACATCACAGCAATCCCCGACTATCGTTATTTCGCCTGTTGGATGGAAAACAACGCCATTGAGTGCGACGAGATCAACCACCTGTACCGTGCGGTCATCACCACATCGAGCCAGCTCAACAGCCAAGAAATGGCCACGCTCTTCAGCTCTTATCTTAAGCTCAAGTCAAACAACATGAAGATAATAACCGCATACGGCTCGATTGATCTAACAGAACCGGTGCCGTACAACCACGACAATCCAAGTGATAACTATTCAAAGGTCAAGTCTCAAATAGAGACTGCTTGCGTTTGCACCAATCTCGAACTCTTTCGAGCCCTTCTCATTGTTTTCTATCAGGGATGCTTGGAGCTTATCCCATTGCTTAAAAACACCAGGGCGCCCGAGTTGCTCTCGCAGAAAGAAGAGCTATTCCCGACCGCCATCTGGGCAAGTGACCCGCGCCGTTTTCAACTATTCGATAAGCAGCTGCAAGGCATCATCGACTTTGGTGACGGTTTTCTGCGCATTGCCAAAAAGCGCCTACCGGGAAACGAAACGGTCCAGAGGCTCGAAAAACACCTGGATGATATTAAGCAGATGAATGATGCACCTTTTATACAGTTATTTCGTAGCAACTATGCCAGGGCGATGCGCGACAACGGCATCTTTGCAAGGGAAGACTTTCACAAGCATGCCGAGCTCAACAACCAAGAAGAACTCGATGAGCTCGTGAATCGCCAAGCGATTATCGCAAAGGCTGGAGAGCTGTATTTCACCGAGGAGGAATGGTCCTTCGCCAGTCTATATGCCCGCATCCTCCACGAGCTGTTGCTGTGCGGCATTATGCCGATAACATGCCAAACCTGCGGCTCGCTCTTTTTTCCGACCGGCCCCAACAGCAAGTACTGCAACCGATACAACGATAAGACCAAGCTCTATTGCAACCCGCGCTTTAACGCCGAAAAGCATCTTGGTCGCAAATCGCCCCGTGATGTCGCGCTCAATATACAGAGAAAAACCGAAACGGCATATGAAAAGGGCCTAACGGATTGTGCCCACTATTTTGAGCGCCTCGGCAGCTTTGTCCTCGATGGTCTTGGCCATGCATACCAAGCGAACGACCTCATTTCCGATGAGCTCTATAGGACGTGGCTGTCTATCGTCAACCAGCCCAATTGCAGAGCGAAAATCAAGCGGCCGGATAGGCTCGAGTATCCATACCCCGTGTTGTGGTACGGATTTGTCCGCGATGGCAATCGATATGTACGAGTCGAGTTTCCTGGAGCCGAGTACCCGGCGCTTTTTGAATGTTTGAGCCAGCTCGCCGAAAGTCCACAATCAAAGTGCACACTGGATTACAAGGGGCCAGGCGAGCATCCATACAGCTCATGGCATGTAAAACTGCACATGCTGCTGGAGATCATTGTGCAGATAAATAACGCCGACCACGTGGCGAGGCCCATTCCATTGCTTGGAATCGATGGACCCGAATATGTCTGGACTGACCCGACTGTCCAAGACACATGGAGCACGCCCGACGCATGCGTCTACAGCACCGGAACGATTGAAGACCTTAGCTTTACTGTGTATACAAAGGGATATGACCTGGAAAATCAGGACTGAGCTTGATGTCCCGCGGTTTCCAACGTGTCCGCGAGCAGAGACCCGATTAGCTGGTGATTGAGTTTTAGGGTGATTGGCGTAAAGAACGGGGTGTTTAGCAGTCCCGATAAAACAGCAGGTCAGCTTGGCCGTCTACGCAGATAGAGAAGCTAGCAAGCTATATCGAAGTCGTTGCGACTCGAAAACTCGATGTCAGCAGCGTCATGCGTCGGAACACACGCAAGCGCAACCGAGCGAACCGGCAAGACCGCCGGATAGTCCTCAATGCCCCACTCGAGCTCAAAGCCCAAACGTGCAAGCTCGTCACGGCAATTATCGAGCATGAGCTCATAGGCGCTTTGACGAGCACAAGCCTCAAAGAAACCGAGTCCGCACTCCTCGGAAAGGCAGGCCTTCAGCTCATCGCAGATCGTCATAACCTCGCAAACAAGATCTTCGAGCTCATCTCGCTTGGCGGAATCCGCCAGTTCAAACAGGGTGTCGTCAAACATTTTCAGTCCTCCTTTGGACTTCTTTCTTGCTCGACTCCCATTGAACACGACAAAGTGGCACAATGGCACAAAGTATATTTGATTTTGAAAGTTGTGCTGGTTAAAGAAACATGCATGGTGCCAATTTAATAACTCTGACCTGGCGCGTTAGGGCTAGCTTCATTCGGTTTGACAGAGATACCTCTTTGCATCTCTGTTGCAAACAACCGACAAACGCAAAACCCAATAAGGATCAAGAATGTGAAGAAGTGGAATTCGAACAGCATTGGTCTGTAAAAGAGCTGTTAAACGAATTGCTAAGAATTGATCTTGAGAGGTTCTTTAACGAAATGTCCTCTTGGTATACCGAATATCGCGACGCCCATGCAGCGCCCGTTCCACACCGCATCTTTAATTCGCTGCGGCGAATGCGGCGCATTCTAGAAGCTCAGTATCTCGAAGGCACAGATTATAAAAATGCCGCCGCGCGTTTTCCTCCGCTTTGCTCGAGAATAATTGACGCAGGTGATGACCTCGACAAATGCCATATCGAAATGGTAAAAATAACGCACGAGCTCGCAAAGGCAGTCAAACAAGCACTTGATTCCGCAATAAGCGGCGGCTATTCGGACGGTATCTACCAGATCTTTTTCAATGCTTGCTCATTGTGCATCGATTCAGCTTATCTTGATGAAATACCCGATGCCTATTTACCCTCAAAGGTTTTCTCTCTTTGGGCAATAGAGTGTGGGAACATCGCGAGAGTTGCCATGCCAGCACTTGAGTTACTAAGCAGTAACGATGTCGCCGATTCCGTTGCACCTAATCTGGCCAGTTACATTGAAATGATCTTTGACCTTAATAGTAGGCCCGAGCTCGCTCGCGGATGCAAGCACTCAATTGTCAACCACCCGCTAGCGCTTAAAACGCCAGAAACTAAAAGGGAGTTTTATGAGACGCACTTCCGCGGTCAAATAGTTGATACCCAACTAGCCATCGACATCCATGAGTTGGCAATAGCCGTTCTTGGCGACATCATCATTGATTGTCTTAGCTTATCCAAGAAGATAAACGAGCCTACTTATCGGGATGACCTCAACAGTCACGTTTCATTATTCGCGAAGCTGTTTTCCACCGGAGAATCTATCCTGGATGTCGCGGATCAAATTCGTCGCTTTGGAAAGCTAACGTCATCCAAATGCACAAGACATGCAATCGCCGGCCCGATAGTTCAGGACCTCAATAGTCTCAACTCTCTGGCACTTAACCTAATTAAGAGCAGCCTCTACGATGAGGTGCAGTTATCGAGGAACGCCGAAAGCACGATCGGCACCATGCGGTTTTTCGTAAATGACGGAAAATACTTTGTTGTCGACATTAGCGACAGCGACTCAGTGCAGGAAGTCCTTCATTTCCAGCACTTGATAGACCGCTCTCACTCATTTATTCACTCTTTTCTCCCGGGATCATTCTCGGTGCTCTATGCGCACCTACTATGCGAAGCGCTGCGATCCGGAACACTTCCGGTAAAATGCAGCGCATGCAACAAGCCCTTTTTCCCAACTGGCAGCAATAGTAAGTATTGTTCTAGATACGACAATGATACGGGCATGTACTGCAATCCCGCGAGCAATACAAAACGCAAGCTTGGTAAAAAGCTGCCCCATGCAACTGCCGTCAATTTAAGACGCAAAGCAGATACCGCCAGCGGGAAAGACGGACATAACCCTATGGCCGTCAACAAAAAACGACAGCTTTATTTTCAAGAACTAGCCGGTACCGTTGACCACACCCTTGGGCCATTTTATCAACGGTCCCCTCTCGTGCCGAAATCACTCTATGAAGAGTGGCTCAAGGCGATCAATCAGCCCAAAAACCAACCTAGCACTCAAACGCCTGAAGCATGCGGTTATCCTCATCCCGTTATTTGGAACGGTTCGCTAGAGGATGGCAATAAAATCGTCGACATCACGACCCGGTCAGCACAATTAGGCACCCTTCCAGAGCTCTTGGACAAAATCGCAAAAAAGAATGCGAACCACTGTCGCAAATCGGATAAGGGATGGTCAATCTCTAAATTCGATCTGGTTGCCTCCGTCATTTCATTAGAGCTAGAGGCTGATAAGACCAGAAAGAAGGGCGCGAGAGCAATTGAGCATCTCCCCATTCCCGGATTATCCGACTACTGGGATTGCCTATCTACTAATGTATCAGCCAGCGTTGAGGAGGACTAACAAGCCAGCTTGCATGACAAGAACCTACGTGGTCGCCTTGGGAACAGTGGCTGCCAGATTCCGGCGAGACCACTATGAGTGGCGGGCACAGGGCGATACTGGATTGTCGATACTTCGGGGCTCAAACGGAAGCAGACATCTCGATTTGTCCCCACGATATTAGACAATTCAATGCGACATTCAACGTCTATGGAGGACGATATGAGAACCAAACCGTTTGCAATCACTACGATGGCGCTGGCTACCATACTCGGCATGGTGCTGTGCACCCCGCTCGCCGGCTGCTCCGGATGCAGCGCCGACCGCGGGTCGACCGCTATCGAGAAGATTGGCGACGACGGCTCGGGCGAAAAGAACTCGGCGAAAACGTCGACAGCGCAAGAGGACGGCAAACCCGACTCCGATGTCAATGAAACTCAGGACACAGCCGTTGACACCGCGGAAACGCAGCCGACGGGCAATAGCAGCAGTTCGGCAACTCCGCAGGCGGACTCGAACAAGACCAACCCTAGCAAGTCGAACGAACCCAAAGGCAACGACTCGCAACCCGCCCAATCAAAAAAGAAGTGGGTTGCCGAACAGGGACACTGGGAGACGGATTACAGCCAGGTCTGGGTGCCGAATGTAGTGTATACGCGTCATCCTCGTTTCTGGGTCAATCATGGCGGCACTTTGATAGGCCCCTTCGATTCCGATGATGCCGCCTACGCTTGGATTATCAATGACGGCGAAAGCGGTGGCATCGGAGGATCTGTCGTAAACGATTCGTATACCATCTCTGAGGACCAGGGACATTATGAACAGCAGGCTACGGGACAGCATTGGGTCGTCGACGTCGCCGGTCACTGGGAGTAGGCCCCAGCTATCTATGCGATGAAGCAGTCAAGATAGGGGCCGGCTAGACACACCGCCAAGGCGACGGCTGCGAATGCAAGCGCTACGCCTACGCTTATGGCAGCGTTGGCAACAACAATGTGCACACTCCGCGCTCGTTACCCAATCTAGTTGAGCATCGGAAGGGCCAAACCCCCTCAGCCTCAGTTGCCGGTTAACCGCCTTGGCTCTCCCGCTAGCAAACACCCTCAACCGCAAGTAGCTGACAAGTATTCAGCACCTCTCCGCGAAGGTACGCCTCGAACACGATTCCCGCCGGCAGCATCAGCATGTTGATGTAATTGCCGAGTGGCATTTCTTCCTCCGCAAACACGCCCGGAAACGACACCCTCGCCATCAGCTCGGGCACATCAACGGTCCCCGGCACGAGAAACGCGTTCACCACCCGGTCGAACCCGCAATCCTCGATAAACCCCCGGTACGCACTCTGGTACAGGAACTGCTTGGCCACCGACTCCAGCCCCGGCTGGTGCTCCATCTTGCCACTTACGCTCGGCACGTAGTACTTCGCATCGCAGATGCAGAACAGCCGCTCGCCATCTGGCCCATTCGCAACGGCAATGGCATCAGGGATGAGCGTGTCGGTGCCTTCGGGCTCAGCAAACCCATCGCCGCGCCAGCGCTCCCACAGGGGCCGCGGAATTATCTCGATCAACTTTTTCTGTCTATCAGCTGCCCATTTACCCTCAAGCGTAAGCTCGAGCTCGCCCAGCCGTCTACCAAGCGCATCGCCGAGGGCCGTTTTACAAGCCTCTTCCCACAGGTGGTAAAAGCTCGTTGTCCCCAGCGTCTGAACCTCATCGCTGCGCACCTCGTTCTCGCGCGCCAGCAGGTAGCGCTCAAGCAAATCGAGCGTTAAGAGTTTCCAGTCCGAGAACTGGACCGCGCGCTCGCGCTCCAGACGCCACCCCAGTGTCTCGACATCGCCGAAAGCCTCGATGTCTTCATCCGAAAGGCACACCTCATCAAGTGAAAGCAGTTTGTCGATGCCCGCTTCCCCGAACTCACGCGAGCACTCAGTCAGCACGGCGCGGTGCAGTCGCGTGATGAAGTCGGAGCCATCGCGATACGTCTTGCGCGTCTCGTACTCCATGTATATCGGTCGCCCGTTCGAGAGAACGGGCAAGTGCCCACCAATCGTACGGTTCCAGTCAATGCTCCCGTTGCCGTTGAACTCGCGACCTTCCACGTAATTCGAGTACTCACCGTACTCGCTGTACAGCTCCAACAGTGCCAGCATCACGGGCAGCTTGTCGCTAGCACCCTCGCCACCGTCTTCCAAGCTCGTCAGCACCGCAATGCCCGCATCACGCTTGACAACTCGCATTATCAAACCGAGCTCGTCATTGACAGGCGTCCGGTCATGGAAGTACTTGGGGTAAGCAACAATCACCGCGCCCTCGATCATAACCAGTCCCACGAAGCGAAACTGGTAGACCTCACAGGGAGTAGCGCCCTCCACATCAGCTTCCTCGGGATCGGTTTTCCTTCCCGTCCGGTACCGCACAATACCGCGCGCCATCATGTCGCCAACGAGGGTTTTTGCCCTCTCGACCGTACACCCCAGCTCGTCGGCAAGCCAAGCGAGAGAAAAGGGCCTCAGCTCGCGGACCATCACCGGTTTCACGGCCTATCCCTCAGTCTCTTCTTCAGATTCGGCAGCATCGTCCTTCGATGTCTTGGCAACAGCAACATCGGCGAGCTCGATGCCCTTGAAAATGGCAACTCCATCATTCTCAAACTGCTTACACAGTTCGAAATAGGTCGCTGTCTCATCCCTGAAGAGCCGCCCACGCTTCAACTTCCCGATGTCCTCATATAGATAGAGAAGAACCTTATCTTTGAACACATCGCCAAATCGATCGTTGAGGTCATTGGGCGAGATGAAGAAGGGACCCAAGAACTTGTCCTCATTGATCCTGAGGTCCTTCATAAGCCCGTTGATCTTGCGGCGCAGCTTATCCCAAACGATTGTTTTGTTGATGCCGTTTATCGAAATCGACACCTCTATCTCGGATATCTTCCCCCTGTCTTCGAGACGTTTATCGGCCCCATCATCGATGTCAATGTACTTGAAGCTCCAACGCCGCTTAAATGCGGTGTCCATCGGAAACACCCCTTGGTCGGCGCTGTTCATGGTCGCCCAGATGTACATATTGGACGGCAGGGAAAGATCCTCGCAGGCCATCTCGCTAAAATCATCGAAGTCCAAATCGGGGTCGTAATACCTCTCGATAGCATCTCGAACATCGGTATCGTCTTTGAGCGCATTAAGATACCTGCCGATGCAGCCAGCCATCTCCTTTGGCGCGGCAACTGGGAAAACACTGTTCCCGCTCGTGTCGCGATCAAGCAGTTGAAACACATCACCGAAGACAGCAGCGGGGTTCGCACGGTTGATTTCTTCAATCACCAGGACGAAGTTGTCGTAGGGGTGTGCTATGGCCTCGAGGTAAGTCTTCAGGAATGGACCCTCAACGAACTCGTAGGATATCTCCTTATTGCCAGGCTCACTATAGGGCTTAAAACACCCCACGAACTGCGAGTACGTGTAGTCGGGATAGAACGTCACTCGACGAATGTTTTTCTTGGCAAAGCTATCCCTGGCGAGCTCGTTCAGTTGATAGGACTTTCCTGTACCAGGAGCACCGAAGTAAATCAAATTGCGAGGCAAGCCCGCCACTTTTTTGAGTTGTTCCGGGCTGCTTCTTGCTAGATTCACCCTGTCTGGTTCGGAATGTGCGCTGTTCGGTTCGCCCGTTGCAAAGCGCTCCTCAATCGTCGCCCAATCAATGCACGGCTTCACATTTGAAAAAACATCATCGTCAAGGCCAATATCATCTGGGGACGGCGCGCCGTCTTTCCAGAGAGCGTCTATCAAATCGGCGGTGTAGTTTTGGCCAAGAGCGTCCTTAAGGGCCTCCGCAAAAGAAGACTCATCTTTGAAGGGGGAGTTACGTTCAACCCACACGGCAAACGCCGTCTTCATCTCCTTTGATGGAAGATAGGCGCCCAGATGCTCATAGCAAATTGAATCGACCAGGAGCATCTTCTCGGCAATATCGAAGAGGTATTTTTTTCCTTTGGGGTAACGCTCGGGGTCATCGCGGGATGCCCGCTCGGCTCGCAGAACAACTCCTTTAATAAAATTTGAACGAATCCGATCAATATCTTTGGTTTTTTTCGGCTTTTCGCCGGTAAAGCAATCAATGTGGTCAGGGCTTTCTCCGTCTTCAAGTCTGCCAACTTTATGGGCGCGAGAAACAAATGCATCCCGATCGGAACCGGTATCACAGTCCCTGTGATACTCGTGAACAAAGCTGTCCAAGGCGAACATATATTGCAGCGCGCTAAAATTCCCCTTAGTTATCTCTTTCTTATTTAACAGGGAAAACGCTGCCATAATTGTATTGGTTGAGAAGTATTTACTCACCGTTAGCCTCCAGGAGCTTGTTCGTCAGGGCTTTGGCAATGACCCAGCCAAGCACTGGCGGCACAGCATTGCCGATAACCTTATAGCGCGACTGCAAGGGAATCTTGCTGAAATCATAGGAATCCGGGAAGGACTGGATTCGCGCAATCTCGCCAACTGTATAGCGGCGGTTCTCAACGGGGTGCGTGATGCCACAATTCTCCGGCTGCGCAGAAGCGGTAATCGTACCGTTTATCTCGCCAAAAGCAAACCTACGGAAGAACTTGGGGGCATGGTAACGCTTCGGGTCATCGGCAATCTTCTTAAATCTGGGCTTAAGAAGTTCGTAGGGAATATCCTTCCACGATCGGCCCTCAAAGACCACCTCGGGAAGATCGCTGATGGTCATGTCTTCAGTAAAATACTTAAAAGCCATATCGCCATGAGCACAGGGGCCGATTTGCTCAATCATGGCCTGCGTGGCATCGGTGTACGGCCAGAACTCCCCGTTTTCGTGTTCAACCGAGGGATTTTGAAGGATGAACCCCAGAAGCAGCTTTTCGGGCCGCCCCGCAGAAACGGAAGGCAGCTGCTCCGAGTTGACAACGCAATCCATCTCATCGAAATCAAACGTTTTGTTCAGAGAGCTGTCTATGCCGACAATCAAGAGTCGAAATCTGTTCTGGGGCACACCATAATTACTCGCCTTCACAAGCTGGTGGCAAACGTTGTAGCCAAGGGCCCTCATGCGGCTCTCAATCTCAGCGATGACGGGAGTTCCATCATCCATCTTAGAGGACATGATTCCGCGCACATTCTCAAAGACGAATGCTCTGGGCTTCTTGCCAGCATCAATTTTTCCCTTTAGAATGCGCTCGCATTCCTCAAAAAGGGTTCCACGGTTGTATTTATCGTTTACGCCACCACGAAGTCCGGCATTGGAAAAGGGCTGGCAAGGGAAGCCAGCAAGAAGAATATCGTAATCCGGTATTTCATCAAGCTCAACCTGACGAATATCCTTCTCGATACAATTAGCAGCAGCATCGTAATTCGGAATGTTCTCATTGAAGCAGGTCACAGCATCGCGATCGAAATCATTGGCGTAGACAACTTCGGTGGGCAAACGATCAAAATGTTTGCCTTGAAAATCGAACCCTCCGGCGAAACCGAGGTCAAGACCACCGCATCCCGCAAAGAGAGAGGCGATGCGATAAGGCTTTATCTGACGAGTCTCCACGATGTCTATCTCATTTCGATCAGTAATAGCAACAATCTACAAACACTAAACTTTACCATTCAAAAAAGCAGAGCTATTTAATTCGTCTTATTTCTAGAAATCCGCTTCTCATCTCCGCACGGCGGCCACTGTCATTGCAACCAACCGTGGGCCGCACCACCCGCACTCACGTCCTGCGCATCTCAGCCAGAGTCGATAGCCCCCAATCATGCGTGTCGTTACGAGCGCAACGGTAGTGACCAAGACACCGTTTTTTATTATGTCCTTAACATGTAACTCATCAAGGATAGCGAAGAGCCTTTAAGCCTAGCTTGCAGCACAGTCAACGGGCTGAACGGGAGCGATGCCTTTAGCCCACATTCGCCGAAACTCGTAGGCCTAGGTAAGCTGAAGAAAAGCTGATAGGCTCGCCCTTACCGACTAACACCGCACCGCGCTGCCGGCAATCGATTACAGACGCACAGCGTCATATACCGCCACACTCTTATACATATATGGAGGATACTTTAGACAGAGACGTTGTCCTCATCCGCAACGTGTGATGCCCCCTAACTTAGGGCGGCATCACACGCTCCTTAGCCCCGTCTTTCAATCTTATGCAGCTATGGTTGAAGATGTTTTATATGTTCTAATGCACACAACAGTACGGTTCTATCCCGCTCAAAACAAAACCGAAACCACCCGTATATTCCCAGGACAACCAGAAATGTGGCCAGAAAAGCCGCCGCAATCCCGACTGGCAACGAAGACAAATACGCTCCGACTGCAAGAGAGATAATCATGCCAATCAGACTGAGCGCCCAGCTCGTATAATGCGTCTCGGCAACCGACCGTTCAACTATCTTGCATTTCTTTTCCAGGCTAATGTCCTCGCCGGCCTCACCGAGAGAGAAGTCCGTTCCCGAAATCAAATCGAGCAATTCAGCCTCACTGTAGTCGCTCTTTTTAAATCTTCTAATAAAGAAGCCGGCAGGGCCAAAACCATAGACCCGGTCTTTTTCATGAAATAGCTCCTTATAGGTGATTCCCATTGTTAACTCCTTGAAGTTCAAATTCCATTTACGTTATCGTTCTATCATTTCGTCCGGACAGATTTTTGCGGTCAGTCG
The DNA here is from genome assembly GCA_958412345.1 of uncultured Collinsella sp. Taxonomy (GTDB): domain Bacteria; phylum Actinomycetota; class Coriobacteriia; order Coriobacteriales; family Coriobacteriaceae; genus Collinsella. Next base: position 27,812 of record CATYSO010000015.1, on the reverse strand, counting down.
ACATCCATTCGCGCGGACACCCCATTCGGTAAGATCCTCGTCTAATTACTCCTCGCGCTCCTCATACCCACGCCCAAGCTTCCTTCCGAGCTCCCCGGCATTGTGCTTCGTTTCCTCAGCAAACAGGTCATCGATTGCCCTGTCGATTCGTACGCAGGTCTCGAAATGCTCATCCTTCCAGGGCAGATCGAGTCCCAAACTCGTATCCCAATAGCCGCCAATCTTTGCGTTGATTACTTCCTCGGGATACAGCACGCCGTAGCGAACGCCATCGATCGCCTCGTCCTCGTCCATATCGCGGGCTGCATCGTCCTCATCAAGGCACTTGCGCAACTCCTTTTGCTCTCGGATGCGATTCAGCGCGCTGGCGCACACCACAGCCAAAAAACGATAGCGCTCGCACAGGTCCCATTCGCCGCCGAGCCATACGCGATAGCCCAGAACGACGCTTGAAGGCTCCTCATTGAGCAGGAACAGTTCCCACGGATACGCTTCGGCACACGTGTCCTCTCCCAGCCTTTGCGCGCCACCGCGCGTAAAGGCGTACGGCTCTACGTCGTAATAGCCAAAGCCGCGGCCCGCATCGCGACGATTGATAACATGCTTGGGCAACAGGACAATCTTGTCGCTGGGCTCGGGGTCGATCTTCCGCAGCTTTTTGATCTTGCGTCGGACGCGCTTTAGGCTGCGCTCGCCATCGCCATGGCCGCGATCGTCCGGTTTGCCGCCGTATCGCAGGGCGACCTCGCGCGCCAGAATCTTTGTGTCCGCAGCGCACAGCAGGTCGCTCACGGTAGGCAGATCTTCCCACTCAATACCATCGACGTCCCAAATCCTGCTCATGTTCAACCTCTTTCTGGCTGTAAAACTACGCGATCATTCGCCCTGTTCAACGTACTTGTAAGGCAGGCGCCCCGCTAGAGCACCTTCTTGCTGGGCGCAATCACCTCGTCAACCAGGCCCAACTCCAAGGCACGCTTGGCGTTGCACCAGCAGTCGCGCTCGGTGAGCTCGTGGAACTCTTGGGCACTCAGGCTGCCGTGCTCGGCCAGCAGCTCGTCCAGCTCGGCGCGCATGGCTGCCGTGTGCTGGGCCGCGATCTCGATATCGGTCTGCTGCGCCATGCCCGTGCCACCCATCAGCTGGTGGATGAGCACCTGCGTGTGGCGGTACACCTGGCGGCGGTCGCCGCAGGCCAGGATCACCGCGGCCATCGAGGCCACGACGCCCTCACCCACCGTGATCACGGGGCAGTCGAGCGACTGCATGGTGTCGATGAGCGCCAGCCCCGCCGTAACGCTGCCGCCCGGGCTATTGATGATAAGGGTGATGGGCTCGGTTGCGCTTTGATGTTCCAGCACCAGCATGGACTTAATAAGGCCGTTGCAGGTCACATCGTTGACCTCGCCCTCCAGCAGCAGCACGCGGCTGTTGAGCAGCTCGCTTGCCATATCGACGGCGGCAACGCGGCCGTCCTTGGACTTCTTGATGATGCTGGGTTCACGGTACATAACGGACATGGTCAATTCCTTTCCAGATGGGATGGATAAGGGGAGCTGGCCGCACGGCTCATGGCAAGCAGAGGCCGTGCGGCCAAAATACAGGACAGAACGCGCGAAGCTGCTAGGGCTAATCCCTCAGCCACTTGGCCGCGTTGGGATGGTCTTTGCAAAAGTACTTCTTGGCGCGGAAGGGGCGCATGCCGGTCACTTTGACCAGGCAGTCGGTGCGCGGCATGAGCCCCACCTCTCCCGGGGTCATTACGTAGCCGCGAGCGTCTACGGCCGTGCGCTCGGCACCCACATAGTTGGTGCCCAAAACCGATTCGCCGCACAGATCGCTTATATAGCGCTGCGTCTCGATGTTGCTGCCGCCGCCCATATAGACCACGCTGTCGCAGTTATCCAGGATAGTGCGCGCGGCGGATTTGCCGTACACGCCATCGAGCTGGCCCAACGATTGCGCGCACATCAAAAAGCCAATGCCGCGGCTGCGCACCGTCGCGATGCTGCGCTCAAAATCGGGGATGCGTCCCACATTGGGAAACTCATCGAGCACAAACTGCACGCGGCGGCGCAAGCGACCGGTGGGACTGGCGTCGGCGCGGCGCTGGGCAAGGTTAAACAGCTGCTTAAGAGCAACGTTCGCAAGCCACGCGTTGGTCGAGTCGTTATCGCTCACCTTAAGATCGATCACGCGTTTGCCCTCGTCAATACGATCAAGACGCATCTCGTCATTCTCAAAAACGCGCATGAGCTGGGGCGTCTTAAGCCGCGAGATGGTTGCATTGAGCGTAATCAGGATGCTCTTAAGCGTCCTATCGGCCGCCCCGCGAAAATCGCGATACTGCTCAACGCCGTACAGGTCCGCGCTCACCGCCCCATACTTATCGAGGAACTCCCTGGACTCCACCTCCTCCACAAGGTGGTCCAACGGGAATCGCCCCTCGCCATCTCCCGTGACTTTGATGAGTGCGGCCAGCTTAAAGACGTTGTTCATCTTAAGATACTGGCGCGGAGCATTGGGGTCCTCGCCCGGCGCAAGGGTGCCGGCAAGGCTCTCCAGGAGGAACAGGATTCCAACAATCGCTCGAAGCAGTAGGTCGCTCGCGTTATCCCAGAACGGATCGTCCCTAAAGCTACGGTTATCGGGGTTAATGCTATCCATGATTGCCGCCACCGTGGAGGGGATATCCTCGACATCCATCACATAGCGCAGGGGGTCGTATCCGGCCGACCGTTCGGGATTGATGGTGTCGAGAACCGTCACCTCGTACCCGTCCTGTTTAAAGCCCTCACCTGTGCGGCGCAGCAGCTCGCCCTTGGTGTCTGTGACCACATAGCAGCACTCGTGGTGGTTGAGCAGGTTGGGCAAAACAAAACTCGCCGTTTTGCCGCTACCGGTGCCGCCAAAGGCAAAAACATTGTTGGACACGCTTGTCTCCCAATGCTTGTCGTCCTCGTAGAACGCCACCGTGGCACCCTTAGCCAAGATCACATCGCGCTGCTCATCGCCGGACGACAGCGCCTGCATCTCCTCCTTGGTCGCCCATTTCTTGGCCTGATACTCCGTTTGCTGCGCGGCCTCGTAGCCGTACATCTTGATGACTGACATGGCATGGCTCCTTTCTTCTGCGTGGTGTTGGTGGTTGCTAGGCAATGCGATTGACGTCTACGCCTTCCTTGGAGCTCGTCGTATGAGATAACTTGACCGCGCCATCGATCAGACGCTCGGTCTGCGGCAAATAGCTCTCGCGCGCAGCGACTGAGGCTGTTTCATCGCGCAAGTACGCAAGCAGTGCATTAATCATCAGCTTGTCGAGCAGGTCATACCCTTTCGCCTGAGCGCGGTTGAGGGTATAGCGGTCCTGAAGCTTCTGTACCTTAGTTGCCAAATCGATTTCCATCTTTTCCTCCATGCAATAGAAAGTGTGTCGTTCGTCCGAAATCGCCTCGAACGGCCGTTTGACGCATAGCTCAAAGTTGAAACGCGGACTCGCATCGAACACGCATCGCTGCACCTTGAGATAGCGCTTATAAAACATGACGGCATCGTCTTCGTCCGCCGTAAAGCCACGCGACCCATCGCGATGCAGCCGGTCATATGGCTTTTTGCTATCGATATGGCGTACGAAGGAAGACGGGACATAGGCATGCTTCCTGGTGCTGTACTTCATCCCTGTAGTAACCTCCTCAAATAAGAGAACGCCGGCCGATTTGTAATCCGCTTTGCGTCCATGCGTAAACATGCTCACTACAGTCGCCACGCTTTCTATGTGACTATCGCGCGGAGGGAAATACAGCGGCAGCAACGCGAGTGTCGCGGCAGTCAAAAGTTCGCGGGCCTCGTGTACGTCGGCTCGATACTGCTCGGGCACAAACCCGGGGATATCGGGCGAGCACTCTTCCAGCACGCCAACGAGCGTCTTGGCCAAGCGCTCAACGTTCTTCTCGCCGCAGTACGGACAAGGAAGTGGCCGCTCCGCCTTCCCGTTCATTTCGCACATGTCGCGGAGATCCTCGTCGATTGCATTGAGGAATGCCCTGTAGATGTCGTCTTTGCTCTTCACGAACGACCTTCCTTTCTGTGGTAGGTGCTTGTAGGGAGTTTGTTCTAAGCTTTAGAATGTTCTAAAGCTAGGTTGATGCCGCAGGCTTTGGTCTACGGCTAGGTGGTGGGCGTTGCTGCATAATTGCCACTTTCGTCGTGCGATTACATTACAAGTGGCAGCAAGCCTTTGCTATTGAGTTGGTTTTTGATTAAGGCAAGGATAGCACAGTGTGCTGTTCTCGTCATTAGAAATTTTCAAATTTATCTGCTAATATAAACCCACCAAGAAGAAAGGGCTTTATTCATGCGTGAAACCACATCATCATTGCCACGCCTCACCGCCGCCGCCCTCTCGCGTGCGCTTAACCTGGAGCACGACAGCCGCCTGCTTACCGTCCGCCTGCCTGGCGCCATGGATGCCGAAGATCTCGTTAAGTGCTTTACCCTAAACGGTAACGGCGTGCCCAATATTTGTGAGCTTGAGCCTGGCAAGCAGAGTGCAAGCGATGGCGAGCTCGCTCCAGTGTTTATCGATGCATCGGGCTACTACCGCACGAACAAACGCGATGTCGAAAAAGACTGTGCCGCGCTCATCGATTATTTGGAACCTGGCTACCTGGATTTTTGTGACTGGGGTCCTTTTATTTGGTGTCTGTATGCGCTCGCCCTTTCGGGCCGCACTCGAGCAGCCGTGGCGCTGCCCGCCGACTATCTTGATAAAGCTGAGCAAGCACGCACGATTTTGATACGCGAAGGGCTCATCGAGAGCATCGTTTATTTACCGTTTTCTGAACCTGCGCGCCATATGGCGGGCGCGCTTCTCATAATGTCTACGGGAAATCGCAGCGTGGCATTTCGCAGCGTAATCGAATCCAGACTGCATTTTCAATATGTAACTAGAATATCGTATTGTTCCGACATCGCCCTTGCTATCTCCCCCGACTGGGCTCGTATTGATACAAATACGCCTAAATCGATGTCTATCGAAACATCCGTTTTCGCTACACGAGAGTTGCTCCAGCACCACGTCCCTCTCTCAAAAGGCAAAATCAGTCTCATCGCCATCACCCGAAACTACGGCGCCAAGCTCGGTGACACTTTTACGCGAGTAGCACCGTTCATGCCCCGCGAGAGCACGACATCGAACGACATAGACGCGGTTGAGGTGCGCCGAATCTCCTCTCAAGATTTTCAGGACGGCAATCTTCTGCCTGTAGACGCTGTAGAAAGTGAAAATGGGTCGGACTCTAAATACGTAAAGGTAGACCCTAGTGTCCTCGATCGCTATGAGCTCCGCGCCGGTGATATCGTCATGTCGCGCATGCTGGGTCGCTCTGGCGCATCCAACTTGCTCGTGGTCAGTGCCGCAGACGCGAAGCAGCACCTGGTTGCTTCGCATAACACCACCGTCATTCGCCCGTCATTCCAAACAATGACCGAAGAGGAACGCGTAGTGTTTTCGGAGATAGTCGTCGGATATCTCACAGAAGGTCATGGGGCACAGTTGATTCAGGCATTAACTGAAGCATCCAGGATGCGCGCCATCCGCCCTACTGACCTGTTCGAGATCGAGGTTCCACCCGCGCTTGATCCACGTACGCGCGAGTATAGCGAATCCATCAATCGCTTTGCCGAGGTCGTAAGGGCAAAAAAGCAGGCCGAGGCTGCTGTCGCTCAAGCCCAGCGCAACCTCGAGGCCGCAAAAAAGACCATCACCGAGGTGCTCGACCAAATCAGCGAGTAGCACATAGGCAACAACAGCACCCCAAGCCGGCGGCAGGAACTAATCCTGCCGCCGGCTTAACTATCTAGACTATTCCCATCCCGTGGTCTGAGGATTCCATTTGCACATATTCGCCGAATGGTTAAAGCACGGTGCATACAACCGATTGACAATCTCTTCTGCCCCAGCAATGTTCCCCGCGAGATCAAGCACCCCCGCCTGCCTCGCCATCTTTACGTACTGCGCAGAACCATTTTGTTTCCACCAGAGAGGCGCCACGAACTCGTCCGGCATTGCCACCTTGCGGTCAGACGCTTCTTTCTCGACCCTCTCGACAAGCGTAACCCCATCGACGAAGCAAGTTTTCGCGTACACCAAGATGTCGACTATAACCTTGATTCGCGAAGAGGCACGGCCCTCATGCGTCTCTATCATTGCGAGCAATTTATCTGCAAGGGCGCTCTCCACTCGGCATACTCGATAGTCGCAGACTGGGAGACCCTCGATATTCAAACGATCGATCGGCGCAAGAACCTCAGGCTCAAGTCCTCGAACTTCATCAATTACCAAGTCAATTGAAATTGGCTGTAGCTTTTTGGTTCCCATAAAGGGGGTGAACCACACCTTAGCACCGCACCGATACTCATCTTCTTCTTTGATCCGCTCTGCACGATCAAAGACAAACGAAACGAAATCCTCCAGATCAATCGAAGCCGCCTGCACCAGATCGGCAATAGCATCTTCGAGACTTTCCTCTTGAGCAACCAAGTCAATATCTCTTGTGACACGCGCATCGAGTGTTCGCGCCAGGACGCTTTGGCCGCCCTTGAGCACAAAGTTGCCGTCATCTTCTGAAAAAACGCGACACAGGAAGCGATGAAAGTAGAAGCCGACGATCGCCCGATTAGTATCCATTGGTGATTCTCTTGCGGCATTCCTAACAGCCATCTCCAATGCGGCAGGCGTTTTGTACTTCACCATGTCCTCCGTTTCGCATTACCCGTTCAGCACCATCAGCAAAGGCCTCATTAGTTCGCGTCGTTTGGCGGTTTTAGAGCTCTCCTTTACGAGTTCTTTCAGCCGCTGCGTATCGAGCCCACGTCCAAGCGCGTCGTGATAGGCATCGATAATTAATGAGGGGTCCTCGCAATCGAGGCAAAGATCGACAAGCGTGCGCTCGGGTTTGGTTACCGGCAGACCGTCGACCCAAACGATGTCCTGCTCGGCAATCTCGCGCTTTACAAAAGAAAGGGATTCGTTTCTTGTATTGATACGCGTGGGCGCGGTCATCCTGTAGGGGGACAGGTAGAAATCGCCCATTTGCTGCAGGTTCGCCGCAGTCGTACCGCTCACGGCGATGCCATCCCACTGACGTTTTCTCTCCCACGCGCAAAGGGAGGGATTGGTGAGCTTCCAAAAAGCGTTGAGCTCATCGGTGTCTCGGCGCTGTGTTCCAGACATCCGGTAGGCGCCGTGGCATATCCGTTCAAGACGCCCCGCACGACATGAGCGTGCCAGCGCATCTCGAGAGATGTCCATGCGAGCCGCCTGAGCTGTGGTGAACACGCCCTCGCTCTCGGAAAGCTCGCTTATCGCCGCTATGTTACTAAAGTACTTCATGTTGCAATTGTAGGATATTTTCATACTTTTGCAACGCGTTTTTGATTTCCGGTGATTCGTTCGCTTTGTTTATCCCATTTCTGTCGCCGCTTTATTACCGACTCACCATCCCCCGCTATCGAGGTCTAATACTTTTCCGCGAAGTGAACGGCTGTTTTTGGACCCCTGAAGCATCCACATTTTTCGGCGGTGAAATCGCAGAATTCTGGCATTAAAACCGCAGGAAACGGCAACCGGAAAGTGTCGATGCTCCGGGGGTCCGTTTTCACTCGTTCACTTCTCGGAAAAGTATTAGACCTCGCTGCTAGCTACCCAGAAGGACACCTCTCTCTTCCCTACTGCCACCCAAAAACTCATCCAACATTAATCTTGGCTCAAGAATCGCTTAATCTATAACCTGCACTATAGAGTTCGACCAAGGGCGGGGCGGCGCAACGCAAACCGCCGAACGCAACGCTCGCGCCCGGGCAAATCGCCCGGCGTCGCGCCCATCGAACGAAAGGACAGGTCATGGACGACCTCGAAAAAGTTGAAACCATCCGCACCAAGTGCAACGTGAGTTACACCGATGCCAAGGCGGCGCTCGACGCTGCCGACGGCAACGTTTTGGATGCCATCATTTGGCTCGAGTCGCAGGGCAAGACCCAGACCACGTCGGCGCATGCCGCCACCGAGTCCGCGCCAGTCGATGAACCGTCTGCCGAGATGGTCGCCGCGCAGGCAGCCTACGAAAAGTCGAGCGAAAAGACCGACTTCTCCAAGAAGATGGACAGCGTGTGGGAGTACCTCAAAAAGCTCTTCCGCCTGAGCCTGGACACCAAGTTTATTGCCACGCGCCGCGACGCGATCATCCTCAACATTCCCATCCTGATCCCCATCGTCGCGCTGTTTGCCTGGGGCGCCACGATATGGCTGATGCTGATTGGCCTATTCTTTGGCATGCGCTACCGCATCGACAGCGACGGCGACGTGCCCGGCAGCATCAACAACCTTATGAATCACGCTGCCGATGCCGCGGACGACATCAAGCAAAATCTCAACGACGACAAGTAATCGCAGACGGGGGCACGCATGGCACGGATCCTGATCGTAGAGGACGAGGAGAAAATCGCCCGCTTTGTGACGCTCGAGCTGGAGCACGAGGGCTACCAGGTGGAACACGCCGCCGATGGCCGCACCGCCGTGGACCTGGCGCTGGAGCGCGACTACGATCTGATTCTGCTCGACGTGCTGTTGCCGCAGCTCAACGGCATGGAGGTCTTGCGGCGTGTCCGCAAGCACAAGGATGTGCCGGTGATTATGGTCACCGCGCGCGATGCCGTGATGGACAAAGTGGCCGGGCTCGATGCCGGTGCCGACGATTACCTGACCAAACCGTTTGCGATTGAGGAGCTGTTCGCACGGATCCGCGTGGCGCTGAAGCGCTCGGAGGCCGTGCGGGCGGCTTCGGGCGTTGGCGGCGTCGGTGCCGGGGCGGGCACGGCGGACATCGCGGCCGGGGACGCCGCCGCGACGGGCATGGTGGGCGACTCGGCCCAGACCTCCGCCTCGCCCTCCCCTGCCACGCTCGCCGTGGGCTCGGTCGTGCTCGATCCCGACCGCCGCGAAGTCACCGTCGGCAGCGTGCCCATCATGCTCACGGCCCGCGAGTTCGATGTACTCGCCCTGCTTATGGCGCACGCCGGCACCGTGCTCACGCGCGAGCGCATCGCGCACGAGGCGCTGGGCTACGAATATGTGGGCGACACCAACAACGTCGACGTGCACATTGCGCATCTGCGCGCGAAGATCGAGGACGCCGGCGGTGCCCGCATCATCCAGACCGTGCGCGGGGTGGGCTATGTCTGCCGCGCGTAACGACGAGACCAAGCGCGTCACCTCCATCGCCCGCGCCATCAACTGGAGCTACATGTGGCGCCGCCTGATAAGCTACGTCTGGCTCGATCTGTGGCTGCTGGTCGCCGCGGCGGCGATTCTCGTCTACGGCTATAACCAGACGCTGCCCGACGGCGCGTTTACCGCGGGATGGATTCCCAGCGCCACCGTTCACGGCATGTCGCTGGCTCCCGCGCGCGGCTGGGACCTGACCACACTCACCTATACCGTCGAGCTTGCGCGTAGCACCAAGACCTTCCCCCTCGCACAGAACCTCGTCACGCTATGGCCTCTCTACCTTGTCGTTGCGGGCTGGCAGGTTATCAGCGTGCTCAACATGCTCGGCGGCGCCCGCCGCGTGCGCCGCACCATGGCGCCGCTCAACGATCTGGCCCTGCGCGTGGACGAACTCGGCCGCATGCAGCTCTCCGGCGGCAAGATGGAAACGCTGGAGCAGGCCATCGAGCGCGCAAGCGTCGACTCGCCGAGCGTCACCACCGGCGACGCCGACCTGGCAAGCATCGAGGTCGCGCTCAACCGCCTGCTGCGCCAGATGCAAGAGGCAAAGCTGCAGCAGATGCGCTTTGTCAACGATGCAAGCCACGAGCTACGAACGCCCATCGCGGTGATTCAGGGTTACGTAAACATGCTCGACCGCTGGGGCAAAGATGACCCGGACGTGCTGGCGGAATCCATCGCGTCCCTCAAGGCCGAAAGCGAGCATATGCAGGAGCTCGTGGAGCAGCTGCTGTTTTTGGCGCGCGGCGATGCCGGGCGCACGGTCCTGCGGCGTGCGAATACCAACCTGGCCGCACTGGTCGGCGAGGTATGCGAGGAGTCACAGATGATCGATGCCGAGCACACGTATCGGCTGGCTTTTGACGCCTTGCTTGCCAGCGACCCGCGCTGCGACGCGCCCGTCGACGTGGCGCTCGTGAAGCAGGCTCTGCGCGTGATCGTGCAAAACGCCGCCAAGTATTCGGACGCGGGCACGCCCATCTCGTTTGGCGTAGCACCGGATGCGGGCGCGGGCACGGTCGACATAAGCGTTGAGGACGAGGGCATCGGCATGAACCAGGAATCCGCAGCTCACGCGTTTGAACGGTTCTACCGCGCCGACAACGCACGCGATGCCGGCGCGCAGGGCTCGGGTCTGGGGCTTGCCATTGCCAAGTGGATCGTCGATAGCCATGGTGGTGTCATTGGCGTGACCTCAGTCGAGGGCGTCGGCAGCCGCTTTACGATTCGCCTGCCACGATAGAAAGCCCCTCGGCATAAATAAAGGGATAAGGCCATGCGGCCCTATCCCTTTTTGCTAGCTATAGCAGCCTGTGCGCTACTCGCGGCACAGGTGCACGGCGAAGCCGGCGAACTCACGCTTAAAGTACACGAGCTTGGTGCCGCCGTCGGGCAGCAGCACGCGCGACTCCTCGTTGACCTCGAGCCCGCGCTCGGCAAACCACTTCTCGGCCGCATCGATGTCGTTGACGGCAAAGCCGATGTGGCCCTTGGTGCCACGACCGTTCTGCTTCATGACCTCGATCAGCGAATCGTTAAAGTACGAAACCGGGGTCTCGATAACGGGCAGGCCCATCATCGTCGAGAACAGCTCCGCGATCTCCAGGGCATCTGCCGGGTCGGTGGCGTTAATGCCCACATGGGCAACGCGCATGCCAAAGAGCTCGACCGGATTGGCGTTCTGCTCACTCATACAGTCAGCGCCTACTGAGCCATGACGTCGAGGACGGCCTTCTCGGCAGCGACGCGGTTCATGCCGGTCATGAAGGGCACGCCGCTCACGTACGGGCAGGTGAGGCCCTCGGGAGCAACGGTGGTGGCGATCAGCAGGTCGGCGCCCTCGTCGCAAGCGTCCTTGGCCTCGGAGATGGCGCACTGCACGATCTCATACTTGCCGGCATAACCGTTGGCGTCGAGCATGGTGGCGACCTTCTGGGCAACGAGCGTGGAAGTAGCAGCGCCAGCACCGCAAGCCAAAACGATCTTCTTCATAGGTAATGTCTCCCTTCATGGTTTACTTTAGGTAAGTGTACCGCAGCGAGCGATGGCACTCAGCCTCGATGAGCTTTTATGCCAGTTTGCTTGTGCGCTGCGTATAATACATCTAGTACGTGTTGTCATACCGCTCGCTTTATGAGCGACTAAGGATCCTAACATGCCCGATTCCCGCACACTCTGGACCGCCGTCGTTATCATCTGTATCGCCGTGTCGGTGTTCTTTAGCGTCAAAAAACGCACTACGTTTAAACGCCTGCAACAGTTGATGGCCGCCAAACAGTGGGCCGAGTTCGATCGTTTGCTCGACGGCAAACTCACCAGCATGCTGTACCCGCGCTACAACCGCGACTACCTGCGTCTGAACTCCTATCTGCTGCGCGAGGACCACGAGCGCGCCGGCGAGATGTTCGACCTGCTGCTGGGACTCAACCTGCCCAAGATGCAGCGCGTCGACCTGGTGATCAAGGCCTTTAACTACTACGTTGGCCAGGAGGACCGCAAAAAGTCCAAGGAGCTGCTGCACGAAATCAAGGGCTTTGAGGGCGGTCAGGCCGAGGCGGTCGCGCACGAGTGCCAGCTGATGTACGACACGATGATCCTCAAGCGTCACAACGACATTCCCGAGCTGGAGCGCATGCTCAAGGAGGCCGGTGACGACCCGGTCAAGCGCTGCCGCTTGGAGTACCTGCTGGCCCTGCAGTACCAGAACAAGGGCGACGAAGCCAAGTTTGCCGAGTACTTGGAAAAGTCAGGCCAGCACTCGATGGCCGTCAACGCGTAACGGACGGCTTGTGCTAGACTTCTAGTCTCACGGGGGCGTGGCGGAATTGGCATACGCAGGAGACTTAAAATCTCTCGCCGCAAGGATTGTGGGTTCGAGTCCCACCGCCCCTACCATTTGGCTTTTACGGGCCCGTGCCCCATGGGGATGCGGGCTTGTTTCTTTTGGACGCCGGTGGGGCTCGAACCCGCGAGGGGGCGAGCGTCAAGCGGACGCGCAGCGTCCGTAGCGAGCCGGCGAGGGCGCCGGCAGGCGACCGAAGCCGGTGCGGATTTGCGCAGCAAATCCGCAGACGTCCCACCGCCCCTACCATGTGATTGCTTGCGAGCTCGTATCCCTTTGAGATGCGGGCTCGTTTCTTTTGGATGCCGATACAGATGGTGAGTTGCGGTGGAATAGGGACTGTTTGGTGCCCGAAAGGGCGATTTTAGTCCGTATTTCACCGCAACTTATTGGAGGGCGCTGAGGCTGGGGGTCCAGCCGATGGTGGAAGTCGCGCCGTCGAGAACCTCGTTGATGGTGGCGGCCATGCCGGCGAGCAGGCTGTTCTCGCTTACGGTGAGCGTGTCGTAGCCGCCGGCTCGCATAAGCTCGCGAATCACCACGGCACCAGCCAAGATCACGCCCGCGCGTTTGGGCTGTACACCCGGTAGCGCGGCGATGCCTTCCGCGTCCAACACAGACATGCGCTCGATAGCGGCCGAGACCTGCTCCAGCGACAGCTCGCGTAGGTGCACAAAGCTCGAATCGTACGGTTCCAGCTCGTGGACCAGAGCCACCAGCGTAGTCACCGTGCCGCCCACCGCGACTAAGCGTTCGGCGCGCTCAAAGTCGACAGGCAGGCCCTCAAAATAGGCGGCGAACTGCTCGCCTGCCCACGCGGCAGCGGCAGCAAGCTCGCCATCCGCGGGCGGCAACGCGGAGAAAAAGCGCTCCGTCACGCGACGGCAACCGATGTCCAGCGAGCGCGTCCCTTCCAGCGCAAAGACGCTGCGCTCCGGAGCGTATACGCCCGTCGCGAGCTCCGTGGAGCCACCGCCCGAATCCGCGACGATGATGCGCTCGCCGGCAAAGTCGTGCGCCACGCCAAAAAATGTCAGGCGCGCCTCGACCTCGCCCGGAATCACCTGCGGTTCGAGCCCCAGATCGCGCAGACCGTCCAGCAGCAGCGCGGCATTGGACGCATCGCGCGCGGCACTCGTGCAGGTGGTGCAGACGCACGCGGCCCCAAAGGTACGGGCTTCGTCCACAAACATGCGGCACGCAGCGAGCACGCGCTCAACGGCCGCCTCGCAAAAGCGCCCCGTCGCGTCCACGCCCTCGCCCAAGTCGGTGATCTCGGTATGCTTGGACGATTCCACGATCGCCCCGGCCTCGACCTGCGCCAACACCAGTCGCGACGACACCGTTCCCAGGTCGATCGCGGCTACCTTATAGCGTTTGCAATTTGTCATTGCGGGCTCCCCTCCGGGCGCTATTTGCCGTTGGACACGACCGTCTGGCCCTCGACGCCGTTAAACCCAAACAGCATGTCGAGCGCTTGGATGTACCACGGCGCGTCCTTACCGACTTCTTCGATTTCCTTGGCAACTTCGCTGGCCTTCTTGGCGTTCGACGACTTCTGGCTCGACGAGGCATCCGAATCGCCGTCCAGGCCCTGCACTTCAATCCTCTTCTCGCCGGGCATCGCCAAGCCCAGGTCCTCGGATGCCGCATCCTTGATACCCTCCTCCGAGAGCAGCTTGTCGACACTTTTTTGCAGCCCATCATTGTATTGCTGGCGAATCTCGACCTGCTTGGCCAAGATATCGCTCGAACGCTTTGCCACGTACAGGTCGCGCACGGGGAAATACAGGCTCACGAGCACCAGGGCAACGACGATGCCGATGAATAGCCCTCGCTGAGGACCGTGGGTAAAGTCGTAGATCGCCTTGACCACCGCGTTGTCGTTGGCGTAATGCATAAAGTCCGAGCCCGAAAGACGGCTCGAAGGTCTGCTCGATTTGTCGTGTGTCTGAGTCGAGGGGCGCGACGCATGCGACGAACGTGCCGGGTGCACCGGTCCATCTGCCGAAGTATTCGATTGAGCATTGGGGCGCGAGGTACTTGTCGGGCGCTGCGTGGAGCGGTCGACACCGGCGTAGGCGGACCCACCGAGCTGCACCGTGCGCGCACGGCGAGGCGACGGCTCGCGCGAACCGGCGGAATAGTACCTGTTGTCGTAAATCTGATCCATGTGCGCCTTGTGCGGTTGAGGTTTGTTTGCGCTAAGTCCTTTAGTTATAGCACGAGCGCCCGCACCGCCTTCGACAGCCTTTGCTCGACATAAAAAAGGCGCTGAGCCATATGGCCCAGCGCCCACAGCGCTTTGCGGCGTCCAGCCAAGGCGGGGCGGAACCGAGTCAGCCTCCCCCTCGCCAAATTCGCCCGTTTAGCGAATGTTGTAGAACGCAGACTTGCCGGCGTAGCGCGCGCTGCCCTCGAGCTCATCCTCGATACGGATGAGCTGGTTGTACTTGGCAATACGGTCGCTGCGGCACGGGGCGCCCGACTTGATCTGACCGGCATTGACACCCACGACCAGGTCGGCGATCGTGGAATCCTCGGTCTCGCCGGAGCGGTGGCTCACGATGCAGGCGTAACCGGCCTCCTTGGCGGTCTCGATGGCCTCGAGCGACTCGGTAAGCGTGCCGATCTGGTTGACCTTGACCAGGATCGCGTTGGCGGCACCCAACTCGATGCCCTTCTTGAGGCGCTCGGTGTTGGTGACGAACAGGTCGTCGCCCACCAGCTGCACCTTGTTGCCAATTCGACGGGTAAGCTCGACCCAGCCGTCCCAATCCTCCTCGGCCATACCATCCTCGATGGAGATGATCGGATAGGTGTCGACAAGCTTCTCCCAGTAATCAACCATCTGAGCACTCGTGTACTCCACGCCCTCACCCTTGAGCTCGTACATGCCGGTCTCGGCGTTGTAGAACTCGGTCGAGGCCGGGTCCATGGCGTACATGAAGTCGACGCCGGGCTTAAAGCCAGCCTTCTTGACGGCCTTGGTAATGTACTCGAACGGCTCGGCATTGGTCTTGAGGTTGGGCGCAAAGCCGCCCTCGTCGCCCACGCCGCCGCCCAGGCCCGCCTCGTGCAGCACGCCCTTGAGGGTGTGGTAGACCTCGGCGCACCAACGCAGGCCCTCGGCAAAGCTCGGGGCGCCCACCGGCATGATCATGAACTCCTGGAAGTCAACGTTATTGTCGGCATGCACGCCGCCGTTGAGGATATTCATCATGGGCGTGGGCAGCAGATGAGCGTTGACGCCGCCCAGGTACTGGTACAGCGACAGGCCCGCCGACTCGGCAGCGGCGCGGGCGACGGCCAGCGACACGCCCAGGATGGCGTTGGCACCGAGCTTGGTCTTGTTGGGGGTACCGTCCGCGGCAATCAGCGCGGCATCGACGGCGCGCTGGTCGAAGGCGTCGAGGCCCACGACGGCGTTAGCGCACTCGTTATTGACGTGCTCGACGGCTTGAGAGACGCCCTTGCCCAGATAGCGGCCCTTGTCGCCATCGCGCAGCTCGCAGGCCTCAAAGGCGCCGGTCGAAGCACCCGAAGGCACCATTGCGCGGCCAAAGCTGCCGTCCTCGAGCACGACCTCGACCTCGACGGTGGGATTGCCGCGGCTGTCGAGCACCTCGCGACCGTAGACGTCCAAAATATCGCTCATGTTGTCTCCCTCTCACTTGGAAACGTAGTGAATGCAAGCGACCGGCTGACCGTGCACCGTCGGTGCGTCTCCGTAAGTTAGCCATGTCGCACTTTTTGCATTATGCCCTAAGTTAGCCGAGGGATACACTTGATTTTCGAAAAATTTAGCGGGAACGATGAGGCGTGTCAGCCCGTCGTTCCCGCAGTCTTACTCCTCCGCCTTTGCGGCATCCCACAGGTCGTTGAGGCCGTGGGTCGAAAGCTCGGCAAGATCCACGTGAGCACCGGCCGCCATCTGCTCCATCGCAGCCCAGCGACGGCGGAACTTGGCCGTGCTCGCGCGCAGGGCGCTCTCGGCGTCAATCCCCTCTTTGCGCGCAACGTTGACTAGGGCAAAGAGCAGGTCGCCAAACTCCATCTCGCGCTCGGGCGAGCCGGGCTCCTCGGCCTCAAACTCGGCGCGCTCCTCGGCGACCTCGTCCCACACGTCTTGGACCGTCTCCCACTCAAAGCCCACGGCCGCTGCCTTGCGCGACACCTTCTGCGCTTGCATCAGCGCCGGCAGATGCGTGGGCACGCCGTCGAGCAGACCTTCGGGCGCAGCCTCGCCCGCCGCCACGGCCTTGTCCTTGGCAGCCTTCTCGGCAAGCTTGACCTCGTCCCAAATCTTGAGCACCTCGTCGGGGTTGTCGGCATCCGCATCGCCAAACACGTGCGGGTGGCGGCGAATGAGCTTGGCGTCAATATCGCGTGCCACGTCGGCCAGCGTAAACTCGCCGGCGTCCGCCGCAATCTGCGCATGCAGCACCACCTGCATGAGCACATCGCCCAGCTCCTCGCGCAGATGCGTGGCATCGTCGGCCTCGATGCAGTCGAGCGCCTCATAGGCCTCCTCGATCATGTTCTTGCCGATGCTCTGATGCGTCTGCTCGCGGTCCCACGGGCAACCATCGGGCTGACGCAGACGCCAGATGGTCTGCACCAGATGCTGCAGCTCGGCCGACGCGTCGACCAGCGTGGACAGGTCGCGCGAGCCCTCGGCATTTTGCTGAGCCATGTGCTGCGCCATGGTTAATCCTCCTCCAGGATCACGTGGCGGAACGCGCCGCCCTCGTAGATGCCGTAGCTGTGCGTGCCGTCCTTGGGGATGCTCACGCTGCCGGGGTTGAAGAGCCACAGGCCCGGGTGCGCCTCGCTTACCTCGTTGACCTTGACGTGCGTGTGGCCGTAGACGAGCGCGGAGCCCTCGGGCAGCGCGGGCGCGTGGTCGACGCTGTTGTGCATGCCGGCGCCAAAGACGTGGCCGTGCGTCAGGAACAGCTCGCGGCCGGCCTCGTCGAACAGCGTGGCGTAGTCGGCCATGACGGGGAAGTCGAGCACCATCTGGTCGACCTCGGCGTCGCAGTTGCCACGCACCGCGATGATGCGGTCGGCCAGGGCGTTGAGCAGCGGAATCACGCGCTTGGGGGCGTAGTCGCGCGGCAGGTCGTTGCGCGGACCGTGGTAGAGCAGGTCGCCCAGCAGCACGATGCGGTCGGGCTGCTCGGATTCGATGGCGGTGCAGAGGCGCTCGGCCCAGTATGCCGAGCCATGGATGTCGGAGGCGATGAGGTATTTCATGGTGGTCCTTTCGGGTGGGGTTAGTTGGGCTGGGCGCGGCGTGTTACCGGCCGCGTTACTCAAATCGCGGTGCCGAGGCTTGCGCTGCCTGCATCACGCGCTGGAGCGGCACGTCGTGCTCTCGGGCGAGACGGGCGCAGTCCTCGTACTCGGGCGCCGCGCGCTCGCTGCCGTCGGGCAGGGTCGCCACTTTGACGGCCACCTCGCCCCAAGGCGTTGTCACCTGCTCAAAGCGCCGCGGCAGGCAGACGCGCTCCATGACTTGGCGCCGGATGCCGTTGGTCGTGGTTTCCAAGAAGATAATCGTCTGCAGACGCTCGATGTCCCCATGCGAGCAGATCACCTGCAGCTGCCATCCGGGGCGACCTTTTTTGCAGTAGAGGGGCAGCCAGTGCACCTCGCGCGCGCCCGCCTCGCGCAGGCGGTCGGCGGCGTAGGCGAGCACCTCGGGCGACGCGTCGTCAATATCGCACTCCAGCTTGACGATGGTTTCAGGCGCATCGGTCTCGCGCGACAGCGGAGATGTACTTCCACGTTGCATACGGTCCGGATCCTTTCCGCACGGGCTCGTTTTGTTCACCCAAACGCTAGCACATCGGACGTGGCACAGGCGTGACTTTCGTCCGTCGTCACCCTCGCCCTCATCCAAACATGTACGTCAGCCTCCAAACATGTCATTTATTGTCGGTTTTGGAGGCTGACGTACACGTTTTGAGAGCGCAAGCGAGGCGCCACCGCACACCGTCCGCCCTTTCCGCTCGATTTCGACTCGCAGCATACCCGGCGCGTTGAGAGTCTCGCCGTTACAATGGAGCGGATTCGCCAAATGCAAAGGAGCCGCCATGTCCGCATGCCCGCTGGTCGATTGCCATACCCATACCTCGTTTTCGGACGGGCATGCCTCGTTTGAGGAGAACGTCCGCGCCGCTGCCGCCGCCGGATGTCAGGTCATGGTCTCGACCGACCACCTCACCTTGCCCGCCAGCATGGACGCCAACTGCGAGGTGCAGGTTGTCGAGGGCGACTTGCCGGCACATCGTCTGGCATTTGAGGACGCCCACAAGCTTGCCGCGCAGATCGCGCCGGAGCTCGAGCTTATCTATGGCTTTGAATGCGATTGGTACGACGGCTGCGAGCCCTTGGTAGAGCGCTGGTCCCAGGGCGCCGTGGTGCGCTTGGGCAGCGTGCATTGGATTGGCGACCCGGGCGATATTGCGGCAGGTGCCGCGGGCACGGCAGGGACAGAGGGCGTCGCGCGCCCCGATACGCCCGATTCGCTTTGTGGCTGGATCGACGACGATACCAATCTGCATGTTTGGGAAAACCTGGGCGTGCGCGGCGTGTGGGAGCGCTACGTCGACGACTGGTGCCGCGCCTGCGAGAGCTCGCTCAACTTTGATGTAATGGCCCACCCCGACCTAGTCATGCGTTTTTCGAAAGAGGGCTTTGCGCCCGATTTTGACCCCGCGCCGCTCTGGGAGCAGATGGTCGAATGCGCCCACGAAACGGGTCGCCGCGTTGAGGTCTCGACCGCCGCACCGCGCAAGGGCCTCGATGACTACTATCCCGCGACCGGATTGCTGCGCTGCTTTGCCCATGCCGAGGTGCCCATTACCTTTGGCTCGGATGCGCACCGCTCCTGCGACATCTGCTGGAACATCCGTGAGGCCCAGGCACACGCCTACGACTGCGGCTACCGGGCCTTCGATATCCCCCACCCCACCGGCGAATGGGAATCCACACCCCTCGCCTAACTAGTCGTTTAAGAACGTCCCCAATAACTAGTGGCGGCGGGCGTTGAGTTCGCCGGCCAGCTCGTCGAGGGTGATGCCGTAGCGCTCGAGCGTCACAAGCAGGTGGTAGACCAGGTCGCCGGCCTCGTAGCGAATGTGGTCGTGGTCGTTGTCCTTGCAGGCCATGATCACCTCGCTCGCCTCCTCGGCAAGCTTCTTGAGCAGCTCATCCTCCACGTCGGTCAGCAGACGCGCGGTATAGCTCTCCTGCGGCGACGCGTCGCGACGGCCATGAATCACCTCGGCCAGCCCCGTCAGTGTCTCGCCGATGTTTCCCGGCTGTACGTTAGCTGTTCTGACTCCCATGGTTATTTCCTCTCGTTACTGCAGCGTAAAGTAGGTACCGGTCTCATCGAACCGAAGCTTTGCGCCCTTTTTCTCAAAGAACTCAACGATGACGGCATGGGCCTCGTCGAGCCTTTCCTTCTCGGCCTCGAGCCAAAGCGACTGCGCCCCGCAGGCATCAGTCAGGTGCACGCGGCATGGCACGCCCGCGCGGAGGAGCTCGGCGTTGCATTCGGCGACCTCGAACGGCGTCACGACTTTCATCGCACTCCCCCTTCCACGCGCTTAAAGAAGCAGGTACGGTTGCCGGTATGGCAGGCCGGGCCCGGTGAGTCCACCTTGACCAGCAGCGTATCGCTATCGCAGTCGGCCCAGAGCTCCTTGACCTCCTGCATGTTGCCACTCGTCGCGCCCTTGTTCCAGAGCTCCTGACGGCTGCGACTCCAAAACCACGTGGTCCCGGTCTTGAGCGTCAGCCCCACCGACTCCTCGTTCATCCAAGCAACCATAAGCACCTCACCGGTGTCATGCTGCTGAACCACACAAGGAATCAGCCCGTGGACGTCGTATTTAAGATCAGCAGCTTCTACTACCTCAGTCATCATTTCTCCCAAGTAATTACCGTAAACCCCACAGGTCGGCGAGGGTTGTCCAGGTGCCGCAGGTTGCCGCGAAAGAGGAGCGACGCGTACTTTGGTACGCGAGCGACGGTTTGAGCGGCAAGATGCGGTGCCTGGGCAAGCCGCAGCGCTAGAAGTCCAACCTGACAGGGATGCCCTGCGAGGCCATATACTCCTTCACCTGGCGAATGCTGAAGGTTCCAAAGTGAAAGACGCTGGCCGCCAGTACGGCGTCGGCTTCGCCCTCGATCACGCCCTCGGCGAAATGCTCGAGCGTGCCCACGCCGCCGCTCGCGATGACGGGGATTGGCACCGCGCGCGCCACGGCGCGGGTGAGCGCCAGGTCAAAGCCGGCCTTGGTGCCGTCGCGGTCCATGCTGGTCAGCAGAATCTCGCCGGCGCCGCGACGAGCCGCCTCCTCGGCCCATGCCACCGCATCGATACCCGTGGCGTTGCGGCCTCCTGCGGTAAAAACCTCCCACTTGTCGGCATCCGGCTGCCCAGGCAGGCCGACGCGCTTGGCATCGATCGCCACGACCACGGCCTGGCTGCCAAACGCCGCGGCAGCTTGGCTGATCAGCGACGGGTCGCGCACGGCGGCAGAGTTGAGCGATACCTTGTCGGCACCGGCCGCCACCATGGTTCGCATGCCCGCCAGGTCGCGGAAACCGCCGCCCACGGTATAGGGAATAGCGAGCTCCTCGGCCGCGTGCGCCGCCATCTCGATGGTCGTCGCGCGGTTGTCGCTCGTGGCGGTAATGTCCAGGAAGACGACCTCGTCTGCACCCTCGCGGTCGTAGGCACGGGCAAGCTCCACCGGGTCGCCAGCATCGCGCAGGCTCACAAAGTTGACGCCCTTGACCACGCGGCCGTCCTTAACGTCCAGGCAGGGAATGACGCGTTTGGTAAGCATGGGCTACTCCTCCCCTCGAGCGGCTGCTAGCGCCTGGGTCAGCGTAAAATTGCCCTCGTAGAGCGCACGACCGGTAATGGCACCCTCGATAGTATCCTCGCCCACCGCGGCCAGAGCGCGGATATCGCCGAGCGTCGAGATACCGCCCGAGGCCACGACGGGAAAGCCCGCGACCTCGGCCACATGGCGATATGCCGCCACGTCGATGCCCGTCTGCATGCCATCACGCGCGATGTCGGTATATACCAGATGCTTAAAACCCAGCTCGGAAAGCTGCGCCACGGCATCGTCGAGTGCCACGCCCGCGCCATCGCGCCAGCCGTTCACCTTGACCTGGCCGTCACGGGCGGCAATGTCTGCCACCAGTAACTCGCCAAAGCCTTGGGCCGCCACCTCGGCAAAACCCGGCTCGGTCACCAGCACGGTGCCCAGCGCAATGCGGCGAGCACCATAGCCGGCCAGCTCGTCGATGCGTGCAAGCGAGCGAACGCCGCCACCCACGTCCACGGACAGACCGTCGACGCCGCAGATGGCCTTGATCGCCGCCGAGTTGGCACCGCACGCGTCCTCGTCCTCGCCAAAGGCAGCGGACAGGTCGACGACGTGCACCCAGCTCGCACCCTGCTCGGCAAAGGAGCGGGCGACGGCGACGGGGTCGTCGGAATATACCTTGCAGCGGCTCCGGTCGCCGCGCTCCAGGCGCACGACCTTGCCACCAATCAGATCGATTGCGGGAAACAGGATCATCGGCCGGCCTCCTCGACGATGTTGACGAAGTTCTTAAGGATGCGCTGACCAAGCGCGGAGGATTTCTCGGGATGGAACTGGCAACCCCACACGTTGCCGTGGCGCACGATGCACGGGAAGCTCCGCGTGTAGTGCGTGCGCGCCAGCACATCGGCGGCATCGGCATCGTCTGCCACCGCGTAGCTGTGGGTGAAGTACATGTTGGCGCCCTCGGCAAAACCGGCGAGCAGCGGATCGGCCGCGCCGGCAGGCGTCATGTGCACCTGATCCCAGCCCACATGCGGGACCTTCAGACGGCTCGACTCCAGGCGCGTGCACGAGCCGCGCATGATGCCCAGGCCATCGACCCAGGGGCCACCGGCCTGCTCGGAGGCATCGTCGTCCGCGTCCGTACCCTCGTCCGCAGGCACGCCCTCGTCGCCGCGCTCAAAAAACAGCTGAAGGCCCAGGCAGATGCCGAGCAGCGGAGTTCCGGCGGCAACGGCGTCGAGCACCGCGTCCGCCTCGCCGCTCTCGCGCATAAAGGCAATCGCGTCGTAGAACGCACCCACGCCCGGGATGACCAGGCCGTCGGCGTTGCGGATCTGCTCCGGATCGTCCGACGTGCAAGCGGCGGCACCGGCGCGCGCAAGCCCGCGCACGACGCTCGACAAGTTGCCCTTGTGGTAGTCGACCACCACGATCTTCGGTTCGCCCACGCGACCCTCCCGTATCTCATTCAAAACCTGCCAAAAAGGGACAGGTTTATTTTGGTCGATTAAACGTTCACCCACCGTATGAGGCAGCATTTCCGCAGATAAAACCTGCCAAAATAAACCTGTCCCTTTTTGGCAGGTTACAGCGAGCCCTTGGTGCTGGGGATGCCCTGCACGCGGGGATCGAGCTCGCAGGCGTGGCGCATCGTGCGGCCCACGGCCTTAAAGGCGGCCTCGATAATGTGATGCGAGTTGCCGCCCGCCAGCTCGCGCACATGCAGCGTGAGCTTGGCGTCGCGCGCAAAGGCGTAGAAGAACTCGACGGCCAGCTCGGTATCAAAGCTGCCCACGCGCTCGGTGGGCACGGGCAGCTCGCAGTAGGCCTGCCCGCGGCCCGAAATATCAACAGCAGCCATCACAAGCGTCTCGTCCATGGCGATCGCCGCGTCGGCAAAGCGCGTAATGCCCGCCTTGTCGCCCAGCGCCTGACAAAACGCCTCGCCCAGCACAATACCCGTGTCCTCGACGGTGTGGTGCGCATCGATCTCCACGTCGCCCACCGCGTGCACCGTCAGATCGAACAGACCATGGCGGCCAAAAGCGTTGAGCATGTGGTCGAAAAACGGCACGCCGGTCGAGATATCGCACACGCCAGATCCGTCCAGGTCGAGCTTTACGACAATGTCGGTCTCGCCCGTCTTGCGGGTTACCTCGGCATAGCGGTCCATCTACATCTCCTCCTTCACCAGCGCGGCAAACGCGGCCAGCACCTCGTCGTTTTCCTGCGGGGTGCCCACGGTAATGCGCAGGCAGTCCGCGAGCCCCGGCGCGTAGCTAAAGTCGCGCACCAAAATTGAATACTCGTCGCGCAGACGCTCGCGCACGCGCGTGGCATGCGGCGTGCGCGCGAGCACAAAATTCGCCGCGCTCGGCCATACCTCCACGGGCAGGCCCTCGGCAGCCATTGCGCGCAGGGCGCACAACTCGCGCTCGCGCTCGGATGTAACTTGCGCCACCACGGGTGCATACGCATCGCGGGCACGCACGCAGGCAAGCGCTGCGGCCTGGCTCAGCACATTGACCGAATAGATCTGGCGAATCGCTGCGAACACATCGATGACCTCGGGCGCCGCGATCACATAGCCCAGACGCGTGCCGGCGGCGCCAAACGCCTTGGACAGCGTATGCAAAATCACCAGGTTGGGATGCTCGGCGATAAGACCTTGCGCCGTGGTTGCCGTGCCAAACGAATCGTCGGCAAACTCAACGTAAGCCTCGTCAACCATCACCATGCCGGGACACGCATCGCACAGGGCCGCGACAAAGTCGAGCGGCGCCACATCGCCCGTGGGATTGTTGGGCGAGGTCACGATGGCGAGGTTGCACTCCGGCGCCGCCGCGAGCACAGCAGCTTGGTCGAGCTCAAAGGTCGCCGGGTCGCGCCACACGTCACGCACCTCGGTCTGGCACAGAGACGCAAAGAAGGCATACTCGCTAAAGCACGGCGGGCAGTTGAGCAGGGTCCGCCCCACGCCGCCAAACGCCAGCAGACAGTTATAGAGCAGCTCGTCGCCGCCGTTGCCCACGCAGATGTTCTCGCGCGTCACGCCATGCCAGGCAGCAAGCTCGTCGCGCAGGTCGTTGGACATAGGATCGGGGTAGCGGTTGAGTGGGGTGGCGGCGAGCGCCGCATCGACCGCCTCGCGCACGCCGGCCGGCACGGGATAGGTGTTCTCGTTTGCCGAAAGGTTGATGCGCGTGGGCGTAAAGTTGGGATCATAGGGCTCAATACCGGCCAAGTAGGGCTGGACGAGCCCCTTCATGCGAGGCGTGAGTTCGGCCACTTTAGGCCTCCTCGCCGGTCGCGCCGGCGCCATCCGCGCCCGCAGTCGCCGCCAGGTCCACGCCCTCGGCGACCGTCGCGGTCGTATCGCCCGGCCAGGCAACCTTGGTCAGGTCGGCCTCGGCCAGCGACTCGGCACTCACGGCATCCTCGCCCTGCTCCAGCACGCGACGACGCAGGGCGGCCGAAAGTGCGTGCGCCCATAGACCCTCGGCCTCGGCCAGACGCTGCGTAGCGGGAGCGTCGGAGAGCAGGCCTTCGGGCGTATAGCAAATGACGCTCGAGCGCTTAACGAACTCTTCCACCGAAAGCGGGTTGGAGAACAGGGCCGTGCCGCCGGTCGGCAGCGTGTGATTGGGGCCAGCGACGTAATCGCCGAGCGGCTCGGAGCTCCAAGCGCCCACAAAGATGGCGCCGGCGTTGCGAATACCGCCGAGCAGGCCCATCGCGTCCTTGCAGTGCAGCTCAAGGTGCTCGGGCGCCACAGTGTTCACGGCCTCGACGGCGGCAGCCATGTCGGCGGCGACCACGATGGTGCCCTCGTTATCGAGCGAGGCGCGCGTGATCTCGGCGCGCGGGGACTGCGCCACCAGGATGTCGATGCCGGCCTCGACCTCGCGCGCAAACTGCTCGTCGCAGGTCACCAGATAGCAGGCTGCCAGCGGATCGTGCTCGGCCTGCGCCATCAGGTCGGCCGCGACCACCATGGGCTTGGCCGTGGCGTCGGCCAGCACGCAGACCTCGGAGGGGCCGGCGACCATGTCGATGCCCACATCACCCGAAACAATCTGCTTGGCCGCAGCGACAAAGGCGTTGCCCGGGCCGGTAATCTTGTCGACACGCGGAATGGTCTCGGTACCGTACGCCAGCGCGGCCACGGCCTGGGCGCCGCCCACCATATAGATCTCGTCCACGCCGCCGAGCTTGGCCGCGGCGAGCGTGTAGGGGCTGATAAGGCCGTCCTTTTGCGGCGGGGTCACCATGACCACGCGCTTGACGCCGGCGACCTTGGCGGGAATGGCATTCATGAGCACCGTGGAGGGATACTGCGCGCGACCGCCCGGCACGTAGATGCCGGCCGCCGCGAGCGGGGTCACCTTAACGCCGAGCATCGTGCCGTCCGGGCGCGTGGTAAACCAGCTCTGCTCGACCTCGCGCTGGTGGAACTCGCGAATCTGACGCGCGGCTTTCTCGAGCGCGGCGACAAAAGCCGGGTCGAGGCCTTCGAGCGCGGCATCGATCTGCTCCTGCGGCAGACGGAAGCTCTCCAGCTCAACACCGTCAAAACGCTGGCAGTAATCGCGCACCGCGGCATCGCCGTTGGCGCGCACGTTGGCCACGATATCGCGGGCGGCGTCGACGATGTTTTGCGGCAGCACACCCTTGCGGTTGAGCTGGTTGGTAACGAGGCGCTCACCGGGAGCAAGCTTGATGGTCTTCATATCGGTATCCCCTATCGGTCGAGGTTGTGTTCGAAAAACGAGAGGCCGGGCGGCGGCGCCAATCGACCCGCAGCCCGTACGTTGGGGCGCCCGTGCGCGCTCGCGCTATTGTGCCGAGCCCGCGACGGGCTCAAAATGCTTGTCCTTAACGGCCGCGGCCAGGCGATCTGCCAGATTGCGTACGCGCGGATCCAGGCGCGCGGCACCCGGATTGACAAAGAAGCGGGCCGTGCAGTCCATGATGCGGCCGGTGATGACCAAGTCGTTGTCGCGCAGCGTGGCACCCGTGGCGGTAATGTCCACGATGCGATCGGTCATGCCGACGATGGGTCCCAGCTCGATGTTGCCGTGCAGCGAAACGATGTCGGCGTTCACACCGCGCTCGGCATACCAGGCACTCGCGATGCGCGGGTACTTGGTGGCCACGCGAAGCGATCCGCGACGGGCGTAGTTGCGCTCGGCCTGACCGGCGCGCCATGCGGGCTCCGCCTCAATAAAGGTGCACAGGCCGTAGCCCAAATCGACCAGCTGCAGCAAGTTGAGGTCAGCCTCGATGAGTGAGTCCCAGCCGCAGATGCCGCAGTCGGCACCACCGCAACCCACAAAGGCGGGTGCATCGCTGGGTCGCACGATGACAAACTCGATATCGCCGACCGCGCCCTCGCCGGCACGCGTGTCGCGACCGCGCACGATCAGGTGACGGCCGGGGTCGCGCAGCTCAGAGACGTCCAGACCCGCGGCCTCGAGCACGTCGAGCGTGTCGGCCTTAAGCGAGCCCTTGGGCA
The DNA here is from genome assembly GCA_958412345.1 of uncultured Collinsella sp. Lineage (GTDB taxonomy): Bacteria > Actinomycetota > Coriobacteriia > Coriobacteriales > Coriobacteriaceae > Collinsella. The sequence goes on along the minus strand of CATYSO010000015.1, from coordinate 1,302 downwards.
CGGCGATGCGCAGCGGACCTTCGGCCCCACGACCCACGGCGTGGTCGCCATCGGGGGCAGCGTCCTCGGCCGAAGTACGCGCGGCCTCCAGGCGCTCGAGCGAAAAGGCAAAGCCCGCCGCCGGCACCTCGATGCCGTCGCCAAATGCGCCGGTAAAGATGGAGTCATAGCGTCCGCCCGAACCAACCGGATCGGGCAAGCCGCCGGCATAGGCCTTAAAGACCAGGCCCGTGTAGTAATCGAAAGAGTTCATGATAGAGAAGTCGAACGACAGCACCTGGGCATCCTCGGGTGCCAGACCCTCGACCAGGGCACGCAGCTCGCGCGTCAGCGGCGCGACGATACCGGCGGCCTCCAGCAGCGCGTCCACACGGTCGAGCACCTCGGCACCACCGTGCAGGCGCGGCAGCTCGCTAATGGCGGCCTTGACGGTATCGGACTCGGCGCTTGCCGCCACGCGGGCATCGAGGCCCACAAAGTCGTTGGCGTGTACGCAGCGCAGGGCCTCGGCAGCCAGCTCGCGATCCTCGCACGCCGCGAGCAGTTCCTTAAAAGGACGCACACTACCTGCGATAATGCGCGCATCGGGCAGCGCAAGCTTGCGCACCGCCTCGGCCACGAGCGCGACGATCTCGACATCGCCTGCGGTATCGCCCACGCCGATGAGCTCAAATCCCAGCTGCGTAAACTGACGCGAGCCACCGGCATTGCGCTGGCACTCACGAACCACCGGCGCCTCGTAGCGAAGGCGCAGGGGCAGGTCGGCCGCGCGCATGCGGGTCGAAACCAGGCGCACGATCGGCAACGTGTTGTCGGGACGGACCACCAGCAGGCGACCGTCGTCATCAAAGAGCTTAAACGGCGTGTCCGCAATGCGGCCGCCCTCCTCGAGCGAACCCTTGTCCTCGAGCAACGGCGTCTCGACCGGAAGGTAATGATGCTCCCTGAAGCAGCCCTTCACCGTACATGCGATCTCCTCGCGCGCCTGAGCCTCCTCGGGCAATATGTCCCGGAATCCCCACGGTGTGGCCGTCATCTGGTGAGCCTCCTCATGCTGTGTTTCATATAGAGCAGAAGACCGGCATGGCTCCGCCGGTCTTCTGGGTACTTTAGCATACTAGAGTGCTTGCGGGGAGAATCGTCTCTCACGGCTCGCAGCGTATTCATTTGGAAACATTGGAGCAGATTGCCCGCAGCCCCGCTCGCCCAGCGGAAAAAATTCACGGACGAGGGCCGGGGTGCCTACTTTGTTTTGAGAAGTGGGCTTCGCGAACTTCTCAAAACAAAGTAGGCACCCCGGCC
>CATYSO010000014.1 GCA_958412345.1 uncultured Collinsella sp. | reverse complement strand
AAGGGAAGAGGCGGGGCATGCCCCGCCTCTTACACCACATCTCTGCGCGCTACCTCGAAGTATGCATTCGACGGGGCGGTTTATGCATTTGGCCGATTAAAGATGCGCTGTCAAACTACTAGAACTTGACGGTCGGGGCCTGGCGGGCTGCTTCGGCGGCCTCGAAGCCCTGGCGCTCCTTAAACTGGAAGATGCCGGCAAAGAGGACAGCCGGGAACGTCTGGATGGCGTTGTTGTAGCTGAGCACGCAGTCGTTGTAGCTCTGGCGTGCATAGCTAATCTTGTTCTCGGTATCCTCGAGCGATGCCTGCAGCTGCGTAAAGTTGGTGTTTGCCTTCAGATCGGGGTAGGCCTCGGCCACGGCGAAGAGCTGGCGCAGCGCGCCGGTCAGCACGTTGTCGGCTTCCATCTTGGCCTCGGGCGTGGTGGCCTTGACGGCGGTGTTACGCGCGCTGATCACGGCGGAGAGCGTCTCTTGCTCGTGCTTGGCGTAGCCCTTGACGGTCTCGACCAGGTTGGGGATCAGGTCGTTGCGGCGCTGCAGCTGCGTATCGATGTTCTGCCAGGCGTTATCGATGCGGTTACGCTTGGTGACCATGTTGTTGTAGATGCCGGCGATGGCGCAGACAATCACAATGACAACAACGATGCCGATGATGACGGTAATCATGATGTCTCCGTTTCGAATGGCCGCGGCGGCATGCGCCAGCTGCCGTTGGTATAACGCTACTAGTATACCCGCAACGTTTTGCCGTGCCGAACTTTCCGGTAAGCGTTGTGTTTTCGGCGGGGTCGGCACCGGGGTAAAACGCGCGAGGTACAGGTGTAAGATATGCGACAGATTGACGAGTGTTGTCTTTGCCTTGAGGATGGCGATACCAGTGGACCTTCGCATTAAGAAAACCTACCGTGCCCTGTTCGATGCTTTCACCGAGCTTCTCGAGGAGCATCGTTTTGAGGACCTGACGGTTGCCATGCTGTGCGACCGCGCCATGATTCGCCGCACGACGTTCTACAAGCACTTTCGCGACAAGAACGATTACTTTGCCTTTTATATCGATGAGCTCATGTCCGGCTTGCCGCAAAAACAGCCCGATGAGGCCGGCACAGTGTCTGCCGAGGACGTGCGTGCGCTTCGGCACGCGATTTTGGACGATGCCATGGACCTGATTCTGGCCCATGAGCAGCTCATGGACAACATTTTGGCGAGCAGCATGTCGGGAATGCTGACCAACGTTATTTGCGACCGTATTGCCCGCTCCATCCGCGAGCGTGTGATGAACGTGCTTGCCGAGGATGCCCTGGCCCCCGTGTCACTCGAGACGATGTCTGAGTTTGTCGCCGGCGGTATTATTCGACTTTTCACGATATGGTGGGAATCGGGCCACGATCTTGAGCGTCGACCTGAGATGGCCGACGTGGTCGATGTGCTGTTTGAGCGGACCATGACGCCGGTGAATCACTAAAAGTGGCGGAGAGAGGGGGATTCGAACCCCCGGAACGCTCTCGCGCTCAACGGTTTTCAAGACCGCCGCATTCAACCGCTCTGCCATCTCTCCGTGAGTCGTAATGATAGCATCGTTTTGAATTTGCAACAGGGAAGGCGAACGATGACGATCACCGAAATCGACGAGAAGTTCATGTGCGAAGCGCTGGCTGAGGCACGCGCTGCCGCGGCGGTGGGCGAGGTGCCCATTGGTGCCGTGGTGGTGTGCGCGGGCGAGATCGTCGCGCGGGCGCACAATCGTCGCGAGCTCGATCAAGACCCTTCGGCGCATGCTGAGTTTGCGGCGTTGTGCGCCGCCGCTCAGGCGCTCGGCCGTTGGCGCCTTTCCGACTGCACCGTTTATGTGACGCTCGAGCCCTGCTGCATGTGCGCGGGCCTTATGGTCAACGCGCGCGTGGGGCGATGCGTGTATGGTGCGGCCGATGCCAAGGCGGGCGCGCTGGGCTCGCTATACGACCTCAATGCCGATTCGCGCCTGAATCATCGCTTTAATGTGACGGCCGGCGTGCTGGCAGACGAGTGCCGCGAAGTGCTGAGCAGCTATTTTGCCGGTTTGCGTGGTGCGGATGGCGGCGGTTGCAGTTGCGGATTCGATCTTGAGGCGCATGCTGCTCATGCTGCGGCGCTCGCGGATGCTGGCGAGGGCGTTGGTGCGGCGGTCGACTTTGGCCCTGTGCAGCGCCGACCGCGTCGCGTGCTGCTGGCGATCGACTCCTTTAAGGGCAGCGTATCGAGTGCACAGGCGGAGTCGGCGGTTGCCGAGGGCGTGTGCCGCGTGTGGCCCGATGCCGAGGTAAGCACGCTGCCGCTGGCGGATGGCGGCGAGGGAACACTCGACGCCGTCGCCGCGTGCGGCGGTGAGGTCGTGACTTGCGAAGTGGCAGGGCCCTTGGGCGAGCACGTGCCTGCCCGGATGCTGGTGGATGTCGAGCGCGAATCGGCTGTCATTGAGATGGCCGAGGCTGCGGGCATTGGGTATTCGCCCTGCACGGAGTCGGCGGCGTTGGCCGCTACGACCTATGGCGTGGGCGAGCTGATGCTTCGCGCGGTTCGCGCGGGGGCGAAGACTCTATATATAGGACTGGGTGGCAGCGCCACCAACGATGGTGGCGCCGGCATGCTACAGGCGTTGGGCGCGCGTCTTGTCGACGACCGTGGCTGCGATATTGCGCCGGGGCTTGCGGGCCTTGAGCAAGTGGCCGGTGTTCATCTGGTGCCGGCGGTGCGGGCGTTGGATGGCGTGCGCATCGTCGTGCTTTCCGATGTCGAGAATCCGCTTGTGGGACGTCGTGGCGCGCTGGCGGTGTTCGGCGGACAGAAGGGTCTGCCGACGGGCGACGCCGAGGCGCTGCACAGGTACGACAGTTGGATGGTCGGCTACGGCCGCCTGCTTGATGCGGCGATTGCCGAGGCTCGAGCGCGGGAGTTGTTGCGTGTGCCCGAGGGTGCGCGGACATTTGGCTCGGTACTCGGCGTGCCGGGCGCGGGCGCTGCCGGTGGGCTGGGGGCTGCCTTGCTGGCACTTGGTGCCGAGCTGCGCTCGGGCGTGGAGACGGTGCTCGACCTTGTGGGATTTGACGAGCGCGTGCGCGATGCGGACCTGGTCATAACGGGCGAGGGCAATATGGACGAGCAATCCGCCGCAGGCAAGGCCCCGGTGGGCGTGGCGCGTCGCGCCAAGCGCTTCGGCAAGCCGGTGGTCGCCGTCGTGGGCGGTCGCGCCGACAACCTGGATGCGGTATACGAGCAAGGCGTCGACCTGGTGCTGCCGATTTGTCGCAAGCCCATGCTCCTCGACCAAGCGCTCGACTCACAAGAAGCCACAACCAATCTCATCTGCGCCGGCGAAGCCGCCGCCCAAGCCTACGACCTCGCCCGCATCTAAAACGCATCCCCCGATAAGTTGCGGTGAAATAGTTCCTGTTTTTGCGGCCTGAGCAGCCAAACAGGAACTATTCCACCGCAACTTCGACCAGTCATTTTGGGACGGGGCTGTTTTAGCTACCTTGTGTGGCGTGAATGGTTCGATTTTGAGCCTGAGTTGCAACTTGATGCGGAATTTCGGGTCACTCAAATTGCTACAATTTTAAGTATATAGCGATGACCCGCCTTGCGTTTCTGCGCGGGGGGGGGCGTATATTTGCATCGATGGGGACGACGACACACATATAGCGAGCCACTGCTTGCCGTCCTCATGGATTGGGGAGGGCCTTCATGAATCGCGTATATGCGAAAGCTCAAGAAATATTGAAGCCTTTGGGCACAAAAACCAATACAGCCAAGCGTGTTCTAAGGGTTTTGACCGTTCCGCTGGCGGCGTGTGCGCTCTTGTTTGGTGCAACGAGTGCGTTGGCCGACCAGGTTGTTCCCTATAGCAACCATACCGTAAAGACGGTGAATCCCACCGACACCACGGTCAATCTGTTTGACTACTGGGTCGTGGATGGCGACAACGATAAATCGGCAACTGTCGATAATATTAACGGCGGCATCAATAAGGGTCATCAGCTCAAATTTAATAGTGGCGCAGGCACGGGCATTAACAAATGGACGGGCAAAAGCGTTATTGATGGTTCCGGACGCCTTTCTTTTGTGAAGAAGAAGCTGGTAGGCGGTTACCCGTCGATCGATGCCGGTACGTATACCTCCTACGGTTCGAGCGATAAGTACACTGACGAATCGCTCGCATACCTCTTTAACAACGCCAGCCAGGAAAATCACCAGCAGGACGGCAAAGCCGTCTACAACAACGTGAAGGGCCTCTTCCAGCTCGAGGATGGCTATTACGTTTACGACTCGTACGGTTCTAAGGGCAACTATGCCGTGTATAACCAAACAACGAACTCCTTTAACGTCTACGACTCTGCGGGCGTATATAAGGAAAGCGTATCAAGTGAGAATCTAGGTCAGTTCTTCCCCTTTGACTCGGCTGACAAGGTTTTTACCGAGTCGGGTAAAAACCTCTCTCCTATAGGAATAAAGGACGGAGAGAACGATAAGCTTAACCACCACTTTGGCATGTCCATGACCACGGAGTTTGTCCAACCTAACGGTGGCAAGACCGCCGATAACAAAGACATGATCTTTGAGTTCTCGGGCGACGATGACGTTTGGGTCTACATCGATGGCGTGCTCGTGGGCGATCTGGGCGGCATCCACGAGAAGGCGACGCTTGATATCAACTTCGCTACCGGCGAAGTGAAAGTCGGTCATGTCGACGGTGCGAATGGAACCAAGAAGGAAATCGAAAAAACCACCATCAAGGCGAAGTTCGACGCCGCCGGTGCCACCTCCAACTTTACCGGCAACACCTTCAGCAGCAGCACCAAGCACAAGCTGAGTTTCTTCTATCTGGAGCGCGGCGCGGGCGCATCGAACATGTCGCTTAAGTTCAACCTCACCACCCTGCCGTCGTCCGAGGTCGAGAAGGTCAACCAGAACGGCGAGGCGGTCCAAGGCGCAACCTTCAAGCTATATCGGTCCAATGGACCAAATGCCGACTGGAATGCGGGCGAGCTCGTCGCCCAGGGCACGACGGACGCCAAGGGCCAGCTGGTACTCCTGAAGTCGGATGGGAAGTCGGATGGCTCCGTTCTCTCCTTCGACGAAGAGCATGCCGCAGGGCACGACTACTTTGTACTCAAAGAGGAAGGCCTGCCCGAGGGATATCGCTCGAGTCTGACCTCGTCGACCACCGCGACGCCAGGTGAGCTGCATCTGCAATACAAGCAGGCCGCGGCGAGTGGCACGGGCGGCGTGGTTGTTGCCCCGGAAACAACGGTCACCACAGCCGACGGCAAACAATGGACGGGTAGTCGTATGTGGCTCAACGGCGGCTATCTGGCCGCCAAGGAGACCATCTCCCTGTCCAAAGAAACAAAAGACAATAAGAAAAATCCCATTAGTTCGGGCACGACCTTTGCCGTCGTGCTCAAGCTCACCGGTGCGAGCGAGGACCATAAAAGCGAAAATGCATGGACGGCAGTCACGGGCAATCCGCTCGATGGCTATACGCTGTGCTCCGAACACGGCATTGCCGGCGCGGTTGAGGCCGCCCAGTCAAAGGACACGAGCGTTTTTGCCGTTAACACCAGGGGCGACTATGAGGTAACGGTTAGGTCGCTGCCCGGCGATATCGAGAAGTACGCTGCCATGATGGAGGACAAGTCGAATGCCGACTATACCGTGGCGGTGTATCACACCACGGCGTCGTCTCTGGCAGAGGCAACCACGGAGAACACCTCTATGGTTGAATACCAGTCGATAAACAGGCAGTTCTCAACCGTGATCCACCTTACGAACGTTCAGAACCGTCTGTTTGTACAGAAGGTCGATGACTTGGGCAAGCCTGTGAACGGCGCGACGTTTGATCTGTACAAGGCCGAGGACGTTACCGGCAATAGCCCTAAAACCTATGCCATTAAATCGGGTGCCGAGCCGTATGACACCGTGCAGGCAAACGGCATGACCTATCCGTATGACATTGAGGGCGCCGCATGCTTCCCGCTCGATTCGACAAAGCAAAAGCCCCTTATCAAGGGTACGTACTACCTGCGTGAGTCTGTAAGCCCGGATGGCTATGAGATTAACAACACCATCACCAAGGTGATCGTGGACGATTCGGGCGTGTACGTGGATGCTGGCGAGGAGAACGACGGCGTGCGCAGCATGAGCGGCCCGGGCTCGCTGATTGCCTCGCTGGCACAGTTTGGCTATCCCGACTCGATCGACAACACGCTTACGCACATCAAGGGCAAGCTGCAGAGTGCGACCGTTGACGCCAGCGGAAGCCTGACGTGGGGCCAGGAGTGCACCGCCGAGGGTGTAACGCCTTCTCTGGCGAACGACCTGATGCACATGCGCTATGACAAGGCGATGCAGGGCACCAAGACCGTTCTGCGTTATGTCGAGGATGGTGGCAAGCGCAACGGCCAGCTGGCGACGATCTTTGCCGACACGGGTATCAACCGCATGGCCCTCTATCAAGATGATGATGCCACCAATGGCACCGATCTGGGCACGCTCCAGCTCAATCATCTCTTTACCACGGCGACGGCCGTGCAGTATACCGACCGTCGCGTGGCGCGTCTGCAAGTGACCAAGACCGTGACGGCGGATACGGGGCTTACCGCGCCTACCAAGGATGGTGGCAAAGACCTGACCTTTACGTTTAAGTTCACCCTGCCGAAGTCCCAGAAGGGCTACGAGGCGCAGGTGTTCGATGCGAACGGCAAGCCAGCGGGCGAGTCCTTCAAACTCAATAACGGCGACACCCATTCCATCAAGGCCGGCGAGACCATTCGCGTATACGACCTTAAGAAGGGCGACAGCTATAGCGTGAGCGAGCTCACCACTAAGGGCGAGGAGTCCAGTGGCAATGTGCTGGCGAGCATCGTTAACACTGTGACCGGCTCTGCCGACGAGTCGGTGCTTCCGGCTGGCTTTAGCCTCGTGAGACGCATGGTCGGCGGCGAGAAGCAGTCGGGAACCGGCAACACCATAACGGGTTCAATCGCCGCGCTCGTGGACGGAAAGATTCCCGCGAGCAACACGCTCGAGTTCATCAACAAATACAGTGTCAGCCCCGTAAAGAATGGCCTAAGCGCCAAGAAGGTGCTCGAGGGTCGCAATTGGGCCGATGGCGATTCCTTTACCGTGCAGCTTACGCCTAAGGACGGCGCCCCCATGCCCGGCGGTGCCAAGAGCAAGGTGGCTACGGTCGAGCTCACCAACGATCAGCCGGCGACGTTTGGCGACATCACCTATACCAAGCCGGGTACCTACACCTATACCATCTCGGAGGTTATCCCCGGCTCCGATGCCGGTGCGGACGGCATAAGCTATTCTGCTGCCGTCTATACCGCGACGGTCGTGGTGGAGGATAACCATGCCGGTGCTCTGGCCGTTGCGAGCGTGAAGGTGGTGCAGGAGTGCAACGACGCGGGCGTCGACACCAAGACGGATGTTGCCGGTAAGGTCGCAACCTTCACCAACCACTACGATACACACGAAGCGAAGATCATCATCCATGCTCAAAAGATCCTGACCGACAACGCCGGGAGTTTCCCGCTTTCCCAGAACGCCTTTAGCTTTAAGCTCGAGCGTGTGGGCGGCCTAGCGGATGTCAACGCTGCGTTCAGTCCCAATACGGTCGATGCGAGCGTGACGGCTCCCATGCCCGAGGGCGCCAAGGACAATACCGTGACCGTGGGCAACAACGATAAAGGTACGGTGACGTGGCCGGCGATCTCCTATACCGCCAAGGCGGATGCGGGACGCGCCTACGTGTACAGGTTTACTGAGAATCTCGGTAGCGTTGCGGGCATGACCTACAACTACGACGGATCAGTCTATTACGCCGTGGTGCGCAACGCCAAGAAGGGTGCTGGCATCCAGACCTCGATCGAGTACTACAAGGCCGCAGAAAACAACTCGGTAGAGCAGCTGGGCAAGAATATCACGCCCTCCTTTACCAATATATATAGTGTGGATCCCACGAGCGTGACCCTGCAGGGCCAAAAGACCGTGAGCGGTCGTGACTGGAACCAGGGCGAGAGCTATATCTTTAACCTCACTGCCGCTACGGATGATGCCAGTACGACCGGTTTGAGCAAGACCACAAAGCAGGCGGTGAAGGATGGGGCTGTTGCCGTTAACGCCAACCAGGCTGTCGCCAGCGCGCCCGAGTCGGGACGCGTGGCCTCGTTCTCCTTTGGCACCGAAGCTGCTCCGACCGTGACGTTCAATCGCGCGGGCACCTTTAGCTTCAACATCACCGAGAATGCTGCGCAGGATGGCCAGGCGGGCATGTCCATGGACAAGCACACCGCCCGCGCGACCGTTGTGGTGACCGATCTGGACGAGTCGGGCAACCACACGGGCAACCACACGGGCAAGCTGCATGTGTCGAGCGTGGCTTATGCCAACACCGGCGCCTCCGAAGCGGACAAGGTCGTAACCGACAAGGCCGCCTTCACCAACGCATACCATGCGTCGGGCACCTTTGGTGGCGTGACGGTGAGCAAGACCCTTGAGGGTCGCGCCTCTACCGCGGGGCAGTTTACCTTTGCCGTGACGGGTCTTTGGTACGACGGAATTCAGACTTCGGTCGATGGCGCCGAGGCTACCCTGTCCAACAAGGCGGCGAAGGCCGGCGTGTCCGGTGCCGTGGTGGGCGCGAGCGGGAAAAAGGAGCTCTTTGTCCGTAAGCTCACGGAACAGGACCTGGGTCGTACGTTTGCCTATCGCATTCACGAGAACCAGCCTGCTGCTGCCAGCTACACCTATGACACCGGCTACACTGGTGACGCTATCGTGCTCGTCAAGGTTCTTGCACACAAGGACGACCCCGCTAAGCTCTATACCGTGACGACCGTGCTCAAGGGTGCGGGTGTGACGGAGCTGCTGGGCGACGGCGCCGACGCGAGCGCGCTGACGGACGAAAAGATCGTCCAGCTCAAGCAAGATTCGCATACTTACGTGCAGCAATACGATGCAAGCGAGGCCGGCACCACAACGCCCGCTGTCTCGTTCGTGAATCGCTATAAGGCAAGCCTCGACTATGGCGTCGCCGGCGGTCTGCAGATCGAGAAGACGCTGACGTACCCCGAGGGCGCAACGGTGTTTGGCTCGCCCAAGAGCACGTTCCGCTATATCGTCAAGCCTGCCGACAAGACATCTGCCAACAAGGTCGGCATTTCCACGGACGGCAAGGTCTACGAGACCGCAAATGTTGAGGCCAATGTTCCCAAGACCGTGAGCTTGGTTCCCGAGCGTGGGCTGACCCTCACTCAGAATGATGCTGGCAAGACGTTCACCTATACGGTGAGCGAGATTGACGACAAGGCGACGGGCTATGCGTACGACAAGACGGTCCATACGGTTAGGGCTGTCGTGGCGGATAACGGCGACGGCACGCTCAGGGTCACGACGTCGGTAAGCAAGCAGGTCGATGGCAGGGATGAGCTTGAGGGCCAGTGGATCTATCCGGCGGACGCGACATCTACCGGTGTTGCGACGGTCAAATTCAAGAATACCTATACGGTCACCGAGGCGGCGACCTACACCCCGTCCGTGACGAAGGTGGTTGCCGGCGCCGATGCTCCGGGCAAGTTTACGTTTGCCATGACCGCGGCTGATGATGTTACCCGGGCTGCCATCGACGGCAAGCTCATCACCGGCTCTTCGATGAGTGCGGACAACGGCTACACCGAGCAGAGGCAAACAAGGGACAAGCTTGCCGACGGCGCGCACGATAAGATTGACTTCTCGACGCTCACCTTCAACAAGCCGGGCACGTATGCGTTCGCCATTAACGAGGTGGCTCCGAACGGCGGCCCCGGCGAGTGGAAGTACGACCAGCACGTCTATACCGTGACGGTCACCGTAACCGATGAGGGCGGCAAGCTTGTGGCCCGCGCCGACGGCACGACCGGCTCGGAAGGCTTCATCTTTACCAATAGTTACCAAACTTCAACGAGCTACGAGCTCCAGGGCGGTCTGGAGATCGTCAAGACGCTTGAGGGCAAGGATTTGCATGCCGGCATGTTTGGCTTTACGGTGACGGCCGACGCCGACTCGACCGAATACGCCGCCTCGACCGAAAAGCTTAAGGCGCTGCTGCGCCAGGAAGATGGCAAGCTCACCGTCACCAACGATGAGCCGCAGGCCGATGGCACGTCCTACACCGATATTTTGGGCGGTCTGACCTTTGCGACGGGCGACGTGGGCAAGACGTTCACCTATAAGGTGGTCGAGAATAACGGCAAGCAAGGCGGTTACGTCTACGATTCCACCTATTGGACGGTAGGGATTGCGGTCAAGAGTCGTGGTGACGGTTCGCTCTATACCGTGACCACGGTCAAGCACTTTGACGCTGATAAAAAAGAGCTTTCTGCGGACGAAAAGAACTCCGAGAAGGGTCCTGTCGAGGCTCAGGTGTTCTTCACCAACAGCTATGCCGCGTCCGGAACATTCGACGGTCTTGCTGCCGAGAAGGTAATGGACTCCGGCGATAAGATTGAGGCTGGCCAGTATACGTTTGACGTGTATGCGGAGAAAGCCGACGGCTCGCTCGAAAAGATGGATGAGGGCAAGACTCAGGCGGGTGAGAACGGCACCGCAAAGGTCGACTTTGGTAAGGTCTACTTTAAGCTTGGCAACGCTACCAGCGAATCTCATGAGTCGGCAACTGATCTTGACGACGCTGTGGCGAAGGGCCTTGCCACCAAGCAGCATAATGCCGACCACACCACCACTTACAGCTTTAACCTGGTGGCAAAGGAGCGCTTGGCCAACCTGCCCGAGGGCGTGCGCCCTGTGGATACGTCCGCGACGTGCCGCGTGCTGCTCGAGGTGACCGACAACAACAACGGTAACCTTACGTCCAAGGTGACCTATCGCGATGGTACCGAGGACGGCAAGATCGTCTTCCACAACACACGCGATAAGGTCAAGACGATCGGCACGGTCGCGGAGCCCAGCGTGGATATCGACGGGCAGCTGCTCTCCGTGGGCGACTCCTATGTCTACACCATCAACTGGGCCAACACCGAGGCCGATGCCAAAGACAATCTGGTTCCGGCTGATGTGACCGTGACCGACGAGCTGCCCGCCGGCGTTGTGTTCGAGGCCTTTGAGGGCAAGAACGCCGATAAGGGCGCCGCGAATGGCCAGTCGCTCACCTGGACCCTGGGCGAGCAGCCTGCGGGCAGCTACGGTTCGGTGCGCGTGCGCGTCAAGATTACCGAGGACGCCGTGAAGAATGCCCAGGGTACGGTCGGCACTATCAATAACAACGCCACCGTCACGGTCGGCAAAAAGAGCTATACCGGCACCACGACTAACTACGTGCCCAAGAAGTCCGAGAGCGATGCTCAGGATTCGACGGGGTCGGGTGTCAAGCTGGGCGATGAGCTTACCTATACCATTAGCTACAAGAATACCGAGGGCGCGCCGGCTACGGTGACGATCTCCGATACCGTTCCTGCGGGGACCGAGTTCGTGGAGTTCGCGGGCGACCATAAGGATGCCGGCTCCAAGGACAAGGACGGCAATCTCACCTGGAAGCTGACGGATGTTCCCGCCGGCGAGGAGGGCACGGTTCAGTTTAAGGTCCGCGTGACCGAGGACGCGTTTAAGAGTGGCGGCGCTTTGGATGACATCTCCAACCAGGCGTCGGTGAAGGTTGGCAACAACCCTGCCGTCAAGACCAACACCACTACCGATGAGGTCTCTGACGGCCACCTGACGCTGAGCAAGACGGTCACGGCAGCCGAGGGCATCACGGCACCCAACAAGGCATTCACTTTTAAGGTGCTGCTCTACCAGGCCGATGGCGCAATGCCTCTGACCGGTAGCTTTGCGTATGCCGGTCGCCCCAGCGGCATCAACGGCACCTATGTAAGCGGTCAGATTAAGAGCGGAGATACCATCGCACTCAAGGCCGGCGGTTCCGTGACGGTCACCTTGCCCACGGGCGCGCACTACGAGGTGCAGGAGCTCGACTCCAAGGGCGACCTCATGACGATCGAGGATGGCTTTGCAGTTGCCGACAAGACGAACACCCAGGCGGGTACCGTCGGACAGGCGACGCAGGTCGGATTCACCAACATCTATAGCGTGGAGTCCACGAAGGTGGAGAACGCCTTTAAGGTCCAAAAGAAGATCTCCGGACGCAACTGGACGACGTCGGATGCCTTTACCATGACGCTGACCGCCGAGGGCGAGGCGCCCATGCCCAGGGGCGCCAAGGGCGGCGTGTCGACGATCACGCTGAACAAGAATGCCCAGGTCGGCAACTTCGGCACCATTGAGTACACCAAGCCCGGAACCTATACCTATGTGATTGCCGAGCAGGCGGGTGACGAGGCAGCACTCACGTTCTCGAAGGCTACCTATCGCGCCACCGTCACGGTGACCGACGAGGGCGCCGGCAAGCTGACTGCCAAGACCAAGATTGCACAGCTGACCGACGATGCCGGTAATACTGCCGAGCGTACGGTCGAGGCGGCAGTCTTCACCAATACCGCTAAGACCGGCAGCCTCACCGTCAAGAAGACGGTCGTCGGCGGCGACAGCCAGCGCGAGTTCGGCTTCACGGTGGCGCTCACCGACGGGGACGGCGAGCCCGTCTCCGGCACCTTCGGCGAGGGCGAGAACGCCGTGACGTTCACGGACGGCAGGGCGACCTTCACGCTCAGGGACGGCGGGGAGAAGACCATCGCCGGCCTGCCCGTGGGCGCAAGCTACACCGTGACCGAGGATGCGGCCGAGGGCTACGAGACCGCGGCCGAGGGGGCCGAGGGCACCGTGACCGAGGGCGGCGCGACCGCGGCGTTCACCAACACGTACGGAACGGTCACCGAGGGCCGGGACGTCTCCACTGCGGGGCTCTTCACCAAGGCGCTCGAGGGCCGCGACTGGGCGGAGGGCGACAGCTTCCAGTTCACGCTCACGGGCGATGACGGCGCTCCCATGCCCGAGGGTTCCGCCGACGGCTCCAAGACCGTCAGCGTGACGGCCGCCGGGACCAAGGCGGGCGATAGGGTCGCCTTCGACTTCGGCCCCATCCGCTACACGCTCGACGACATCAGGGACGCCGGGTTCGCGGAGGTCGGCGGCAAGCGCGTGCGCGCCAAGACCTTCACCTACACGGTGAGCGAGGTCAGGCCCGCTGACGGCTCGGCCATTGCCGGCGTCACCTACGACGGCCACGCCGCCACGATGACGGTGACTGTGACCGACGACGGCTCCGGCAACCTCACGGCCTCGACGCCCGCGATCGCGCAGGCGAGCGGCGGCGACTTCGTCAACACCTACACGACCGGGCTCGACTACTCGGCCCGCGCGGGCGTGCGCCTGTCCAAGACGCTTACCGGCCGCGCCATGGAGGCGGGGCAGTTCGCCTTCACCGTGGCCGCCGACGACGAGACGGCCGCCAAGCTCGGCCTCAAGACCGGCAAGGACGCCTACGCCGTTGCCGCGGCCGATGACGGCGCGACCGACTTCATCGACCTCATCGGCGGCGCCGCGAAGGGCGACGTGACGTTCACCGACGCCGACGCGGGCAAGACCTACAGCTTCACCGTCACCGAGACCAAGCTCGGCGGCGAGGGCTACACCAACGACACCGCGCCGCGCACGGTGACCATCGCGCCCAGCTACGACGCAGCGACGGGCAAGCTCACGGTCACGACCACGGTCGTCAAGGACGGTGTCGAGGTCGCCCGCAGCGAGGTCTCGACGGCCGATGACATCGCGGAGCTGCCTGCGCCCGTGACGGTCGCATTCGAGAACTCCTACGAGGCCACCGGAACGCTTGGCGGCGAGGGCAATGTGGCCATCAACGCCACCAAGACGCTGACGGGCCGCCCCGCGGCGGCGGGCGAGTTCTCGTTCTCCGTCCGCGATGCCCACGGTAACGTGGTCGCGACCGCATCCAACCGGGCCTCCGGCGACGGCGAGGCCGCGGAGCTCACGTTCTCGTCCATCTCCTACACCACCGACGCGCTCGAGCAGATGGTGATGGATGGCACCGCCACCTGGGCCGACGACGGCTCCTGGTCCATCCCCTATACCGTTTCCGAGGACACGGCGGCACTGCCCAAGGGCGTGACGGCGACCGCCGCGAGCTTCGACATCACCGTCAAGGTGACCGATAACGGCAAGGGCGGGCTTGATGTGGCCGTGACCTACCCCGATGGCTCCGACGGCGCGCTGCCGTTCGTGAATGGCTACCGCGCCGGCGAGGCGACGGTCGACCTCGCGGGCACCAAGATGCTGGCGCTCGGCCAGGCCGGACTCGGCCTGACGCAGGCCGACATCGCGGGCAAGTACACCTTCAAGATCGAGCCGCTGGACGGCGCGCCCGCACCGGTCGACGCCTCCGGCAAGACGGTGACCGAGGCGGTCAACGACGCCGCCGGCAACGTCGAGCTGGGTAGCGTCACGTTCAGGCAGCCGAGCGACCTCGATGACGTCGAGATCGACGGCGACGGCCTGCGCGCCAAGACGTTCGCCTATCAGGTGAGCGAGTCCGGCTCGGTCGACGGCGTGGTCAACGATGCGGTGGCGACCAAGACCTTCACCGTCAAGGTGGTCGAGGACGCCAACGCCGGAACGATCGCCGCGGAGGTCCTGCCCGCCGAGGGCACGCCCCAGGGCAAGGGCGCGTTCGAGTTCACCAACACCTACGGCGTGGGCCCGACCCCGAGCTCCGTCACCGACCAGATCAAGGTGAACAAGAAGCTCAAGGGCCGCGACCTGACCGAGGGCGAGTTCGAGTTCCAGCTGGTCGAGATTTCCGCCGACGGCAGCGAGAGCGTCGCGGTGACGGGCAGGAACGCCGCCGACGGAACGGTCGCGCTCGACCCGGTCACCTACACCGCGCCCGGCACGCACAGCTACGAGCTGCGCGAGGTCGTCGGCACGGCGGGCGGCGTGACCTACGACAGGGCGATCTACCGCGTGCGCACGACGGTCACCGATGCCGGCAACGGCAAACTCACCGTCAAGCACGAGCTCGCGGATGCCGAGGGCAATCCCACGGGCGACGACTCGGTGACGTTCACCAACGGCTACGAGGCCGCGCCCGTCACCCTCAAGCTGGGCGCCGCCAAGGTGCTCAAGGGCGCCGAGCTCAAGGCGGGCCAGTTTAGCTTTGAGCTCAAGGGCCGGGACGGCAAGGTCATGTCGACCGCCAGGAACGCCGCCGACGGCAGCGTCACGTTCGACGCCCTGACCTTCAAGCAGGCCGGCACCTACACCTTCACGGTGAGCGAGGTCGACGACGGCCAGGCGCACGTGACCTACGACAGGGCCGTGCACAAGATCGTCGTCACGGTGAGCGACAAGGCGGCCGACGGCACCAAGACGGGCTACCTGTCGGCGAAGGTCTCCTACGAGGGCGACGCCGACGTGCCGCCGGTCTTCACCAACAGCTACGCCGAGGAGCCCGGGACCCCCGGCACCCCCGAGAACCCCGGCACGCCGGGCGGCGGTTCGGGCGGCGGTTCCGATAGCGGCTCCGGCAGCGGCGGCTCCGGCGGCAGCTCCAAGGGCGGTATGCCCGACACCGGCGACCGCAGCCTGCCGGTTGAGGCACTCGGCGCCATGGCCGGCATCGGCGCGCTGGCCGTCGCGGGCGGCGCGGTCCTGTACCGCAGGCGCCGCTAGCGATATGGGCGAGTGGGGCGAATCCATCCGATGGGTTCGCCCCACTTGCCGTGGCGGGCGGGAGCAGGTAAGATATACCGAGCGCCTAGCGCGTTCGATGGGTTCGGATGACGACATGTTCCGAATCTGGTCAGGTCCGGAAGGAAGCAGCCATAAGGAGCCTCTGTCGGGCATCCGAATCCATCGAGCGCACGGGCGCTTTTTGGTGCCGCGACATGGCCCGGCCGGCGACGAGGTATTTGGTGTCTCGCTGGTCCTCGGCTGCGCCTGCGGGATCGCTCGACTACCAAACACCTCGCCGCCGGCCGGGCCCCGTCGTCCAAAAATCACCCGTAAAGGCGCGTTTATCTAATTTAATCTATCCCTTGCGGAATGCGGCTTGCTGGTGTTGTCTGGGCATTGATGGCTGCGTGGTTCAAGAGACGGCGCATTACCATCTGTTTTTCAAGTAAAGAGGCCCGTTTCCCTGGGTTGGGGAAACGGGCCTCTTTTTGTCTCTTGGCTTGTGGATTGGCGAAGACAATAGCCGCTGGCAGCTATTTTGGGTTCCTGATGCGGCGTGTGGCCGTGGCGGTTATTCCGAGGCCTGCGGCGGCGACTGCTGCGAGTGCGATTGCGCTCGGCGCTGCGTCGCCCGTGTTTGCGAGCTTGCCGGCGGTCGTATCTGCTTGCTTGCCGTTGCTCGAGTTCGCCTGCTTGGTGGAGCTTGGCGAGGTGTCTTTACCGGTCGCGGACGAGCCGGTGGGCGGTGTCGCCTCGGCGGGTTGCGTTGAGCCGGAGGGAGGCACTGTCTCGGTCGGTTTCGTTATCTCGGGCGAGGTGGCCTTGTCTGCCGCGGCCTTAGCCTCTTCGTATGCCTTGCAGGCGTCGTCATAGGCCGCTTGTGCCTTTTTCAAATCGTCGAGGAGCGCATCTCGCTTGGCTGTCTCTTCGTCGATATCGGTTTGACATCTTTCCGCATTGGCTTCGAACTTCGCGACGACACTTTCCTGGCTTTCGAGCCGGCGTTGGTAGTGGTGAAGATCATCTTCACAAGATTTTTCTCGCCTTTCTGCCGACATGATCTCACTTTGCAACTGCTTAATAGTTTCGTTAGAAGCTCCGTCGCCGATTGCCTTATTTAATTCTGCCTGAAGGCCGCTTGTCCGGTTGTGGGCCGCGTCGTATCTGGCTTGGGCTTCATTGACCTGCGCTTGTAGCCAAAGAAGAGCTCCCCTTGAGTCGCCGGCTTCCTTCAGCATCCTGTCGCGGAGCGATTACAAATCGGTAATCACATGCTCGATAGTCTCTAATATCTCAGGACCTGCGGCGTCTTTTGCGGCCTCGAGGTTTTTGAGCGCTTCCTGCATGGCTGCATACGCTTTTTCTTTTGCGGCGGCCGCATCTTCCGTCTGCAAGGCAACTGCACCGGAGGGGGAGCTGGTTTCTGCCGCGATCGCCGTTACGGGGGCGATTCCCGCGACAAGTGCCGCGGAAAGGGCGATGCCCACGGTTGCGCGTCTTGCTCTTCTTGCGAGAATGTCGTTCATCTCGGCACCTCATTTCAAGGGTTGGCGACTCAGCTGGTAGCACTAATGTAAGTATACCAAGCGGTTGGCGCGCCGCTGGCCGGGCATGCACGCCTCTCCGCTTCTTTGGAAATCGAACCCCATTAGAAATGACGAGTTGTTTACGCTTCTTTTGGGCTCACCGTACTATCATGGTTCGAATTGAGTGTGAATGATGATAGGGAGCGCCTTTTTATGATTGAGCTGCTCAGGCGTTTTGGTGGTAAGTTTCGCCGGTATATGGTGATTGGCCCTGCGTGCAAGCTGATCGAAGTGATCTTTGACCTGCTTACGCCGCTGGTGATTGCCCAGATGATCGATAAGGGCATCGGCGCGCACGATGTCAACGCCGTCGTCCGTTACGGCGTGGTGCTCGCCGCCATGGCTGTGATCGGCATCTCGTTTACGCTCGTCTGCCAAAAGATGGCGGCACTCACCTCGCAGGGCATGGGCACCGACATCCGCGGCGCGCTCTACCAGCACATCAATAAGTTGAGCTACGCCGAGCTCGATCGCTTTGGCACGCCGTCGCTCATCACGCGTATCACCAACGATGTCAACCAGGTGCAGCTAGCTGTGGCGCTGGGCGTGCGCATGCTCATCCGCTGGCCCTTCCTGGCGGTGGGCTCTATGTGCGCGGCCCTTGCCATCGACCTTAAGCTCGGCATGATCTTTTTGATTTGCACGCCCGCCATCGGCCTGGTGTTTTGGTTTGTCATGGCGCGCTGCATTCCGTATTACAGGCAGCTGCAGGCAAAGCTCGACCGCATCGCGCTTATCTGCCGCGAGGGGCTTTCGGGTGCCCGCGTTGTTCGCGCCTTTGTGCGTGAGGACCACGAGCGCGAGCGTTTTGCCCAAGCCGCCGATGACCAGGCACATACCGCCATCGCGGTGGGCAAGCTTTCGTCAATCCTTAATCCCGTCACGTTTTTGGTGATGAACCTGGGCGTGTGCGCCATCCTGTGGGTGGGCGGCATCCAGGTCAACGTGGGCGATCTTACGCAGGGCCAGGTCATGGCGTTCGTCAACTACATGACGCAGACCCTCACCTCCATCGTGTATGTCGCCAACCTGGTCGTGGTCTTTACCAAGGCGAGCGCCAGTGCGTCGCGCATCAACGAGGTGCTCAATTGCGTGCCGAGCATCACCGACGAGGACAACCAGCCGGTCACACTGCCCGAGCCGAGCGACCTGGCGGGTGGCGCTGTTCTGGTCTCCGCGCTGAGCTTTGACCATGCGAGTTTTTCGTTTGGCGCGGGCGCTGCCAACGCCGTCAACGATGTGACTCTGGAGCTGCCGCTGGGCAAAACGCTCGGCATTATCGGCGGCACGGGCAGCGGCAAATCCACGCTCGTCTCGCTCATCCCGCGCCTGTACGATGCGAGCACCGGCAGCGTGAGCGTGATGGGCTCCGACGTGCGTGCCTGGCAGCTTGACCAGCTGCGCCACGTGGTTGCGACCGTTCCGCAGCGCGCGTCGCTGGTGAGCGGCACCATCCGCAGCAACCTGACCTGGCGTGACGAGTCGGCAACCGACGAGGAGCTCTGGGCAGCACTCGACATGGCGCAGGCGAGCGAGTTCATGCGCAACAAGCCGCAGGGGCTCGATGCCCCGGTCGAGGCGGGCGGTAAGAACTTCAGCGGTGGCCAACGCCAGCGCCTGACCATCGCGCGCGCCCTGGTGGGCTCGCCTCAGATATTGATCATGGATGACTCCGCCTCGGCGCTCGACTTTAAGACCGACGCGGCGCTTCGCCATGCCATCCGCGAGCGCAGCGTGCGCGGTGCCGCCGAGGGCGGGCTGCCGCTCACGACGGTCATCGTGAGCCAGCGCGTCTCGACCGTGCGCGATGCCGACATGATCTGCGTGCTCGACCACGGATCGGTTGCGGGCCTGGGCACGCATGACGAGCTGTATGCAAGCTGCCAGCTCTATCGCGAGATCTGCCAGTCGCAGCTGCGCCGCGAGGAGCTCGAGGGCCAGCAGGGGAGCACGGTGCCCGCGTCCGCCCCGACTGCCCCTGCGCCTACTTGCTCAAAGGAGGGTTGCTAGATGAACCCGTATACTTCTTCCGGTTCGGTCGCCACGATGACCGCTAACGTGTCCGGCAACGATAACCTCAACGATCTGGGCGACGGCCCGCGCCAACCCGGTGATCCCGAGCGCTATCCCGTGGGTGCGGTGACCCGCCGCCTGCTGGGCTATGTTCGCCCGCACCGCGTCTCGTTTGCGGCTTCGTTTGTGAGTGCCGCCATCTCCGTTATCCTGCAGCTCTACACGCCTATCCTTATCGGTGAGGGCATCGACCTCATCGTTGCCGCCGGGCAGGTGGACTTTGACGCGCTGCTGCCGCTCGTCACCAAGCTCGCGCTCGTCGTGGTGGGAGCTGCGGCCTTCCAGTGGCTGCAGGGCTACTGCGTCAACCGCCTGTCCTACGAAACGGTGCGCGACATGCGCGTGGAGGCGAGCGACAAGCTCAGCCGTATGCCGCTCAGCTTTATCGACAGCCACGCACACGGCGACCTTATGAGCCGTATGGTCAACGACGTCGATCAGGTGGGCGATGGTCTGCTGCAGGGCTTCACGCAGCTCTTTACCGGCGTCATCACCATCGTGGGCACGCTTGCGTTTATGCTCTCCATTAACCTGACCATGACGCTCGTGGTGGTGCTCGTTACGCCGCTCTCCATCTTTGCGGCCGGCGCCATCGCCAAGCTTTCCAACAAAAGCTTTACGGCACAGCAGCGTATTCAAGGGCAGCTCGGTGGTCATATCGAGGAGTACGTAGGCGAGCAAAAGCTTGTCGACGCCTTTGCCTATGGCCCGAACGCCCAGCAGCGCTTCGATGCCCTCAATGCCGAGCTCTACACCGCGGGCGAGCGCGCGCAGTTTATGGGTTCGCTCTCCAACCCCGGTACGCGTTTTATCAATAACATCATCTATGCCGTGGTCGCTGTGATCGGCTGCGTGGGCGTGATCACGGGCGTGCCCGCGGCGCTTACGGTGGGCGGCGTGCAGATCTTCCTGTCCTATGCCAACCAGTACACCAAGCCGTTCAACGAGGTCACCAACGTCATTACGCAGATCCAGACCGCGTACGCCTCGGCGCGCCGCATGTTCGCGTTGCTCGATGCCCGTGAGCAGGAGCCCGACGAGTCGGACGCTGTAGAACTTGCCGCCCCGAAGGGCGAGGTCGCCTTTGAGCATGTGGACTTTAGCTACTTGCCCGACCGCAAACTGCTGCAGGATATCTGCATCGATGCCAAGCCCGGCATGCGCTTTGCCCTCGTCGGCCCCACGGGCTGTGGCAAGACAACGCTCATCAACTTGCTGCTGCGGTTTTACGATATCGATGCCGGTCGCATTGCGGTCGATGGCCGTTCCTCGCGTGACTACACGCGCGCAAGCCTGCGCCGTGCCTTTGGCATGGTGCTGCAGGACACTTGGCTGTTCGAGGGCACGGTGGCGGAAAACATCGCCTACGGCTGTCCTGACGCCACGCGCGAGCAGGTTATCGAAGCTGCCAAGCGCGCGCATGCGCACAAGTTTATCGTGCAGCTGCCAGGCGGCTACGATACGGTCATCGGCGAGGACGGCGGCACGTTTAGCCAGGGTCAAAAACAGCTGCTGTGCATCGCGCGCGTCATGCTCACCGACCCGGCGATTCTGCTGCTGGACGAGGCGACCTCGAGCATCGATACGCGTACCGAGCTGCAGGTGCAGGCGGCATTCGACGAGCTCATGGCCGGTCGCACAAGCTTTGTCGTGGCGCACCGCCTGAGCACCATCCGCAACGCCGACTGCATTCTGGTGATGCGCGACGGCCAGATTATCGAGCGCGGCACGCACGACGAGCTGCTGGCGGCAGGCGGCTTCTACGCCGAGCTCTACCGCAGCCAGTTTGCCCAGTGAGCAAGCCCGTGGGGCATGTAATGCAGCGCTAGGGCGCGAGTGTGTCAACGGGGGCAACGATAATGCCCTCGGGCGTTGTATGGGCTGGCATGCCGAACCCGATGACGATGAGCTTGGCCGCGGGTGGTCTCTCGCCACGCTCGACAAGTTTGCGCTCGAGTCGAAGCAGGTTTGCAGATGCCTCGGGGATCTGCGGACTTCCGAGTTTTACTTCCACGGCAATCCAAGTTCCATCGCGCCTGTGTATAACGGCATCGACCTCGAGATCGTCGGCGTCATGGTAGTGGGACACCGATGAGTCATTTGCGGCTGCATAGACCTTAAGGTCGTGCAGGACGAGGGATTCGAAGAGCAGTCCCAGCGTCTTCGGGTCGGATGCCAACGACTCCGGATTTGCTCCGAGCAGTGCGACGGCAAGCGAAGGGTCGGCGAGGTGCCTTTTCGTACTTTGCCGCAGCTTTACCGGAGACCTGAGCGCCGGATGCCAAGCCGGGATATCATCGATGATGTGTATTCTGCGCAAGGCATCCGTATAGCGCCGCAGCGTACTTCTCGATACATCACCGCCGAGGTCTTTCTCAAGAGACTTTTCGCCGGCAAGAGTGGATTCGTTGCGCGCAAGCGAAGACAGAAGAGCCCTGACTTTCTCCGGGTCACGCTTCACGCCGTCAACCCTCGAAACATCCGATTCGCAGACACCGTCGATGTAGGCAGCGGATATACGCATTGCATCGGCAGTCGTCTTGCCAACCGCCTGAGGCCAACCACCACGACATAGCAAATTGGCGATATCGGCGATGCCGTTGATGGATCCAAGTGCCGCTTTGATGGGGCATCCGTTAAGCAGCGATTCGAGCGAGACCGCCCCTGAGGAAACCCCGAGTTCGGCCAGAGTCATTGTTTCCATGCGCAAGCGTGATATGCGCCCGACGCCGCTGTGCATCGGTTGGTCGGCGTCGTTTGGTGTTGCTGACCCCGTAAGCAAAAACTGCCCTGGCTCACCGGTCCGACGATCGCATTCGAAACGTATTGCGTCCCACAGTTTTGGCTCTTCCTGCCACTCATCGATGAGTCTCGGCGTTGCGCCGACTATTGCTTGAGCTGGGTCGATCCTGGCAAGCTGCAGTGCGGCAAAGTCTCCGGTAGGGTCGGAGAGAGACAGCGATGATTCAGCGAATCGCTGGGCCGTAGTCGTCTTTCCGCACCACTTCGGTCCCTGAATGAGCACGGCACCAAAAATGCCAAGATCGCGTTCGATTGAGCGATCGATACATCTACTCATATACCTAGTCATCGTACTTCCCGCCATTCAAAGAAACATTTTGTTTTATAGCATCTTACCAGCGCGTAAAACATTTTGACGAAAAACCATGACACAATTTGACGGTATTTCGTGAAACAAATTGACGATATTATATGAAACAATTTGACGGCGTTTTGTGAAACAGTTTTTCGGCCATTCGTGAAACGTTCTGCGGCGGTTTCAATCCGAAGTACATACTGTTCGAAATCTGTTCAAAGATGTCGTCTGCGTCGTCAATCGACAGAAGGTGGTTTACATCTGTCACGTTAGTACTAAGATATTCATCTAATAAATTACATTAGTGGCTTTAGTTTTGGGGGAAACGAGGCAACGTGACTATGACGTGCTCTTTGGTGGTTAACAGCAAGAGCGGTAATACCAGGATGGTATCGGGCGCGATCAAGCGCGCTCTGCAGGCTGCGGGCGTTGAGTTTGTCCATGCCGCGGCGTTGAGCGACGATGCGGATGCAGATCAGGTTGCGCTCGAGGCGCAGGGCGCCTGCGCGGCCGACACGGTGCTCGTCGGTTTTTGGTGCGACAAGGGCGCGTGCACGCCTTCGGTCGCGGCGTTGCTTTCCGCCTTGCACGGCAAGCGTGTCTTCCTGTTTGGCACCTGCGGCTTTGGGGCCGACCAGAGCTATTATCAGCAGATTATCGACCGCGTAACTTCCAATTTGGCTGGGGATGCCGAGCTTGCGGGCTGGGCGATGTGCCAGGGCAAGATGGGCCCTGCCGTAAAGCAGCGCTACGAGGCCATGCTCGAGCAAGATCCCGACAACGCCCGCGCTAAGTTGCTGCTCGACAACTGGGTTGCCGCAAAGGATCACCCCACCAAGGAAGATCTGGATAACATGGCTGCAGCCGCCAAAAAGGCCGTGCTGGGGGAGTAGCTCCCATCGCTGACGGCGGTCGGTCCATCTTTCTAAATGAAACGTCCTCCCGGGCGTCGGGGCACGAAGTTCCCTGCTCTACAGTCCTGCGCAAGACGAAGGCCACATTAAGTGGCCTTCTTTGCGTGCGGAACTCGCGATGAACTTCGTGCCCCGCCGTCCGGGAGGACGCCTCTTTATTGATGGGAGGCCTGATAGGTCGATGGTTCCGTGCCCGGATGCGTCCAAAGTGGGACGGGCTTTCCGGATGGGCAGGCTTTCGAAAAATGCGTCCCGGAATTTGCCTTTGGAATGGGACGTAGTTTCCCGTTGAGGTGCTTTGCGGAAAGTGCATCCCACTCTGGGCGGTCGAAGTGGGACACACTTTCCCAAAGGCGCTCCAACGGGAAATTGCGTCCCATTATTCGGTCAAGAAACGGGATGCATTTTCCCAATGAGAGCAAAACCGGAAAATGCATCCCGGAATTTGCGCTCAAAGTGGGATGCGGTTTCCGGTTGAGGGTCTAAGGGGAAAGTGCGTCCCAGAATCGACGCTTGAAATGGGATGCAGTTTCCCGATGAGGCACTCGACGGAAAATACATCCCAGAAATGGCCTTTGAGCTGGGATAAGATTTCCGCGGCATCTCGGATTCTCAAAAATGAGACACGCCGTTGGCGAAAATGAGACACGTGATATCGGGCATCGGACGTATCATTTGCAAAAATGAGTCCACTCCACTCGAGTAAAGCGAGGTCTCCCATGTACGTTCCATACCCCCACATTCGTCGGTTGTCGAAAATCCCGCTTGTTGGGACGGCGGCGCTTGCTGCGTTGATCGCCACGAGCGTCGCCTGCTTCACGGCCACACCCCAGGTTGCCCAGGCGGCGGACACGCCCGCAATCACCGATATGACCGAGCAGGACTATAGCGACCTGGGCCTGGGCACGAACGAGGACATTCCGGCCGATACCGTTGGCCCCTATTCCACCGATACCCCCACGACGTTTGCCACGCGCAGCGAGGTCTATATGGCAGCTAACGGTAGCCATGGCAATCGCTACACTCTGCGCGACAAGCTCGAGAACGTCGAGCGCGGTGACATTGGCGGCAGCAGCAAACTCACCGATGGCTATGGAAGTGTGTGGGGCGCCGCAAAGTTCTGGCAAAACGTCAACAACTTCGATACGAACAGCGATCTCTACAAGCATAGCGACTACGGTGGCGGCACCTGGTCGTACCTAAGCAACAATGAGTCCTCAGCAGTACTCGCCAACGACAACAACGGTTTCTCGGGCATTCACGCCACGAGTGTTGAGTTCTGCAGCGACGCCAGCACGGGCAAAAAGAGCCGCGTTGCCGAGCTCCGTGCCTACGGCGACAGTTCCTCCACGACGATTGACGGCAAGTCATACGCCGGAAAGGTTGAGCTGGTCCTCTACTCGTTTAGCAACGGGCGTACGCGCACTCTCGACACACACCTGCCGGTGACGGTCAACACTAATATGATGTACGAAGGCCGTTTTAAGTACCTGGATGCCGGTTACCTGCAAGAGCACGACGCCGTCTTTGATGTCGAGGCGGGCGATGTCGATGGCGACGGTGTGGATGAGCTTTTTGTCTACGCGGGCTGCTATGTCGACGAGAACGGCGTGCGCAAGGCTGTAGTCGACATGTACGACCTGGAGGGCGGCAACTGGAAGCAAAGCGTCGTCAAGATCGATGCCGGTAACGCCGCGGACTACACCACGCACAACAAGGGCGGGAACGACTCCTGGACGCAGCTTCAGTCAGCTCCTGTCGTTTCGCTAGCGGCCGGCGACCTCGATCGCGATTTTTGCGATGACCTCGCCATCGTGGTCTCGGCACCCTACGGCAAGAAGAATATTGATAAGTCGACGCATTGCGAGCTGTTTTCGTGGGATGCATCCAAGGGTGCGCTCGTCCATGTCGATGCTCTGGGCGACGCGGGCGCAATCTCCCTCTCCGCGAACGGCAAGACCATGGTCGCTGCGAATGCGACGTTCGGCACGTTTGCCGCCTACGATGAAGAAGGAAAGAAGACGGGTGAAACCGTCACGGGCCTTATTCTTGCGGGCTATGACTGGCAACGCAGCGCTTTTGATTACGGCGCTTCTGACGGCAGCAAGGGGCTGTACGGCGCGCTGTACCGCTACGCGTATTTTGACTCGGAGTCTGGCGAGTTCAAGCTTTCCGATTGCAAGGAATACAGAGACGGGCTCTTCGCCTCCTATGGGCTGATGCATGTGCCCAACAGCGCATGGAAGGATAGCGCTCAGGATAAGCGCTATCCGTGCACCTTGGCGCCTATTGCCCTTGCCACTGCCAACCTGGACGGCCTATCCGAGCAGCCTGCAGTTGATGAGGTGCTCGTGGGCGGCGACGTGTTTCGTGACTTTGCCTGCAACACGGCGCAGAGCGGGGCCCAGGGCTTGGGGTCCATGGTCGGAACCATGAGCATGAGCGGTCAGCAATACAACAGCAGCAACAAGCATGACCACAAGGGTATAGAGCAGGTGTGGATCAGCGACGTCAAGGCGGGCAGCGTCTCGGGTTCGGATCGCTACAACGAGAGTTTTATCGCCGTGGTGGGCAAGCACCGCGACGAGGACCTGCGCAAGAACGATGACTACTATTGGATGACCGCCTCGCATCTTTCGCTCGACGAGAACGGAAGGGTGCGCCGCGGCGAGGAGCAGGTGATTAGCGAGAGCAACCGTCGCGGCACTACCTACGGCACGTTTATCTCGCTCGCGCTGCCCGATGTCGACAATGACAGTGTCAAGATCACGTACAAGGACCGCTACAAGGTCTATACCAACCCGCGCGTGCTTGCCGTGCTGCAGGATGCGCCCTATGTTGAGGACCTGGAGCAGGCATACGGCTATCTGGTGCTGGGTGGTACGTCATACGGAGAGGGAAAGGGCACGGGGACATCCCAGGGCTATACCATTGGCGCCGAGTTGGGCGTTGCCGTCGAGGTGCAGACCGGTCCGCCCCTGGTCGCGATTAATGCTTCAGTCGATTTTGCCGCCGAGGGATGCTATGACTACCGGAGCGAGCGCACGGTCAGCGCCAGCGTAAGTTATGAGTCGCATGCCGGCGAAGGCGACAAGGCCGTGCTCTACACGATTCCGATGGTTTATTACGAGTACGAGATCGAAAATGAGGAAACTGGTGGCAAGGGCGTGATGGCGGCGCCCGTGTCGCTCGGCGCGCAGACCTCGGTCGTTAATGTCGAGGCCTATGACCGCATTGCCAAACAGCACAATATGACGCCGCTCAGCTACTTTTTGACCAACCGGTCGGGAGAACCCGGAACCTATCAAACGACGCTCAACGGCGAGACTCCCGTTGGGGATTCCTTTGGCCTGGGCAAGCCTGGCGTGACGCGCGCCTACACGCACGATGGGTTTAACGGCGCCGTCGCGCAGTCGGGAGCGAGCATTGAGCAGACCATCGAAGTCGAGGAGGGCGAGGAGCAGGAGTTTGAGTACGGCTTTACGCTGAACGGCAGCGTTGTCATGGGCGCGAAGCTTGCAAAGCACGAGTTATTTGGCGGTCTGTGCTTTGGTGCCAACGCCGGCTTTACTACGGGTAACTCCTCGAGTGAATCGACCGAATACGGCGGCACCGTCGACAACCTGCCCGAGGCCGCGAAGGATAAGTACGGCTTTGCGTGGCGCCTGGGCGTCAACGCGGTGGATGTCGACAAGTTCGAGGACGGCTCGGGCGGCAAACTCGGCACCAAGGACACCGATCAGTTCTGGATCGTGGGCTATGACGTCAAGGATGTCGAGATGCCCGAAGCGCCGGCCGTGACGGGCTTTACGGCAAACGCTGTCGATTCGACCAGCGTTGCGTTTAACTGGGACGACGTGCTCGCAAACAAGGGCGGCTTTAGCTACGGCGTGGGTATGCTGCAGAGCAATGCGGCGGATGCGGTCGTCAATAGCTGGAAGATTGCCGACAACACGCAGACCTCGCTCAAGTGGGATGGGCTGCAGCCCAATACGGAGTATCGATTCGCCATCGCCGCCGTTAAGAATGGATCCACGACCGAAACAGGTATTCGCTCGGCAATCATCACGGTCAAGACCATGCCCGATGGCATGACGATGACCGTGAGCGGACCTGCGGCGGATGCTGCGGAGAGGTCGGATCTTGGATACGACTCTTCGGTTGAGCGCACGGCGGGAAGCCACCTGACGCTCTCGGCGATTGGCCATGTGAAGCAACTCGGTGCCGACGATAGCGAAACAGGGCTGGCACCGACCTATATGTGGTACCGCAAGGGCCGCGGCGAGACAGAGTTTAAGCTCGTGGGTGCCGATGGCAACCTCGCGGCTGGAACGGCCTCAAAGCTCGAGATTGACCTGACCGCAGACGATGACGGTGCGCAGTATTACTGCCACGTGGGATACAACGACGTGGGCCTCGACACCGGCACGACGCTCGTGAATATCGAGGCCGAGGAGACGGCGCCCACAACGGTGAACGCCACCCCGATCCGCACGCGCCGCCTGTTCTTACAGGCAAGTGCGGGCGCCAAGAAGTTCCTGGACCATACGCTGGTAAACACCGCCGGCCCAACCGATTCCGAAGGCTCAAAGGACCCCGAGACTCCTGAGACCCCGACGAACCCGGACAAGCCCAAGTCCGACAACGGAGCTAAGACCGACACCAAGGTCAAGACTACGACCACAGCGAAGAACCTCGCAAACACCGGCGACCAAACATTCGCCCTAGTCGCCACCGCAGCAGCAGCGGGAGCAACGCTCGTAGTGATAGCCCTCATCATGCTGATCAAGCGCCGCAAGACCCACTAGTAGCCAGTCGAACATATCGACAACCCAAAAACCCGGGTAGCCAAAAAACAGGCCACCCGGGTTTTCTGTTGAGTGGAGACTCCGCAAGCGGAAACTGCATCCCACAATTAGCGCCCGGAACGGGACACATTTTCCGTCAAGCCCTCATCCGGAAAATCCATCCCAGTTTGAGCGCCCAGACCGGGACGCACTTTCCCAAAGGGTCCTCAACGGGAAACTGCGTCCCATAATTAGGCCGAGAAATGGGATGAACTTTCCCAATGAGAGCCAACCGGAAACCACGTCCCAGAATCAGCCCCCAAAGTGGGACGCACTTTCCCAACGAGCCTCAACCGGAAAATACATCCCGGAATCCAGCTGAATAGTGGGACACACTTTCCCAATCGGGTCCCAAGCGGAAACTGCATCCCATTCCAGACAAGAATTCCGGGACACACTTTCCGCAAACAAAGAAGGCCACATAACGTGGCCTTCAACTTATATATGTTCGGCGATACACCCAAGACAAGCCACGCCCCAACATCAGGGCGTCTGTCCAGGCGGAGGCATATAAGGTTCATCGCGAGTTCCGCACGCAAAGAAGGCCACTTAATGTGGCCTTCGTCTTGCGCAGGACTGTCCGAGCAGGGAACCTTATATGCCTCCGCCTGGACAGACGTTTCAGTTGTGGCTCAGCAGCTAGCAGCTACTTAATCTTGGTCGTACCCGGCGCCAGGTTGGGGTCGGTCTCGTTGGCTTCGGTCTGGAAGTGCTCGGTGTACACATTCTTGCCGTCGCGGAACATCTCGTAGTACTGCATCTTGGCGTAATCCTCGCGCGCCTTGGTGGCGGCAGCGGCGGCAGCGTCGTCGCCGGTGACGTTGGAGGAGAGCGCCCAGCGCAGGCTGGCGTCCTCGTAGCCCACCGAGTTGATAGCGGGCAGCGACTCGCGCAGCGTCATATGCGCCTTCTGGTAGTCGGTCAGCGGTGCGCCGATCAGCTGCATGAGCTGCGTGGACAGGTAGTTGGTGGACAGGTCGTCGACCTCGCTCGTCTGGTCGCAGCCGGCAACGTCGTAGTTAGCCCAGATGATGTAGTCGGTCTGCCACAGACGTTCCTGGTGCGTGGCATCATCCTCGCCGGTAAACCACTTGTCGTTGAACTTGGACGGGAAGAACGGCTGATGGTCGCCCCAGAACACCACGACCACCTTGCGGTCGAGCTTGCTCAAGGCGTTGAGGAAGTAGCGCAGCGCCTGGTCGGACTGCTCGATGCACGAGACATACTCGTCGACATCGGAGAGCGTGCCGTCCTCGACGGTCTTGGCGTCCAGGTCGGTCGTGTCGATGTTCAGGTGCATTTGCTTGTCGACCGGCAGCAGGCCCGTGTCGTAGCCCGAGTGGTTCTGCATGGTCACGTCGAAGATAAACTGCGGATCGGCGTTCTGGTCGAGCAGCTCAAGAATCTTGTCGTAGGTCGCCTGGTCGGTCACCATGCCGCGCAGGGTATCGGCGCCCTGGAAATCGTTGATGGACAGGAACTGGTCAAAGCCAAAGTCCTTGTAGACGTTCTCGCGGTTCCAGTTGGTCGCGTGGTTGGGGTGCATGGCCGTGGTGGAATATCCGAGCGACTTGAACTGCTCTGCCAGGTTCCCAGTCGTTTCCATGTTGTAGATGGTGTAGGGGTACACGCCCGAGCCCAGGTTGGCCATGGAGTTGCCGGTCATAAACTCAAACTCGGTATTGGCGGTACCGCCGCCGTAGGCGCTCACATAGAGCTTGCCGCGGCTGAGGCAGTTGGACAGGCTCTTAAAGTACTGCGGACCCTCGTAGCCGGCGCGCATGTTCTGGTAGATCGACAGATCCGAGAACGTCTCGTTCATGATGGCGACGACCGTGGGCTTCTCGCTGTCGAACTGCTCCTTTGCGGCGGCGCGCTCGTCGCTCTTGGCGGCGTCGGACTTGTCGTAGGCCTTGGCGTACTTTTTGAGCGTGGCCTTGGCGTCGTCGACGGAGTAATCGGCGGGTTTAGGCGGCTTGATGGACTGCGCCGCACTAATAAAGGCGGGCAGGTAGCCCTCGCGCCAGTAGCTCTCGAGCGGGCGCCAGGTGTACACGGTGATGCCCAGGGTGTTGTAGTAGTCGATGAGCGTGACGTGTGCGGTCACGCCACCCAGGCACAGCACGGCCACGAGCAGGTTGGTGAGCAGCATGCGCTTGGCGTTGGCGGCACCCTTCTGGCGATGCGGCGCCACGATGCCGGCGTATTCGCACAGCAGCATGCCGATGGCGGTAAAGCCCATCGACAGCACGCAGAACAGCGAGATCGAGAAGGTGTAGCCGGTGCCGGCGACTGCGGCAGCGGTGGAGATGGCCGAGAGGT
This sequence comes from uncultured Collinsella sp., assembly GCA_958412345.1. Classification (GTDB taxonomy): domain Bacteria; phylum Actinomycetota; class Coriobacteriia; order Coriobacteriales; family Coriobacteriaceae; genus Collinsella. The sequence continues at coordinate 28,638 of CATYSO010000014.1, read as the reverse complement.
CGCCCGGCTGGATGGGCATGGATTTAAACGTGATGACGAAGAACTCGGCAATGCCTAGGACAAAGAGGGCGAAGGCCAGGACTGCCGGAGCTGCGCCGTGGCGCTGGAACAGGAAGAACAGGCCGGCCATGAGCGTGGTGATGATGGCCCACTCGAGCAGGATGCATAGAGGGTAGACCCAGGTAAAGTCGTGGTTTGACGAGACCTCCATGCCCAGCAGCGCAAAGACGCCGGCGAGCAGCAGGCACAGGACCGCGGCGACGAGTGGTTTGCCCACAAAGGCGCCGCGCAGGCGGGCGAGCTTGCCGGTGGGGGCGGGGGCATCGGATCCGGCGAACGCAAAGACGCGCGGGGCGATGCGGTCGCGGGCGATGCTGGCCCAGGCGCATCCGGTAAGGATGGCATTGGTCAGGATGAGCATCACAAAGGCGAGCGGCTCGTTTTGCGCCACGAGGCCAATGGCGCCCCAGACGGTCAAAAAGAGCTGGAACAGGCCAAAGGCGACGCTCCACCCAAGAGCGCTCTTGGCGACGGTGCCCGACTGGGCGCGAATGGCCTTGGCCTCGCGCAAAACAAGGTAGACGGTCGCCGCAAGACCGACGAGCGAGATAGCGGCTGCGAACATGCTGAGACTCCTCACAAACTTAGAACCTACGAAAGCGGGGGTTTACCCGATTGTTACCAAGATATGCGCAGCATTTGAGGGCTGCGTACAACAACCAGCCATAATAACGCGCACGTGTGGCAGTGTTGCGCAATGGAGTGGCGACCTGCGCGATAATGGACGGGAATTACACGGAAACGTAAAGGCTTCTTAAAGAATTGGCGAGGATGAGGCGATGAACGAGCGGGTTTGCAAGACGGATGTCGAGTGCTGCGATGGAACTGCGGGCGTGGACGCCGGCGGCTATCCGGTCGAAGCTACGGGCAATGCGGTGCTCGATATCTTGGAGCAACGTTCTTCCACGCGTGCCTTTGCGCGCGATGACGACGACCGTCCCGTGGCGGTGACCGACGAGCAGCGCGCGGCGATCCTGCACGCGGCGAGCCGCGCGCCGTCGGCGGGCGCCATGATGATGTACTCCATCGTGAGCATTCGCGAGCAGGCTACGCTCGACCGCCTGGCCGACCTGTGCGATCACCAGCCCATGATCGCCAAGGCGCCCTGGGCACTTATATTTGTGGTCGATTATGCCAAGTGGATCGATCTGTTTGAGCACGTGGGCTGCTTTGAGCCCGAGTTTGTCGAGCGCACGGGCAAGGCGCCCCGTCGCGCGCCGGGTTTGGGCGACTTTGCCATCGCGGCCCAGGACGCCGTGATCGCTGCGCAAAACGCCGTGGTCGCCGCCGAGGCCCTGGGGCTGGGGAGCTGCTACATCGGCGACATCGTCGAGAACGCCGAGGAGGTTGCCGCGCTGCTCGATTTGCCGCCCTACACCATGCCGCTGTCGATGCTCATCATCGGCACGCCCCGCAAGGAGCGTCCGGCGATCGCGCATCCCGTGGTGAACCTGGTGCACGAGGAGCGTTACTGCCGTGCGGATGCCGCGACCATGGATGCGCAGGTGACCGAGATGGATGCGATGTTCCGCCCGCATGCCCGTGAGGTGGGCGAGCGCGTGGTGGACATATACACGCGCAAGCACACGAGTCCCTTTATGGCCGAGATGAGCCGATCCATGGAGTGGTGGTTCAAAAACTGGCTCGGCAAGTAACGGATGTGACGGATGTGACAAAGGGGCTGCCCCTTTGTCACATTGCATATCGCCGCGATGGCATAAAGGCCGTATAAATGTTTATCTAGCTGGGTAAATGGCGTCTGGTCAACAGGTCCCAAGCACCTATAATCCCTCCGAACATTAAAGTTGGGAGGAAACCGGCTTATGGAACAAAAGGCCAAAGAGGCAGCTTCGCACGCTGCGATTCCGGTGAGCATCTCGGCGATGCTCGTCACGCTGGGCGTGGTGTACGGCGATATCGGCACCAGCCCCATGTATGTAACCAAGGCGCTCGTTGCCGGCAACGGCGGCATCGGAAGCGTCACGGAGGAGTTCGTGCTCGGTGCGCTCTCCCTTGTCGTGTGGACGGTTACGCTGCTGACGACCATCAAGTACGTGCTCATCTCGCTGCGCGCCGACAACCACGGCGAGGGCGGCATCTTCGCCCTGTACAGCCTGGTCAAGCGCTGCGGCAAGTGGCTCATCATCCCCGCCATGCTGGGTGGCGCCGCGCTGCTCGCCGACGGCATCCTGACGCCGGCCGTTACCGTTACCACGGCCATCGAGGGCCTGCGCACCATTCCCGCGGTCCATGCCGTACTGGGCGATGACCAGGGTCGCGTTGTCGCCATCACGCTTGCCATTATCATCGTGCTCTTCTTGGTGCAGCGCATCGGTACGGCCAAGATCGGTCATGCCTTTGGCCCCATCATGACGCTGTGGTTCCTGTTCTTGGGCGGCACGGGTCTGTTTTTTGTCTTCCAGCATCCCGCCGTGCTGCTGTGCCTCAACCCGGTGCGCGGCATTGCCTTTTTGCTGAGCCCCAACAACCACGCGGGCATCATGATCTTGGGCAGCTGCTTCCTCGCCACCACCGGTGCCGAGGCGCTCTACTCCGACATGGGCCATGTGGGTCGCGGCAACATTTACGCCACCTGGCCGTTCGTTAAGTGCTGCTTGCTGCTTTCCTATATGGGCCAGGGCGCTTGGCTTATCAACAACGCTGCCAACCCCGAGCTCATGGGCATTGCCGACCTTAACCCGTTCTATCAGATGCTCGCCCCGGGCCTGCGTCCGTTTGCCGTCGGCCTTTCCACCATCGCGGCCATCATTGCCTCGCAGGCGCTCATTACCGGCGCGTTTTCGCTGGTGTCCGAGGCCAGCCGTCTGGACCTCATGCCGCACATGCAGGTCTTCTACCCTGCCGAGACCAAAGGCCAGCTCTACATCCCCATGGTCAACAATGTCATGCTTGTCGGCTGCGTCATCGTGGTGCTGCTGTTCCAGAACTCGGCGCATATGGAAGCCGCCTACGGCCTTGCCATTACGCTGACTATGATGTGCACCACGCTGCTGCTCTTCTTCTACCTGCACGAGGAGCGCAAGCTCAAGGTTGCTCCGTGGATCTTCGCGGCCTTCTTCCTTTTGCTCGAAGGCTTCTTCTTCGTGAGCTCGCTCACCAAGTTCTTCCACGGCGGCTACTTCACCATCCTCATGGCTGCACTCATCATGGGCATTATGGTGTGCTGGTACAACGGCACGGCGGTCGAGCAGCGCCAGTTTACGCTGCTGCCGCTGCGCAGCTACCTGCCGCAGCTCAAGCGCCTGCGCGATGACGATCGCTACGAGCGCCTGAGCGACAACATCGTGTACCTGACCAAGGACACCCATACCGACTACATCGACCGTGATATCGTCTACTCGATCTTGGACAAGCATCCCAAGCGCGCTCGCGCCTGGTGGTTCGTGAATGTCGAGACCATGGACGAGCCGCATACCTTTGCCTATTCGGTCGAGACGTTCGGCACCGACTACGTGTTCCGCGTGCATCTGTACCTGGGCTACAAGATCAACCAGCGCGTCAATGCCTACCTGCGTCAGGTCGTTCAGGACCTGGCTGCCACCGGCGAGCTGCCGGCGCAGACGCATGACTACTCGGTCTACAAGGATCCGGGCAACATCGGCACGTTCAAGTTCGTCATGATCCGTAAGCTTCTGGCACCCGAAAGCGACGTGGAGCCGAGCGAGCGCACGGCCATTACGCTCAAGTACATCATCCGCCGCGCCGCCGGCACGCCTGCGCGCTGGTACGGCCTGGAGAACTCCAACGTGAGCTTTGAGTATGTGCCGCTGTTCACCAAGTTTAAGGCCGTGAGCAAGATGCAGCGCCTGGCCCCCAACGAGCGCCCGTAGGCGCCGACGGGTTGCATGGAGTTGGTTTTCGATGGACAAGATTGGGGCCGGGGAGGCAAACATGGATGCAAGGATGCTTGATGGCCGCGAGGTGGTTGCCGAGCTGGTGCGCGAGGCGCGCGTCGACGCCGCCGAAGATCGGTTCTTTACGAATCGTGCCAACATGGACATGGCCGATCGCGTGATTTCGATCGTGGCACTGGTATTTGGAGCGGTGTGCGTGTGTGCCCTGCTCGCGCACGTGCTGTTTGTCTAGCGGCTGCCGGTCGTAGAAGGCTTTACACTTGGAACCACCACGAGGGAAAACCACCACAAAGGTGCCTGTCCCCTTTGTGGTGGTTTTTGTTTTTGAGAGAGGGGCGGGGCGCTGATGGACGTCCGTACGGACGGCGATATTGCCGATAGCTTTTGGTGGCGGCGTACAACGCTGACGCGCCGCACTCCTCTGTATGACGCCTGCGTATCGGTGGGGCTGCTGGTCGCGGCGACGATTGTGGGCGCGCTGCTCGACCATCCGGGTCTCGCGCCGAGCATCATGATCGTCTATGTGTTCGCCGTTCAGCTGTGCGCATTCTTTACCTGGAGTCGCCTGTATTGCTTGCTGAGCTCGGCTGCCGCCGTGGCGCTCTACAACTTCTTGTTTGTCGACCCGCGCTACTCGCTGTCGCTTATCGACCGCGTCTATCCCGGCATGTTCTTCATCATGTTCGTGGTCTCGCTTGTGTCGAGCTCGATTGCGTTGGCCCTGCGCCGCGCCTTGGCACAGGCTGCCGCCAGCGACCGCCGCACGCATATGGTGCTCGAGACCAACCGCATGTTGCAGCGCTGCGCCGACGAACAGCAGATCCTTCACGCTATGGCCACGCAGCTGGCGCGTCTTTCGGGCCGTCCGGTCGTGTGGTACGGCGCCGACGCCGAGGGCGATGACCTGCTGCCGCGTGCGACATACACGGCCGTGGGCGATGCCGCGCCGGTGCACGAGCTGGCGCCGCAGATGCCGCCGCGGCTCTCGGCGTCCGCCTATGTGGGAACGCCGCTCGATGCCACCTATGGCGGCTCGGCGTTTTATGGCATCTACCTGACGGTTCGCGCGGGCGACGGCTTCGTGCGCTCGGGCGACCCTGCCTCGGTGGTGGGCGTGCTGGCTATCGTTGCCGAGCCCAACGTGCTGACGCATGAGGAGCGGGCACTTGCCGATGCCATCGTGAGCGAAGGCGAGCTGGCACTCGATCGCGCCCGCGCCATGGAGGCCCGCGAGGAGGCGGCGGTGCTCGCCAAAAACGAGCAGCTGCGCGCCAACCTGCTACGCTCCATCTCACACGATCTGCGTACGCCGCTCACCAGTATTTCGGGCAATGCCGACGTGCTGCTCGATCAGGGCTCGACCGGCACCGCGGTGCTCGATGCCCAGACGCGCCGCGGCCTGCTTCTATCCATTCGCTCGGATGCGCTGTGGCTCAACGCCACCGTCGAGAACCTGCTTGCCATCACCAAGCTCGAGGGCGGCGGCATGCATCTGTCGACTACGCTCGAGCTCATGGACGATATCGTCGAGGAGGCGCTGCGTCACGTAAGTCCGGCCGTGCGCGAGCACGACCTTAAGGTGGTGGCGTGCGATGAACCGGCGCTCGTTAACGTCGACGCGCGTCTGATGGTACAGCTCGTGGTGAACCTGGTGAACAATGCCATCACCTATACGCCCGCAGGCTCGCATATCGTGATTTCGATTGGCGTCGACGATGGGCACGTGGCGTGCTCGGTGGCCGATGACGGGCCTGGCATTGCGCCCGAGGACCGTGAGCGCATCTTTGAGTCGTTCTACACCGCCAACCATGGCCTGGCCGACAGCCACCGCAGCGTGGGTCTGGGGCTTTCGCTCTGCCGCTCCATTGCGCTGGCACATGGCGGTAGCATAGAGGTTGCCGCGGCGGACTCGCACGGCTCGGTCTTTACGATCGAGCTTCCCGTCGCCGACGTTTCGTTTGATAAGGAGTAGCGCCGTGCCGAACTCTGCCGTAAAACCGCTCATCTTGGTTGTCGAGGACGATCCCGCCGTTCGCAACCTCATCGTTGCCGCGCTCGAGGCGCATGGCCTACGTCATATGGCTGTGGAGACCGCCCATGCCGCTATCGCTGCTGCCTCGTCGCAGGCACCGAGCATTGTGCTGCTCGATCTGGGCCTGCCCGATATGGATGGCGTCAAGGTGGTGGAGTCGGTGCGCGCATGGTCGGGCATGCCGATCATTGTGGTCTCGGCGCGCAGTGAGGATGCGGACAAGATTCGCGCACTCGATGCCGGTGCCGACGACTACCTGACCAAGCCGTTTTCGGTCGAGGAGCTGCTCGCGCGCATTCGCACCACGCTCAGGCGTCTCTCGTATGCGCAGGTTGGCATGGGTGCGTCCGAGGGCACATTCGATACCGGTGAGCTGCATATCGACTTTGATGCCGGCATCGCCACGATGGATGGCGAGGAGCTGCATCTGACGCCGATCGAGTACAAGCTCCTGTGCCTGCTGGCGCACAACGCCGACAAGGTACTGACGCACCAGTTTATCCTGCACGAGATTTGGGGCACGGCGACCAAGAGCGACCTGGCGAGCCTGCGCGTCTTTATGGGCACGTTGCGTAAGAAGATCGAGTCCGACCCCGCGCATCCGCGCTATATCCAGACGCATGTGGGTATCGGCTATCGCCTGGTCACCCAAGGCTAGATCGTCAACCACCATCCCAATATGAGTTGCGGTGGAATACGGTCTAAATTTGCCTAATTCCAGGCAAAACAGTCCGTATTCCACCGCAACTTTGTTATTTGCCCTTGGGCTTGCTGGCGTAGAACTTCTTCTTTTTGGGCTTGCCGGCGGGGGAGGGCATGCCGGCAAAGTTGGACTTGCCGTTGCCGGCCTGCGCGTGCGCGGGTACTGCCGCACGGGGCTTGCGGGCCTCGGGGTTGCGCAGTTCCTCGACGCGCTCAGCAATTTCCTCGGCGCTAAAGCCGACCTCGGCCATGGCGTCCTCGATGGGCAGGCGGCGCACGATGTAGCAGTGGTGCACCTTCTGGTTGCGCGCGAAGTCCTCGGGGATGGTCTGCGCCGTAATGTCCTCCAGCACCACGCCCGCGCGGGCGAGCTTGCGCGTTTCGGGGCGGAAGCCGCGCAGGTTGCAGCTAAAGATGGCATGGCCGCCCTGCGCGAGCAGGCGCGATACGCCGGCCAAAAGCTCAACATGGTCGCGCTGGACATCCCAGGTGCGGCGGCCCATCTTGGACGAATTCGAGAACGTGGGCGGGTCGACAAAGATCAGGTCCCAGCGGTTGCGCGTCTGGCGCTGGTCACGAATCCAGGCGAGCACGTCGTCGCGCACAAAATGATGCTGAGGCCCCACAAAGCCGTTTTGGCGCATGTTGCGCTCGGCCCAGCCCAGGTAGGTGTTGGAGAGGTCGACCGTCACGGTCTCCTCGACGCCGCCGTCTGCCGCATAGCAGGTGGCAGTGCCGGTGTAGGCAAACAGGTTGAGGAAGCGGCGCGCCTGCTTGGCGTGCTCGCGCACCAGGTTGCGGGTGACGCGGTGGTCCAAGAAGATGCCGACGTCCAGGTAGTCGTCAAAGTTGACGGCAAAGGTGAGGCCGCCCTCTTCGATGAGCGGCAGTCGACGGCGCGCGATGTTGGCGCGTTCGCCCGATCCGCCCTTGCCGGTGCCCTGCTTGCCGTACTGCGAGCCGCCGCGCGAGCGCATGCGGGCCTTGGCGTGCACGTGCTCGGCCGGGACATCTAGGATACGCGGCGCGATGGCCAGAATATCGAGCATACGGGCCTGGGCCAGTGCGGGGTCGATGGTCTTGGGCGCGGCGTATTCGGCAATGACGAGCCAGCGGCCCGGCGTCTGCGGGCAACCCTCGTACAGATCGATGGCGGCAGAGTAATCGGGCAGGTCGGCATCGTAGACGCGGTAGCAGCTCACGTCCTCGCGCTTTGCCCACTTGCGACGCAGGCGTGCGTTCTTGCGCAGGCGGTTGGCGAACTGCTCGGACTCGGGGATGAGCACGGGCAGCGGCTTGCCATCGCCCAGGTCGAGCGTGGCGGCAGGCTCGGGCATGAGGGCGTCGGCGGCTTCGTCGCTGATGACGTCGTCGGCGTCCGCGGTCTCGCCCTCGGCGTTTGCGCTGTTCGCAGCCTCAAACGCTGCGGCGGCGTGGTCGAGCGAAGGCCAGACTTCGACGGTCGCCTCTTCGTTGTTGGGCATGACGGCGATGGAGCGCGCGGGCTCGGCGTGGAGCGCGCGGGCCATAAGGCCATCGCGGGTGAGCGCGGCGACCGGTGCCGAAGCGAGCTCGGGCGCGCGGCGCAGCTCGCCGACCAGCGTCATGGCGTCGTGCATGAGCGAAAGCGGCGTCTCGGTGGTGTCCGCGACCACGGCGGCACCGGCGACGGCGCCCACATGGTCCAGCACGGCGGCGGGCTTGGCGGCACAAAAATCGACAAAACGCTTGTAGCCGGCGCACTTGACCATGCGCTCGGCAGTCTTGCGGGCGGCGGGGTCGATGTCTACGGCCACAATGCGTGCCTGGCGCTCGCGCGCTGCCGCCTCGCGTTCGCGTGCCTCGGCAAGCAGCTGCTCCCATAGGGCGGCGTCGTGCAGCTGCCAGCCCTCAAAGCCCCAGCGCTCGCGTGCGGCGCTCGGGGCGCGGTCGGTCAGAATGTTCACGGCCTCCAACAGCAGGCCGCCGCCGGCGCACGAAGCGTCGACCAGCGTGGGCAGGGCTTCGTTCTCGTAATCGTCGGCCGTCAGCTCGCGCTCGCACAGTGCAGTCCAGCCGACCTGCGCCAGCACCAGGGCGGCGTAGTCGGGGCGCAGCACGTGTGTGCCCTCGCCGGCGCGGGTCGCGGCGGGCGGCAGGCGCTTGAACAGCGGGTCGCCCGAAAGGTCCAGGCTGATGCTCGCGCGGCGCTGACGCAGTGAAAGCAGCAGGTGGACGTCGGGATCGGCGGCGTCGACATCGGCGCGACGGCCCGTGGTCTCGGCCAGACGGTCGCACAGCGCGTCCTTGGCGCGCAGGGCCGAGAAGCGCGTGTTGCGCAGCTGCTCGGTCACGCCGCGGGCGGTGATGGCGATGGTGGCGCCGGGGCGGATGATGGTCTCCCAGGCGATGTCGTAAACGCTGTCGTACAGCTCGTCGGCATCCTGCGCCTCAAAGCGCCCAAGCACCACAAACACGCGGCTGGCCAGGCGCGACCACAGGCAGGCACGGTAGCCTTCTTCGAGCTCGCCCTCAAACGTAGCGCGGCCCTTCAGGCGGCGGACATGCGAAAGCCCGAGGCGTTTAAGCTCATCGGCGAGTGCGGACTCAAAGCCCTCGGGGCAGCTTGCGTAAAATTCCATGGGTGACCTCTCTGGTTGCGTCGCTCCATTATATGATGGATGCTTCGTTTGCCATCGCCCCCGAAAGGAACCCATATGATTGATGCGTGCTCCTTGATTCCCATTTTCATTGCAACAGCCTCAGGACTCGGGGCCTCGCACAGGCTCCCGCCGCCTTATAGAACTGAAAGCTGGGCGTAGGGCAAATCCATGGCACGCGACCTGCGATTGCTCGGCCATAGATGGCGTAATCGAGGCTAAGGGAGGGCATCATGCGCAAGGCAAACGAGAGCTGGTTCTGGCACGCGAACGACATGGTGGTGGCGGGCGACATGAACCTCGTGGTCCGCGTCCTGTGGGCCGTGCTCATCGTGGGCATCGGCGTCGCGACGATGGCCACGCTCTGGATCGTCACGAGGTAGCGCGCCACGAACGGATGACGAGGCACGCGGCGCATGCCACGCTGGCGGAACCCTAGCCTCGCTGCTGGACAATCTGTTCGATGAGCTTCGCGACGGAGTCCTCGGCTGCGTCCCCGATCAGGTGATGGGCCGCGGCCTTCGCCTCTGGCATCGCGCCCGCGACTGCGTAGGAGTTCGGCACCTTTTCGAGGAGCGTCACGTCGTTTTCCGAGTCTCCGATAAAAGCGACCTCGTCCAGCGTGACCCCAAGGCTGCCGAGAAGCGCGTCGAGTCCGTTTACCTTGCTCCAGCCAGCCGGAACAACATCGAGGAAGAATGGGACGGGCGAGGGGAAATCAAGTTCTGGGCAGGCCTCCTTGCATCGACTCCGAACGACTTCCGTCGGGGCGGAGCTGACGTTGACGAAGATGCCGGCGGTGATGACGTCACGGTTCGTGGGCACGTCTCCGAGCGCCATGTCTCTTCCGGAGTCCTTAACGATTTCCAAGGCGAATTCGTCGCCAGGCTCGACGGCGCAGAGGAACTGCTCGCAGCGTTTGCCTGTCTCATCGACATCGGCGACTAGCCAGAGTGACGTCCCCGCGTAGGGGCGTACGGCGCTATCGAGCTTGACGAGGGCCTCCGTCGAGAGCGTCTTTTTGAACACGAGTTCGCCGCTGGAGAAGACCTTCTTTCCGTTGGCCATGATGCCGGTCGAGAAACAGCGCGTGTCGCCGTCAAAGGCATCGGCCAGGTCGGCGTAGTCGCGGCCGCTTGCGGGGCCGAACGCGATGCCCGCATCAAGCGCCGAAAGAATCGCGCTGTGCGTGCGCTCCGATACGACCCTTGAGCCAAACGGCAGCAGGGTCCCGTCCATGTCTGCGAGGATGAGCTTTATCAAGGGGTCCTCCCGTTTCGGTCTGGGCGTCGGTGTGCGTCGTCCTAGCTGTATTGCCTGTCTCCCAAGAGATTCTTCGAGATGATCCTGTTAAACTCTACCGGGTCATCCCAGCAAGAGGTCAGGAAGAGGAACAACAGCTCGATGACGAAGTTGATCGAGCTGTGCGAGAAGGCGACCTCGGTTCCGGTGATGGCCTGATCTCGCGAGACGGCTCGGATGATATACGTGGCACGCTTCGCGAGCGGCGTATCTGGGTTGTCTGTGATCATGATGATGGGGGTGTTCGAATCCTCGGCAGAGTCGAATATGTTGACGAGGCGCTTCGAGTATCCGGACGTCGAAATGACGAGCAGGATGTCATTCTCCTTGAGGCTGGTTGCGGCGGAGACCATGGCATCGGTGGTACTGGGGCAAAATGCCCTGACTCCAACCTGTGAGAGCTTAAACGCCGCGTTTACGCCCATGCTAATCGAGTTGCCGACGCCCGCAATCAGGACGAGGTTGGCGTTGTGGAGCAGATTGACGACTGTCGAAAAGTCATCGGAGTCAATGAGCGAGGCGGTTTGGGAGAGCTCCTTGACCTTGTGAGACAGGACGTACTTAATGGAGCCCTCGACGTCGTCCAGAGTAACCTTGCCGCCCGTGGCCTTTTCCTCGCCGGAGGCCCTGCTGATGGATATGCCGAGCGCCAGACGCATGTCCGAATAGGTTCGGTAGTCAAGCGTCCTTGCGAACCTCGAAACAGACGCCGGTGACGTACCGGTTTCTGCGGCGAGTTCGCGGACGGTCATCGTTGCGACGTCCGACGGGTGGTCGAGCACATACGTTGCGATTGCCTTCTCCGAGGGGGATAGGCTGCTCATGACCGCGCAGATGTGGCTGAGCACATCTCCTGTCTTATCCATGGTTACTCCTTGGCCCTAGTTTGCTTTGTATCTTAGGTCAAGAGAGGTGAAAATAAAGCAAAATGTTTCATAAGCGGTGAAATAGCGTTTCACCGCTGATTTCCTACCGTTCACGGTAAATCGATGCTTCCCCGGCGCAATCTCATCTTGAGCTGCTATCTTATGAGCCGTGAAACAACAGCACGAAAACGATGAAACAACAGAACATTGTTCCAACGCCTCGCAACTTCGTTTCACGCTAGATGGCGAATCACTTCGAAGCCCAGACAGGCACCCGGCGAGCAAGAAGGGAGAAGCACGATGCACAACGCCAGGACAAACGCAAGCATGACTTCGCTGTTCTTCGCGAACGTCCTCTACTGGGTCTGCGCGGGCGTGTACTCGCCGTTCCTCTCCGCTCACTACACGAGCCTCGGCCTCAGCGCAGCCCAGACCGGCATCCTCCTCGCGGCGACCCCGGTGTGTGCGCTCGCCATCCAGCCGCTCTGGTCGACGATCGCCGACAAACTCGGGCGCCGCCGCGCGGTCATCGTGATCCTCTGCCTTGCGGCGGCGGTACTCGCTCCGCTGTATTACCTGGCGTCGACGTTCGTCCCGGTCCTTCTCGTAACCTTTGCGTTCTCGGCGTTTTTCTCGGGGCTCCTGCCCCTGAGCGACTCCCTCGTCATCGAGCTCGCGGATCGCTCTGGCCTGGACTTTTCTCGCATTCGCATGGGTGGCACTATCGGCTATGCCATCGTCGTCCTGATCGTCGGTCGGCTGCTCGACATGGCTCCTCAAATCCAGTTCGCGGTGGTCTCTGCCGCGCTGGTGGTCTTCGCGGCTCACATGTGGCGCCTCCCCGAGGCGGGAATTCGCGCCAATGCCGCGGACGATCCCAAGGTCTCCCACGGAAAGGGCCTCCTCTCGCTGTTCACCAGCAATGAGATCGCCTTCGTCTTGGTCTTCGCCTTCATCAGTTCGGTCGCGATTGGCTTCATCGGGGCGTTCTTGGGCCGCTACGCGGTCGAGCTTGGCGAGGGTCAGAACCTCGTGGGCGTCCTGAGTGCGGTCTCCGCTGCGAGCGAGATCCCCATCCTGCTCGTTTCCTCCAAGCTGGTCAGGCGCTTCGGCGAGATGAACCTCCTGATCTTTTCCTGCTTCATGGCGGCGCTCAGGCTCGTGCTCGTGGGCACCGGCATCGTCCCGGTCATGATCTGCGGCCAGCTGCTGCAGAGCGTGAGTTACATGACCGTCTACTACTCCTGCGTTACCTACATTGCCAACCACACTTACGAGGATTGTCGCGCTCGAGGTCAGAGCGCCTTCGCGATGGTTCAGAGCGGTCTGTCCGTCGTGGTTGCGAACCTGTTTGGCGGTTGGGCGTGCGACGCGCTCGGCACGCACGCGGGTTTTCTGGCCTTCGCCCTCGCTTCAACGATTGCTGCGGTCGTTGCTTTTGTGGCGTACGTACTGTGGCGTCGAAGCGCAGCGCCACAGCCTGAGGGCCAGTCGGCCGCATAGGCTCCACCGCGTTTTGCAAGCGCCTGCCTGCCTCGCGCTTCTCTTCGTGTTCAACCAGCTGACGAGCTGAGAACTGTCCAATCCAATGGTTATCCAAGTGAAAGGAAGACAAAGATGTCTCTCATCAAGGTCAACGAGCTTCTTCAACATGCGACCGAGCACCACTATGGCGTGCCCGCGATCAACGTCATCAACACGGAGACCATCCGTTATGCGATCCAGGCCGCCGAGGATGAGCACATGCCTATCATCATCCAGTACTGGCCCGGCTTCGAGGACCACTGTGCCCTCGACATCATCGCCTTCGCCGCCCGCTATTACGCCGAGCGCGCGAGCGTGCCCGTCGCCGTCCACCAGGATCACTCCGCTGGTTACGAGATCGCCGTCAAGGGCGTCAAGGCCGGTTTCCCCTCCGTCATGGTCGACGGCTCCTCGCTTCCCTATGAGGAGAACTTCCAGCTCACGAAGGACGTCGTCCAGGTCGCCAAGATCTTCGACGTTGACATCGAGGCCGAGCTCGGCCACGTCGGCAACGGCTCCGACGCCAACGACTTCGTGAACAGCGACCACTATACCGACCCGAACCTCGCCGAGGAGTTCGTCGAGGGCACCGGCTGTGGTTCGCTCGCCATCGCCGTCGGCAACGCCCACGGCCCCTACGTCAAGGTCCCGAACCTCGACATGGAGCGCATCAAGGCCTGCAGGGAGGCCGTCAGCGTCCCCCTCGTCATGCACGGATGCTCCGACATCCCCGACGAGCAGCTCCAGGAGGCCGTGAACCTCGGCATGAGCAAGTTCAACATCGCCACGGAGTACTTCCGCTCCATGTACCGCGCCTTCGAGAAGGACATCAACTCCGGCAAGAACGACGGCAACGGCGTTGGCCTCCTGATGGACGCCGCCCCCGACATGCGCGCGTTCGTCGCAAGCAAGATCCAGCTTCTGAACCCCAACCACTATTCGCTCTAGGAGAGACTCGATGAAGAAAGTTCTTGTCGCGTCGCACGGTCACCTCGCAAGCGGAATCAGGAGCTCGATCGAGATCCTGACCGGTATGGCGGACATGGTGGAAGCAGTTGACTGCTACGTGGACGACTCCGATTTCACCCCTCGCATCCAGGCGTTTATTGACTCGGTGGGCCCTGAGGACGAGGCCATCATCTTCACCGACATCTACGGTGGCTCCGTCTTCCAGAAGGTCGTCCTCATGGAGCCGGAGAAGCGCGGGATCGTCCATGTTACCGGTATGAACCTCGGCCTCGTGATCGAGGCGCTCCTCGGCGCTGAGCCGGTCACGGCAGATTCGATCAAGCAGAGTGTCGAGCTGGCGAGGGCGACGATGCAGGTCGTCGAGCCTCCGAGCAAGGCCGCGGACAACGAGGGGTCCGACGGAGACTTCTTCGATTAGAGAGCACTAATAAGTAAGGAGAGGAAACAATGATTGTTCAGGTTCGAGTCGATGACCGTCTGATTCACGGGCAGGTCGCCCTGGTGTGGACCAAGGAGCTCAACACCACCAGGATCATCGTCGCCAACAAGCACGCCGTGGAGAGCGATGCCCTTCGCATGACGCTTTCCATGGGTACGCCGGCGGGCCAGAAGCTCCTCGTCAAGGATGTTCCGGATGCTTGCCGCATCGCGAACGATCCGCGTGCGGACTCCATGCGCATCTTCGCGCTCACCAACTGCGTGCGTGACGTGCTTGAGCTCGTTAAAGGCGCACCGGGCAAGATCGAGGGCGTGAACGTTGCCAATGTCGGCCGCTTCGACAAGTCCGATCCGGATAGCAAGGTCGCCCTCAACTCCACGATCATGCTCAACCCGGATGAGCTCGAGGCCGCGAAGGAGCTTTGCGAGCAGGGTATTCCGGTTTTCCATCAGCTTATCCCGTCCAATCCCAAGACTCCTCTCAAGAGTCTGATCGAGGCGGCAGAGAAATAAGGGGATTTGGCCAGGCGGTCAAATGAAATGAGAGAAAGGAAGTCAAATGATTGGGTTAGCAGTAATGGCCTGGTTGACCGTGCTGATTTGCTACGGCGGCAACTGGGTTCTCGGTCAGTGCATGATCGAGCGTCCTCTCGTGGTAGGTCTCGTTGCGGGCCTCCTGATGGGCGACGTCAAGACCGGTGTCATCATCGGTGCCTCTCTCGAGGCGATCTTCATGGGCGCGGTTAACATCGGTGGTGCTATCTCCGCCGAGCCCGTTACCGCGACCGCCCTCGCCGTCGCCTTCACCGTTGGCGCCGGTATCGACCAGGGTGCCGCCATCACGCTGGCCGTTCCCGTGGGCGTCGTCACCGCGTTCCTCTCGATCTTCATGAACAACGTGTTCCTCGCGTTCTTCGCCGCCACCTTTGACAAGATGGCCGCCGAGGGCAACGAGAAGGGCCTCGCGCTTCAGCACTTCGTTCTCTGGTTCGTTAAGTACGCCGCCTTTGGCCTCATCGCCTTCCTCGGCGTTTACCTTGGCGCTGAGCCCGTTGCCGCCATCGTCAACCAGATTCCGGCCAATGTCATGAGCGGCCTCAACGCCGTGGGCGCCCTCCTGCCCGCCGTTGGTATGGCGCTCCTGCTCCAGATGCTGTGGAGCACCGAGCTCAGCATCTACTTCTTCCTGGGCTTCACGCTCTACCAGTACCTCGGCCTCCCGATGATCGCCATCGCGGTTCTCGGCGTCATCATCGCGGTTGCCTCCGCCCTCCGCGACAAGGAGATTTTCGATCTCACCAAGAAGGGCTTGGCCACCCAGGCCGTTTCCAACGACTCTGTAACCAGCGACGAGGAGGATTTCTTCGCATGAGCAACCTGACCAAGAATGTGAGCCCTGAAGACAAGAAGATGCTCAACAGCATTTTCCTGCGCTCTTTCTCCGTGTTCGCCTCCTGCGCTGGCGGTTCCGTCAAGGCTGGCGCCGACGGCTGGCTGTACTCCGTCCAGCCCGCGCTTAACCGCTACTACGCCGATGACCCCGAGGCCCGTGCCGAAGCCATGAAGCGTCACACGACTTGGTACAACATTACCCAGAACGTCGGCACGTTCGCCATGGGCCTCGTCGCCTCCATGGAGAGGGAGAACTCGCAGCACGAAGACTTCGACACCGAGTCCATCGACGGCATCAAGGTTTCCCTGATGGGCCCGATGTCCGGCATCGGTGACGCAATCTTCTGGGGCGTCCTGCGTGTCATCGCCGCCGGCATTGGCATCAACCTCGCCATGAGCGGCTCGCCCCTCGGCGCGATCATGTTCCTGCTGATCTACAACATCCCGTCGATCCTCTGCCGATACTTCATGACCTACCTCGGCTTCAGCATGGGCACCAACTTCATCTCCGAGATGTACGAGGGTGGTCTCATGAAGCTCATCACCAAGGCGACCTCCACGGTTGGCCTCGTGATGATCGGTGCCATGACTGCGGCGAACGTCCAATTCAACACGATCCTGTCCATTCCGGTTCAGGACTCTGACCCCGTCATGATCCAGACCTACCTCGACTCGATCTTCAAGGGCATCGTGCCCCTGGGGCTTACGCTCGTCGTCCTCTGGCTCCTGCGCAAGAAGAACGTGAACGTCAACATCATCCTGGTTGGCATCATGATTCTGGCGCTCGTCCTCGGCCTCGTGGGCATCGTGTAGGGCGGCTTCCGGATCATTCGAAGCTTGTTTAAGGCAATTCCCGGCGGCACGCGATCGAGGACATTCGACGCGTGCCGCCCCATTAGAAGGAGAGAACATGCGCTACACGCACCTCAAGAATTCCGACGTCGACGTCTCCCAGCTCGCCGTGGGCACCTGGGCGATCGGCGGCGACTCCTTTGGTGAGAACGATGACGCCGCCAGCATGTCCGCCATCCGCACCATGCTCGATCACGGAGTCAACCTCATCGACACCGCGCCGTGCTATGGCAACGGCACATCCGAGAAGGTCGTCGGCAACGCGCTCAGGGGCATCGACCGAGAGAGCTACCTGCTCTCGACCAAGGTTGGCTTGATTACCAGCGCCGCCGGCTATGACCGCGACTCCTCGTTCAAGAATATCATGAGGGAGGTCGAGAGCTCGCTGCGCAACCTCCGCACCGACTACATCGACTTCTACTTCGTGCACTGGCCCGACGCCAAGACCCCGTTCTCTGAGACGATGTGCGCCCTCCAGCTCCTCAAGGAGCAGGGCAAGATTCGCCACATCGGCGTCTCCAACTTCACGCCCGAGATGATCGAGGAGTGCGAGAAGGTCGCTCAGGTCGACGTCCAGCAGCCGCCCTACTCCATGGTCGACCGCTCCTCCGAGGACCTCATCAAGTGGGGCTACGAGCGTGGCATCGACTCCTTCACCTATGGCTCCCTTGGCGCGGGCATCCTGTCGGGCAAGTTCCGCGAGCTGCCGAAGTTCGAGGAGGGCGACGTCCGTGCCGGCTTCTACGACTACTTCCAGGAGCCCAAGTTCTCTCGCGTCCAGGAGCTGCTCAAGGTCATGGACGAGATCGCCGAGGCTCACGACAAGCCCGTGGCACAGGTTGCCGTGAACTGGAGCACCCAGAAGGAGTACGTGGGCACCGCGCTCGTTGGCGTGCGCACGGACGCCCATGCGATTCAGAACTGCGAGACGTTCGAGTGGGAGCTTTCCGCCGATGAGATGGCCAAGCTTGACGCTAAGCTTGACGAGCTGAAGATTGGCTAGCCATGGGCGCCGAGGAGAGGAAGTACCCCACTTCCGAGCTTGAAGTGCTTGAGCGTGGAGCTAGGGAGGTCGTCGAGCCCAACGGGCTGAAGCTCCTACTGAAGCCCGTGCCGGGAGATGAGCGCGAGCACGTGCTCGATCCGCGCGTCTATGCGCGCGCCCACGCGAAACTCGCTGCCGGTCCGGCGCCGGCGGGGCCGGTGGACGTGATCGCGTGGCGCTCCGCGCCCAACAAGGAGACCCATGTCGTGAGGGGCGCGGGCGTTGCCAAGAAGACCGTCGTCATGAACTTTGGCGACAGGGGCATTCCCCTGCACGTCTTCACGCCCGAGAGCCACGAGAGCGGTTCTGCCGCGCTCGTGTTCATCCATGGCGGCGGCTTTATGGTGGGCAACATCGGCCAGTACGAGAACTGCCTGCGCGACATCGCGGAGCGAACGGGCTGCGTCGCGATTTACCCGGAGTACCGTCTGTCTCCCGAGACGATGTTTCCCGGTGGCGTCGAGGACTGCGTGAAGACGCTCGACTGGCTTGTCGAGCACGCGGATGAGCTGGGTGTCGACGCGACGCGGGTCGTCGTGGCTGGCGACTCCGCGGGCGGAAGCCTGACCAACGCCGTCGTCCTCGACGGGTCCCATGCGGACAAGATCAAGCTCGTGGCCGAGCTGTATCCGCTCGTCGACGGCGGCCCCGTTCCGGAGGAATGGTCCTATGACCTCTATGAGATCGTGAACGACCAGAGGGCCGAGGCTCTGAGCAGGGTGGATCGCATCCGCAATGCCAACGACGACCTGCCGTTGATGTATACCAACGGCAATGCGGAGGAGATGCTCGACCCGAGGGTGTCTGCTCTGTTCGCGGAGGACGTGAGCGCGTTCCCCCGCACGGTCATCATCTCTTCCGAGTATGACTACCTGCGCTATCAGGACGAGCTGTTCGCGAAGAGGCTGCAGGATGCGGGCGTTGACGTCACCGCGATTCGCTATCGCGGCTGCGACCACGGCTTCTTCGAGATGTACGGCGTGATGCCTCAGGCTGAGGACGTCTGCCGCGTCATCTCCGAGGAGCTTGCGAAGATCTAGGGGCTCGTCGCGGCGACCTCCTGGACGAATGACGGTCCGGCGGGATGCTAGGTGCGTCCCGCCGGACCTTTGCGTTGGCGGGCGCGTGCCGCTTGCCGGCGGGCGCGTGTGGGGTTTGCCTTGGCGGTGCCGGATTGACTGGGAGACGCGTTTACCGCCGATCTTCCAGGCGAACCCAGCAAGCAAACCGCGAACTGAGCCCCAAGGGCATCGACAAAGGCGTGGGCGTGGCGCGAGCGCTGGCGTATCTGGGCCGCGAGGGAAATGCGCGCACCTTTGGCTTTGGCGATTCGGGCAACGACCTGGGCATGCTCGCTGCGGTCGAGACGGCTGTCGCCATGGGCAACGCCATGCCCGAGGTCAAGGCAGTCGCCGACTACGTGACCGACGATGTCGCACACGACGGCACCGTCACAGCGATGCAACATTTTGGGTTGATTTAATAAATGGCCGGGTCGCCCGCAGTGGGGGCGACCCGGCCATTTGAGCTATTTTGCAATATAGAGCTTGGGATGACTGCGACTGCTCTCAATCGCCGCCGTCATGATGCCCTCGTCGTCTCCATCAACGATGATGCCGTCGAGGTCGTCGATCTGCGCGGACTGATAAAAACTGGTCTTGTTGAACTTTCCCTGGTCAACCATCATGTAGCCCTGGTTTGAGTTGGTCAGGTACATATGCTTGATCATGGCCGAGAAGTCGTGCTCGACGGTAAAACCGTGGTCGGGGTGGAATCCGTCGGCACTGACAAACGCCTTGTCGGCATGTAGTTTGCTCATGCAGTCGAGCGTTAGTGCGCCCGCGAGATAGAGGTGGCCCTTGCGCACGGAGCCGCCCAGCAGCACTACCGAAGCATTGGGGAGATTGAAGCTGGCGTAGTTCGCGATTGCAAGATCGCCGGTGATAATGGTGATCTCACGCTTGTCCATGAGGGCCTTAGCAAAGTAAAAGCCTGTGGTGCCGATATCAATTACCAGAACATCGCCATCATCAACAAGAGTTGCTGCGGTTGCGGCGATGGCCTCCTTGGCCTCGACTTGGACATTGATGCGCTCCTCGGGATACGAGATTGCGTTGGAGCGAGAAAGCGATACCGCTCCGCCGCGTACGCGACGCAGCTTGCCTTCGGATTCCAGCGAGATGAGGTCGTGTCGTGCGGTGACTTCCGAAACCGAAAAACGGCGAACGATGTCGGATACCGAGATATTTGGCTTTTCGGCCAGCCAATTCATGATAAATCGCTGACGCTCGGCCGGTGAAAGGTCTGAAATAGATGCCATATGCCGCTCCTTTTGAACAAAAGGTAAAAGATGCGCCTTTCGTAATCGAAATATAACGTATCGATATGAAAAGAACAAGGCAAATTCGAATGAATCAAAAGAACGGAATGGCATGTCACAAATGCATGCGTAGCAGATAGTTCGCACGTAGACGGGCTATAAAGAGTCTCATTCTGAAGGTGCTGCCCAAAAGAAGTACGTTCACGCCCGATATTCGACCGTTCACGGAAAGTTGACAATTGAGCTTTCGATAGCTTTTGTAATAGTTTATAAAAGAAAGCCGAGAAGCTTTTGAAACAAAGAAAAAAGCTTTCGATAGCAATAGTGATAGATGAGAAAGGACCGAACATGGCAATCAAGGTGTTTGCCGACGGCGCTAACCTCGAGGGCATGCTTGACATGCATGACAATGGCAACGTTCAGGGCTTCACGACCAATCCTTCCCTTATGAAGGCCGGTGGCGTGACTGACTACCGCGCTTTTGCCAAGACGGTTCTTGAGCACATCACCGATGTGTCGGTCTCTTTTGAGGTGTTTGCCGACGACGAGGCGGGTATGGAGGCCGAGGCTCGCGAGATTGCAACTTGGGCGGACAACGTCTACGTTAAGATCCCGGCGCTCAACACCAAGGGCGAGTCCACCGCCGCGCTGGTCAAGCGTCTTTCCGCCGATGGTATCAAGGTGAATGTCACCACCATCTTCACGCCCGAGCAGGTCGACGAGTTCGTTGATGCCGTTTCTGCCGAGACCCCCTCTATTCTGTCCATCTTCGCCGGTCGTATCGCCGATACCGGCGTTGATCCGCTGCCCCTCATGGCAGAGTCCGTAAAGAAGGCCGCCGTTAAGCCCGCTGCCGAGGTTCTCTGGGCGTCCACGCGTGAGGTGCTCAACATCTTCCAGGCAGAGTCTGTTGGCTGTCAGATCATTACGGTCCCCAACGCCCTTCTTGCCAAGCGCAAGAATTTCGGAAAAGATTTGCTCGAGTACTCGCTTGATACGGTCAAGGGCTTTGCCCGCGACATTCAGGCGCTTGGTTTTCATATCCTGCCCGAGGAGTAGGGAGCTGCCATGCTGACCGATCTTCTTAAACCCGAGCTCGTTGCCTGTCATGTCCAGGCTTCCGATTGGGAGGAGGCGATTAGGGCATGTGGCAAGCTGCTCGTTGACGCGGGCAAATGCGACCAGAGCTATGTCGACGCCATGATTTCATCGGTTCACAAATTTGGTCCCTATATGGTTCTGGAAGAGGGTATCGCCATGCCCCACGCCCAGGCCGATGGCAATGTGAGCGAAGCGGGAATCTGCATCGTCACGCTTGATCCTGCGGTCGTATTTGGACACGAGGATTTCGATCCGGTTCACGTGCTCGTGGGCATTTGCGCGCCCGATCCCAAGGCTCATCTTGGCTGCTTGGCGGAACTTTCGCAGATGTTCGAGGACGAGGACTGCGTTGCCAAACTCAGTGCGTGCGATACGCCCGAGCAGGTTTTGGAGACCATGCGTTCATTCTTTTAGGCCTTACTGGCACGGCGACGCGTCGCCGCTTTTGGATAGACGGGAAAACCGTCACGTGTAGGAGAGGAAGGTTGCCATGCATATCATCACCGTATGCGGAAACGGCATCGGGTCTAGCCTGATGCTCGCTGGCAAAGTCGAGGAGCTTTGCGAGGAGGAGGGCATCAAGGCCGACGTTGAGTCTATGGACCTGAACGGTGCTTCTTCCGCAAATCCTGATCTGTTCATCACCGTTAAGGAACTCGCCCCCGAGCTCCACGGCAACGTTGTGATCGTTCGCAGCTATGTGAACAAGAAGAAGATCCGCGAAGACGCCCTCGAGGCAATCAAGGCGGCCGCCGCTAACGCCTAAAGCGGCACAAAAAAGGGCGGTTCCCTGTGGAAGAGGGAAACGCGCCCACGTTAGAGAGAAAGGAAGCGCAGATGCAAGCCATCCTTCCCATACTTGAGTTTATCCAATCGATTCTGACCAAGCCAGCGTGGATTATGGGTCTATTTGCCTTTGTGGGCCTTGTCGCGCTTAAGCGTCCTGCCCACAAGGTGATGACGGGCACCCTGAAGCCCATTCTTGGTTACATCATGCTGTCTGCCGGCGCCGCTGTTGTTCAGGAGAACCTTGCTCCGCTGGGTACCTTCATCGAGACCGGTTTCCACATCACCGGCGTCGTGCCCAACAACGAGGTCGTCGTTTCGATGGCTCAGAGCGTCCTCGGCGTTCAGACCATGATGATCCTGATTCTCGGCTACGTCGTGAACATTATCATTGCCCGCTTTACCAAGTTTAAGTACATCTTCCTGACGGGCCATCACAGCATGTTTATGGCCTGCCTGCTGTCTGCCGTTCTGCAGGCATCTGGCTTCCAGGATGTCCAGCTTGTCATCGTGGGTGGCATATTCTTGGGCCTCGTGAGCGCTATGCTTCCCGCTGTTGGTCAGCGTTTCACCGAGAAAGTTACCGATGGCGATGAAATCGCCATGGGCCACTTCGGTTCACTCGCCTATTACATCTCCGCTGCAGTCGGTACGCTTTTTGCTAAGGACGCCGAGGAGAACAGCACCGAGAAGATCGAGGTTCCCGAGAAGTTCGCCTTCCTGCGCGACACTACCATCTCCACGGCTCTTACCATGGCCTTCTTCTACCTGGTTACCGCTTTCGCCGCTTACATCGCAGATCCTGCGGTCGTCACCAAGACCGCTGGCGGCGACAACGTGATTGTCTATGCCCTGACCTGTGCCCTGTCCTTTGCCGTTGGTGTCACCATCGTCTATAACGGCGTTCGTATGATCCTTGCCGACCTGGTCCCGGCTTTCCAGGGCATCTCCAACAAGCTGATCCCCGGTGCCATCCCCGCCGTCGACTGCGCCGTCTTCTTCCCCTATGCTCCCACCGCCGTCATCCTCGGCTTTGTCGCTTCCTTTATCGGTGGCGTGGTCGGTATGTTCATCGTGGGCGCTACCCTGGGCATCTTCATCATCCCGGGCATGGTTCCTCACTTCTTCTGCGGTGCTACCGCAGGCATCTACGGCAATGCTACCGGCGGTCGCAAGGGCGCAGCTCTTGGCGCTTTCGTCAACGGCCTGCTCATCACCTTTGCCCCGGCCCTGCTCCTGCCCGTTCTTGACGTCTTTGGCTTCAAGAACACTACGTTCGGCGACTTCGATTTCTCCGTCATTGGTATTACGCTTGGCCGCGCTGCCGAGGCCTTCGGTACCACCGGTGTCTACGCGATTCTTGCTGTCCTTCTGATCGTCGCCTTCGTCCCCAACTTCATCCACACCAAGGGTGCTGTGATTAACCACGTTGAGGAAGAGTAATCCAGGCATACGTTAAGCCCTAATCGGGCGGAGCTCCGATAACCGGCTCCTACACGGAAGCGGTGGCGTCTCAAATGAGGCGTCACCGCTTTTGTTTTGGAGTGGTTGTGAAAACGTACCGGTGAAGCGCTGTCTCTGCGCCGCGAACGGAATCAACCGCGATGATCAGCAAAAACGTTTTGCCGCTGGGGTGTCGATATAAAAATGGTAAAACTGCAAAACCGTTCGCCGAGAAGATGAAAACCCGCAGCTCACGCCTTGATAAACGTAGGTAAAGTGTTTAGCAGTTTATCGGCCGTATGCTAACGAAAGGAATCAGGCAGATGGCAATCAAGGTGTTCGCTGACGGTGCAAACCTCGAGGGCATGCTCGACATGTACGAGAACGGCAACGTTCAGGGTTTCACGACCAACCCGTCCCTTATGAAGAAGGGCGGCGTGACGGATTACCGCGCGTTTGCCAAGGAGGTCCTGGCCCACATCACCGATGTGTCCGTCTCGTTTGAGGTCTTTGCCGACGACGTCGAGACCATGGAGGTCGAGGCCCGCGAGATCGCTACCTGGGCCGAGAACGTCTACGTCAAGATTCCGTGCGTGACTACCAAGGGCGAGTCCACCGCCGAGCTGGTGCGCAAGCTTTCGGCCGATGGCATCAAGGTCAACGTCACCACCATCTTTACGCCTACGCAGGTCGACGAGATGGTCGAGGCCGTTGATGCCGAGACGCCGTCCATCATCTCGCTCTTTGCCGGCCGTATCGCTGACACCGGCGTCGATCCCATTCCGTTTATGACGGAGTCGGTGAAGAAGGCCGCCGCCAAGCCCAACTGCGAGGTCCTGTGGGCGTCCACGCGTGAGCTCATCAACATCTATCAGGCAGAAGCCTGCGGCTGCCAGATTATCACGGCGCCCAACAGCATCCTGGCCAAGCGCAAGAACATCGGCCGCGACCCGTACGAGGTCTCGCTCGACACCGTCCGCGGCTTTGCCAAGGACATCGCCTCGCTCGGCTTCCATATCCTGCCGTAAGGCGAACACTGGCTACGCCGTGGGCTGTTCGCCCCGGCCTTTCCTTTCCCTATCGCTCACGCGCTTCGCGAGGGTCGCGCTAGGCAAAGGAAAGGCCGGGGCTGCCGACACGAGCTTGTCAGCAAGTAAGCACTTGGCTTCCAGCTCCTGCCGTGGGCAAAGGTACCCCCTTTAGCGACGTGCAAAATCGCGAGTATTCTGCACGGTAAACACTTTTACCAGTTAGTTGAAGCATAGAACAGCCCCCGTTTTGGCTCTAATGGCGCTAAAACGGGGGCTGTTTTTGACTTTATTGCCTCTGAGGGGCGTTCGGAACGGCGGAAATTGCAGAATACTCGCGATTTTGCACATCGCTACCGGGGGTACCCTTGCTTTAGGCGTTAACTTGACCCGTGCTATGGGGAGCGACGGTCGTGTGGGGCAGTTGCAAGTAATCGGTTAGACGTACCCGTCTTCGATGAACGAATCGTCGCGATGGGTGACATCGATGCTAGAAGCGTCCAAGCAGAAAATCGACAGCTGAAACAATTCTGATGCCGTCTATGTCCGTAGGGTGATCGCCGTGACGGACGACGAGGATCTTCTCGTAACCGGCAGCGACCTTCTCGAGCGATTTCAGTTCGAAGGGGCGCAGCTCGCGCTCGCGCGTAGCTTCCTCATCAATGGTGTCCGTAACCTGGATAAACTTGCGGTCTGCCCCGTCGCCGATGGCGACGAAATCAATCTCGGCATTTCGCATGTGCCCCGTGAAAACCCGATAACCATCGATGACGAGGCGGTTGTATACGGCGTTTTCGAGGGCGCGTCCGCTATCGCTGCCGCGATAACCGTCAAGGTAGGCACGGAGTCCAAGGTCCTCGATATAGTATTTTCCTCCGGTTTTGAGCACCTCGCGCCCTTTGATGTCAAAGCGGCGAGCATGGGAGAAGATATAGGTTTCCTCGAGCGCTGACACACAGGTGTCGATGACGCCGTGCGAAGTTTTTGTCCCGCTTTCGTTCAAAGAGCCGACGATCTTGTTGATCGATGTTGGATTTGAGATGTTGTCTGCCAGGTATGCGCAAACTCTGTCGAGTAGGTCTCTGCTCGTTACAGCCCTCCGTCCTCGGCGGGCCTCCCGGGCCAAGATGTCGCGACCGACAATGGTCTGGTAGGTGCTCCAGATGTAGTCCTTCATCTCTCGTTCGGGCAGACCGGAAATGGCGAGATAGGGGAGGCCTCCAAATTTCAGGTATCGGTCGAGCAACTCGTCGAGCGGGGTAATTTCTTCCCTTCCAAAGACGGCATATCTACTCGTGATTTCGGTCGGGTCAAGGAAGTCGAGGTATTCGGAGAAAGACAACGGGTGCATTCTGATCTCAACGTATCTTCCCGAGATCAGGGTCGCTATTTCGCTGGAGAGCAAAAACGCATTCGAGCCCGTAATGTAGATGTCGCAGTCTTTGTCAACGCGAAGCGCGTTGATGGCTTTCTCCCAGCTGGAAACTTCCTGCAGCTCATCAAAGAAGAGATAGCACTTCCCGCTCGACGGCATTCGCTCGACGACATGGCGGTAGAGCTCGCGCCAATCGCGAATTCCCTCGAGCTCGAATGATTCCATTCGAAAGGAGAGAAGGCATTCAGTCGGTACGCCGTCTTTGGCAAGATAGGCGCGCATCATGTCGAGCAACGTTGACTTGCCGCATCGCCGCATGCCAGTGACGACCTTGATAACATCTGAATCGCGAAAAGCGATCAGCTTCTTGAGGTAGTTATCCCTTGCTACGGGCTGTCCGTTCATCGTTCGTCCAATCTGCAAGTTTTTCTCAGAGAGTAACAAAAACTTGCAAAACTTGCAAGTTTTTCTCATCAGGTGAGAAGAACTTGCAAGTTCGACAATGGGCGGCGGTGGTTCGCCTTTTGCTGTTACTTCCCCTGCACCATGGTGAGGGAGATCTTTTTGCGATCGCGGTCGACCTTTTCGACCCATACCTTCACCGTGTCTCCGACGCGTACCACGTCGCTCGGGTGCTTGACGAAGCGGTTGGCCAGTTTGGAGATGTGCACGAGGCCGTCCTGGTGCACGCCCACGTCGACAAAGGCGCCAAAGTCGACGACGTTGCGCACCGTGCCTTTGAGCTCCATACCGGGCTCCAGATCGTCGATGGAAAGTGCCGCGCGGCTAAAGACCACCTCGGGCGCGTCGTCGCGCGGGTCGCGGCCGGGTTTCTTGAGCTCGTTGACGATGTCGATGAGCGTCAGGGTGCCACAGTCCAGGTCGCTTGCCAGCGCCGAGATGCTGCCCAGGCGGCGCTCGATATCGGGCACGCCGCCGCGGCTGAGCTCGCTGGCTGCCACACCGGCGCGCTCCAGGACGGACGTCGCCACCTCGTAGCTCTCGGGGTGGACGCTTGTGGCGTCGAGCGGATTCTTGCCGCCGCTGATGCGAAGGAAGCCCGCGGCGTTGAGATAGGCCTTGGGTCCCAGCTTGGGGACCTTCTTGAGCTGGCGGCGATCGGTAAAGGCGCCGTTTTCCTCGCGGTATGCCACGATGTTCTTGGCCACGCTCGGCGTGATGCCCGATACGTATCCCAGCAGGCTCGCGCTCGCGGTGTTGACGTCGACGCCCACGCGGTTGACGACGTCCTCCACCACGTGGCCCAGGGTGCGCGAAAGCTCGGCCTGATCAAGGTCGTGCTGGTACTGTCCGACGCCGATGGACTGGGGCGGAATCTTGACGAGCTCTGCCAGCGGGTCCTGCAAACGGCGGCCCAGGCTCATGGCGCCACGTACGGTGACGTCCAGGTCCGGATACTCCTGGCTGGCGAGCTCGGAAGCGGAGTACACCGACGCGCCGGCCTCGTTGACGATGGTGTAGCGCAAGGAGGGCGCCTGCTCGGCGATGAACTCCGAGACGACTTCCTCGGTCTCGCGGCTGGCGGTACCGTTGCCGATGACGATGGTGTTGACGCCGTCCTTCTTGACGAGGCGGGCGAGCTCGCGTTTGGTGCCGACGACGTCGTGGCGCGGCTTGGTGGGGTAGACCACGCCGTGGTCGAGCAGCTTGCCGGTCTCGTCCATGACGGCGACCTTGCAGCCGGTGCGGTAGCCCGGGTCGAGTGCGAGCACGCGGGCGCCGCGCACGGGGCGCGCCGAGAGCAGGCCCTCAAGATTCTTGGCAAAGACGTTGATGGCCTCGGTCTGGGCGCGGACGGTGAGCTTGGCGCGGGCCTCGCGCTCCAGCGAGGGGGCCATGAGGCGCTTGTAGCCGTCGGCGATGGCGGCGTCAAAGACCGGGGCGAAGACGCCCTGGCGACGGGGCCAGCGGTTGCCGAGACGAGCCGTCGCGGCAGCGCCGTCGACGTTCACGCGCACGCGGAGCTTACCCTCGCGCTCGCCGCGGTCGATGGCCAGTACGCGGTGGTTGGGGATGCGGCGCAGCGGCTCGTCAAAGTTGTAGTAGGGCTCGTAGGGAGTCTTCTCGGCGGGGTCGGTGGCCTCGACGACGATATCGGCGGTGTTTTGCGTAAAGGCGCGCAGGTCGGCGACGTTCTCGGGGTCCTCGGCCACCGTCTCGGCCACAATGTCGGCCGCACCTGCGAGCGCTTTCTCGGCGGTGTCGAAGCCTGCCTCCTCGTTGACGTAGGCCGCGGCGGCATCGAGTGCGCTGCCCTTGGCCGATGCCTGCATGATGATCATGTTGGCGAGCGGCTCCAGGCCTGCCTCGCGAGCCTTCTGTGCGCGGGTCATGCGCTTTTTGCGGTAGGGCTTATAGAGGTCCTCGACGCGCTGGAGCTGCGTGGCCTCGCGAATCTGCTGCTCGAGCTCGGGCGTGAGTTTGCCCTGGGCGTCGATGAGCAGGATGACATCGTCTTTACGCTGCTCAAGGTTGCGCAGGTAGGACAGGCGCTCGTCGAGCGCGCGCAGGGCGACGTCGTCCATACCGCCCGTGGCTTCCTTGCGGTAGCGCGAGATAAAGGGGATGGTGTTGCCCTCGTCGATGAGCTTGACGGCCGCCTCGACATTGGCGGCCTTAAGGTTGAGCTCGCGGGCGAGCTGGGCGATAAGATCCATGGAACTCCTTGTGTTTAAGGTGCGTTTGCAGCACAGGGCTACCAAGGATACCACCCGCCCCTCCACCCAAGTAGTCCTTTTGGGACGGGGCTCTTTTAGCTGCCTCGGCTGAAGGTACAAACGGTTTGGTCGATTGACGGCCGGGGTAGCTAAAAGAGCCCCATTACAGTTTGAGTCGTCCGAAAGGGCGGCTCTTTTCCGTTGCACGGCT
>CATYSO010000013.1 GCA_958412345.1 uncultured Collinsella sp. | reverse complement strand
TGTCGTAGACCGGCAGCAGCTGCTTGGAGGTCACGAGCGTGAGCGGGTACAGGCGGGTGCCGGACCCGCCGGCGAGGATGATGCCTTTCATTTGTTATGACCTTTCTTTTCTCGCGGCCCTTCGACCAGCGCGGTTTCCGAGAAGACGGGCGCAGCAGTCGACTCCGAAGGCGATGAACTCTGTCAGGTTCCCTTCCCGGAGAAGTTGCGAGGAGACCGTCTTGACGAGTCGCCCGCCCTCACCTATCTCGCTCGCATGCATAAGGTCATCTGAGTGCGACTCCAGGAACATACCAACAGCGCGATTGCGCGCGAACTGCTGGCTAGGGGTCAGATTGTGGGAGTGATAGACTTCAGCACCCGGCTCATATGCGACCTTCAGACCCGATGCTACGAACCTGGCGGCCATGAGCATGTCCTCGTTGGTATTGACATGCTCGAATCCACCGCATTCGAGATATGCAGTTCGTCGATAGGCGGAACAGGTGTCGGAGGCAAAGAACGTCTTAATACCGTATTTTTTGAGATCACGTTTTGAACGGACGGAAGAAGAGTCAGGGTAGTTGAAGCCACGCACCAGCTGCTCAAAACGGCGGGCATCCGCCTTGGGCAGCTGCCTACCGCTGACCAAGGCGATGCTTGGGTCCCCAACCATGGGGGCGACGAGCCGCTCAAGATAAGCATCGGAAGCCGGAAGTGCGTCTTGGGTTAGAAAGCAAACGAAGTCACCAGTCGTTGCCCTCAGGGCCATATCCCTTGTTGCCCCATGGTTAAAGTCACAGCGTTCGATTTGCAACAGGCGAATCCCCTCGTGCATTTTGACCAAAGGCACTGTGTCGTCATCTGATGCGGAGTCGACGATCAATATTTCCATCGGACGCAAAGACTGACGCTCGAGAGCCGCTAAGAGATCTTCGATTTCGTGTTCAGCGTTAAGGGTCGGAATGATAACGGAAACGTCCACCTATCGCCCCGTCCTCTTCTTGCCGAACATAGCACCAAAGGTGCCGGTAAAGCATTTCCAGTCCATACGGAAACAGCGGTTCCGCACGTAATGAAGTTCGATCTTTTGACGTGTCCCGCTCTCGAAGGTCGCGGCGTTGCGGCCGGTTGCCTGCCACAGGCCTGTGATGCCAGGCTGAACAGAAAGCAGCTCAGCCTTTTCCTCATCGGAAAAGTGCTGCTCAAGCTCATCTCTTGTAATGGGGCGCGGTCCGATGACGGAAAGGTCGCCGTTCAGCACGTTCAGGAACTGCGGCATTTCATCGATTGAGCACTTGCGAATGAACTGGCCGACCTTGGTAATGCGAGGGTCATCGTCGACCTTACGCTCGACTTCCCACTGATGTAACTGCCCAGGACTCAGATACTTCTGCACATCGCCGGCATCGGCGACCATGCTGCGAAGCTTAAGAATTTTGATGGTCTTACCGCCCCTGCCAACACGCTCTTGTGCATATACAGGACTTCCAGAAGACTCAAGACAAATAAGCGCGCACACTATCGTGATGGGAATGATCAGCACTATGCACGCACAAAGGCTAAAAACAAAATCGAAAAGCCGTTTTAGAAATCGATAAGCAAATGTACCGCTTGGTTTTCTTTGCTTTATCTCTAAAGCAACCGAGTCTGCCCCCACGGTTGTAGCACCGGAATATTCAGTTTTATATGACACTATTTCCTTCAAACCTACGTCCCCGCCCCGGGGATCCCCCCTGTTCCGTTAAACAGTCGCCTGCAGCTAGGCGATCGCCTTTTTAAGGTTGCGCATGACGCGCCGCTCGTTTGAAAGCACGGCAAGGCCAACGCGGGTGGTTACGCGTCGGCCGCACAGGTTGAGCTCCAGATAAGCAGTGCTCTTGCGTCTGTTAATGGATTTGATAAGGCCTTCGTGGCCCAGCAGCGGACCTGCCGTCACTACGACCTGATCACCGTCTTTTAGAGCCTCACTCATGGGCACTACCCGGTCTCCCCTATTGGTAAAACTGCCAATGAGCTGGGTCTCTTCTTTTGCCAGCGGCACAAACTGACCGTCCTGGGAAAGCACCCGGGCAAAGTCGTCCATGCGCAGCAGGTACTGTTGCACGGTCCGAGGATCTGCCGTATCGCAGATGAGATAACCGGGAAAGAGCGGCTTGGTCGTGACGATCCATTCGCCGTGTACCTTGATTTCGGTTTGATATTGGGGATAAAAGATCTCTTGCATGGCACTCGCCGGTACCACGCGCTCGATGCGCTCGCGCATTACGTCTTCGCGACCGTTAATGACCTGGATCACATACCACACGAGCACCACCCCCTTGCTGTCTTACGTGTGGCTCCCGGGGTTTGGGTATGGCTTCGCCAGGGCGCTTGTGCGCGAAGGCGCTCCATATTCAAACCCTGAGCCCAGTCAGACAAGCACGTGGCTCTGCCCCACCGTGAACGGTATGTATAAATGCAGCGCTGAGGCTGTAGGCATGTATCGCAAGTTTGCCCACAACCCCAGCTGGCTGCGTGCGAGCCAGTCAAGCGGGTACAAAACTGGACCGCACGCAAACAGCTGAAAGACTGCTACGTCTTGACATGCAAGCCAACTAAGACTTACTGCATGACAGCTTTATTGGAGCTCGTGGTGTTTCTGGCACCGCCGTTACGGCCGGATGCTGATCGACCCTGCGCTTTGAGGTTTGCTGGAACCGTGAGCACAGTTGAACTCATGTAACGTTAGGTATCCTAGCACAAGCTGGAAACGAAACCTATTTGGTTAGTGGTGAACAACATTTCGTTCATTTAGCGTGCTCAAGGGGGTTGTTTTGCGATGTTGTTCACGTTGGCGCTGGTTATTGGGGCGCTGCGTGTGTTGCGAGGCGATAATGGGGTCGGGTTGACCCTGCTTGTCGTTCTGCTTAATTGCGTTTGTCTAACAAACTATGTACAGATATGGGAAATTAATTGCACAACTTTTTGTGGCGGTACTTTAGGGTGCATGGTGGCTGCATATGAAAAGAGCCTTCGGTTTCCCGAAGGCTCTACATTCACGATGGTGGAGACGAGGGGGATCGAACCCCTGACCTCTTGACTGCCAGTCAAGCGCTCTCCCAGCTGAGCTACGCCCCCGTGACGAGGAGATACTATAGGGGAAGAATCTTTGTTGTGCAAGAGGTTTTTTGGGTTGAATCTCTTACTTACGGGTTTTCCTGGGACGGGGCAAAAATAATCACTCTACGAGCGATTATTTTTATCCGCCGTCCCGATAAAACCCTGATGCAGTAGATAACCGATTGCAATACCCTGATGAACGGCAATCGTCGCTGTTCCTCTTACTATGTTGCTGATGCCGGTGTCGGCTAGTAGGCCTAACTTGGCGTGGTCTAGTTCCCATTCTAGGCCGTATTCGCTTATTTCTGTGTTGGGGGCTAGGGCGATGATGGAGAACGTCTTGCCCTCGGCGCCCTCAATGGACCACGATTCGCCTCCGTGCAGGATGCGAGCCGTGGTCTCGTCTTCGGCAATCCAGACTGGGACGTCATCGTAGCCTGCGAGCAGCCCCAGTACGGAAAGCGCCATATCCGGGCGGCCTCCGGTGGCGCAGGTTGCGTACAGCTCGGCTCCGGGCCAGCGGCGGCGGATGGTGTCTAGGGCTAGGGCCAGATCGGTGTAGTCCTTGTAGGGGTTGTGGCGCTCTACCTCAAAGTCTTCAGCGGCATCGACCAGGGCGCGGCCGGCATCGCTTACGGTGTCGGCGTCGCCGACGTAGACGTCACAGCTCAGCCCCGCGCCCAGTAGCGCGTCCAAGCCGCGGTCCACGGCGACAACGTGGTCGCACTCCCCTGCTAGCCTACGTAACAAATCAGCGCTCGCCACCACCGGCGAGCCGCATACTACTAATACCTTGCAAGCCACAGCCCTCGCCTATCCCTCAAACGAAAGCACGCGGGCCAGGTTAAGCTCTTCATAGCTGTCGATAAAGACCTCGCAGTTAGCTAGCACGTCATCGCGCTCCATACGGCCGTGCGGGTCATAGATGCCCACGCGCTTAAAGCCCGCGGCACCAGAGCTCTTAAGGCCAAAGACCGCATCCTCAAACACCCAGGTGCGAACGAACTTGCACCCATGACGCTCCTCCAAGCAACGCAGCGCAAGTTCATACACGTCCGGGAACTGCTTGGAACGTCCCGCCTCGCCCGTCGTGGTAATAAACTCCATATAGGCATCGAGCCCGGCACCGGCCAGTGCGGACTGTACGAGCTCGGCCGGCGTAGACGTAGCCACGCACATGGCAATACCGGCCTCCTGCGCCTGCTTCAAAAATGCCAGCAGACCCTCGCGCGGCGGCACCTTGGAGTACCCATCAATCAAAATCTCGCTCAGTTCGCGATACAATTCCTCGCCATTTGTGCCAATGCCCCATGTGTCGTGGTAGGCCTGACACTCGTCCTCGAGCGACAGGTGCTCAAATTGGGCAAAGTCGTCAACCGTCACGTCAACCCTGTGGCGGCGCAATAACTCGGGCTGGGCGTAGCTCCAAACGGGGGTACTGTTCACCAACGTGCCGTCGCAATCGAAAATAAAAGCGACGTTGAGGGCGGCAGTCTGGGACATATACGAACCTTTCGATGTCAAATGGTAAACATCCTGCTAAAAACGTTTTACCAAACGTCAAACTAACAATCTAAAAACCCTAATTGGTAAAACTGTCAAGAGTTTTACCATCGCAATTCTGCCAGTGGTCTAAACATGGCGCTCACCGATTAAAAGCCACCGCAAAAACACTTTCCTCCATAAAAGTAATGTACAGGTGTTATGGTAGTTTCTGCCGAAAGTTCCACCGAGCACGCGAGGTGGAACGAATCATAGAACTATCGCCGTCCCTTCGATTCGTGCAGCCCTGGACCTTTCGCATTTAGTCACCAAGGCAACACGCTGCCGCGTCATGATGGGATCAAACGTGAGCGATACAAAGCTAAAGCCAACGGCCAAAAAGCCCGCAACCCGTAAAGCCGCCCCGCACGCACCGGAGCTCTCAAAGGACGATGTCTATCTGTTTGGCATCGGTATGTGGGAGCGCAGCTGGGAAAAGATGGGCGCGCACCCCGACACGCAGAATCGTACGCGCGGCTGGCGTTTTTGCGTTTGGGCGCCCGATGTAAAGAGCGTTCATGTCATTGGCGAATTTAACGACTGGGATGAAGAAGCCAACCCGCTGGTGCCCGTGCATACGAGCGCTATCTGGGAA
The DNA here is from genome assembly GCA_958412345.1 of uncultured Collinsella sp. GTDB lineage: Bacteria > Actinomycetota > Coriobacteriia > Coriobacteriales > Coriobacteriaceae > Collinsella. Next base: position 54,597 of record CATYSO010000013.1, on the reverse strand, counting down.
GGCTTTATTCCTGGCGCCGAGCAGGGCCAGCTGTATAAGTATCTGATCGAGACCAACGAGGGCGAAAAGCTCTACAAGGCCGATCCGTACGCCTTTAAGGCCGAGTGCCCTCCGGGTACGGCGAGTGTGCTGTGGAGCCTGGACGGCTACAAGTGGAACGATGCCGCGTGGCTCAAGCGCCGCGCCGGCCATAACCACATGTCGCAGCCGCTGAACATCTACGAGGTGCATATTGGTTCGTGGAAGCGCCACGGCGACGCGCCACAGGGCGAGCCGGACGAGTACGGCAACTACCCCGGTCCCATGGATCCCTTCCCCGCGCAGCGCGGCGAGTTCTACACCTACGACGACTTGTCGGTAGAGCTCGTGGACTACGTGCGCGACATGGGCTATACGCACATCGAGGTCATGCCGCTCATGGAGCATCCCTTCGATGGCTCCTGGGGTTACCAGACGACCGGTTACTATGCTGCCACGTCGCGCTACGGCAACCCGCAGCAGCTCATGCACTTTATCGATGCGTGCCACGAGGCGGGCATCGGCGTGATCATGGACTGGGTGCCCGGCGGTTTTTGCGCCGACTCCCACGGCCTTGCCACCTTTAACGGCCACATGCTGTTTGAGCACGAGATTCACCCCAACTGGGGCACGCATAAGTTTGACTTCGCCCGCGGCGAGGTCCGCTCCTTCCTGGTCTCCAACGTGCTGTACTGGCTCGAGAACTTCCACGTGGACGGCATTCGCATGGACGGCGTGTCCAGCATGCTGTACCTCAACTTTGGCATTGACGATCCCGGCCAAAAGAAGTTCAACAAGTACGGTACCGAGGAGGACCTGGACGCCAGCGCGTTTATCCGTCAGGTCAACTGCGCTGTGGAGGCGCACTACCCCGACGTGATGATGATGGCCGAGGAATCCACCGCGTGGCCGCTCGTGACCTATCCGCCGCAGGACGGCGGCCTGGGCTTCCACTACAAGTGGGACATGGGCTGGATGAACGACACCCTGCACTACATGCAGACCGATTTTCCATGGCGCCCCGGCAACCACGGCCTGCTCACGTTCTCCATCATGTACGCCTTTACCGAGAACTTTATCTGCCCGTTGAGTCACGATGAGGTCGTGCACGGCAAGTGCTCGCTCATCGGCCGCATGCCGGGCGACTGGTGGCGCCAGTTTGCCGGCCTGCGCACGCTGGCCTTCTACCAGATGACGCACCCCGGTGCCAAGCTCAACTTTATGGGCAACGAGATCGGCCAGTTTATCGAGTGGCGCTACTACGAGTCTATCCAGTGGTTCCTGACCGAGGAGTACGAGACCCACAAGCATCATCAGGCGTTTATTAAGGCGCTCAACCATCTGTACACCGCCGAGCCCGCCCTGTACGAGCGCGGCTACACCGACGACGGCTTTACCTGGATCGACGCGGACAACTCCAAGCAGTCCATCGTGAGCTTTGTGCGCCAGGGCGAGGACGTCGACGACGACTTGGTGATCCTGATCAACTTTGACCCGGCGAGCTACGAGAGCTTCCGCGTGGGCGTGCCGCGCGAGGGTGACTGGGAGGTCATCTTCGATTCCGACCGTCCCGAGTTCGGCGGCAGCGGATACGCCGGCGAGGAGCCCTACACCTGCTCGAGCGAGCCCTACCCCTGGAACGGCCAGATGGATTCCATCGAGATTAAGGTGCCCGGCCTGGCAGGCGTGGTGCTTAAGCGCCGCGGTCCCAGCAGCTATAAACCGCCGGTGGTCGAGGAGCCGAAGAAGGCCACGCGTAAGCGCACGTCCTCGGTGAAGCCCAAGACTGCTGCGGCAAAGAAGGCTCCGGCTAAGGCGAAGGCTACGACGACCAAGGCTAAGGCTGCCGCGAAGCCCGCTGCCAAAGCCAGCACGGCAAAGAAGCCGGCTGCCAAAAAGGCAACTACCAAGGCCAAGTCAGCGACTGTTAAGTCGACCGCCAAGGATGCGTAACAAAGCCGTTACCGCTGTAATTACCCGCCCCTCTGGGGCGTAGGATGTAAGTCATAACCGTTCCGGGAGATATCCCCGGGGGAAAGGAACGTATGAATAAGATCTTCGACAACAAGCAGGAGTTTACCGAGCTCTATCGCGATGCCGTCATGAGCATCAGCGGCAAGAGCGTCGAGGCCGCGAGCGACCTGGACCGCTTTAACGCCCTGGCCAAGCTCGTGGCCGAGAAGGCCCGCACCGTTGCCACCACCAGCGACGCCCGCGTCACCGCCGAGGGCAAAAAGCGCGTGTACTACTTCTCGATCGAGTTTTTGATCGGCCGCCTGCTCGACAACTACCTGCTCAACTTTGGCGTGCGCGACATGGTCGCCGAGGCGCTCGACGACATGGGCTTCGATCTGTCCGTCATCGAGAACCAGGAGCCCGATCCGGCTCTGGGCAACGGTGGCCTGGGCCGTCTGGCCGCATGCTTCCTGGATTCCATGGCAGCCGAGGGCATCGCCGGCTACGGCAACGGCATGCGCTACCGCTACGGCCTGTTTAAGCAGGAGATCGTCAACGGCAGCCAGGTCGAGACCACCGACGAGTGGCTCACCCACGGCTATCCCTGGGAGGTCCGTCGTCAGGACAAGGCCGTGACCATTAAGTTTGGTGGCCACGTTGAGGGCTTTGAGGAGGACGGCCGCACGTTCTACCGCACGGTGGACACGCAGGACATCCTGGCCGTTCCCTACGACATCCCCGTCGTTGGCTATGCCGGCGAGACCGTCAACAAGCTGCGCGTCTGGGCTGCCGAGCCGGTCGAGGAGCACTTCGATCTTGAAGCCTTCAACCGCGGTGACTATGCCCTGGCCGACGCCGAGCGCGCCGAGGCCGAGGCCATCAGCGCCATCCTCTACCCCAATGACGCCGGCGAGCACGGCCGTCTGCTGCGCCTGAAGCAGGAGTACCTGTTTGTCTCGGCCGGCATCTACAGCCTGCTCGACACCTTTGAGAAGGAGCACGGCGAGAACTGGGAGCTGCTGCCGCAGTTTGTGGCCATCCACACCAACGACACGCACCCCGCCATGTGCGGCCCCGAGCTCATGCGTATCCTTATCGACGAGAAGAAGCTCGAGTGGGACGACGCCTGGAACATTGTGACGCAGGTCGTGAGCTACACCAACCACACCATCCTGCCCGAGGCTCTGGAGAAGTGGCCCATCGGCACGTTCTCCAAGCTCCTCCCCCGCGTGTACCAGATCATCGACGAGATCAGCCGTCGTTGGCACGAGTCGTTCGACACCACGCAGGAGGGCTGGCAGGAGCGCCTGCGCCAGACCGCCATTCTGTGGGACGGCGAGATTCGCATGGCAAACCTGTCCGTGATCTGCAGCCACAGCGTCAATGGCGTGGCCAAGATTCACTCCGACATCATCAAGAACATCGTGCTCAAGGACTTCTATGCCCTCACGCCCGAGAAGTTCAACAACAAGACCAACGGCATTTCGCACCGTCGCTTCTTTGCCGAGGCCAACCCCACCTACGCCAAGCTCGTGACCGAGGCCATTGGCGACGGCTGGCTCAAGGACGCCTTTGAGCTGGAGAAACTCAAGGAGTTTAAGGACGACACCGAGTTCCTAAAGGCCGTGGGCGCCTCCAAGCGCGCCAACAAGGAGCGTCTGGCCGCCTACGTTAAGGCCGAGACAGGTCTGGTCATCGACCCCAACACCGTCTTCGATGTTCAGGTGAAGCGCTTCCACGCCTACAAGCGCCAGCTCATGAACATCATGAAGGTAATGGACATCTACAACCGTCGCATCGCCGACCCCAACTTCCACGTGACGCCGACGACCTTCATCTTTAGCGGCAAGGCTGCCTCGAGCTACACCTTCGCCAAGGAGACCATCCGCCTCATTAACTCCGTGGCCGACGTCATCAACAACGACGCTCGCGTGAACGAGGTCATGAAGGTCTGCTTCATCCCCAACTTCCGCGTGAGCAACGCCCAGCTCATCTACCCCGCCGCCGAGATCTCGGAGCAGATCTCCACGGCCGGCAAGGAGGCCTCGGGCACGTCCAACATGAAGCTCATGATGAACGGCGCCATTACGCTGGGCACCCTCGACGGCGCCAACATCGAGATCGCCGACCTGGCCGGCCGCCAGAACGAGGCCATCTTTGGCCTGACCGCCCCCGAGGTCGAGCAGCTCTGGGCCTCCAACAGCTACTTTGCGTGGGATACCCTCAACGGCGACCGCGAGCGTCTGGGCCGCGTGATGGACGAGCTCAAGGACAACACCTTTGCGGGTCTTTCGGGCAACTTCGAGAGCATCTACAACGAGCTCATGAACAACAACGACCCCGACCTGGTCATGGCCGACTTCCGCAGCTACGTGGATGCATGGGAAAAGCTCACGGGCAGCTATGGCGATCAGGAGACCTGGAACCGCAAGGCCCTGCTCAACACCGCCTCCTCCGGCTGGTTCTCGAGCGACCGTACCATTCGCGAGTATCGCGACGAGATCTGGCACGCGTAAAGGCGCGCGAGCTCCCTTTGCCGCACGGCATTATTCGGTGGGCGCGACCAGGCGCCGCGCCCACCGCTAATGGGTTAGAAACATCGATGACAGAAGGAGAAATCGATGAGTAAGAAAGAATGCATCGCGATGCTCCTCGCAGGAGGACAGGGCAGCCGATTGGGGGCACTCACCCAAAAGATCGCCAAGCCGGCGGTTAGCTTTGGTGGCAAGTTCCGCATTATCGACTTTTCGCTCTCCAACTGCTCCAACTCGGGCATCGACACGGTGGGCGTTCTGACGCAGTATCGCCCCTACCTGCTGCATGCCTACGTGGGCTCCGGCGAGGCTTGGGATCTGGACAGCCGCGACGGTGGCGTGTCTATCCTGCCGCCGTACGAGACGCAGACCGGCGGCGCCTGGTATGCGGGTACGGCCGACGCCATTACGCAGAACCTCGACTACATCAAGGCCAACGACCCCAAGTACGTCCTGATTCTTTCGGGCGACCACCTGTATCGCATGGATTACCGCAAGATGCTCAAGACGCACATTGAGAACAACGCCGACCTCACGGTGAGCGTTATGCCCGTGCCGTGGGAGGAGGCCAGCCGCTTTGGCATCCTGACCACCGACCCCGAGGACGGCCGCATCACCAAGTTCACCGAGAAGCCCGAGAAGCCCGATTCGAACCTCGCGTCCATGGGCATCTACATCTTCTCGGCCGACGTGCTGATCGAGGCACTCGAGGAGGACGCTCTGGACCAGCGCTCGAGCCACGACTTTGGCAAGGACATCATCCCCAAGCTGCTCGGTGAGAACAAGCGTCTGTACAGTTACGAGTTCCACGGCTTTTGGAAGGATGTTGGCACCATCGCCAGCTTCCACGAGACCTCGATGGACCTGCTGGGCAACAACCCCGAGTTCGATCTGTTCGACAAGCACTTCCCCATCATGTCCAACATCACCACGCGCCCGCCGCACTACATTGGCCCGGACGGCCGCCTGGACGACTGCCTGGTCTCCAACGGCTGCAAGATCTACGGCACCGCTCGCCACTCGATCCTTTCGACCGATGTCATCATCGAGGAGCGCGCCGTGGTCGAGGACTCCGTGCTGCTGCCGGGTGCGCACGTTAAGAGCGGTGCGCACATCTGCCGCGCTATTTTGGGCGAGAACTCCACGGTCGAAGAGGGCGTGAAGCTCGGCTCTGTCGATACCACCAAGGATACGGCCGTCGTTGGAAATGACGTCGTTATCGGGAAGGGGGAATGATCCGATGATCAATCGCAAGGCCATCGGTTACATCACCGCTAACTACTCTTCGACCTACGGCAGCGTGCTGCTTAAGGACCGCCCCATCGCGTCCGTCCCGTTTTTGGGCCGCTACCGCCTGATCGACTTTCCGCTGTCCAACATGATGAATGCCGGCATTAAGACCGTCGGCGTCGTCATGCCGGGTAACTACCGCTCGCTGATCGACCACGTGGGCTCGGGCAAGGACTGGGGTCTCGACCGCAAGAAGGGCGGCCTGTTCATGGTCCCCGGCAACGCGTATGGCACCACCAAGGGCGGCATGCGCTTCCTGCTGCGCGACATCATCTCCAACAAGACGCTGTTCCAGCGCTCGGACAAGCCCTATGTTGTGATGATGGGCACCAACATCATCTTTAACATGGACCTCAACACCATCATCGAGGCGCACGAGAACTCCGGCGCTCAGATGACCGTGGTGTACTGCAAGGCCACGCGCAACGTCGATGACGAGACCAAGCTCGAGATTAACGAGAACGGTCGCCTGACGGGCGTGAGCGCCGGCGTCGTGTACGGCGACAACGCGTCTATGGACTGCTGCATCGTCAACCGCGAGACACTGCTCGAGATCATCGATCACTACCAGGCCGCCGACTATCTGGACCTGCTCGAGGCACTCCAGGGCGACTTTGGCAACATCGATGTGTGCAGCTACGAGTACAAGGGCGAGGTCGTGGGCGTGTTTAGCGAGAAGTCGCTGTATCGCCGCAGCATGGATCTGCTTGACCAGACCGTGGCCGACCAGCTCTTCGATCCCGAGCGCCCGATCCTGACCAAGGCCCACGACGTGCCGCCTTCGCGCTATGCGACCGGCAGCCACGCGTGCAACTCGATCATCTCGGCCGGCTGCATCATCAAGGGCACCGTGCGCAACTCGATCCTGTCGCGCGGCGTTGTGGTTGAGGAAGGCGCCTCGGTGACCAACTCGATCATCAACCAGAGCTGCATCATCAAGAGCGGCGCACGCGTCGAGAACGCCATCCTGGACAAGAACAACGTGGTTCCCACCAACACCGAGCTTCGCGGCACGCCCGAGAACATCCTGGTGCTGGGCAAGGCTCCGTTAACTTCCGACACCACCATCGTACGTTAACGTTGGCACCGCAACATCGCTCGTAACATGTAGAATAGCCGCCCGGTTCGTGCCAGGCGGCTATTCTCGAATTGCAACATGGGAGACAATATGGCAGATTCCAGCAAAAAGATGCAGATCGTGTTTGCCTCGGCCGAGTGCGCACCGTTTGTGAAGACCGGTGGCCTGGGCGACGTGGCGGGCTCGCTGCCTGCGGCGCTTGTGCGCGCCGGCGCCGAGGTCATCGTGATGGTGCCCAAGTACGCCACCATCAAGGACGAGTACAAGGCGCAGATGGAGCACTTCTCCGACTTTTACGTGAGCCTGGGCTGGCGCAATGAGTACTGCGGACTCGAGAAGCTCGAGCACGACGGCGTCACCTATATGTTCATCGACAACGAGCGCTACTTTGCGCGCGACTATCCGTACGGCTTCTTTGACGACGGCGAGCGTTTTGCGTTCTTCTCCAAGGCCATCACCGAGAGCCTGCAGCACCTGCCGGCCGGCTTTGAGTGCGACATCCTGCACTGCAACGACTGGCAGACGGCGCTGGCGCCCGTGTTTTTGCGCGAGTTCTACCAGGGCCTGCCGCTGTACGACCGCGTCAAGACCGTGTTCTCGATCCACAACGTGGCGTTCCAGGGCCAGTTTAGCGACACCGTGATGGAGGACATCTTGGGCGTGGCGCATATTCCGGCGGCCGCCTCGCAGCTGCGCTGCGACGCCTGCAGCATCAACTACATGCTGGGCGCGTTGCGCTATGCCGATGCCATCACCACGGTGAGCCCCACCTATGCCAACGAGATCCAGACGCCCGAGTTTGGCGAGGGCCTGGACGGTGTGCTGCGCGAGCGTTCGTACGCGCTGCAGGGCATCCTCAACGGCATTGACGTGGCGGGCTTTGACCCGGCGACCGACAAGCGCATTGCCGCCAACTACACGGTTGATGACCGTTCCGGCAAGGCCGTGTGCAAGGCCAAGCTGCAGGAAGAGCTGGGGCTCGAGGTTCGCGACGACCGTCCGCTCATGGTGATGGTCACGCGCCTGACGCGCCAGAAGGGCATGGACCTGGTCATGTACGCGCTCGACCGCATTTTGGCCGGCGGCGTGCAGGTGGCCGTGCTTGGCACCGGCGACCGCGACTACGAAGACGGCCTGCGCTACTTCCAGGACAAGTACCCCGGCACCATGGCCGCACGCATCGAGTTCGATCCTGCGCTGTCGCAGCGCATGTACGCCGCCGCCGACATGTTCCTAATGCCGTCGAAGTTTGAGCCCTGCGGCCTGTCGCAGATCATCGCCATGCGTTACGGCACGCTGCCCATCGTGCGCGAGACCGGTGGTCTGAAGGACACGGTAATCCCGTATAACGAGTTTACCGGCGAGGGCACGGGCTTCTCGTTTAGTAACTTTAACGGCGACGAGATGGGCGATGCGGTATTCCGCGCGGCACGCCTGTTCTGGGATAACCGCGACGCCTGGAACCAGCTGGTCACGCAGGCCATGAGCCAGGACTTTAGCTGGACGCGCTCGGCTGATAAGTATCTGGACCTGTATTTCTTTATGCATCCGGAGATTGAGAGGCCGGCGGCTGTGGTTGAGGCTGCGGCCGAGCCCGAGGTCGCGGCTGAGCCCGAGCCCAAGGCCGAGCCGGTTGTTGAGGCGCCCGCTGCTGCTGAGGAGCCCAAAGTTGAGGAGAAGCCGGTTGAGGCTGAGCCTGAGGTTAAGGCTGAATCCAAGGCAGAGGCTGCTCCCGAGCCCGAGGCCAAGCCGGCTGCGAAGCCTGCCGCCAAGAAGACCACGACTCGTAAGACAACGGCCAAGAAGGCTACGACCGCGAAGACTGCCACCAAGACTACTTCGACGACCAAGACTGCTGCCACCAAGACGACCGCTTCCAAGGCTACGACGACGCACAAGCGCACGACTGCCGCTGCCAAGAAGGCCGCCGAGGCCGAGGTCACTCCCGAGGTAAAGGCCGAGGCCAAGACTGAGACACCTGTCGCTGAGACCAAGCCGGCCGCCAAGGCTCCGGCTAAGACCGCTGCCAAGAAGACGACTGCGACCAAGACCACGGCTGCCAAGAAGGCTACAGCTACGAAGACGACGGCAACCAAGACCGCCGCTACGAAGGCCGCAGCAAAGCCTGCTGCCAAGGTCGAGGAGACGCCCTCCGAGCCCAAGGCCGACGCAACCGTCGAGGCTAAGCCGGCCGCCAAGACCACCACGCGCAAGCGCACCACGACGACGGCCAAGAAGACCACGACCAAGGCAGAGGCAAAGCCCAAGGTAAAGGCCGAGCCGGCACCGAAGGCTGCCGAGGTTAAGGCAGAGACCAAGGTCGCTCCGAAGGCTGAGGCAAAGGTCGAGGCAAAGCCCGAGCCCGCCAAGGAGACTCCGGTCTCCCCCGCCGCTCCGGCCGAGGATAAGGCTCCTTCCAAGAAGACTTCCGTCCGCAAGGCCACAGCCACCCGCAAGCGCCGCTAATTCGAACGATCCAAAACTCAATCCTCAACAAACAAGGGGGCGCCCCAACCAGGTGCCCCCTTCTGAGTAGATTTTTGGGACATGCCTTAAAATCTACCTTTTATGACGCGGTAAGCCGCCAAGTCAAAAGGTAGATTTTAAGGCATGTCCCAAAAATCTACTCGGGTTGGTAAAACGATTTTCTAGGACAGCCGTTCGCCGATAGTGAACGGCTGTGGTTTATACAACTAAAGTGCAACGGATATACTTAGGAACTGTGCGTTAAGCCATGACCCGTTGGCCATGATTGTATAGAACTGGACCATACTATGAGATTGATTCACAACAGCCGCCTGCCGCAGTTTCGCACTCCGTTTGGCGCTGTGACCACTGGAACTTCCGTTTCGCTCTCGGTGATTCTGGAGGACGCCGACCCCAATCGGGCAACGCTTACCCTGCGCACCTGGGTCGATGGCGTCGGTGAGACCCTGATCCCGATGGAGCACGAGGGGGACGGTATCTTTACCGGCGAACTCAAATGTGCCGAGCCCTGTCTTATCTGGTACAGCTTTATATGCAATATCGAGGGCCAGCCCGAGGTCCGCTTGGGCGCACCGCAGGGCCGCACCGGCGGCGAGGGCGTAACCTACGACTACGCCGAGGTTCCGTCCTTCCAGGTTACCGTTTACAAGCACCGCGAGAACCGTCCCACTTGGTACGAGCGCGGCATGGTCTATCAGATCTTCCCCGATCGCTACGCCCGCGACGAGCACTGGCGCGAGCGCACGCTGGCTGAGGTCGAAAAAACGCGTAAGGGCATTCAGCGCCGCATGGTCGAGGACTGGAACGAGCCGCCCGTGTACGAGCGCGCCGAAGACGGCTCCATTAAGACGTGGGACTTCTACGGAGGCTCGCTCAAGGGTATTCAGGAAGACCTGCCCCGCATTGCCGAGTTGGGATTTACAGCTATCTACCTCAACCCCATTTTTGAAGCCGCGAGTAACCACCGCTACGACACCGCCGATTACACCAAGATCGATCCGATTCTGGGCACCGAGCAGGACTTTACCGAGCTGTGCGAGGCGGCCGAGAAGCTGGGCATTTCCATCATTCTGGACGGCGTCTTTAACCACACGGGTGACGACTCCATCTATTTCAACCGCTATGGCAACTACCCTGGCGTGGGCGCGTGGCAGAGCGAGGATTCGCCGTGGCGCGATGCGTTTTATTTCCACGAGGACGGCTCCTACGACTGCTGGTGGGGCGTGGGCAATATGCCCGCCATCAACGAGAGCTCCGAGCTGGTACGCGAGCGGCTCCTAGGCAAGGACGGCGTGATCCGTAAATGGCTACGTGCCGGCGCCCATGGCTGGCGCCTCGACGTGGCCGACGAGCTTTCGGACGATTTCCTGGCCGAGATTAAGAAGGCAGTACTTGCCGAAAAGCCTGACGCACTGTTGCTCGGCGAAGTCTGGGAGGACGCCTCCAACAAGATCAGCTACGGCCATCTGCGTCGCTATCTGCAAGGCTCAGAGCTCGACTCGGCTATGGATTATCCCTTCCGCGACATGGTCATCGGCTTTTTGATGGGCTACAAGAACGCCTACCAGGCAGCCGAGGATATCGAGACCCTGCGCGAGAACTATCCGCGCGAGGCCCTGTCCTGCGCACTTAATCTGCTTTCGAGCCACGACCGTCCGCGCATTATCTCGGTGCTCGGCGGCGGCCCCGACGAGTCGCAGCTGCCCGAGTGCGAGCGCAGCAAATGGCGTCTGGACGAGAACGCGATGGGCCTGGCCAAGAGCCGTTTTTGGCTTGCAACGCTCATGCAGATGACGTTCCCCGGTGTGCCTTCGATTTACTATGGCGACGAGTACGGCCTTGAGGGCCTGACCGATCCGGGCAATCGCCGCACGCTGCCGACCAAGGACCAACTGCACGACTTCGATACACTCGCCATCCTTAAAAACGCCTCTGCCGTGCGCCGTGCCCTGCCGTTTATGGTTGACGGCGATATCAAGGCCTTCGCGCTCAACGACGAGGTACTCGCCTACACGCGCACAGGTAAAGACGGTGAGGCCGCGACGGTTATCATCAACCGCAGCTTGCGCAATTCACACCGCGTGACGATTCCGGCGCTCGACAAATGTGCGAGCGATGTGATCAGCGGCCACGAGTGCGAAATCCACAACGGTACCGTCACACTCGATCTGTATCCGCTGGGGTCGTCGATCATCTATCACCACGCCGAGCAGCGCCTGCAAGAGCCGCTCGACCACGGCGCGGGCGTCGTTTGCCACATCACATCGGTACCGACCGACGATGGCAAGCCGGGTACGATCGGCGCACCCACGCGTCGCTTTATCGACCATCTGGCCGCCATGGGCATGCGCTACTGGCAGGTCCTACCCGTCAACCCGACGGATTTCTTCCGCTCCCCCTATGCCGGGCCCTCGGCTTTTGCGGGCAACATCGACCTACTGCCCGAGAGTCACGAGGAGCTGGCTGCCGACTTTGCCGTCTGGAAGACCCGTGGCGGCGAAGATGCCGATCCACTGTACACCGCGTTTAAACATCGCAACGCCGATTGGCTCGAGAAGTACTGCGTCTACATGGCCGTTAAGAAGTACTTTGAGGGCGAGTCGCGCCACGATTGGCCGGCAGATGTCGCGCGCTACAACGAGCATCTGATCGACGACAAGCGCTTCCACGACGAGGCAGAGCTTCAGGCGTACATGCAGTACCGCTTTGACCTGGCTTGGTGCGAGCTCATGAACTACGCGCACAAAAAGGGCATCGAGGTCATCGGCGATATTCCTATGTACGTGTCCGACGATTCGGCAGATGCGTGGAGCGAACCCGAGAACTTCTGGCTATCCGATACCGGCAAGGCAATCGAGATCTCCGGTGCGCCGCCCGACAACTTTGCGCCCGAGGGTCAGGTGTGGGGCAACCCGACGTTCCGCTGGGACCACATGAAGCAGAACGGTTATAGCTGGTGGATGGATCGCCTACGTCGTGCGTTCTCGCTCTACGACCGCGTGCGTCTGGATCACTTCTTGGGCTTCCACAGCTACTTTAGTATCCCCGCTGGCAAGGCTTGCGCCGAAGGTCGCTGGCTGGCGGGACCGGGCAAGGACCTGTTTCAGACCGCCTATGACGAGCTGGGTCCGCTCAACTTTATCGCCGAGGACCTGGGCTATTTGACGCCCGGCGTTCGCGCCATGGCCTCGACCTGCGGCTTCCCCGGCATGGACGTGCTGGAGTTTAGCGACTACGACGTTCGTTGCGGCGTGCATCCCACGCCTGGCAAGATCCTGTACACCTCGACGCACGATACGTCGACGCTGGCCGGTTGGTGCACGCGTTCCTTTGCGGGCGGCGACGAACCGAGCGGTGTTGAGGTGGCGGCCAAGCTGATGAGCGATGCGCTGGCAAGCGACGCTCCCCTGGTGATGATGCCGCTGCAGGATGTCCTGGGGCTTGGCGACGACGCGCGCATGAACGTACCGGGCGTGGCCACGGGCAACTGGACCTGGCAGGCCGATGAGGCCGATATTAAGGCGGCTGAGGATAAAACTGCACAGCTCCTGCGCAACACCCATAGATTCTGGGGCGAAGCGTGATAAAACCCCCGATATAGGGTACAGTTACAGACGTTTGAATTTTTGCGGGCAGAGTAATCTGCCCGCTTTGTGCTGAAAAGGAAGTATTATGGCGCGCTACGATTACAAGTGCTCGAGCTGCGGCAACGTGTTTGAGGTTGAGCATCCCATGTCCGAGACCCCCGAGGTCGTGTGCCCCAACTGCGGCGCTCCGGCCGCCAAGACGTTCTCGGCCAGCGGCATCAAGTTTGAGGGCAGCGGCTTCTACAACACCGACCAGCGCAGCGGCGGCTCCAGCACCAGCGCCACCAGCGGCTGCTGCGCCAACTGCCCGCACAGCCACTAGAAACCAATCAGCCCCGCGACCGACACCAATCGCGGGGCTGCTTCTTTAGCTACCCAGGTTTCCTTATGAGTTGCGGTGAAATAAGGACTGTTTGGCGGTTAGAAGCCGATATTCAATCCCTATTTCACCGCAACTTAGTAATTACTTGTGGACCAGTCTGGCGCAGAAGTGGCCGTCGTAGGAGTCGGCGTTTACCGGCACGCTTTGGAAGAGGCCTCGATCGTTCTGGCGTACGGATACGAGCTTCTTGGCCTGATCGAACTCGGGGAGTTGCAGAATCTGCGCCTCGGAGAGCGGCTCCAGGCTAAAACCGGTGCCCTCGGGAGAGTTCAGGAAAGCGTCCACCACCTGCATGTTCTCCTCGTCGAAGACCGAGCACGTCGCATAGATGAGCTCGCCGCCGGCAGCCACGCGCACAGCAGCCTCTTTGAGCATCGTCAGCTGCAGCTTGGGCAGCTCAACCGTCACATCCTTTTCGGTAAGGCGCCACGGGATCTCGGGATGACGGCGCATGGTGCCGGTGCCAGAGCACGGCGCATCGATAAAGACCGTGTCGAACTTAACCGGCTCGCCAAGCATGGCATCAAACGATGTGAGCACCTCATCAAGCTCGCAAGCATCACCCGAAACCGTACGAACGCCCTGAATACCAGCCTTATGCAGGCGAGCGAGATTCAGATCGCACTTGCGATCATGCAGATCGAGCGCCGTATGCTGACGCTCATAGCCCGTACGCTTGGCCTGGCACATCATCACATAGGTCTTGGTGCCACGACCGGCACCAATCTCAAGGCAGCTACCAGGGCGCGTGGCAGCTGTGGCGATAAGCTGGGCGTTAAGGTCCGAGGCCACGGCAGCAGCACGCTCAAATACGCCCGACGCAACCGTAACCTGAGCATCGACCGGAGCATGACAGCCAGGGAACACAGGCGCCACAAGCTGCGATAGGTACGGATCAGGTTTGGTTGCAAAGGCGTTCTCGTGCAAAGCGAGCGGCGCGGGCGCCAGATTGCCGGCGAAGCCGAGCGCACCCTCTGGAGTGTCAAACGACGCCATAATGCGAGCGCATAGCCAGCGCGGAAGACCCATAAGGCGCGACAGACGAACCAAGCGTCGCTCGGACTCATCCACGTCGGATGCCGTGGCAAAGTCCTCAACGTTGTCCGCAACCTTGTGCAGCACCGCGTTTGCCAGGCCCGCAGCAGACTTAGCACCACTGCGCACCAGCTCAACACCCTGGCTCACGGCAACGCGGCCCGGCGTATGCAGGTAGAGCATCTCGAAGGCCGAGATACGAAGCGCCATGCGAACGCGCGGCGCAACCTTTTTGGGTTTATCGAGAAACTGATCGAGCAGCTCGTCCAAAATACCCTGCGTAGCGGCCACGCCCAGCGCCAAGCGGGCGGCAAAAGCGGAATCGCGCTGGTCAATAGCCTTGGCCGATGCGCGAGAGGACAGCACGTCGCGCGCATACATGCCGCGGCGATCGGCCTCCATCAGCACATCGAGCGCAAGCTTGCGCGCGGGAGAAAGCTTGCTCATGACAATACACCCCACGAAAGATCGGCACCCTGCAAGCCAGCAGCCCAAGCAGAAGCAGTCATAGCGCGCTTGCCATCAGGCTTAACCTCGAGCAACTCAACCGAGCCATCGGAAAGACCAAGGTAAACACGCTTGGCCTTAACGAGAACCTGACCCTCGCCAAGCAACACATCAGCCGCCGCAGCATCGAGCACACGCACGGTCTTGCCGGCAATCACGCAACGAGCAGGCGCGGTATCGGACGAGGCCAGCACATGACGCACGCAATCGAGCGCCGCCATGTGCGGATCCAGGCGCATCTCCTTCTTAGATATCTTGGCAGCATGGGTAACAAGCGCCTCATCCTGTTCAGTCCACACGGCGGTGCCATCGGCAAGAGAAGGAAGCGTATCGGCAAGCAGTTTGCCGCCCAGCTCGCCAAGCTCCGTAGTCAGTGCCTCGGCATGCTTGCCTGCAACCGACGTAGACGCCTGGGCGCAATAAGCGCCGGTATCCACGCCATGCCCAATGCGCATAATGGAAACGCCAACAACCTCATCACCAGCAAGAATGGCACGCTGAATAGGAGCAGCCCCACGCCAACGAGGCAGCAAGGACGCATGAACATTCACAATGCCGAGCGGTGCCATATGCAGCATCTCATCGGGCAAAATGCAGCCATAGGCAGCCACACAGAAAATATCAGCCTGGGCAGCCTGGAGCACCTCAACAACCTCAGGCGTCATACGATTAGCCTCAACAACCGGCAGCCCCAACTCAAGCGCCTTAGCCTTAACAGGAGAAGGCTCAAGCTTCTTACCACGCCCACGAACAGCATCAGGACGAGTAATAACGAGCGTAACCTCATTCCCAGCCGCAACAAGCGAAGTCAACGAAGGCACCGCAAAATCGGGTGTACCCATAAACACAATACGCATAAAACAGACCCCTCAAAACCAGAGCCAAGACGGCTACAAACAACAGCGGAAAGCCAGTCCCCAGCCCATCCGCAAAAACAGTTCAACAAGAACAAATATACCCAAAACCAAAGAAAGAGCCGCAATAAAAGCAGCTCTCTCAACAAACCAAATATCAGCGAAGACGCCCCTCCCTGGCCCAACGGCACCCGGGCGAACCGACCCCGAATAACGCAGTCCCTGGGGTTGGCCGCCTATATATCGTCCCGCGCGCAGTTTCGCAGCGAAGCGAGAATGTTTGAGCACGGGATGATATATAGGCGGCCAACCCCAGGGACTGACGACCTACTCCGTCTCGCCCGGTCGAGCGCCGCGGGCCAGGGCGTCCTGGTACTCCTTGACTGCCTTGATCCTCTGCATGGGCTTCAGTCGCTCGAACATGGTGTTGCCGTGCAGGTGATCGATCTCGTGCTGCAGACACACGCAGAACAGGTCGCCCGTGGCCTCGTAGCGAATCAGGTTGGCATCCAGGTCGTACGCCTCGACGACAACATGGTCGGGACGCTCGATCTCACAGCTAATGCCGGGGATGGACAGGCAGCCCTCGCTAAACGGCACCAGATGGTCACTCTGCTCAACAATAACGGGATTGATGAGCACGTACGGATCATAATCATTCTTGTCGCTGTAGTCGCAGTCGATGGTGACGAGCTGAATAAGCTCGCCGATCTGCGGAGCAGCCAGGCCGCAGCCGCCGTTGTCGAACATCATCTTCTTCATCTTCTCGGCAAGCGCCTCGATCGCTGGGGTAATCTCCTCGATGACGGCGCACTCCTGGCGCAGACGAGGGTCGGGCGACAGTACGATTCCGTTGGCTTCCATGGCCATCCTTTCGGTTTGTTACATCAAATCATAGGCGTCGACGTCAACGCTCACGCTCACGCCGCGCACGGAGCCCACCTCTTTGAGGCAGGCGTCGATATCATCAGAGACATGGTACCCCACGGGCGACTTCACAAGCAGATGGAAGCGGTAACGGTCCTTGGCTCTCTCGATTACACACGAAGCCGGGCCCAGCACCTGCGGCACGGCACTCCCTGCCCGCAAAAAATCGGGCGCGGCGGCATGCCAGCGACGCTTAAGAAGCTTTGCAATGCGCCCAATGTAGTCCTGCGCGTCATCCGCGTTCGCCGACCACACCAAAATGTTGACCAGGCGCACAAAGGGCGGATACAGCGCGTCGCGCCGCTGGTCAAGGTCGTAGTCGGTAAAGATAGAACGGTCGTGCTCGGCGACGGCGCGAATGACCGGATCCTCGGGCAGGTAGGTCTGGATGATCACCTCACCGGGACGATCGCCGCGACCGGCACGGCCGGCGACCTGCTCCAGTAAATCGTAGGCGCGCTCCCCTGCTCTAAAATCGGGCAGCTTTAACGCAAAGTCTGCATTGACCACGCCCACAAGCGTGACCTCGGGAAAGTCGAGGCCCTTGGCAATCATCTGGGTGCCCAGCAGCACCGCGCAATCGGCGGCATCGAACTGCTCGAGCAGCTTTTTGTGCGCATCCTTGCCGCGCGTGGAATCGGCATCCATGCGGATGATGGCGACGTCCTCGGGCAGCATCTGGTGCAGTGCGTCCTCGATCTGCTGCGTGCCCAGACCCATTTTTGCAAGGTAGCGACTGCCACATTTGGGGCAACGACTCGTGGGCGCGGGATACGGCTGCACGCGCCAGGAGGATCCGCATGTGTGACATTGCAGCGTGTGCGTGCGCTCGTGATACGTAAGGGCGGTGGAGCAGTGGTTGCAGGTGGGGACGCAGCCGCACTCGCGGCACATCAGGAACGGCGCAAAGCCGCGGCGGTTATGCAGCAGCACGGCCTTCTCGCGCCGCTCTACAACGCGCTCCAGGCCTTCCATCAGCGGTTTAGAGAACATTGAGCGGCTGCCGTGCGAAAACTCGCGGCGCAGGTCGGCAATGCGAACCGTGGGCAGGACCGCGTGCCCCGGGCGTTCGGGCATCTCGACGCGCGTCCACGTGGCACCGCCGTACGTTCCGCGACGGCAGCGGTCGAGCGCTTCGGCAGAAGGCGTGGCCGAGCCCAGCACGAGTGGGCAGCGGTAGCGGCGCGCCATCTCGGCCGCCACCTCGCGAGCGTGGTAGCGCGGACTGGAGCCCTGCTTGTAACTAGTCTCGTGCTCCTCGTCGATGATGATGAGGCCCAAGTCGCTGAGCGGGCAAAAGAGCGCCGAGCGGGCGCCGACCACCACGCGGGCCGCACCGCTGGCGACCATATCCCACTGGTCGAGACGCTCGCCAGCAGAAAGACGCGAATGGAAAACGGCCACCGTCTCGCCAAAGCGCGAGCGGAAGCGGCCGACGGTCTGGGCCGTCAGCGAGATCTCGGGCACCAGCACGCAGGCAGAGCGGCCGGCTGCGAGCACGCGCTCGATGGCGGAGAGGTAAACCTCGGTTTTGCCGGAGCCGGTGACGCCGTCGACCAACACCACGTCGCCATGAGCGTCCAGACGGGCGCGCTCAATCTGCGCGAGTGACCGTTGCTGGCCGTTGGTAAGGGAGACCGGCGCCTTGCCGCTTGCCGAGGACAGCGTGGTCTGCTCGCTGCAGCCACGCCAGGCGCGGCGCTCCTCCACCACCACGACGCCGCGCTTTTCGAGCGCTTTGATGGTCGCCGACATGCTGTTATAGAGAAGATTAAGGTCGCGAGTCGTAACCGGGCCGCACTGCAGCGCCTCGATGAGCTGGCGCTGACGGACCGCGGTCTTGGGCGGCGTATAGTCAAAGCCTTCGGGCGTAAGCATCACCCAACGATTTTGGATAGGCTTGACGGCGGGCCGTTCAACAGTCCACGCATCGTCGTCGCCCTTGACCACACGCGGGCTGCCGCCCGGGGGCAAAAACAGGCGCAGGCACTCGGAAAGCGTCGCGACATACTCGCGGCTCATCCAGCGTGCGATGCGGGCAGCCTCGGCGGTAAAGAGCGGTTTGCTGAGGATGGCGTCGATGGGTTTAATGCGCGCGGGGTCGAGGGCGTTGTTGCCCTGCAGGTCGCCCAGCTCAGGGGCAATGTCGACGACATAGCCCGCGGCGGCACGGTTACCAAAGTGAACCAGGACCGTGGATCCGATCTGTGCCTCGTTGGCAAGGGACTCAGGGATGCCGTAAGCAAACGGTTCCGACAGCGCACGGGTGGGGATGTCGAGGACCACGCTCGCGTAGGCGGCAGGGGGCTCGGGCGCAGGCTTAGACTGAGCCGAGGCAGCGGCAGGCTTGGGCTTCACCGGAGCTTCCTCCGGTTCCGGCGAACCAAACAGCGACAGTTGTTGAGCCATACACCACCTCTAACGAACGGACCTGAAAGGGGTGGGACAAAATAATCAGTAGAGTTTGTCCCATGGCCGATACGAGTGTTGAGCTCGTTGCGTCACTCGAACATGGGACAAACACTACTGATTATTTTGTCCCAGCAACCCACTCATCGGTACAGAAACAAGAGCCCCGCTCGAGGGAACGGGGCTCGGATACATGCGTTTGCGCGTCTACTACAGCGCCATCGTGCGGGCGCGGTCGATGCGCGCCAGACAGTCGTCGCGGCCGACGAGTGCCATGGTCTCACCCAGCGGAGGGCTCACCATGTTGCCGCAGACGGCGACGCGCACGGCCTGGAAGACCACGCGCTTCTTAAGGTCCATCTGCTCGGGCAGCGGCTCAAGCGCAGCGTCGATGTTGGCAGCCGTCCACTCGTCCACGCCCTCGAGCGCGGTCTTGGCGGCGTCAAGAATGGCGCCCATGCCCTCCTTGACCAGGCCCTTGTTGACGGACTTCTCGTCATACTCGAGCGTCTCGGCCGTGGCAAAAATGGGAGCGGCAACGGTTACGGCGTCGGCTGGCATCTTGGTGCGCGGCTTGACGATCGCGGCAAGCGCGTCGATCCAGTCCTCACCGTACTCAACATTGCCCTCGATCAGGCCCGCCTCGTGCAGCTCGGGGACCATGATCTCGTCGGCAAACTGAGCGTCGGACATGCCGTTGATGTACTCGGCATTAACCCAGTCGAGCTTCTTGGGGTCGAAGGTCGCCGGGTTCTTGGAGATGCGGTCGAGGGAGAACTTGCTGGCCAGAACGTCGCGAGGGATGATCGTGGTCTCGCCGTCGAGCGACCAGCCGAGCAGCGCCAGGTAGTTGACGAAGGCGTCGGACAGATAGCCGGCGTCGCGGTACTCCTCCACCGAGGTGGCGCCGTGGCGCTTGGAGAGCTTCTTGCCGTCGGCGCCCAGGATCATGGAGATGTGGGCGAACGTGGGCACGGGCGCGCCGAGGGCCTCGTAGACCATGACCTGGCGCGGGGTGTTGGACAGGTGGTCGTCGCCGCGGATGACGTGGGTGATCTTCATCATGGCATCGTCGACGACGGTCGCGAAGTTGTACGTGGGCGTGCCGTCGGAGCGGAAGATGACAAAGTCGTCGAGCTCCTTGGCGTCGAAGGTCACCTCGCCGTGGACGGCGTCGTGGATGACGACGTCGCCGCGGTCCTCGGGCACCTTGATGCGCAGGACGTAGGGCTCACCGGCCTCGATGCGACGACGTGCCTCCTCGGGATCAAGATCGCGGCAGCGGCGCTGATAGCCCTGGAAGGGGTCCTTACGCTCCTGGGCGGCCTTGCGGTCGGCGTCGAGCTGCTCCTTGGTGCAGAAGCAGGGATAGGCCTTGCCCTCGTCCCAGAGCTTCTGGGCGGCCTGCTTGTACAGGTCCAGGCGCTCGGTCTGTGCGTAAGGGCCATAGTCGCCGCCCACCTCGGGCCCCTCGTCCCAGTCCAGGCCCAGCCAGCGCATGGCGCGCAGGATAATCTGCGTGTTCTCGTCGGTGGAGCGGGTGGGGTCGGTGTCATCGATGCGCAGGATGAACGTGCCGCCATTAGCACGGGCGAAAGCCCAGTTATAGATAGCGGTGCGGGCGCCGCCGATGTGCAGCTTGCCCGTCGGTGAGGGTGCAAAGCGGACGCGAACGTCTGATGCCATGGAAATCTCCTCGATTGCAGGATGGATGTCTAACCGCATCAGTATAAAGCATCAAAGCAACCTCCGCACAAAGGGCACCGACCTACTCATTGGTGACAGACTTAAATGACCAGTCGTTGTAGTCATTGCGGACATTCTTAGTTTAAGGCTACTCATTTAAGTCTGTCCCCAATGAGTAGGTGCGGAAAGGGTGTGAATGTTTGATTTACGCGCTATGATGTGCCCTTGCATAGAGAGCCCGGCGGAATGGTAACGGTCGCCGGGACACGTTTTTGAAAGGACAATCATGTCAGAAGAACTTCGTTCCATCCCACCCCAACACGGGTCCTTTGTTTTTACGTCGGAGTCGGTGACCGAAGGTCATCCCGATAAGATCGCTGACCAGATCAGTGACGCCGTCCTCGACGCAATCCTCGCCAAAGAAATAGAGCTCCAGGAGCAGGGCTACATCGCCCCCAACGGCGTGCCTGCCAACGTGGAGAACGTCCGCTGCGCCTGCGAGACCCTCGTGACCACCGGCACCGTCATCGTCGCCGGCGAGATTCGCACCCAGGCCTACGTCGACGTACAGGAAATCGCCCGCGGCGTTATACGTCGCATTGGCTACAACCGTGCCAAGTTCGGTTTTGACTGCGACACCTGCGGCGTTATGAGCCTTATCCACGAGCAGTCGCCCGATATCGCCCAGGGCGTCGACGAGTCCTTCGAGACCCAGACCGGCGCCACCACCGACCCGATCGACCTGATCGGCGCCGGCGACCAGGGCATGATGTTCGGTTATGCCTCCAACGAGACCAAGACCCTCATGCCCATGCCGCACTACCTGGCAAGCCGCCTGGCCGAGCGCCTGGCCGCCGTGCGCCACGACGGCACCCTCGCCTATCTGCGTCCCGACGGCAAGACCCAGGTCACCGTGCGTTACGAGGAAGGCAAGCCCGTCGAGGTCACAACCATCGTCATCTCCACGCAGCACGCCGCCGAGATCGAAGACATGGGCAAGATAAAGGCCGACCTCATCGAGCACGTCATCACCCCGGTCATGGCAGCTGAGAACATGCCGTGGGACAACGCGGACATCTACGTGAACCCCACCGGTCGCTTTGTCGTGGGCGGCCCCATGGGCGACACGGGCCTCACCGGCCGCAAGATCATCGTCGACACCTACGGCGGCTACGGCCGTCACGGCGGCGGCGCCTTTAGCGGCAAGGACTGCACCAAGGTTGACCGCTCCGCCGCGTATGCCGCGCGCTGGGTCGCCAAGAACGTGGTCGCCGCCGGTCTGGCCGACCGCTGCGAAGTCGAGCTTGCCTACGCCATCGGCGTGTCCAAGCCCCTCTCAATCATGGTCGACACCTTCGGTACCGCGCATGTTGCCGAGGACAAGATCGTCGAGGCCGTAGAGAAGACCTTCGACCTGCGCCCGGGCGCAATCATCCGCGACCTGGACCTGCGTCGCCCCATCTACGAAAAGACGGCAGCCTACGGCCACTTCGGCCGCGAAGACGCAGACTTCACCTGGGAGAATACCGACCGAGTCGAAGAACTCAAAGCAGCCTGCGGCCTGTAATTGAAAACCACCAAGGTCACAACACGCACACGCTTTCAAAAGAAGTACCGCCCCCAAGCGGTACTTCTTTTTTATTAATCCGGTAGTGAAGATGTTTCGATATGAGCCTACGCTGCGTCACTAGCTAATGAATTTTGCAGCACGGGCACTCCAACCATGTATCCTTAGTCCCGAGGGGCGGGGCATAAGGTCGATCGCGAGTTCCGCACGAGCCGGAGAGCACTTAATGTGCTCTCCGTGCGAGCAGGACTGTCCGAGCAGGCGACCTTATGCCCCGTCCCTCGGGACGACGGGATAGAACAGGAGCGCATATGGCAGGCAAGCCGCAAACACTAGCTACGACCTCGGCATTCGAGATCTTGGGCCCCGTCATGGTCGGCCCCAGTTCATCGCACACCGCCGGCGCCCTGCGGTGCGCCCAAGTTGCCGCCAGCCTGCTGGAAGGCCGCATCACCAAAGTCACCTTTGGTCTGTGGAACTCCTTCGCCCACACCTACCGCGGCCACGGCACCGACCGTGCGCTCGTCGCAGGCATCCTGGGCCTCGACACCGATGACGAGAACATCAAGCAGGCCTTCGACCTCGCACGCGAGCAGGGCCTCGAATATCACTTTGACATCAAGGGCGACGACGCCTCCATCCACCCCAACACCGTCGACATCGACATGGTCGACGACACGGGCGCCACGGCACAGGTCCGCGGTGAGAGCCTGGGCGGCGGCAAGATGCGCATCAGCCGCATCAACGGCGTCGGTGTCGACATCTCGGGCATGTATTCCACGCTCTTCGTGGCGCACCAGGACGTCCCCGGCGTGCTTGCCGCGCTCACGAACCTGCTCGCCTACGCACACGTGAACATCGCCTTCTGCCGCACCTACCGCACCGAAGTGGGCGGCCAGGCCTACTCCGTCTTTGAGACCGACGGCGCGCCAGACGACACCGTTATCCCGATGCTACGCAAGCTCGACAATGTCGATTACGCGACCTTTATCGAGCTCCCCGGTTCTGCCTCGTCGCTCTCCCCCGGCGTCTCGGCAAAGGAAATCTTCGACGACGGAGAGCAGCTGCTCGATGCGTGCAAGGAACTGGGGCTCAGCATCGGCGCCGTCATGGCCGTACGCGAGGCGGGCCTGACCGGCGAGGCCCACGCCGTCGATGCCATGCGCCGCGTACTCGAGGTTATGCGCGAAGAGACCACAGCCCCCATCGTCAATCCGCAGCGCTCGCTCGGCGGCCTCATCGGCGGCGAGGCAAAGCTCGTCGATGCCAGCGGCCGAAACGATCTAAGCACAAGCCTGATGGGCGCCGTCCAGACCGATGCCGTGGCCCGCGCCATGGCCGTGCTCGAGCGCTCAGCCACCATGGGCGTGATCGTCGCCGCCCCCACGGCCGGCTCCGCAGGCGTCGTACCCGGCTGCGTGTTGGCGCTCGCCGACCACCTGCAACTCGACGACGAGCAGGTAATGGACGCCCTCTACTGCGCAGCCGCCATCGGCCTCAACCTCACCACGAGCGCCTGCGTTGCCGGCGCCGAGGGCGGCTGCCAAGCCGAGGTAGGAAGCGCGGCCGCCATGGCTGCCGCCGCGCTGGTGCAGATGCTCGGCGGCACGCCCGAGCAGGCGCTCGACGCCAGTTCCATCGCCCTGAGTAACCTGCTGGGCCTTGTTTGCGACCCCGTCGGTGGCCTCGTGGAGGTACCCTGCCAAAACCGCAACGCCATCGGCGTGGCAGCCGCCTTTAGCTCCGCACAGCTTGCCCTCGCCGGCATTAAGAGCCTGGTGCCGTTTGACCAGATGGCGCACGTCATGCTCTCGGTGGGCCACGCGTTGCCGGCCACGCTGCGCGAGACGGCCAAGGGCGGCATCGCGCAGGCTCCGGCCGCGCTTTCGGCCTGTGCAAAATGCGGTGTGTGCGGATAGCGACAAAGGACGACTTAAAGGTGGGACAAATGTCCCACCTCTTTTGAATGCCACCGTTTCCATACCACAATCAACTAGGTAATCGCTATAATGCAAGCCCAGTAAAAACACGATGAGCCACAAGGCGAAATTCGAAGGATATGCATACGATGTCGCAAAACGATCGAACTCAACTGATTCCCGATCCGCAGCAGCCGAGCAGGCACACCGGCGGCGTTCAGTCGCCGCGTCCTATCGCGCCGAGCCACGGTCAGCAGCGTGGTGCGACAAACACTTCGCAACGCCCGAACCAGCAACGTCAGCAGCGCAAGGCAAACGGCAATGCGCCCAAGCAGCCCCCCACGCACGCTCGAGGCGATCGCGGCCCCGCACGCAAACCCGCCGAGAACAATAAGTCGGGCAAAAAGACGACGCTCTTTGTCGTCCTGGGTCTTATCGTCATTGTCTATATCGTAGGCGTCGTAGCGTTTTCGCAGGTAGCCTACCCCAACACCACCATCGCCGGCGTCGACGTCTCGTTCTCCAACGCTTCGTCTGCCGCCGCCAAGGTCAACTCGGCATGGAAGCACTATAAGCTCACCGTGACGGGCGATGACTTTAGCTGGACCTATCAGCCCGAGTCCGATGAGCCCATCGTAGACGGCGAAGCTGCCGCAAAAGAGATCATCAACCACAACGAAGCCTTTGTATGGCCTGTCCGCCTTGTAGAATCCTTAAGCGGCAAGACCAAAACAACCGCTAGCTCCAACGAAGTCGATCTTGATCAAGACGTCGACCTGTCCATGCTCTCCGACACCTTTGACCAAAAGCAGTTTGAGAAGGATCTGGGCGCCGCCATCGACGAGTTTAACGAGGGCCGTTCGGGCGCGTTCGAGGCCAATAGCTCCTATGACGAGCAGGCCGGCAAGTTTACCGTCGAGAAGGCGCGCTCCAACGAAAAACTCAACCGCGAGCATGTCATTAAGTATGCCGAGCTCGAGCTTGCCTCGCTGGCCGAGACCGTAGATCTTTCTAAGCTCGGCAACGATGCCTATGAGCCGCTCAATGGAACGCTGACCGATGATCAGATTCAGGCTGCATGCGATGCTGCCAACAACTTCCTGGGCGTCAACGTGACCCTCAAGCTCAACGGCGAGGATGCCGGAAAGGTTGATGGCAGCTCCGTGTTGCAGTGGATCAGCTTTGCCGATCCGGCCAACCCCACGCTCGATACGTCGCAGATCAGCAGCTGGGCAGCCGAGCTCGCCAACGGCTTTAATACCGTGGGCTCCACTCGCTGGTGGACGCGCGCCGATGGCAAGCAGTGCGCCGTCGAAGGCGGCGACTTTGGTTGGTCCATCGACAGCAGCTCGCTCGCAAGGCAGGTCGAGGATGCCATTAACAACAAGCAGACCGGCGAAATCGAGATCAAATACTCCCAGAAAGCCGACACCTTTACCGCAAAGGGAGAGCCCGACTGGAAGGCATACGTCGATGTCGATCTGTCCGAGCAGCACGCGCGCTACTACGACGAGAGCGGCAATATCGTGTGGGAGGCCAACTTTATCTCGGGAAAGCCGGGCGAGGACGCCACGCCCGAGGGCGTCTGGCAGATCAACAGCAACGACGGCGCCAGCAAACTCATCGGTGCCAAGGACCCCGAGACCGGCAAGCCCAAATACGAGAGCCCGGTAAGCTATTGGATGCCGTTTGAGGGAAACATGGTCGGCTTCCACGATGCAACGTGGCAAAACGACAAGAGCTTTGACGACCCCAACTCCTACAAGTGGTGCGGCAGCCACGGTTGCATCAATCTGCGCCTGGCAGACGCCAAGGCACTTCACGACTGCATCAAAGTCGGCCTGTGCGTGGTTGTCCACTCATAGTGCAACGCGCGCATTCCTACAACGTGGAACCGCTGCGACCAATCTAACAGTTCCGAAAGAAACCGTTCTATGCGCCCACCCCAACCGGTGGGCGCATATACTTATCAAGGTTCTTTCTATAAAGGAGACGCTATGCCGAATGTCCCCACCATCACCCCGGGCCCGGATGATACCGAGCACACGCCCGAAGGTGCCACCGAAACGATTCCTCTGATTACAAACGCACACACCGACAAGCAGAGCGGACGCACGAACGATGCGGCCGAGATATCCGATGAAGAGGCATATGCCAAGCTCAAGGCAAAACGTGCCGAACGTCGACGCAAAAAGCTGATTCGACGCGGTATTGCCGCCGGCATCGTGGGTGCCATCGCGCTCATTGCCATTGTCGCAACCCTGGTTATCAATGCGCAGCCTCAGGGCGCTAGCGGGCCTGTAACCGACATGGTGACCGAGGGCACGTTTACCACAACGGTCGAGGCGAAAGGCCAGCTCAAACCCATTTCGTCCTCAGTGGTCTCCCCTTCTGTTGACGGCACGGTCGATTCGATCAACGTGCAGGCAGGCCAATCCGTCAACGAGGGCGACGTGCTCATGACCATTAAAAACGACGAGCTCGATCGCAACGTTGCCGAGGCGCAGCGTGCAGTTGCAGCCGCTCAGGAAGACCTTGCGAACGCGCAGAAAGCCGCAGCTGCCGCGCAGGCCACCCCAACGACGGACGTCGATGGAGCTTCCGCAGCGGCTGGCATCTCCGCCGCATCAGCGGACACGAACGCCGTATCGGCCGCGCAGCGCAGCCTCGCATCGGCCCAGGCAAACCTCGACCAGGCGAACGCCAAGGCCGCCAGCCGTACGGTCACGGCCCCGAGCTCGGGCAGCATCGTGGAGCTCAACGCCAAGGTGGGCGCCACGGTAACAGGCGGCATGATCATGGGCGAAAGCGATACGAGTGGCGGCAAGCAGTGCATGCAGATCGCCGACCTATCCAAGATGAAGGTGACCGTGCAGGTGGGCGAAAAGGACATCGCCAAGATCGCCGTTGGGCAGAGCGCCAACGTCACGTATCCCGCGTTTCCCGATATCGTGAGCCAGGGAACGGTCACCGCCATCGCCTCGGTGGCAAACTCCGACTCCAACAACGGCGGCGGCAGCGTGACCTTTAACGTCGACATTCTCATCGAGGCGCCCGACGCGCGCCTGAAGCCGGGCATGACGGCCGAGGTATCGGTGGTGACCGAGCAGCTCGACGACGTGGTGATGGTGCCGACGATGGCGCTCATGACCGAAGACGGCGAACACTATTACGTCAACGTGGCGACTGATGACGAGGGCAAGCAAACCCGTCGCGTGAAGGTGACCGTCGTGACGCAAAACGACAACGAAGCCGTAGTCGGCAAGACACAGGTCAAGCGCGACGACCAGGGCAACGAAATCAACCCTGACGTGCCGGTTACCAAGCTACGCGATGGCGACACCCTCGTCATGGACAACGGGGCGGACGCAACGGCTGACGGCGGCTACAGCGCGGATTCGGGCAGTACGTCTGCCGACGAGGGTATGTAATGCGTCCCGTCATCGACATCCGCAACGTGCACCGCATCTTTGAGAGCGAGGCCGGCTGCGCCCATATCCTGCACAACGTGAGCCTGGCGGTAGATCCCGGCGAGTTCGTCGCCATTACCGGCCCCTCGGGCTCGGGCAAGTCGACGCTCATGAACATCCTAGGTTGCCTGGATAAGCCGACGGCGGGCGACTACTACCTGCAAGGGCTCAACGTGGCCGAGCTCGATGATGACGAGCTCACCGAAGTCCGCGCCCTGAGCATCGGCTTTGTCTTTCAGAGCTTCAACCTGCTACCGCGCCTGTCGGTTATCGAAAACGTCATGCTGCCGCTGGCCTACACCAACGTACCCCGTAGCCAGCGCGAAATGCGCGCCGTGCACGCGCTGCAGGCCGTCACGCTGCCCGTCGACCACTGGGACCACCGCATATCCGAGCTCTCGGGCGGCCAGATGCAGCGTGTCGCCATCGCACGTGCCCTCGTCAATGACCCGCCCATCATTCTGGCCGACGAGCCGACGGGAAACCTGGACTCCGCCACCGGAGCGCTCGTCATGGAAACCTTCCATAAGCTCCAGGAGCGCGGCAAGACCATCATACTCATCACGCACGACCCCGGCATCGCCGCCGAGGCCGACCGTGCCGTGACCATCCGCGACGGTCGTATTCACGACGGCGCGTATATTCCACATACACCGCGGACCCTGCGCAGCGCCGTCGATAGCCTACCCACGATCTCCGACCCGACCATCCCGCAGAAAGGAGTGATGGTGTGAGCACGCGCGACCTCATCCAAGAAGCACTTCACTCGCTCGAGGCCAACAAGGGGCGCAGCCTGCTCACCATCCTGGGCATTGTCATCGGCATCGCCTCGGTTATCGCCATGACATCGCTCATCGGCGGCATCCAAAACAGCTTGGTCAATAGCCTAGGCCTCAATGCGGCACGCATGGTGCAAATCTATTCGTCGCAAGAACTCACCGATTCTGACGTCCAGAAGCTTCAAAAACTGGTGCCGCAGATAGAACAGATCGGCATTGTCGACAGCGCGTATACCGAGTACAAGACCGGCGATAAAAGCTATACCGTCATGGCACAGGGTGTCGATAGCGACATGCTCGACGCTGTGGGTGCCAGCAAGCTCGTTGCGGGACGTGTCTATTCACAGGCCGAGTCTCAATCAGGCTCGCGCGTTGCGCTCATCAGCCGTGGCGGCGCCGATCAGCTTTACGGCAACGAACAGGACGCACTGGGAAAAACCATCAAGGTGTCCAACGGCGAGGTGCAGATTGTAGGCGTGATTGATGGCGGCAGCGACTCCATGGGCTCGCTTACGCTGTATATGCCACGCGAAACCATTTCCGGCCTGTTTGGCGACGAGAATCCTTCATTCCCCAGCGTGACGGCACTTGCCGCCGAGGGCACGGACATGGACGAGCTCTGCAAGACCATCGAGTCCAAGGTGCGCGCGATGAAGGGCATCTCGGAGGATGATGAGTACGACAGCGTATCGGCGACCTCCATGAAAAGCGCCATCGATGCACTCAACTCCTTTATGGGCGCCTTCTCGCTCATCATGGGTGCTGTCGCCAGTATCTCGCTGCTTGTCGGCGGGATCGGTATTATGAATATGATGCTCACCAACGTGACTGAGCGCATCCGCGAGATCGGTATTCGCCGTGCCCTGGGCGCCAGTCGTCGCGATATCACCGCGCAGTTTTTGGCCGAGTCCTCGGCGCTGTGCGTCACCGGTGGCCTGCTGGGTGTCCTGATTGGCTATCTGCTGGCCTGGGGCCTCGCGATGTTTGCCGCAGGATCAGGGGTTCTCAGCGAGCTCGGTGCCAGCGGGCAAATCACACCGAGCTTTTCAATCGCCACGGTGCTGCTGGCCTTCGCCGTCTCCGTCGGCATCGGCGTAATCTTTGGCTTCTACCCCGCTCGCCGCGCGGCAAAGCTCAACCCGGTGGAGTGCCTACGCTACCAGTAAGCCACCACTAACAAGTTGCGGTGAATTAAGGACTGACTATGCTATCTAGCAGCAAAAACAGACACTATTTCACCGCAACTTATTGAAGGGCTGTTTGCGCCAGTTCTGGGCGTTGTCCTCGAGCTATTGATGGATGACGGGCTTGTACGGGTCGAGCTTGCTCGGGGCGCTCCTCCTCGCGGGCGGGAGGGCGCGCTAGGCGCGGCGAGCGCCTAGCGCGCGAACTCCCGTAAGAGCGCGTCTTCCACTTCCCGAAGCGAAAGGGCCCCGCCTCCCTCGGCGGGACGGGCGACCACGATGCAGCGCGCTCCCGCGCCGCGCGCGGAGGCGAGCTTCTCGGCCGTGCCGCCTACGGTTCCAGAGTCCTTGGTCACAAGCCACTGGGCGCCCACCTGCCGAAGCATCGCCTCGTTGAGCTCGCGGGTGAAGGGCCCCTGCATGCCGATGACGTGCGACGGCGAAAACCCCGCGTCGATGCACTTCGTTATAGCACCGGGCAGCGGGAGCACACGCACGAAGAAGCGCTCCGCGAAATCGGCGACGCTCGTGTAGGGAGCAAGCTCCTTGCTCCCCGTCGTGAGAAGCGCGCGACCCGGGTTCTCGGAGAGAAAGCGCGCCGCGCAGGCGATCGACGCGACCGACACGACGCCTTTGGGCAGCGCCTCGACCGGGCGCGCAAGGCGCAGGCATCGTGCACCCACGGCGAGCGAAGCGGCCCGGATATTGCCGCTTGCGAGCGTAGCGAAGGGGTGCGTAGCATCGACAACGATGCGTGCGCCGGAAAGCTCGCGCTCCATGTCAGCCTCGTCGAGCCTGCCCGCATGCACCTCGATGCCTGGAAGCTCGCCCAAAAGCTCGCCTCCGTACTCGGTTGCCGCATAGGCACGGGCGGGGATGCCCGCCCCGCTCGCCCATTCGCACAGAAGGCGGCCCTCGGTGGTGCCTGCGAAGATGCGCAGCGCCGGCGCGGATGCGGGCGCCGTCACTTCGGGCCGCCTGGGCGCGTGATCTGGTAGAGCAGCGCGTTCATAATGGCGGCCGCCACGGTCGAGCCGCCCTTGCGACCCCTCGCGACGATGGCCGGCACGCGTCGCGCGAGTAACTCCTCTTTCGCCTCGACCACGTTCACAAACCCGACCGGCACCCCAACGACGAGCGCGGGCGCGATCTTCCCCGCGTCCATGAGCTCAGCGAGGCGCAGAAGTGCTGTGGGAGCGTTGCCGACGGCCACGATAAGCGGACCCTCGATGCGGCAAGCTTTGTCCATACTCGCAACGGCGCGAGTCGTGCCCGCGGCGCGCGCAGCCGCGGCAACATCAGAGTCGGCCATGTAGCACACGGCCTTGCAGCCGAGCTTCGCGAGCGCGGGCTTGCTTATGCCTGCGAGCGCCATGTTCGTGTCGGTGAGCACCGTGGCCCCTGCGCGCAGTGCGTCGAGCGCACAGTGCGCGGCGTCATGGGTGAACACGAGGGAATCGGCGTACGAGAAGTCGGCAGTGGTGTGGATGACGCGCTTCACGACGGGCTCTTCGAGCGGCGGGAACGTGCGGCCGCCGAGCTCTTCGGTGATGATCTCGAAGCTGCGCCGCTCGATGTCGCCGGGCGCCATCTCCTTGGAATCCATCTAGTACTCCACTCCTTCCCTTGCACATATCCCCTGAGCGTAGGGGTGTTTCTCGCACCGCATCTCGGTTATGTAGTCGGCCCTCTCCACGATCTTGCGGGAAGGCGCGCGCCCGGTGAGCGCTACTTCGACGCCGCGCGCGGATATATCGAGCGCGCGGTCCACGAGCGCCTCGTCGACAAGCCCCTTCGAAAGCGCATCGAGCGCCTCGTCGAGCACGAGCAGCCCCTCCTGAGCGCCCTCGAGCTCGGCGAGCGCGGAAGCGAGGTTCCCATCGTGCAGCTCGCACGTCGCGGCAAGTTCTTCCGACGTCATCGACCAGGTAAACTTGTCCGACACCTTCCCCGCGAACACGGACACGCCGAAATGCTCGGCGAGCAGGCGCGCTTCCCCGGTTTCACCGTCTTTTAGGAACTGCACGACGACGACGCGACGGCCTGCGGCGAGCATGCGAAGGGCGAGGCCCATCGCCGCCGTGGTCTTGCCTTTGCCGTCGCCATGATACACGTGGATCATACGCCCTCCTCGATAATGCGGTAGACATACTCCATGTCGAGCGCCCCGCGCACGACGTCGGCCAGGCGGTCGAACTCGCGCGCACGGTGATCGGCCGCGGATGCTGCGCCCGCAGCACCCACGACGCTCTCGGGCAGGCCGCGCATGCGCGCGAGCGAGCGCGCGAGAGCGAGCGCCACCCCCGGTTCGTCGAACAGACCGTGGAGATAGGTTCCGAACACGTTTCCGCAGGCCGCGCCTTCTGGTTTGCCGCCAATCGTGCCCGCAGGGGCGCAGAAGACGGTCGTTTCGCCGTCGTGAATCTCGTACCCGCGCGCCGTCATGCCGTTCCATACCGAGAACGCGCCTTGGGCGCCCGTGATGCGCAGCTCCGACTGGGCGAGGCGCTTTTCCTCCTTGAACACCGTACTTGCAGGGATGAGGCCGAGCCCGCGCGCGGTGCCAGCGCCTTCCCTGCCGTGCGGGTCGGAAAGCTCGTCTCCCAAAAGCTGGTAGCCTCCGCATATGCCGAGCACCGGCGTGCCCGCGCCCGAAAGCGCGCGTACACAGGCTCCGATGCCGCCAGCCGCAAGCCAGCGCGCGTCATCGAGCGTGGTCTTCGAGCCGGGAAGCACCACCAGGTCGGGTCGGCCCAGATCGGTCGTCGAGGAAACGTAGCGCACGCCCATGCCGGGCACGCGCGAAAGCGGGTCGAAGTCGGTGAAGTTCGACAGATGCGGAAGGCGCACGACGGCGACGTCGATGACGCCGCGCGCCTCGCGGGCAGATAGGCGTGGCGCGAGCGAGTCCTCGTCGTCCAGGTCGAGCGTAAGATACGGCACGACCCCCACGACGGGAACCCCGCACATCTTCTCGAGCGGGGCCAAACCCGGGCGCAGGATTTCCACATCGCCGCGGAACTTGTTCACCACAAGCCCCCGCAAAAGCGCGCGATCCTCGGGCGCAAAGAGCGCGACCGTACCGTAGAGCTGGGCAAACACCCCGCCTGGGTCGATGTCGCCCACGAGCAGCACGGGGGAGGACACGGCGCGCGCGAGCCCCATGTTGACGATGTCGTTTTCGGAAAGGTTGATTTCGGCGGGGCTGCCGGCGCCCTCGATGACGATGACGTCGTTTTCCTCCGCGAGCGAATCGAACGCCTCCAAAATCTGCGGCATGAGCGCCTTCTTTCGCGCGAAGTAGTCCCTCGCAGCGAAGGCTCCCTGCGCCTTGCCGGCCACGATGAGCTGGCTTCGGTGGTCGCTTTCGGGCTTGAGCAGGATGGGGTTCATGCGCACGTCGGGCGCGATGCCGCACGCCTCGGCCTGCATGATCTGGGCGCGCCCCATCTCGAGCCCGTCGGCCGTGACACCGCTGTTGAGCGCCATGTTCTGGCTCTTGAAGGGAGTCACGCGCAGGCCGTCCTGCGAAAGCACACGGCACAGCCCAGCCGCAAGCAGGCTCTTCCCCGCGTTCGACATGGTGCCCTGGATCATGATGGGCTTCGCCCTACCCACGGGTATCGACCTCCTTCGCCGAGCCTCGGCCATCCGCGCCCGCCATAGCGCCGCTGCAAGAAGCGCCGCCCCGTTCGTCGGGTTCGCCTTCGCCCGATGCGCCTTCCGCCCGAAGCGCGCGACTGAACGCCATCGCAAGCCGGGCATTCTCCTTGCGCGTGCGCACCGCGACGCGGCACCAGAAACGGGACAGTACCGAAAACGAGTCGCACGTGCGGACCAAAACTCCCTGTTTATACAGGCGCTCGGGGATGTCTTTCGCCGGCGTGCGGACTAAAAGGAAGTTCGCATCCGACGGCACGACGGAAAGCCCGAGCGAGGAGAGCTCGTGGGAAAGCCACGCTCGCTCGCCCGCCAATACATCGCGCGTGCGCGAGACGTATTCGACGTCTTCTAGGGCGGCGATGCCCGCGGCCTCGGCGACCGAGGAGACGGGCCACGCCTGCCCCGCCCGGCGAATCCCCTCGATGAGTTGGGCGTTTCCGCTGATAAGATATCCCAACCGCAACCCCGCCATTCCGTAGAGCTTGGTGAACGCGGAGAGCACGGCCACATGGCGCGAACACGCGGCGCGTGCGGCCACGCTCCTTTCGCGGGCGTCGGGCGCAAATCCGAGGAAGCACTCATCCACGACGAGCAGCGCGCCCACCTGCTCGCAGCGGCAAGCCGCGGCATCGATCACGCTGGGGTCGACGAGGCGCCCCGTCGGGTTGTTCGGATTGCAGAGGTACGCCACGTCTCCCGGCCCCTCGATCGCGCGGGCGAAGGAGGCGGGCACGTCGAAGTCGTCCGCTTCGGAGAGCGGGAACTCCTGCACGCATGCGCCGTAGTACGATGCCGCCTCCGCATATTCAGAGAACGTCGGCGCGCACACGACGATGCGTTTCGGGCGCACCGCCGCGGCAAGCCGCCAGATGATGTCGGACGCGCCCGCGCCGCAGACGATAGTATCTTCGGGAATGCCCTGGGCGCGCGCTAGGGCGCGAACGAGGGCGAGGCTTTCCCTATCGGGGTAGGCGTCGATTCGAGAAAGCGCCTTGCAAGCTGCGGCGACGGCGCGCGGCGAGGGGCCTGCCGGATTCACGTTCACCGAGAAGTCAATGAGGTCGGAGGCGCCCCCTTCGCAAGCGATGCCGAGCGATTGCGTGCTACCCCCATGCGCACGGGCGCGCAGGATTCCCCCGGCAGCCCGGGGCGCGGCATGGTCTTCCCTCATGCCATCGCCCCCACGGCGAGCACGACCGCCGCGCGCGCGGCGCCGAAGACGACGAGCGCGCATACGGACGCGGCGAGCATGAGCCTTGTCGCCCGGGCGATGTCGCCCCACTCGATTTCGCGGGACGCGTCGCCTATCGTCGGTTTCTCAACGAGCTTACCGAAATACACCGCGGGTCCTGCCAGGCGCAGCCCGAGCGCGCCCGCGCACGCTGACTCGGTCTGCGCCGCGTTCGGGCTCGCATGGCGACGCCTATCGCGGCGCCAGATGCGCGCCGCCCCGCGCGCGTCGAGCCCGACGATCGGGCACACGGCAATCATGAGCAGGGCCGACAAGCGCGAGGGAATCCAATTCACCGCATCGTCGAGGCGCGCCGAGGCGCAGCCGAAGTCGATGTAGCGCTCGTTTTTGTAGCCCACCATGCTGTCGAGCGTGTTCACCGCCTTATACGCCATGCCCAAGGGCGCACCCCCGATAAAAAGGTAGAAAAGCGGCGCGATGACGCCGTCGCTCGCGTTCTCCGCCACCGTTTCCACGGCGGCGCGCGCAACGCCCTGCTCGTCGAGAACAGACGTGTCGCGTCCCACGATGAGCCCGACGGCTTCGCGCGCCGCGACAAGGCCGCCCTTCGAGAACGCGCGGGCCACGGCCAGGCTCTGGCGGCGCAGCTCGCATGCCGCGAGAATCTGATAGCTCGCCCATGCCTCGGCCACAAAGCGCAAGACGGGGTGAACCATGCCGCAAAGATGCAGGATTCCCCAGGTCAAAAGCCCACACGCAAGCGGAAGCGCCACGGCGAGCACAAGCCCTGCGGCGCGCGTGCCCGCGGACGTTTGCGGGAATGCGTCCCGCAGGCGGCCTTCGGCCCACGTGATCGCGCGCCCCATGGCGACAACGGGATGGGGAAGCCAGCGCGGGTCGCCAAAGGCAAGGTCGGCCGCGAACCCAGCGGCGACGGCAAGAATCGTCATCACCGGGCATCGCCCCCCGAAGCGGGGCGAACGTCGCGAAGGCAGCGCCCGTCCCAGGTGGCGGCCCATGCGCCGCCCGGCTCGGTATGCACGTCGAAGTATCCCATTTTCGGGACAGCTAGCTCGGAGAGTAGCGCTTTCACGGTACCCGCGTGAACGACGAAGACGGCGCGACCACTCCCCTGGGCGCGCTCCGATTTGCACGCCTCCCGAAACGCCGCGACGACGCGGCGGATGAAATCGCTCTTGCCCTCGCCATGCGGGCAGCGCGTCTCGCACCAGGAGTCTACCCAGGCGCGGTAGCGCGCATCCTCTTTAAGCTCGGCGGCGCTTCGCCCCTCGAAATCACCAAAATCCATCTCGCGCAGACCGGGGCACGCCATAAGCTCCGCATTCGGGAAGAGAATGCGCGCCGTCTGGTCGGTGCGGGCCATGCCGCTCGTGATAACACGGAACACGTCACGGTCGCACGCGAGGTCGCGCAAAGCGCGCTCGCCCGCGCTCGACAGGGGCTCGTCGGTGCCCGCCCCGCTGTAGCGATGGTCTTCCGTGCCAGACGTGGCACCATGGCGCACGAAGACGACTTCCAAAGGCGCGCCCGCGCCCTGCGTCCCACGAGGCGCATCGGCAAGGTTTCCTTTGATGACCTGGGGTATCCCGCACGTCATGCGCACGACGACGTCGGCGCGCGCAGCGAGCGCGCATCCCAGGCGCCCCGCGCGCTCGCGCCATTGGGCGTCTTCCGCACACATGGGGACGATCCCCGAGCCGACCAAGGGCAGAATCACTACGTCGAAGCCGATCAGTCGCTCGAGCGCCCGGTCAGCGTCGAGCGCGCGTACGAGTTCCTCAGCACGGTACGCAACGCGGCCGGCAAAAGCCGCGGGCACGCCGTCCTCCGCAAGCTGCGCCGCGTCGACGAAATCGTCCGCCGCGAACCCGAGCTTTTCGCACACGAAGGTCCTCTTCCCCGAATGCGCGCCACCTACCACGAGCATCATAGGAGCATGCCCCCCGCCACCAGCATGGCAAGCATCGCGAGCTCGGCCCATTGCAGAAACCATCCGGCCAAATCCCCCGTCACCCCGCCGAATCGGAACAGGGCAACATGGCGGTACCACGCGAGCGCCAAAAGCCCCGCCACCGCCATAAGGGCGCCGACGGCCTGAGTGCACGCGACCATCCCTGCAGCCGAAGCCGCAGCGAAAGCGCAAAGCGGCACGACGATCGCCGCGCGCTTCTTCGCAGGCGAGAGCCCCGCGGCCATGCCGTCCGCACGCGCGGCAGGCCAGCATTCAACGGCGAGCCCCGAAAGCGAGCGGGAGAACACGAGCGAGCACAGAAGCGCGAGGAACGCCCCCGCCGTAAGCGGCAGCGCGGTGAAAAGGGAAAACTGCAGAATAAGGTACACAACAACACCGATGACCCCGAAGGCGCCCGCCCGCGGGTCGTGCATGATCTCGAGCTTTCGCTCGCGCGGGGCCCAACTTGCAAGCGCATCGGAGGTGTCGCAGAGCCCGTCTAGGTGGATGCCTCCCGTCACCGCCACAGGCAGCGCCACGAGCACGGCCGCGACGATGGTCGCGGGCACGCCGAGCAGGTTCGCAACGTGTCCCCACGCCGTCATGAGGAAGCCTTCCGCAAGGCCCACCAGGGGAAACGCGGCAAGCGCATGGGTTGACCCGAAATCAGTCCAGGCCGATTTCGGGACGGGGATGCGCGAGAACGTTCCGAACGCCGCGCCGATTGCCTCTACTATCTTCACCTTGTAGGTCCTTCGCCTTTCATCCACACGGGAATCCCGCATACCACTTCGACTGCGCGGTCGGCCAGCGCCGCCACGCCCGCGTTCACGCGCGCGAGCGCGCGCCTCCATGCCTCGGTCCCTTCATCGTAGCGCATCCCATCGGCGAACACGTCGACGGTGACCACCACCGTATGCGCAGCGGCCTGAGCGAGCCGTTCAATGCCTCCGAGCACCTCGCGCGCCGCAGCGTCGGGGTCACGCGGGGACAAGCCGCCTTCCGCGAAGAGCTCGTTCGCAACCAGGTTGCCCACGTCCTCCAAAAGAAGCGTGCAGCCGCGCGGAAGCCCGGGCACTGCGGCGCCCACGTCACGCGTGCGTTCGAGGGTGGAAAACCCCTTGCCCTCGCGCAGCGCCCGATGGCGCGCGATGCGGCGGGCGCCCTCTTCCCCGAAGGGCTCCATCGTTGCCAGGTACACGCGAGGGCCGTCGTGCCCGAGGCACAGGGACTCGGCGTAGGCGCTCTTGCCGCTCGCGGCGGCGCCGATGACGAGCGTCACCGTCATTTCCCGGCCTCGAAATGTTCGTAAGCAGCCATGCCAGTCGCCGTGAACGTCTTACCATTCCGGTACACGCGCAGCGCCGAATCCAGAAGAGGCAGATACGCCATGGCGCCCGCGCCCTCGCCCAAGTGCATGCCTGCGTCGAGGGGTGCCTTTATGCCGAGCTCGCGAAGGAGCTCCTGGCTTGCGGGTTCGCTTGATGCGTGGGTGCCCACGAGGTAGCCCAAGGCGTTGGGGCACAGGCGCGCCGCGCACAGGGCCGCCGTGCAGGATATGACCCCGTCGAGGAGCGCCGGCGCCTTCGAGGCAGCGGCCCCCAGGTAGAAGCCGCACATCGCCGCGATGTCGAAGCCGCCCACCTTCGAGAGCACGTCGATCGGGTCGGCGGGATCGGGCGAGTTCGCGTCGATAGCACGCTCGACCACGTCGCGCTTGCGCGCGAGCGAGGCGTCCGAGAGCCCCGCGCCGCGCCCGACGAGGCTCCGCGCGTCCGCCCGGATGAGCACTGCGGCCACCGCCGCCGAGGTGGTCGTGTTGCCGATGCCCATCTCGCCCGCGGCGAGAAGGCGCACGCCGGCGCGGGCAAGACCGCACGCGACGGCGATTCCGACCTCGATCGCGCGCACGGCCCCATCGCGAGACATAGCGGAGCCGTGCGCGATGTTGCCGCTCCCCCGCCGCACGTTCGCGCGCACCATGCGCGCATCTTCTATGCCCCGGACCATACCCACGTCGACGGGCACGACCTCGGCACCCGCGAACGCCGCCATGCGGCAGGCGCTCGTGGCCCCCTCGCACATGTTGCGCGCGACGGCTCGCGTCACGTCTTGCCCGCTTTGTGACACGCCTTCGGCAACGACCCCGTTGTCGGAGAAGAATACCGCGAGCGCACGGGGAAACTCGACCACCTCGGCGCTCCCCTGAGCTGCGGCGATACACGCGACGGCGTCTTCAAAGTCGCCCAATCCCCCCAAGGGGTGCGCGATGGAATCCCACGCGGCGTACGCGGCGGCGCGGGCGCACTCGTCTGCGGGCGCGATCCGGGAGAGCGCGGCTTCGAGCACGGCGCCCGGCGCCGACGAGAACGCGCGCCCGACTTCCTCGCGGATGCAGGCAAGGGCGGTTTCGATTGCTTCAGCCATGCCGTCTCCTCTCTTCGAAGGACGCTGCGGCAGACGCGAACGCACGCGCAGCGTCGGGGTTCGCAGGATAGTAAACATGCGGGAAGCCCGCCACCAGGGACGGGGTGGTCGTCATGCACGGCCATCCCTTGTCGCGCCGGGGCTTCTGCGCCCAGAAGTCGCCGCCCGGGCAGGTGGACTGCCAGTAGTGAAACTCGTGCGCGCGGATGCATGTGCCGCGCGGCCCGTAGAGCCCGTCGCGTTGGGAAGTGAGCTCCACGTACCCGAAATGGGAAAGCCTTCCCCCGTACTCGCTTGCGCCCTCAAGGGCGCCCGCAACAGGCCAGCGCCGCCCCTCGCTATCGGCGATTTCGCGCTGCAGGTACAGAAACCCACCGCATTCGGCGACCGTCGGCATGCCGGATTCCACCGCGCGCCGCACCGCCTCGCGCATCGGCGCGTTCTCGAAGAGCTGCCGCGCATGGAGCTCCGGGTAGCCGCCCCCCAGATAGAGGGCGCTTGTCCCCCGGGGCAACTCGCTATCACACAGGGGGCTGAAAAAGGCCAGCTCGCAACCCAGGTCCTCGAGCGCGCGCAGGTTCTCCTCGTAGTAGAACGAGAACGCCTCGTCACGCGCGACGGCGACGATGGGCCGCGCTCCCGCGATCGGCTCCAACCGGTAAGGTTCCTCGCGGATATCGGATGCCGTCGCCGCTATTTCGAGCAAGCGGACGACGTCGACGCTCTTTTCCACCAGCTCGGCCATCTTGTCGATGCGCGCAGAAAGCTGCTCGACCTCGTCGGCGGTCACAAGCCCCAAATGCCGGCTTTCGAGCGAGAACGCCTCGTCGGCGGGGATATTCCCCAAAACCGCGACGCCCGTGTGCTTCTCGATCGCAGGCGCCGCGTAGGCGCAGGCAGTGGCGCTCGTCTTGTTCAGCACGACGCCGCGCACGTTCGCACAAGGCAGGAACTCGGCAATGCCGCGGATTACGGCGGCGAGCGATAAAGACGCCCCGCGCCCGTTCACCACTAAAACGACCGGCGTTTCCGTGTCGCGCGCAACCTGGTAGCTGCTCGCGTCGGCCACGCCGGGCGCCATGCCGTCGTAGAAGCCCATGACCCCCTCGAGCACCGCGACATCCGCGCCCGCGGCGCCGCGTGCGAGCAGGGCGCGCAGCGTCGGGGCATCGGTGAAGAAGCCGTCCAAGTTGCCCGAGCGCGCGCCCACGACGCGGCGATGAAAAAGCGGATCAATGTAGTCGGGGCCGCATTTGAAGGCCGCGCATGCAAGGCCGCGGCGCGCGAGCGCGCGCAGGAGCGCGCACATTACGACCGTCTTGCCGCTCCCGCTCGAGGGCGCAGCGACCATGAAGCGCGGGATGGACGTGCTCACCGGGCGCCGCCTTCCCCACCTGCACCACGTGCGCTGACGAGGAACACGGGGTTTTGCGCCTTCATAAGATGGTGCGAGCCTACAGCCTCGGCACGGGCGGCCGACACCTGGCACGCCTCGAACCCCTTAAAGCGCGAACCCGAGAGGAGCGCGCACGCCTCGGTGAGCGTCTCAACGGTGACGCATGGCACGCACAGGCGAACCTGCGAGTTCTTCTCGAGCGCCGCCTCCACGATGGAGGGAAGCTCGCCCGCGCTCCCGCCGACGAACACGGCGTCGGGGACGGGCAGTTTCGCGAGCGCTTCGGGGGCGACACCGGGGACAGCATGCACGTTGCCGCACCCGAATGCATCCGCGTTCTCTCGGATGAGCCGCACGCCGGCCGCGTTGCGCTCGACCGCCCATACCGACCCCGCTCGCGCGACGAGCGCCGCCTCGATCGACACGCTCCCCGTGCCGGCACCGACGTCCCACACGGTGTCGGTCGCGGTAAGGCGCAGCTTCGCGAGCGCGACGGCGCGCACCTCCTGCTTGGTCATGGGAACGTCGCCGCGGATGAAGAGCTCGTCGGGAATGCCCGAGGAAGCGTACGGCCAGCGGGAGATCGCGGCGCGGGATGCGCCCGCAGAGTCCGCCGTGGAAGAAGCCGCCGCGGGCGCAGACGCGCCGGCCGGCGCCTCGGAGGCTGCGCTAGAGCCCGCAGGCGACCCGGCGCAGCCTGCGAACTCGATAAGCATCACGTTCAGGTCGTCGAACGTCTGACCTGCGATTTCACTTGCGGTCGCGCAGGTGATGCGCTCGTCGGGGTACGACAGGCGCTCGGCCACCGTCACGCGCGCGTCCCCGAAGCCCCCCTGCACAAGCTCGCCCGAAAGCCGCGAGGGGTCTTCCCCGCCCGACGTGGCGAGGAAGAGCTCGCCTGCGCGCTCGGCCTCGGCCACAATGTCGCACGCCACGCCGTGAGCGCTCACGAAGCGCCAATCCTGCCATGGACGCGCGAGGCGCGCGGCGAGATACGACGCTGAGCTTATGCCGGGAATGACGTGCACGTCCACCTGCGCGTCGCCGGAGAGCGCCTCCACCAGGCGGCGCGCGCCGCTGAACAGCCCCACATCGCCCGTCATCACGACCACGGCGCGCTGCCACGACGCCGCATCGGTGAGCGCGGCGACGATGTCCGCCGTCTTCACGAGCTCGTATCTCACCACGTCGGGCGGCACGTCGATGCCGGCAAGCGCGCGATGAGCGCCGATGACCACGTCGGCGATGTCGATCGCGTCGAGCGCCGCGCGCGAGAGCAAGTCGGGGTTTCCGGGCCCCGCCCCGATGATCGTTACTTTTCGCATGGAATCTCCCGATACCCGCGCGGCGTGACCATACGACCGCCTACGCGCTTCGTGTCCGCGTTGCCGACGAACACGGTGGTGAACATGTCGGCGTCGAACTCCCCCAGCTCGGAGAGCCTGCACATGCCCGACTGCTGCCCCTCGCGCCCGATGTTGCGTACCCAGCCGCAGAGCGTGTCGGGGGCCTTCCATTCGAGCATAATCTTCGCCGCGCGCGAGAGCCTGTCGGCGCGCTTTCTGCTGCGCGGGTTGTACAAACAGATGCAGAAGTCGGCGCTCGCCACAGCGGCGAGTCTGCGCTCGATGACCTCCCACGGCGTGAGCAGATCGGAGAGCGACACGACCGCGAAGTCGTGGGCAAGCGGGGCGCCGAGCACCGCCGACCCGCTCTGAGCCGCGGTGGCCCCGGCGATAACTTCCACGTCTACATCGGGGTAGCCCTCCGCAAGCTCCAGCACGGGGCTCGCCATGCCGTACACGCCCGCGTCACCGCTGCACACGAGCGCCACGGCTTCTCCGCTCTGCGCGCGCGAAAGCGCCAGGCGGCACCGTTCGACCTCGTGCATCATCGGGGTCGCGAGATGCGCCGCGTCGGGCACGGCGGCGAGCGCGAGCTCCACGTATTTCGTGTACCCCACAACGATGTCGGCCGCCTCGAGCGCGCGCCGGGCCGCAATCGTCATGCCGTCGGGGCCGCCCGGGCCGATCCCCACCACGAAGAGCTTTCCCATCACCGCTCCTTAAACGAAAGTTCGATAGTTACCTTGGAAAACGCGACGGTAACGCCGCCGTGAGCGAGCTTCGGGAAGATAAGTTTGCCCCCGTCCGCGAGCGCCGCGCGCTCGCACACGTTGTCGACCCCCACCGTCGCGCGCACGAAATCAGATGGCGAAACGCTGCCTTCGACCAGCGACAACTCCTCTGCGGAATACGTCGCAAGCGGGATATTGCGCGCGCGGCAGAAGGCGAGCAGACCCTCCTCGTGCGCCTTCACGTCGATCGTCGCCGCCTCGCGCACGGCCGAAGGCGAGATGCCCGCCTGCCCGCACGCGAGAAGAAACGCCTCCCCGATCGCTTCGGCGCACGCACCGCGGCGGCACCCTATGCCCGCAACGATGCAGGGCACGACAAGGCGAAGCGGCTCGTGTGCAGGCGCCTGCGCCCGCACGCCCGCCGGCTTCCCCGTCTCACCGGCGGGCACGACCTCGCCCGTTGTCTCCGCCGCGCGAACGGACGCGCCTGCATTCGCGCCAGCAAACGGCGACACGACGATATCGGCCCGAGCGCGGTCGGACGCAATGTCAACCCCCTCAGGCGGCTGTCCCGAAATCGGCATATCGGAATAGAGCGTCACGCGCCCGCCCGAAAGCAGCCGCGCCGACACTCGCTTGATAGCCTCGGGATTCGAAACGGCGAGCCCCGCACAGCGCGCCCACGTATCCACCGCCCACACGCCGCGGACGTCGGTCGCCGTGGTGATGACGGGGATGGCCCCTGCCGCACGGGCCACGGTTTGCGCAAGCTCGTTCGCACCGCCCAAATGCCCCGACAAAAGCGAGACGGCAAAGCGCCCTGCCTCGTCGATCACCACAACCGCGGAATCGTTTGCCTTCGAGGCGACATGCGGCGCGATCGCCCGCACGGCGATGCCCGCCGCGCCCACGAACAGAAGCGCGTCCGACGCTTCCCACGCGAGCGCCGTCCATGCGCGCAGGTCGGCCTTCCCCTCGCCGAACCCGCGCGAAACGGAAACGTCCCAGCCAGGGTCATCTTCACCTGTCTGCGCGCAATCGGAAAGCGCGCGTGCGGTGCGCTCCGCCAACGCATACCCCCTCTCAGTGAACGCTATGCAGGAAACCCTCATCTAGCGCACCACCATCGTCGAGAAGTAGTTGCCCCGATCGGGCACATCGTCGAGCGAGCGGTACACGCGCTCGCCCGGAAGCCCACAGTCCTCTACGAGCTCGGCACCGTCGAAGGCGCCCTCCTCGCGAAGGATGCGCTTCGTGTCCGCAAGCGAGCGGCGCGCCTTCATGACCACCTTCGTCCCCGGCCAGCCGATTGCGCGGCGCACGTCGTCGTAGCCGCCGGGCACGATGTGCAGAGGCGACGACATCTCGGGCGTGAGGTCGCGCTCGAGCGCCGCGGCGACCGCGCAGAAGCTCGGCACGCCGGGAATGGCGCGCGCCTCGAACCCGCGGGCGCGCACGTCGGGCGCTATGCGCTGGAAGGTGGCGTAGATGCTCGGGTCCCCCAGGTTCAGCAGCGCGACGTCGCGGACCGCATCCAGGTGCGCGACAAGCTCGCGAACAAGCGAGGCATGCTCGGCCGCGCGGCGCTCGACGTCGCACGTCATCGAGAATCGCACGGGGATCACCGTCTTGCCTGTAAGGTCGACGGCGCCGCGCACGATGTCGAGCGCGACCATGGCCCCGTCCGCCGTCTGCGGTGCGGCGATGACCGGACACGATTCGATTGTGCGGACGGCCTTGATCGTGAGCAGCTCGGGGTCGCCAGGCCCCGTGCCCACCCCGTACAGCACGCCTTTACTCATACGTCGCCCCCAATTCCCCGATAACTGCATCGGCGCCCGACGTGCGGAAAAGCTCGCGGCGCTCGGCGTCGAACACGACCGCGGCGATGTCGCATCCGCCCGCCGCGCGGCGGCGCAACCTGTCCTCGATTGCCGCAGCGAGCGAAGCGCGCGCAGCGTCCCCCACGCCGGCGGCCTCGATTACCTCGAGCGCCGCCGTGGTCGTGACCGACGACATGATATCGCGCACGGTCTTCGCGCCCGCGCCGGCCAAGGCCGCGTGGGCGGCCAGAATCTCCGCGCGGCAGTCGGCGGTACGCGAATGGGTGTCCATGATGCCGCCCGCGACCTTCACCAGCTTGCCGATGTGTCCCACAAGAAGGACATTGGTGAATCCCTCGCGAACGCAGCAATCAATCGCATCGCCCACAAAGTTGGAGATGAAGACCACCGGCGCACCGTTTAGGTGGAAATGCCCCGAGATGAACTGCGCGCCGTAGTTGCCGGGCGTGAGCACGACTCCGCACCGCCCCATAGCCGCATGCTGCCGGATCTCGAGCTCGATGCTGTCGCGCAAGGCAGCGAGGCTGCGCGGCTCGACGATGCCCGTCGTGCCCAGGATGGAGATGCCGTCCTCTATCCCCAGGCGCGGGTTGAAGGTCTTTTCGGCAAGGGCAACACCCTCGGGTACCGAAATCGTCACAGCAATATTTCCAGAAAAGCCGTGCGCGGCGCACACCTCGCGC
Source organism: uncultured Collinsella sp. (assembly GCA_958412345.1). GTDB lineage: Bacteria > Actinomycetota > Coriobacteriia > Coriobacteriales > Coriobacteriaceae > Collinsella. The sequence goes on along the minus strand of CATYSO010000013.1, from coordinate 9,674 downwards.
ACCGCCGAAGTGATCATCGCGCGCGGCGTCGCGTTGATGGCGGCCGCCCCCACCGGCTGCTCGAGCCCGGGCAACGTCACGCGCCCCACGCCCACGCCGCCATCGACGGAAACTTCCGATTCGCGCGCGGGCACGCCCTTGCTGCCCGCAGAACCCGTGCCCGACCCCGCATGTTCCACGCGCGCGTACACGAGCACGCCGTCGGTCACATCGGCATCGTCACCTGCGTCCTTTCGCACGGCGCACTGGGCGCACCCCTCGCCGATGCATGCGTCGACCACGTTCGCCTCGACGGGCAGCCCGCCGGGGGTGACGATCGACACGCGGCCGACGGGCTTTCGTGACAAGAGCATCTCGCAGGCCGCCTTCGCCGCGAGCGCGGCGCAGCTCCCCGTGGTGTAGCCGCAGCGCAGGCGGGTCGTCCCGGTATATATGTAGTGCTCGAAGGCCACGCTAGCTGCTCGCCTTCCGATACCCCGTGGCAAACGAAGGGTCGTAAAGCTTGCTGCGCTCGTACGACTCCGCTTGCGCGCCGTTGTGCGCAAGCCCACCGCGAGCTCCGAGCACGCGGCCCACCACCACGAGCGCCGTGCGGTCGATGCCCTCTCGCGCGCCCGCATCGGCGAGCGTGCCCACTGTGCATCGCACCACGCGCTCCTCAGGCCAGGTCGCCTTGTACACGAGCGCCGCCGGCTCGTCGGAGCTGCGGCCCGCGGCCAAAAGCTCGGCGGAAAGCTCGGCGAGCATACCCGAGCTCAGGAAGATGACCATAGTCGAGCCGCTTTCCGCCATGGTGCGCATGCCCTCGCCCGCGGGCATGGGGGTGCGCCCGGAAAGCCGCGTGATCACGACCGACTGGCTGATTCCCGGCAGCGTGTATTCCTGGCGAAGCGCCGCCGCGGCACCGCAAAAGCTCGACACGCCGGGCACCACCTCGTAGTCCACGCCGCGCGCGTCGAGTGCGTCCATCTGCTCCTGGATGGCGCCGTACAGGCACGGGTCGCCCGTGTGCAGGCGCACCACTTCCTCGCCCCGCGCATCCGCCGCGCACATCACGTCGAGCACTTCCTCCAAGGTCATGTGCGCGCTGTCGTAGACGATGCAGGATTCCTTGCACTCAGCGAGCAGCTCGGGGTTCACAAGGCTTCCCGCCCAAACGACCACGTCGGCCGCGCGCAGAAGGCGCGCCCCGCGCAGCGTGATAAGGTCGGCGGCGCCCGAGCCTGCGCCAACGATATGAATCATCCGAGCCTTCCCTTCCCGTTTCTCATCGCAACCGTTTACGCCGCCTTTCGCGCAGCGGGCAAAACACGGCGCCTGCAGCGGCAATCGGCGCAAATACGCAGGCAGGAGGCGCAATGCAGCCCGCCCTGGCTTTGACACGTTCACAAGTGCCCACTATCATAGTAAAAGTTTCGGCAACGAGCATATGACAATCGGATAAAAGGAAATGACCGGCGCGGCGCCCGCACAGCCCGCGCTGGCTTGCGGAGGGAACCAGGTGGGAATCCTGGGCAAGGGACATTACTGTATAGGACGCGCGGGCGAACCGCCTCGCGCCCCAAGCCAGACTGCTTCGCCTTTTCCTCACGGCATCGCCGTGGCGTTAGCTCCTTGTGAACCCCGAGGGGTGCGCTTTTCTTTCGCTTGTGCCGACAAGCAACTGTCGCCGGGGGACCGGCAAACCGAGGAAAGGAAAAACCATGTCCGACCAGATGTCACGCCGCGGCTTCATGGGCGCCGCAGCAACCGGAGCCGTCGCGCTCGCCGGAGTCGCGCTCGCGGGCTGCTCCAACACCTCCGCGAGTTCCGAGAAATCGAGTGAAAAGGAGAAGGCCGTGAAGCCGGTCATCCTCGTCACGAGCTTCGGCACGAGCTACAATGACTCGCGCCACATCACCATCGGCGCCATCGAAGACGCTATCCGCGAGAAGTACTGGCAGGACTACGACATCCGCCGCGCCTTCACCGCGCAGATCATCATCGACAAGCTGAAGAAGCGCGACGGCATCACGATCGACAACATGACCGAGGCGCTCGACCGCTGCGTGGAAGACGGCGTGAAGGAAATCGTCGTGCAGCCGACGCATCTCATGGCTGGCCTGGAATACGCCGACGTGAAAGACGAGCTCGACAAGTACGCCGACAAGTTCGACAAGATCTCGCTCGGCGACCCGCTGCTCACCTCCGACGACGACTACAAGAAGGTGGCCGCAGCCATTAAGGAGAACATGGCGTCCTTCGACGACGGCAAGACGGCGCTGTGCCTCATGGGTCACGGCACCGAAGCCGATTCCAACGCCGACTATACAAAGATGCAGGAAGTGTTCAAGAACGAGGGCTTGACTCAGTTCTTCGTCGGCACCGTCGAGGCTGAACCGACCTGCGAGGATGTTATCGCCGCCGCGAGCGCCGCAGGCTACAAGAAGGCCGTGCTCGCGCCGTTCATGGTGGTCGCGGGCGACCACGCGAACAACGACATGGCAGACGAGACCGACCCCGACAGCTGGGCTGCGAAGTTCGTGGCCGCCGGCTTCGAAGTGACGTGCCTGCTCCAGGGTCTGGGACAGAACGTCGCGGTCGACGACATCTACGTCTCGCACGTGGACGACGCCATCGCCAAGCTGTAAACTCGCCGCGCACGGGAGCGCCGGTCGCGTCCCCGTGCAACGGGCATGCGCCTTTCCCCGACGACGACGCATGCCCGTTGCATTCGCATCCCGCCCGCCCACCGCACGGCGCGGGCGGTCGAAGCGATTGAAAGGAACCCCTCCATGTTGAAGAAAACCCTCGTCTTCGCCCTGTCGGCGGCGCTTTTCGCGATCTCGCTCGCCGGCTGCGGCGGAAATTCAATCGACAGCGCAAAGGCAAGCGATGCCGATTCCCAGGAAAAGACCGAACAGGCGGCCGATGCGCCCGAGGGCGCAAGCGCTGCCCCCATTACCGCCGACAAGGTGGCCGACGGCACCTATCCGATCACCGTCGATTCCAGCTCGAACATGTTCAGGATTGTGGACGCCCAGCTCATCGTGGAAAACGGCTCCATGCACTGCGTGATGACGCTTTCCGGCACGGGCTACGGCAAGCTCTTCATGGGCACGGGCGACGAGGCTGCCGCCGCGAGCGAGGCCGACTTCATCCCCTATGTGGAAAACGCGGAAGGCAAGTACACCTACGACGTGCCCGTTGATGCGCTCGACGAGGACACCGCCTGTGCCGCGTGGAGTATTAGAAAAGAGCAGTGGTACGACCGCACGCTTGTGTTCGAATCCGCCGGCGTCGATCTGCGCGCCGACGCACTGAAGTAACGCCATGCGGTCGATTCTTCCCAAGAAGGAAAACAGGAAGCGCCGCAGCATCGCGGCGCGCGCGATCGTCTGCGTTCTCGTCGCCCTGCTCGCGCTTTCCTTCGCGGGGTGCAGTGCGAGCCCGAACACGACCGGTGGCACGGCGGGCTCTCAGGAATACACTGTGAATGTCTCGCTTTCCGGCGGGTCAGGGCGCGCAAGCATCGCCTCACCCACCACAATTGTGAAGGATGGCGACGCCTACACCGCGACCATCACCTGGTCGAGTTCGAACTACGACAAGATGACCGTCGACGGCGTGGACTACGCGCCCGTAAACGACGGCGGCAACTCCACATTCGAGATACCCGTCACGCTCGACGAGGACATCGCCGTGTCGGCCGAGACCGTCGCCATGTCGACGCCGCATACCATCGACTACACGCTCCACTTCGACTCATCCACCATGAAGGAGAAATCGGGCGACGATGCAAGCGGCGGTTCCCCTGCGGGAACGGCTTCAAGCGCCGCGGCCGACTTCCACAACGCCGATTTGGGCTGCGGCTGGGAGCCGACGGGGGCGCTTCAGCTTGAATACGCCAAGCACTTCACTGTCGACGAGTTCGAAGGCGGCTTGCGGCTTATCTGCGTTTCGAACGGGGAGCGCTTCCTCGTGGTGCCGCAAGATGCGAAGGCACCTGACGGGTTGAGCTCCGACATCGCGGTCATAAGGCGCCCCGCCGACAAGGTGTACCTCGTGTCGTCGGCAACGATGTGCCTGGTCGACGCGCTCGATGCGAACGACAATATCTTAATGTCGGGCACGAAGGCCGACGATTGCTCGGTCGCAGGCTTCAAAAGCGCGCTCGAAAGTGGGGCGATCGCCTACGGCGGCAAGTACAGCGCGCCCGACTACGAGCGAATATCGGCCTCGGGCTGCACGCTCGCCATCGAAAACACCATGATCAACCACACGCCCGATGTGAAGGAAAAGCTGCAGAAGCTCGGACTCGTCGTGCTCACCGAACAGTCGTCGAGCGAGCCCGAAGCACTCGGGCGCGTCGAGTGGATTAAGCTTTTCGGCGTCCTATTCGACAAGGAAGACGAGGCCACGCACCTGTTCAACGAGCAGAAGGCCCGCGTCGAGCAAACGTCGGGGCTCGCGTCGTCAGGTAAAACCGTGGCGTATTTCTACATTAACTCGAACGGGGCCGCCGTCACGCGGCGGGCGGGCGACTACGTGGCGCAGATGATCGAGCTTGCAGGCGGCAGCTACGCGCTCGATGACGCACAGACGGCGTCGACGTCAGGTTCGTCAGTAACGCTCGAAATGGAGCGCTTCTACGCGACGGCGAAGGATGCCGACATCATCGTCTACAACGGAACCATCGACGAATCGGTTGCCACCTTGAACGACTTCGTAGGCAAAAACGCGCTATTGTCGCAGTTCAAAGCCGTGAAGAACGGCAACGTATGGGTCACAAGCGCCGACATGTACCAGCAGATGACTTCTACCGCCGACATTATCGACGAGCTGCACGGGGCGTTCACCGGCGATGACGCGAGCGACTTCCATTATCTGAGGAAGCTCGGCTAGCGCCATGAGAAGCCGGCTTTCCATGACATACGACGAATCGGGGCGCACCGCGCGGTGTCGCGTCGTGACGGCGCTGCTCGCTGTTGCCCTCATCGTGCTCGTCGGGGCCAACCTGTGCATCGGGAGCGTGCTCGTACCCGCAGACCACATCCCCGGCATCCTTTCGGGCGGCGCTGCCAATTCCATGGAAAGCCAGGTCATCTGGGAGATTCGCCTGCCGCGCGTGCTTTCAGCCGTGCTTCTCGGCGGGGCACTTTCGCTCTCCGGGTTCCTGCTGCAGACGTTTTTCAACAACCCCATCGCCGACCCGTTCATCTTGGGCGTCTCCTCGGGCGCAAAGTTCGTCGTCGCGCTTACGATGATCGTACTTCTAGGCGCGAACCAGGCCATGTCCTCGCCGGCCATGGTGGCCGCAGCGTTTCTGGGCTCGCTTATCACCATCGGCTTCGTGCTCCTCATCGCACGGCGCATAAGTTCCATGGCCATGCTCATCGTGGCGGGTGTCATGGTGGGATACATCTGCTCGGCAGCGACGAACTTCCTCATCGCCTTCGCCGACGACCAGTCCATCGTGAACCTGCACAACTGGTCTTTGGGTAGCTTCTCGGGTTCGAGCTGGGACGACGTGGCGGTCATCGCGGTCGTGGTGATCACCGTGAGCGCATGCGTATTCGCGATATCGAAGCCCCTTTCCGCCTTCCAGCTGGGAGAAGCCTACGCGAAAAGCGTCGGCGTGAACGTCGCACGCTTCCGCGTGGTGCTCGTCCTTCTAGCGAGCATGCTCTCCGCCTGCGTGACCGCGTTCGCTGGTCCGGTGTCGTTCGTAGGCATCGCGGTTCCGCATCTCGTGAAGTCGGCGCTAAAGTCGTCGAAGCCCATCCGCGTGATTCCTGCGTGCTTCTTGGGAGGCGCCATCTTCTGCGCGGGCTGCGATTTGATCGCGCGCACGCTGTTCTCTCCCGTCGAGCTTTCCATCAGCGCAGTCACCGCCATCTTCGGCGCGCCGGTGGTTATCGCGCTCATGTTGAAGAAGCGGGTGAGGTAGATGGGGGAATTCGTGCCGCGGCCCAAAATGCTCGGAGGGGACATTCCATGCTTAGACAGTCCTGAGCTCACACGAAAGCGCCAGAAGGCACTTTCGGCTCGTGCGGAACTGCGCGCGGAACGCCTCCTCCGAACGGAGTCGAACCTCGAAACCCCGGTCGAAACGCAGGCTGACGGAGCGCCGCTTTTCCGCATAAGCGACCTGTCGGCGGGCTACGACAAGAAGGTTGTAGTCGAAGGCGTCTATCTGGAGGTTCGCGCGGGCGACGTCGTGGCGCTCATCGGGCCGAACGGCTCGGGCAAGTCGACCATCTTGAAAACCATCACGCGCCATCTAGCACCGCTTGCCGGCGCGGTCGAGCTCGACGGGCGAGAGATTTCCCGATGGAAGACGGCGGAGTTCGCAAGGAACCTTGCCGTTATGCTGACAGATCGCCCCCGGACCGAGCTCCTCACCTGCCGCGATGTCGTAGAGGCGGGAAGACATCCCTACACCGGGCGAATGGGGACACTCTCGCCTAACGACCATAGTCGGGTCGACGAGGCCATGAAAACCGCACATGTGGAAGAGCTCGCCGAGCGCGACTTCATGCAGATAAGCGACGGGCAACGCCAGCGCGTCATGCTCGCACGCGCGATCGCGCAGGATCCGCGTGTGCTCGTGCTCGACGAGCCCACATCGTATCTCGATATCCGCTACCAGATCGACCTGCTGCGAATACTTCGCCATCTTGCGAAATCGCGGAATGTGGCTGTCATCATGTCCATCCACGAACTCGAGCTCGCGCAGAAAAGCGCCGACAAGGTGATTTGCGTGAAGGACGGCCGAGTCTTCCGCGCCGGCACACCCGAGAAAATATTTACGCGCGAGACAATTGGCGAGCTCTACGGCCTTCAACATGGCACCTTCAACGAGCGCTTCGGCAGCGTGGAAATTGGGCGCCCGCACGGCGATGCGCACACGTTCGTCATCGCCGGCGCAGGTACGGGGTCGGCTGTGTTTCGCCAGCTCATTCGGCAGGGCAAGGCGTTCTACGCGGGCGTTCTGCACGAAGGGGACATCGACTGCGAGCTCGCGCGCGACCTGGCGGCGGAATGCGTGGCCGAGCGCGCGTTCGAGCCGATCGGGGATAAAACCATGGCCCGCGCCAAAGAGCTCCTCGTCCACTGCGCGCGCCTTATTGTGTGCCCCGCCGCCTTCGGCACCATAAACGCCCGCAACGCAGAGCTCATCGAGTTTGCACGCTCGCATGGTATCGAGGTCGTGCGAGCGTGCGAAGGCGCATCGGAGGATTCCCAATTGGAGTGGGAAGGATAAACTGGACTTTCTTTTAAGGATCCTCAGGCTACAGCTCCTACGCCGGCGAGGTCTCCAAGGCGCCGGAGAACCTCGTGAACAGGATTTCCAATCGTCCGCACCCCCATATGCTATCTAGCAACAAAAACAGACACTATTTCACCGCAACTTATTGAAGGGATGCTTGGAAACATATGCCGGCAGTAGGCCTAATCCAAGCGAGATTCCAGACTCGACAGGCCATTGAGAGTCAGGTCGTTGGCGACCTCAGAGACGCGCTCGATAGGAACCGAACCGTCAGACAGCGCCCACGTGCGATAGATACCGATAATACCCGACAGCAAAAACGCCAGATAGTAGTCGAACATCTCGTCCTTGAGACCTTGGGGCAGCAGATCGCGCTCGGCAATCTCGTGCTCGAGGGGCGCACGAAGACGAGCCATAAAATCATCGAGCGGAATGTTCTCGATCAGCTGACGATTGAGCACCAGGTTGTTGCACAGTGCCTCGTTAACGGTTTTAAAGAAGGTCGCCGCCGCGCCCAGGGCGCGCTCGTTGGTGTCGCCGTCCATGGAGGCAAGCGTTTTCTCGACCGAGTCGACAATCATCTCCACCACATCGACGGCAATGGCATCGAGCAGGCCGTCAACCGTGCCAAAGTGCACGTAGAAGGTTTTGCGGTCGACATTGGCCTCGCGTGCGATGGCACTCACCGTAATGTCTGCCAGCGGCTTTTCCATGAGCAGGCGCTCGAAAGCCGAAAGGATGGCATTACGGCTGCGAACAATGCGGCGGTCAAGACGCGGTTTGCTGGTTGCCATGGGCGTGTCCCTTCGATATGCGAGCATTCATCAACAGATGAGAGATAATCTACGTAAGAGGATTATCCCCCATACAGCACAAATATGCCCCGCATCATGAAGAACGCACGACTGTCCTACTGCGACTTAGGGTGCTTCTTCTTATTGAGTGCCGACGGAGATACGCGAATACCATCGCCTGTCTGGCGCACATAGGCTTTATGAGCCGGCTTAGCGGTCCCAGAAGCCTTCTGAGCGTGCTTCTTGGGATCAACGGTAACAGCATTCGTGGGGTGCGGCTTAGTGGGCGCAGAGGGCGTCTGAGGCGTGCGGCCGAGCTTGCGCATCACGCGATCCCAGCGCGCATGGATGCTCTCGTTGTGGGCACTCTTAAGTCCCAACAGGGGCGCAGCCAAAATGGTCGGCGCAATAAACGTAATGAGGCGCCACAGCAGATAGCCGGCGGTCGAAGCCGACCCAAAGAAATGACCCAAGAACAATGCAAAGCCGCCCTCAGCGCCACCAGTTCCACCGGGCAAGGGAACCGCAGAGCTCAGCAGCTGGACAAAAGCGCTCGCGGCCATGACCGAGAAAAAGTCGACTTCGTGGTGGCCAAAGGCAAGCATCAGGAAATACGGCACCAGATAGAAAAACGCGAGCTGCAACATGGTGATGACCACCGTGAGCAGCATGGACGAAAAGTGGCCGGCTGAAAGCTTGAACTTCTCGGAGAAAGAGTAGATCTCACCATCGACAAACGTGCGCCATCCCTCGATCTTAGTGGCCGAGACACCAATGCGCTCGAGCCAATTGATGATGCAATGGGCGACGCGCGTGACGGTCTTAGGCATGAGCGCGACGGCGAAGATGCCAAGCAAGATGCAGCAGTGCCCACCAAAGCTAAAGACACACAGCAGCGTCATGTCGCCATAGCGCTCGGCGAAAAACGGCATGCGAGCAAGCAGTAGGATAGCGCCCCAGGCAACGAGGCCAAACTGATACACGATAAAGCGCGTGAATTGCGTGGCTCCGGCCTCGCCGACATTTTGGCCTGCCTTGGTCAGGCGGTAAATCTGGGCGGGCGTAGAGCCCATCATCATGGGCGTCAGGTTGCCAAAGAAGATACCGCTCGCCTCGACCGAGATCAGGTCGCGAATGCCGACGGGCGAATTAGGATCGAGCCAGACGGCGATCGCATAGGCCACAATGCCAAAGAACAGATACATGAACATGCAAAGACAGGCGACAACGAGCCAGGGCGCCTGGACGCTCGACATGGCAGCCCAGAACTGTCCCATCTGACCGGTCACAATCAGATAAACGATATAACCCACCAGCACGACGCCGATAAAGATGGCGCCGCGGCGTGCGCTCTTATTGTCATCTCCGCCCGAGGCCTCAACCTCGACCTGGGGCTTAGACGTATGCTGAGAGGACTCCGTCATGAGACTCCTTCTAACAGTCAAAATATCTTGGATATTGTACCCGCAAGGACCATAAGCAGAACGCAAAGCTCTGGTTCAAACGGGAATTGCAGACGGTTGTTTGAAAATAAAAAACCCGGCCTTCCATGGGAAGTCCGGGTATCAGATGCGTGGTAGCCCGTACCAGATTCGAACTGGTGATCTCCGCCTTGAGAGGGCGGCGTC
>CATYSO010000012.1 GCA_958412345.1 uncultured Collinsella sp. | reverse complement strand
CGAACGACGGCAACCGGCTCCAGCTCTATGCCGGCAACGGTACCGCCGCGCAGTCTTGGTCCTTCTCCGCATACCGCTCGCCCCAGTCTCGCGCCGACGAGCTCGCCGCCGCCCACTCCTCCGACCTTCCCGACGGGACCTATACCGTCGCCAGCCTCGTCTCGGGCTCGACCGTCTTCGACGCCGGGATGGGGGGCAGGTCGAACGGCTGCCCGCTCCAGGCGTACGGGTCCAACGGGACCGACGCCCAGGCCTGGCAGGTCGCCCACGACGGGGACTACGTCGTGCTGAGGTGCGCCCGCTCCGGCCTGGCCGTGGACTGCCCCTCGTCGTCGACGGCCAACGGCACGCCCCTGCAGCTCTACTCGTACAACGGGACGCGGGCCCAGAAATGGATCGCCGTCAAGGGCGCTGACGGCTCCTACTCGCTGCTGTCCGCCAACGACCCCTCGGTCTGCATCGACCTGCCCGGCTCGAGGACGAACGACGGCAACCGGCTCCAGCTCTATGCCGGCAACGGTACCGCCGCGCAGTCCTGGAGTTTTAAATCGAAGCATTAGCTCTTGTCTAGTTGTTTTTAGATCTCTTTTAGACCTCTCAAGTCATCGTCTATTTGGTTGTAAAATAGGGCATTCTAATAACCGAGGATGCCCTCATTTTGTAAATTGGTATTTCAAGGAGCTGGAATTGAATCGCACTCTTAACGATTGGTTGGTCGAGCTCGAAGGTAGTCTTGAAGACTGGGAGATTTCCGCCCTTAACGATAGGTCATATCTCGACGATTGTTTTGCATGCAATTTGTCATTCGGCACGGGCGGTATTCGCGGTTTGATGGGCGTTGGCCCCAACAGGATGAATGCGGTTACCATTGGAAGGGCGACGCAGGGGGTTGCATCCTATCTAAATCATGCTTCAAAGTCGAATCGCTCATCTGTAGCGATTGCCTATGACACGAGAATCCATAGTCATGATTTTGCGGTTAAAACGGCTTGCGTTTTGGCAGGCAATAACATTGAGTGCCATTTGTTTAAGACACATCAACCAACTCCTCTGCTGAGCTATGCTGTGAGAAAGTTGGGGTGCGATGCAGGTATCTGTATTACCGCATCGCATAATCCTATGGAATACAATGGTTATAAGGTTTATGGCCACACCGGAGATCAGGCAACCGATTCTCTTGCTAAAAGTATCCAGTCTCAAATTGAGCTTGTTGACCCGTTTGATGATGTGCATGAGATTTCATTCGATACTGCTTTGAAGTCCGGAATCGTTCGCTGGATCCCAAATTCGCTAATTGAATCATACTGGGGCGATGTCTTGGACGAGATTGAACTCCGTGACTGTTCAAATCTTAGCGTGGTCTATTCGCCTCTCGGCGGAACGGGTCTCCGTCATGCAATTAAAATGTTCGATTATCTTGGCATCGACTATCATCTTGTTGAATCGCAGCTTATAGATGACGGTACCTTCCCTGGAATTCCGAAGCCTAACCCAGAAAATGCTTCTGCTATGGAAGAAGGTATCGCGCTTGCCCAAGATTATGGTGCAGATCTGTTTCTTGCGACGGACCCGGATGCCGATCGTCTCGGCGTCGCTGCAAGAGAAGCTGGATATGTGAAGTTGCTTTCCGGCAATGAGCTTGGATTGCTTCTGTTAGATTATTTGGCAGCTAATAATAGCGCAAATAATCCTTTAGCCGTTACATCTATTGTCTCTGATCCTCTCGCAGATTCAATTGCGCTGAACTATGGAATTGAACTCCGTAGAACTCTCACTGGTTTTAAATATGTCGGTGAGCAAATCGACTCTCTCGAGGCGAAGGGCGAAGCCAACCGGTTCATGTTTGGCTTTGAAGAGAGCTGTGGATACCTTAAGGGCTCTTATGTTCGAGATAAAGATGGCATTAATGCAGTTGCGCTGACCTGCGAAATGGCTTCTTTTTATAAGCGTAAGGGCATGACCTTGTTTGATGCTCTCGAAGATCTATATGCTCGCTTTGGATACTCGCTGAACAAGCAGATTAATTGGACGCTGGAAGGAACCAAAGGTAATAACATAATTAACTATGTGGTTAATAGTTTTAGGAATTCTGCCCTCGCCAGCATAGGTGGTTTGAAGGTGGAGCACATTAATGACTATAGCCATGGTATTTTTGGTCCATCTATTCGCAATGGGCACAGATGTTTGAGCGATGAAACACTCCCGCCATCTAATGTAATTGAATTATGTCTAGAGGGGGAAGCAAAGGTGATACTTCGTCCTTCCGGAACTGAACCGAAGCTCAAAGTTTATGTCTTCGCGCGGGGAGATTCGAAAAAAGTTTGCCGTGATTCATTGGATGAGCTCGTTAGTAACGTATCTGCACTTGTTGACGATAGGATTAAACAAGTGAGTAAAAAGAATATTCATGTAATTCTGCTTTCTGGCGGATCGGGGACTCGTCTTTGGCCCCTATCGAACTCTGCAAGATCGAAACAGTTTTTAAAGGTTTTGAGAGATCAGAATGGCAACCATATCTCCATGGTTCAACGCGTCTATTCGCAGATTTGCAAAGTCGATGCCACAATCGATATAACTATTGCTACAAGCTCGGTGCAGGCTGATAGTCTATCGATGCAAATTCCGAGCCAGTATTCGCTGGTTACTGAGCCTGAAAGACGAGATACCGCACCTGCCATCATGCTTGCGTGCGCAAATTTGTTGTTAGAACAAGGGGCTTCCGATGATGACCCTGTTGTCGTAATGCCAATTGACACTTTTGCCGACCAAGCTTATTACGACAAAATTCCTCAGTTAGCCAAGGCGATTACCGCCTCCAATAAAGATCTTATTCTGCTTGGAGTGGAACCAACCTATCCTTCTGAGAAATACGGTTATATCCTTCCGGCAGAATCAGAGAAAGATGGCGTGAAGGACGTTCTGTCCTTTAGGGAAAAGCCTGACGAGAAAACGGCAAAGGAATATATATCCGCAAATGCGCTCTGGAACTGTGGCGTGTTTGGTTTTAAGCTCAGGTTTCTTCATGAAACAATTGAAAAATATTATGTTCCTTCTAATTATGAAGACATGCTGTCCCACTATGGACTCTTTCCGAAAACCAGTTTTGACTATGAGATTGTTGAAAAAGCTAAGAGGATTGGCGTAATTTCTTATTCCGGTACTTGGAAAGACTTGGGAACATGGAATACGCTCACGGATGAAATGGACGCTGCTGTTTCGGGGGAAGCATCCGTCGACTGGAATACGTGTAACAACGTTCATGTTATCAATGAGACTAGCCTGCCGATGGTCATTGCTGGACTAAGTGATTCTGTTGTAGTTGCTACCCAGGATGGCATTCTTGTTTCAGGTAAGGAGGAGAGCGCCCATATAAAGGAGCTCGTCTCGTCGGCTGCCCGTGACTGTCCAATGGTTGAATCGTCATCGTGGGGGCGTTATAGCGTTTTGGATTCCCATCAATCGGCTGGTCAGTCAAAGGGCGAAATTAAAAGAATCCAGGTAAAACAATCGGAATCAATCGACTGCGCTTCTCTGACTAACGTCTATTCGTGTTTAGTCGTGGCTGACGGAACTGGATATTTAGAGACGGACAATCGAGAGATTGAACTGCATCCTGGCGTTTCCTTTGTTTACGACCGCGATGCTAGTTATAAAATCAATGCAATTTCCGATTTGGATTTAGTTTGCGTTGAGATTAAACAGACCGTTTAAATTAGTAAAGGGCATCGATTGATGAACTCAAAAGTTCTAGTAATAATACCTGCATACAATGAGTCGACTAATATCGTTAAGACCGTTCAATCGGTTTCCGATTGCGGTTACGACTACGTTGTTATCAATGACGGGTCAACCGATAATACCTTTGATGTTTGTTTAGAGCATCATATAAATGTTATCGATCTACCACAGAATCTGGGTATTGGTGGTGCGGTGCAGGCTGGCCATAAATACGCTCTTAAATACGGGTATGATATTGACGTTCAAGTTGATGGTGACGGCCAGCATGACCCGACATATATCCACGACCTAATTGAAGAAATGGAAATGTCTAATAGTGACCTTGTTATAGGCTCTCGCTTCAAGGTTAAAACCGACGGCTTCCAATCGACTCTTATGAGGAGAATTGGAATAATGTGGTTTACTTTCTTTTTAAAGCTGCTTACAGGGAAAACTGTCACAGATCCTACATCAGGTTTTCGTGCTTCCGGCAAGAAGGCCATCAAGTTGTTTTCTCAGCACTATCCCATTGACTATCCTGAGCCAGAGTCTATTGCGTATGCGTTGTCAAACGGGTTATCGGTAGGCGAGGTCTCTGTGATAATGAAAGAGAGACAAGGTGGTGTTTCATCCATCGGGGGCTTCTCGAGCGTTTACTACATGATAAAAGTTACCCTATCGGTGGCTATTTCTTGGTTTTCATCTCATTCAAAGTAGGATTTCTTATGACGACAAGATTGCTAGCAATTATCACCGTTCTCGTACTTGCTTTCTACGTGCTCATGTTGATTCGTAAAGAGAAGCTTGAGTTGAAGTATGCGTTGCTATGGTTTGTCCTTTCTATTATTTTGATTCTGTTTGCTTGCTTTCCCTCAGTGCTAACGTTTCTTTCTTTCAGCCTTGGCTTCGAGCTCACTTCTAATTTTCTATTTTTTATTGCTATCTTTTTTCTGCTTTTACAGGCTCTCTCTCTGAGCTCCACAGTTAGCAAACAACAACAGGCGATCAAGAATCTATCTCAAGCTCTTGCCTTGCTTAAGCATCAGCTTGATAACGGAAATGGTGGATGTAATGATGACGAGCTATAAGATTCCTCTGTATTTAGATAATTTGGTCTTTAGTTTACAGAAGACCGGCGGAGGATCCATTTATTGGGAAAGCATCGTCAAGGCTGCGCTTCTTGATACATCGTTCGATGTCACCATCTTTGAACGTAAAGACTCTCGACAAAATGAAGTTAGAAATAAAATGTCGCTTGCGAGCGCGAAGCGCATTATTCAAAGCGAATTGCCTCTTCGCGTTGATGAGTTTAAAAAACTAGATATTCCCGAAGATGGTTTGTTGCACTCATCGTATTTTCGTGTTCCAAAATCTTCAAACATTAAAAACGTGTGCACGGTACATGATTTTATTTGCATGAATCAGTACCAAGGTCTTCTTAAAGCGGTTTCCTTTTATCAGATAAAGAAGGCGGCGTTAAAAGCAAGCGGTATTATTTGCATCTCGGAGAGCACACGTCGAGATTTGCTCAACTATATACCCGAAGCGAATTCGAAGCAGATCGAGATCATTCATCAGGGCTACGATGATTCTTCTTATATCTATGACCCTAATCTGAAAAGAGAAAATGCCGTTTGCTTTATTGGCAATCGTAAATCTGCATATAAGAATTTCGAGTTAGCCGTTAAGGCGGTCGCAAAGGTTCCGCAAGTAGAGTTACGAATTATTGGTGCTTCGTTAAATGATGACGAGCGTAATTTGCTTGATGAGATGATACCGGGTAGATTTACAAACTACGTTTATCCTTCAGCCTCTGAGGTTTCAAATATCTTTAACCGTTCAATTGCCCTTCTATATTTGTCAGAGTATGAGGGATTTGGAATTCCAGTTCTTGAGTCCATGGCTTCCGGGCTGCCTGTAATTGGGCTGAATATCAGCTCAATTCCTGAAGTTGCGGGTGATGCGGCCTTACTGCTTAAGGAATCGAACGTTGATGACGTCGTTGACTCAATAAACTCGCTCTTAAGCGAATCTTGTCTGTTCAAGCAGAAAGTTAGTCAAGGATTGAAGCGGGTCTTAGATTTCTCCTGGAGTAAAACCGCCGCAAAGACTCTTGATTATTACAAATATATCTATGGTTCGTGTTATTAATAGTGGGAATTATTGGTGTTTAGAACAAACTTGACCTTATCAACAAAACAAAACATGCTCTGGAATTCAGTAGGCTGTCTAATTTATCAAGCCTGTATGTGGGCTATGACGATTGCGGTCGTAATCTTTTCAAATGATTACGAGAATTCCGGTCGACTTGCATTTGCTATGGCACTTGGAAATATTTATTATCCCCTCGCCACGTATAACATGAGGACTATTCAAGTTTCTGACTTAGCAAACGAGTATTCTTCTGGTCAATATATTGCTTTTAGGTTTTTTACAGTATTTGCTGGCGTGATCCCTGTTTTGTTATACCTCTTTTTATCATCGCCGATAACTTCTTTTTCAACCTGTTTAGCATGGTTGTTGTTTAAAGCTGATGAAGCCTTCTGCTCTGTATTTTACGCAATAGAGCAGCGTGCATTGAGAATGGACTACATAGGGATTTCGCAAGGGGCTCGTGGCGTGATCTGCCTTGGCCTCTTTATTGCGTTGTTGTCCTTTGGGCTTACGCTGCCCCTTGCCTTAATTGGAATCTCTATTTGCTGTATTTTGATTACTTGGCTATTTGACTTTAGAGCTGCCAGTCAGTTCGAATCAGTTGTTCCCACGATTAATTTAACGACAATTGGGGAGCTTGCTGTAAAGTTTTTTCCTGCGGTTGTGACGCTAGTCTGCTATGGATCAGTTGTTTCAATTATCAGGCAAAAATTTGGAATTGCCTATGGTGATGCTGAGCTTGGAAAATATGCCGCAATTGCAACTCCTACAGTTTTGGTTCAGGTTGCTGCGTCATACTTATATAATCCTCTTCTTGTAAATGCTGCAAAATGTTGGTCCGAGCGTGACTATCGTAAGTTTCAGCAATTTGTAATAAGAACCCTGCTCGCAATTTGCTTTATTGGTGCTGTCGCTATTTTGATGAGTGAATTAATCGGTGAGACAGTTCTACTGCTTGTGTATGGTTCTTCAATTGAGTCGAGCGTTTACCTGCTCTCCCCGGCGTTATTCGCAACCGTAGTTACAACTTTATTTGCCTTTTCTTTTGATATATTGACAGTGATGCGTCATTTAAACACTGCTCTCATTGCTAATGTTTGCTCATTGTTGGTCGCCTTTGTTGGATGTGAGATTCTGTTTGTGATGTATGGGGCCAACGGTATCAATATTGCAGTTGTCGTTTCTTTTGGGATTGGCTTATTAATCTGTCTCATTGATTTATTCGTTACATTCCATAAAGTTAAAAGGACTCATGATGAATAGCATCTTTAACGATCTCAAGCATTATTCGCTTTCCGATATCGTCAGAATGGCGTGGTCTTTTTTTCTTACCCTTGTTTGCTATCCGGGTGCTAAGCTTGTTCGTCGCCCTATTTTTATTAGGGGAAAGTCTTCATTTCACTATGGCAAGGGATTATCTACTGGGAGAAATTGCCGAATAGAAGTATTTGAACAAGGCCTTATTACTATGGGCGATAATTGCCAAATTGGTGATAATGTGCACCTTGTATCTTCCGGCTGTGTTGAAATTGGCAATGACTGCCTATTTGCTTCAAAAGTCTTTATTAGCGATACGAGCCATGGAGCATATGGACCGGATACGCCTTTATCCGCTCCGGCAGAAAGGAAGCTCACTGCTGAGGGCGTTCGTATTGGTGATCGCGTATGGCTAGGTGAGAATGTTTGCGTTCTTCCGGGAGTTTCTATTGGAGATGGGACAATTGTTGGCGCTGGGGGGATTGTGACGCGATCTTTGCCCGATAATGTCATTGCGGTTGGAGCTCCGGCCCAACCTATTAAACGATATGATTTTGAGTCCCAGTCTTGGACTCCAATTTATTAGATGGTGATTTATGTTTACCGCTTCAGACCATAGTTTCGTTGTTTGCGCTTATAAGGAGAATCCTTATATTTCGGGAACGATTCAATCTCTGATGAATCAAACAGTACGAGGAAACATTATTTTGTCCACCTCTACGCCGAGTAAATACCTTGAAGATGTTTGCTCGGAGTTTGGAATAGAGATGGTCGTCAATCCTCATCCGCATCTTGCGGGCGATGACTGGAATTATGGTTACAACTCGGCTGGTACAAAGCTCGTCACCATGGCTCATCAAGACGATTATTACGATCCATCATTCTTGGAACGCACTATTGCCGCATTGAATAAATACGACGAGTCCGAATCGCTCCTGTCTTTCACGGATTATTTTGAACTTCGTAATGACCAAAGGGTGTATAACAATTCTCTTCTAAAAATTAAGAGGATCATGAATTCGCCTCTGTCATCTGGTTTTCTTAATAACTCGGTGCTCTTGAAAAAAAGAATTCTTTCATTTGGCGATTCAATTTGCTGCCCTGCAGTAACTCTGGTTAAGAAAAACGTTGGGCCAAGCCCTTTTGATACCACGTTTAAAAATTCATGTGATTATAAAACTTGGGTTGATTTAGCTATGGTCAAAGGACGATTTGTCTATATTCCCGAACCGCTCGTCGGACATCGCATTTATGCTGAATCGGCTACTTCCCTAAATTTGGGTGAGGACATTCGTAAGGGCGAAGATTTCGAAATACTGTCTAGCCTTTGGCCGAAGCCTATTGCAAAAGCCGTGAATCGTGTTTATGCACTCAGCGAGAATAGTAATAATCTGTAATTGCAGACATTAGAAAGGGTTATAGTCGTGAAAACGGTTCTTGTTACAGGCGCCAACGGGTATATCGGCAAACATGTTGTTGCTGCTCTCAATAACATGAATGTTCACGTTATTGCAGCTGACGTTAATCCATATGTCGGCGATGATGCTGATGAGACTATCTCCGCTAATATTTTGGATCCAGAGTTTTCTCCGTCGAATTATCTGTCCTGTGTTCCTGATGTTTGTTTACACCTTGCGTGGAGAAATGGGTTTAACCATAATTCGGAAACTCACATTGCTGATCTGTCCGGTCACTATGGTTTCCTTTTAAAAATGGCTGACTATGGAGTAAAGCACCTTGCCGTAATGGGTTCCATGCATGAGGTTGGCTATTGGGAGGGGGCTATTTGTGATGATACGCCCTGTAACCCACAGTCATTGTATGGGATTGCAAAAGACTGCTTAAGGCGGACCATGTTTCAGGAGGCTTCCCTAAAGGGTTTCAACCTTCAGTGGCTCAGAGGTTATTATATTTTTGGCGATGATGAGGGTTCTCAGTCTGTATTCGGAAAGCTGTTGAGAGCTGCTCGTTCCGGTGAAACTTCATTCCCCTTTACGACTGGTAAAAACAAATTCGATTTTACTAGCGTTAAGGATTTGGCCTATATGATCTCGTGTGCAGTCCTGCAAGACGAGATCAACGGTATCATCAATTGCTGCTCCGGAACCCCAGTTTCACTTGCTGCTCAAATGGAGCAGTTTATTAAGGATAATGAGCTGAATATTTCGCTTGAGTACGGCGCTTTTCCCGATCGGCCGTATGATTCCCCTGGAGTGTGGGGAAACGCCGATAAGATAAAGGCGATTATGGCATCCAGGAATTGCTAGAAAATACATTAGTTTTCTTCGATTGGCCTTGAGATTATCTAGGCCAATCGTTGTTTAATGCTGAGTTATGGACTCAATTGGATATCGATATGATTAAATCACTTAATGGGAAGCTGTTTCCTTGTTTTCTTATTACGCTGTTTCTATTCTATTCCCTTTTTTGGTATCTGAATAATCCGCGAACGCTTGTCGCGCTTGTAGTGTTTGTCTCGCTTGCGATTGTTCTTGTTCTGGGCTTCTGCTACCTACGGGACAGGGATACTCTAAGAAATGAATGGATATTTCTAGCAGTACTTGTCCTTTTTTCTCTCATCTTCTGCTTTATGTTCCCGCCTTTTTCCGTACCAGATGAGGGGCATCACTATTTTTCAACTTATTGGTTGGTTGACAGCTTGCCATTTAACTCAAGAGTGGCAGCTGATGGATCGTTTTTAGTGAGAGAAGCTGATCTGAATTTATATTCGAAACTATCGAGTAGCTTGATCAGCTCTTCTTCTTTTGATTCTATCTTTAACCATTTTTCGTGGTTTGAGTCCAGTAAATATGTCTCATTTTCAGATTTAGCTTTCTCCATCGGAACTGAAAATGTTCCGGCAAAAATCGGCTCCGTTATCGGACTTCAAATTGGCCTACTTTTGGGGCTCGGAGCATATCCGGTTTTTTATTTAGGTAGAATAGGCTCAATCGCCGTTTTTTGTTTTTGTGCATTTCATGCTTATAAGATTGCGCCAAAAGGCAAGTCGGTAATCGTTTTCGTCTCTTTATTGCCGATGACGCTTCACCTTGCTGCTTCTTATTCATATGATTCGGGAATCATTGCTCTTTCGCTACTCGTATTTGCTTTTTTGATGCGTGGTTTCTTTGGAGAAGATCGCTCAATTGGCATTAGGCAAATCATCACGTTTTTTATCGTCTCCGCACTGCTGGCTCCGTGCAAAGTCATTTACTGCGGTTTGATTATCTTGGCCGTATTTATTCCATTAGATAAGTTTGTAGACGAAAAGAATGGACGGCTAAGCAAATATCTCTTGATATTCGTAATTGCAGCCTCCGTGCTAGTTCTGCGTCTTGCCTCTGTGAGTGGACTTGTCTCTCAGTCAACTTCCTCTAGCCGTGGAGGTGAAACTGGGCAATTTTATTCTTTGAACGATATTCTGCTTCATCCAAGAAATAGCTTTATGGTCTTTTGCCGCACCTTAGATTCGCTTGGCGATTTCTATTGGGAAACGACTTTGGGTTATTCCCTGGGATGGTTCCAAGAGAACCTTCGTATGCCTACTTTTTATATGATTCCATATCTTTTCTTTGGTTTTATGTGCTGCATTGATTCTCAAGACGAGAACGCCTTTCTCAATCAACCCCTTCCTGCTTTTTATATAGGGGCTTTTGCTGTCGCTGTGCTTGGTTCCATTGCTTCTATGTGGCTAGGGTGGACTTTCAATAATGAGAGCATCATTCAGGGTGTTCAGGGGCGCTATTTTTTGCCAGTGCTACCTGCTTTGCTATTTGGTTTGAGAAGTCGCGCAATTAAATATAAGGGGATTTCAGCAACTTTAGTCTTGCTGGGTTTATGCTCAATGAATTGTATTTATCTAATTCGCTTTGTTAGTGTTGCTACCTGTATGTAGGTTGATTATGAATAGAGTTGCGTGGGTTATCTCGCCTCCAGAAAAAGGTTCGGGCGGTTTTAGGACTATTTGTACTAAAGCTGGCTATCTGGATCAGCGTGGTTTTGAATGTCATTTCTTCATTCTTCCTGGTTCCGAGGCATATAAGAGCGCGGGAACTGTTGCTGAACAGATTTATCTCTGGTTTGGTTACAAACCCAAATCGGTTCGAGTTGAGCACGCAATACCTTGCAGCTTTGACATCGCTATTGCGACCGCTTGGCCAACTGCCGAATTTGTTGCTTTTCAATCAACTCCACTTAAGTTGTATTTCATTCAAGATTATGAACCTTGGTTTTATCCGATGGGGGAGTGCTATTTAAGGGCTGAAAATACCTATCGGTTAGATTTGAAGCCTATCACAATCGGACGTTGGCTTTCTTCCAAGGTCTCGAAGTATTATCCGTTTTCGGTTCCATTTTGCGATTTTGGCGTTGATTTGGAGCTATACGCTGCAAATAAGAATGATAGAGAGCCCTTCTCCGTCTGCGCCATTTTTCAACCTGGCAAAGATCGGCGTCTTTCCGGCATGCTCATCAAGGCTATTCAACTTGCGTGCACTTATGATTCTCGTGTTTCATTTTATCTATACGGTAGTAATCAAAAGGTCCTTACCGATTCGGACCGGATTCATCAGTTGGGGGTTCTGACGACATCGGAATGTGCTGATTTGTATTCGCTGTGCTCTGTCGGCATTTCCCTCAGCGCGAGCAATCCATCTCGTTTGCCTTTTGAGATGCTTGCTTCTGGCCTCAATGTCGTTGAAGTGTTTGGCGAGAACACTGCTTACGATTTTAAGTCTACTGCTATACGCTTTTCTGAAACGAGCCCTGAGGGCATCGCCTCTGCCCTTTTAAGCTCGTTGAATGAGACGCAGATGGATTGCGGCGAGTTGACCTCAATTGAGGTTGAAAATCAAATGTTTCTCGATGCTGTTTTAAGTTATCAGAACAATACGCTTAAACCTAAGGGTGACACTTTAGCGGATGTCAGGACTCTTCCAGTTTTAATAAATGATGAGCTAGCTCAACTATCGCGTGATATCGCTTTGATTAACTATAAAATTTGCGCTGATGCCCAGACTCCTGTTTGCGCAAATTATGTCTCCATTACGCTTTCCACGAATCTGGACTTTGATTCTCAAACGTTAATACGAGCGGCTTATTGGCTTAAGTCAGATCAATCGGATTTGAAATGGATTGACTTTAACCACAATCGCGATCAGTTGGAAATGGCTATTTCATTGCCCTCTCAAATCGGCAGTGAGTCTATTCTGTATATCCATCTTTATTCGTCTGATGTCAAAACTAATCAATCACTATTTTTGGGTGAGATAACTCAGCTGATATCGCCTTCTACTTCCGTATCGGTGAATGAGCTAGATAGGGATATCGCGTTCGGTAGGCTTCATTTCCATGTGAACTTCAGCCAAGTTGATTCAGTTTCAGATTCGAGTAAAGATGCTTCAATAACCTCGGTGCTAAAATCAATCTTTCGTCGTTAAAAAACATCGGGCATTGAAAGATATTTCAATGCCCGATTATCGTAAGCGACGGTTTATAGATGGTAGTAACGATTAATTGGTTCCTCGACAGTTAAATTAGGATTCATGTATGGATCGCCTTCGACATAGTATTTTGCCCAGCGATAATTCATGTACGCGACTTCTTTGTGGAAGCGAATCTGCTTCTCCGTATTGTTTTCAACGCCTCTAGAAATCGACTCGTAGTGATAGAGCTCAACTTCGGGCGTGTATACGATCAAGTCGTTGATCTCGCGTAGCTTTAAGCAAAAGTCAACATCATTAAATGCAACTTGAAGCTCTTCGGTGAAACCTCCGACTTTCTCATATTCGTCACGCTTGGTCATTATGCAAGCTGCAGTGACGGCGCTGAAGTCTTGCTGTGCATCGTTGAGTGCAAAGTAGCCCCAGTTGTTTCTTGGCATACTTTGGCAAAGATGTCCTGCCACGCCACCAGTGACGCATAAGCCAGCGTGCTGAATGGTATTGTCGGGATAGTAGAGTTTTGCGCCAACTGCGCCAACATCCTCACGTGCGCAGATGCCAAGCATGGTCTCAATCCAATTGGGCGTTATTACCTCGGTATCGTTGTTTAACAGCAAGAGATAGTCGCCCTTGGCGTGAGCGACGCCAAAGTTCATAAGCTTGGAGAAATTAAATTCGTTTTCCCAGGTAAAAAGGCGTACAACATCAGGATATTTTGCCTGCAGCTTATCGTAATAATCGAACGTCGCCTTCTTAGTACTGTTGTTTTCGATTATGACAAGCTCGTAATTGTCATATGTCGATTTCTCAACAATTGACGTGATGCAGTTGTCCAGAATGTCGGCGTGATCTTTTGTCGGAATGATAATCGACACAAGCGGATGGGAATCCGGTACGGCGTAGGTTACTTTGTATGTAAAGGGACGACGTGCCTGTTCGACCGTTGCATTGAGTCCAAGCCTGTCCAAATGATTCTGAACCGCTTTGATGCCTGCGATAGTGGCATACGGCTTGCTATCGGCATTTGCTGCGGTGGAGGTCTCGCTTAGACGCCAGTGATATAGGACCTTTGCAACATGATGAACCTTCCTTGCCTTTTCCACAGCACGGAGAGTCAGATTGTGATCCTGAGCTCCATCGAACTCTTTCGTGTTCGGATCTAGAGTGTCAAGCAGGGACTTACGGATGGTAAGCATGTGGCAGATATAGTTATTATTTCTGAGCAGATCGATATTGAAATCCGGTTTAAAGAACGGCTGTGCCAGCTTTCCATCGGGCATGAGTTTGTCTTCGTCGCAATAAAGAAGATCGACGTCATCATTGCTTTCAATTGCCTCGGCATATGAGAACAACAAGTCCGGTTCAAGAATATCGTCATGGTCAAAGAAGCTAACGAAATCACCCGAAGCGATGGCAACGCCGGCGTTTGTATTTTCGGAAATGCCCTTATTCTCGGTAAGGTTAATTGATTTAATTCTGCTGCCGTGGGCTGTCTCCTGCTCAACGCGAGCCTTTAGTTCCTGATTGTCAGGACTTGCATTAACTAGGATGAGCTCCCAGTTTGCATAAGACTGGTTTTTTACGGATTCGGTCATATCGTTAAAAAACGAAATGGGTGTGTTGTAAAGAGGGACAATAATGCTGAACTTCGGAGCGCTTTTGAAGACGATTTTTCTCTGCTTCTCTAAAGCACCGATGGTAGCCTTGTGCTCTGCGAACCATTCGGGGTATTCGGGGTCAAACTGCGCATGGGTAAAGAGGAAGTTGGTCTCCTCAAGAAGTAAGCCTAATTTATCGGGCGTTAGGCAGTCAAATGCATTAAAAGATGGATGATTTTGATCATCAATAACAAAGTAATAACGATCGAATGCCTTTGGCATACGAATCGAGAGCTGCGTTTCAAGCTGTTTCTTTTCGGACGTAAATCCAACGCTAGTTACATTTGATCCGAAATCGACAATGTTCAAATTAACTTCATTAAGGGCTCGATCGAGACAACGAAGTTTGATTTGCGAGTCGCTACGATACGGCGTCCTCACCGTGCACCTAAGGATATAGTCGCTTGAATCTTCGATGCACTGCCAGAAATCAATCGTTGCCATGTCAAACTCTGAAACGTCATCGTAGTTTCGTAGCTTGCTGCACATGTCGGGTTTAATTTTGTAGTTAAGGCGAGACTCCCATTTGATGTTTTTGCAATTGAGCGAAAGGGAGTCGCTGCTCAGGGTGCGACCGTCTTGGCCGATTTCGCTAAACTCAACTTTAATGGCTCGGGTATCGGGGTCGGGGATTACAAGAACGTATGAGTTCGAATCGCCGTTATTGTCTTTGAATTTTAGAAGAGATAAAGGTAAACAGCGGTTATCGTCTGTAGCCGCTCTGGCTGTTACGCTGGAGTCTTTATGGATGCCTTCAATCTTAAGCTGCTGGTAGATTTTCCAGTTTCCTCTGCATACTCCGGTTGTTTCGACTCGCATTGTTTGCCTTTCGTTTGTTGGACACTGCTCATTGTACTTATTCATTTCCTACCTCGCGATAAATGCAGAAAGAGTTACGTGTTTCTACTGTCCGATTTAAATAAGAAGACAGGGAGGTTGCTGCCGGTGCGTATAATTTTATTAACTATGCTTCTGTAATCAGCGGCTTTTGCTCAACGATTGTCAATCGAGAGGATTTATATGAAAGGCATCATCCTCGCCGGCGGTTCCGGCACGCGCCTGTACCCGCTCACGCTCGTGACCTCCAAGCAGCTGCTGCCGGTCTACGACAAGCCCATGATCTACTACCCGCTGTCCACCCTCATGCTGGCGGGCATCCGGGACATCCTGGTCATCTCCACGCCGACCGACCTCCCCAACTTCGAGCGCCTGCTCGGTGACGGCTCGCGCTACGGCGTCAGCCTCTCCTACGCCGAGCAGCCCAGCCCCGACGGCCTCGCGCAGGCGTTCACCATCGGCGAGGAGTTCATCGCCGGCGAGCCGTGCGCCCTGGTGCTCGGCGACAACATCTTCTACGGCAACGGCCTGTCGCGCCACCTGACGCGCGCCGTGCAGAACGCCGAGTCGGGCCGCGCCACGGTCTTCGGCTACCACGTCGACGACCCCGAGCGCTTCGGCGTCGTCGAGTTCGACGGCGAGGGCCGTGCCGTCTCCATCGAGGAGAAGCCCGAGTGCCCCAAGAGCTCCTACGCCGTCACCGGCCTGTACTTCTACCCGGGCGACGTGGCCGCCAAGGCCCATGGGGTGCAGCCGTCCGCGCGCGGCGAGCTGGAGATCACCGACCTCAACCGGATGTACCTGGAGGAGGGGACCCTGTCCGTGGTCACCCTCGGCCGCGGCTACGCGTGGCTCGACACCGGCACCATGGAGAGCCTGCACGAGGCCGCGGAGTTCGTCCGCGCCGTGGAGCACTCCCAGGACCTGCCCGTGTCCGTGCCCGAGGAGATCGCCTGGGAGAACGGCTGGATCACGACCGCCGAGCTGGAGGAGGCCGCGAAGGCCTACGGCAAGTCGGTCTACGGCCAGCACCTGAAGAAGGTCGCCGCCGGCGAGATCGTCAACAGCCCGCGCGAGTACTAGCGCCGTCTTGCTTTCTTTTAGGGGCCACCGTTTATCTGGTGGCCCCTTTCGTTATGATTACGTTGACCGTAAAGACAAAATGATTGGGAGTGGATGTGTTAAGCGTCTACTTTGGCGATATGCCAGAAGCGATTTACAACACAGCGACATATTTCAAAAACTCTTACCGGTCTTCTTGGATCACGGACCCCTATGCGGTTTCGATAATTAAGGATGTCGACCGATCGGACGTTGTCTCCGAAAACGTCATCGAAAGCCCTGTGCTTGGGCCTATTTCGCCGCTCCAGCTTTCTGGTGGCGTGAAAACGTTGTTGCTTATGAAGTTCGATCGTAAGCATATTTTTAATGCTTCAACCTGTGGCGATAACTGTGCTAAGTGGATTCTCGACATGGCGAAAGACCGCAAACTCGTTATCAACCTCTATCATGTGATGGACTTTGGTCGCGAGGACTTCAAAATCAAAGTCGTGAACAGCGGCAACATCGCTCATAACATGGCCGAATTAATCCACGAGTCGATTCCGTACCTGTAGGTGCTGCTTATGAACGGTTCGCATCTCGTTAAGATTTCCCGCCGTAGGGGAACCAAGTATACATTCACTATTAAGCGGAATATCACTATCGTGCGCGGTGATAGCGGTACCGGCAAGACGACGCTGTTTGACATGGTCGCGGACTATATGCGTATGGGTGAGCAGTCGGGCGTTTCTCTGCAATGCGATTGTCCTTGCGTTGCCCTGACTGATTATGACTGGAGAAATCAGCTTTCGTCCGTTCATGATTCGATTGTATTTGTCGACGAGGGCTTAAAAGAGATTCATTCCGATGATTTTGCTCATCATGTGTTGTATTCCTCGAACTACTTCGTGCTGATTTCAAGGGCTGACTTCCCCAATCTTCCGTATAGCGTGGATGAGATATACAAGATTAAGACGAGCGGAAAATACCACTCCTTCGTACCCGTTTATCAAGATCGCGGCAATCACCGTTACGCTATTTCCCGGTCAGCGCCAAAGCGGGACTTTTCCATCCTTCTATGCGAGGACAGTAAGTCTGGTTTTCAGTTCTTTGAACGGCATTTCGCTGGCCGTGAGCTTAATTGTGCTTCGGCTATGACGAACAGCGCGATTTTGGGCTGGTTGGATCAGCATCTCGATGATCGCATGTTTGTTGTTGCGGACGGAGCAGCATTTGGATGTTACGCGGACCGTGTTCTTAAGCTCCAAGATATTCGCCGCGATGCAGTTACGGTTTGTCTTCCCGAGTCGTTCGAGTGGCTTCTGCTAAGTTCCGGCGTTATTTCTGGGCTAGATGCTAAGGCGGTTTTGGAAGCCCCGGAAGCGTTTGCAGACAGTGAGAAGTTTAAAAGCTGGGAGGACTTCTTCTATAAGTACTTACGCGAAGAAACTGCGGGTTCGGTTTTTCAGTACGACAAAGACTGCATTCCGGAAGCGTTTTGTACGGGAAGTAATTCCGCGAAGGTCATGGCTCTTATCGCATGTCGAAATGTCCGATAGTTTTGTTGAATAGTGCTGCTCCGTGCCCGAGGAGATCGCCTGGGGACGGCTCTCTGGTCGCGTATTGGTAGGTGATTATGGAAGCTATTTTAAAGCGAGACGGATTGTCTCTCGAGCTCCTTTCCTCGCTATCCTATAAAAGTGAGCTGGGCATTTCGCTTAAGAAGAACCTTCACTATTTCAAACGCGATGAGTTGCTGGATGAATTGAATAGCGCCCGTAAATGGTATACGTCCCTGGGTGTTCTCGTTGACCTTCCTGTCGACTATAGAATTAAAAGTGCTCAGTCGATTTCGCTCAAATATGACCGTTATTATCCTGATCACCAAGTTAGAAAAGTCTTTAACGACCTATTAGGCTTTCGTTCGATGGTTGACTCTTATGAGGATATCCTCGAAGTCGACGAAGCATGTTTAAAAGTAGTTGATATGTCCCAAGGCAAGTCTGTTGACGATGGATACAGGGGTGTTCACGTATATTTCACGCGCAAGGCTGGGTATTACCCGGTGGAGATTCAGTACAATACGTATTACGATAGGCAGATTAATAACTGGCTTCACAAATATGTGTATAAACGATTTGATAATCCCGATATTGGACTCGAGCTTCGTTTGGCATACGAAAGAGGCTGCATCCATAGCGAGGGTGATTTTGTTAGGAGGTTAGACGATGTGCTATCTGGTTGCTAAGTGGTTTTCGAAAGAAGGGTCGCTTGCGCTGAGCGCAGAGCCTGGGCAAGACCTGATTGATTTCATTGATAAGGTTGAGGGCCGGTTCGGTTCCTCCGATCTTCAGCTGGTTACAATTAGTCGTCCCTCTGCATACGGTGAATATGAGCCTTATGAGTTTGTTGACTCTGAAGATGAGTTAATCGCTAAGCTGGAAAAGCAATTTGCTGCGTAAACATGTAATGAGGAGTTCCATGTCTGATATTTTTGAACCTAAGAACATCATCGTCACGGGCGGCTGCGGCTTCATCGGCAGCAACTTCGTGCACTACGTGGTCAACAACCACCCCGACGTACACGTCACCGTCCTGGACAAGCTGACCTACGCCGGCAACCCCGAGAACATCGCCGGGCTGCCGGCCGACCGCGTCGAGCTCGTCGTGGGCGACATCTGCGACGCCGAGCTGCTGGATAAGATTGTGCCCGGCCACGACGCGATCGTGCACTACGCCGCAGAGTCCCACAACGACAACTCCATCGCCGACCCCGAGCCGTTCCTCCGCACCAACGTGGAGGGCACCTTCCGCCTGCTGGAGGCCGTCCGCAAATACGGCATCCGCTACCACCACGTCTCCACCGATGAGGTCTACGGTGACCTGGCGCTCGACGACCCGGCGAAGTTCACCGAGGAGACGCCCTATAAGCCGTCCTCGCCGTATTCGAGCACCAAGGCCAGCTCCGACATGCTCGTGCGCGCCTGGACCCGCACCTACGGGCTTCGCACCACGATCTCCAACTGCTCCAACAACTACGGCCCCTACCAGCACGTGGAGAAGTTCATCCCGCGCCAGATCACCAATATCATCGACGGCGTGCGCCCCAAGCTCTACGGGAGGGGCGAGAACGTCCGCGACTGGATCCACACCGAGGACCACTCCAGCGCCGTCTGGGACATCCTCACCAAGGGCGAGATGGGGGAGACCTACCTCATCGGCGCCGACGGCGAGAAGAACAACATCACCGTCCTGCGCATGATCCTCGAGGCCATGGGCCGCGACCCCGAGGACTTCGACTGGGTCGCCGACCGCCCCGGCCACGACCGCCGCTACGCCATCGACTCCACCAAGCTCCAGCGCGAGCTGGGCTGGAGGCCGGCCCACACCGACTTCGCCGGGGGGCTCAAGGCCACCATCGACTGGTACGTGGCCAACGAGTCCTGGTGGCGCCCGGCCAAGGAGGCCACCGAGGCGCGCTACCGCTCTCAGGGGCAGTAGGCCGCCCGCACGGCATCCCGCACCGCGGGGCGCCCGCGCGGGGCCGCAGGGCATGGGGATGATCCTGCGTCCCCGCGCGGGCGCCCTAGGTTTCCCAACCTCTTCGATAGGAGCTTTTCCCACATGGCAGACATCGCATTCGAGAAGGACCTCTCCGTCGCGGAGACCGGCATCGAGGGCCTCAGGGTCGTCGACCTCGCCGTCCACGGCGACTCGCGCGGCTGGTTCAAGGAGAACTGGCAGCGCGCCAAGATGACCGAGTTGGGCATCCCCGACTTCCGCATCGTCCAGAACAACATCTCCTACAACGACAGCAGGGGCGTCACCCGCGGCATCCACGCGGAGCCCTGGGACAAGTTCATCTCCGTGGCCCGCGGCAGCGTCTTCGGCGCCTGGGTGGACCTGCGCGAGGGGAGCGGGACCTTCGGCAAGGTCTTCACGACCGTGCTGGACCCGTCCAAGGCCATCTACGTCCCGCGCGGCGTGGGCAACTCCTTCCAGGCGCTGGAGGACGGCACCGCCTATACCTACCTGGTGGACGCCCACTGGTCCCTCGAGCTCAAGAAGACCTACACCTTCGTGAACCTCGCCGACCCGGAGCTCGCCATCCAGTGGCCGATCCCGCTGGACCAGGCCACCGTTTCCGAGGCCGACCTCAACCACCCGATGCTCGCCGACGTCGTCCCCATGGCGCCGAAGCGCACCCTCGTCACCGGCTGCAACGGCCAGCTGGGACATGCGGTCCGAAAGCTTGCGGAGGAGCGCGGGGTCGCCAAGGACTTCGACTTCTGCGACATCGACACCTTCGACATGTCCGACCCTGACGCCTATGCGCAGTATGACTGGTCGCTCTACGGCACCGTCATCAACTGCGGCGCCTACACGGCCGTGGATAAAGCGGAGACCCCCGAGGGCCGCGCCATCGCATGGAAGGCCAACGCCACCGGCCCGGCGCTCCTCGCCCGCGCCTGCGCCGAGCACGGCATCACGCTCGTCCACGTGTCCAGCGACTACGTCTTCGACGGCACCGCGGAGGCGCACACCGAGGATGAGCCCTTCAGCCCGCTTTCCGTCTACGGCCAGACCAAGGCCGCCGGCGACATCGCAGTTGCAGGCTGCCCGCGCCACTACATCATGCGCAGCTCCTGGGTCATCGGCGAGGGCCGCAACTTCGTCAAGACCATGAAGGGGCTGTCCGACCGCGTCGCCGACCCCGAGGACGGGCTGGACAAGATCACCGTCGTGGACGACCAGCTGGGCCGCCTGACCTTCACGCGCGACATGGCCGCGGCCATCTTCCACGTTCTGGACGCGAAAGCGCCCTACGGCACCTATAACTGCACCGGGTCCGGAGCCGTGAGGAGCTGGGCGGACATCGCCCGTGCCGTCTTCGAGGCCGCCAACGGCAACGGGGACAGGGTCGTGCCGGTATCGACCGCCGACTACTACGCCAGCGCCGAGGGGCCCATCGCCCCGCGCCCGGTCCACTCCGCGCTCGACCTGTCCAAGCTCGAATCCGCCGGCTTCCACATGCCCGACTGGGAGGAAGAGCTGGGGGAGTACCTTAAGACGCTCTAGCCGCTATTAACTTTTCGAGAGTAAAAGCCGCCGCTTGTTAACGGCGGCTTTTCTTTTGCCTGGTGTATAGTCCAGTCGCGATAAAGGCGGCAGCGGTCGCCAGACTCACTGCAAGCCCCGCAAGGGCGCCCGGGGTCTTGCGGGTCATCTCGATCCTATTCGTGCCTTTCTGCACGTTCAGGCACGACAAGCCCTTATCGGCGGCGGGCATTAGTTCTGCGGCGGTTCCGTTCACCGATACGCTCCAGCCCTCATCGTACGGAACGCTCAGCAACAGGTTGCCATCGTTCTTGGCGATCAATTCGCCCTCGATCTTGCCATCTTCGAAAATCGTCGGTATAAACTCGCTTGCCTTAAGCTCATCTATAATCTGCTCGAAAACGTCCAGATTGAGCGCGTAAAAGACCGGCTCATTGTCTTGGGGCATGTCTGTATAGCCCTCTGCGACTCCGATTGACACCGTATGCTGGCTCGGGGCGTCCGATACATCCGCAATCTGGCGGATATTGTTATCGAATCGCCAAGCTTCGTTTTCGATCGTTCGCTGGTCGATGGTAAGGGTGACGGGCCAATAACTGCCGGCGGTCGCATCTTTGTTGATGTAGAGATACCCGATAGAGTTTGCCGGTACGGTAACGCTCAATTGCTTTAGGCTATCGCTATTCTCCGTGCTCGTGGCCTCGATCTTGGTATAGAGCTCGACCTCTCGGCCCAGGATTTTGCTGTAGAGGTCGTTCTGCTTTTCGAAGGGGTTCTCGCCCTTCAGCGTGCTGTTTTGAATGTCGTCAGAAGCCATGGTGCCAACGCTGAGCGCATAGGGGTTCTCGTACACCGCGCGTGTGGAGTCGGTCTGATTCGTCTTGGCCGAAACGTATCCCGCAGGCGCGTTTTCGGCAATGGCATACTTGACTCCCAGCAGCGCGTCGACGGCGAGAATCGGCTCGGCATAGCGGGTCGAAAACTCGCACACGCTGCTGTATCCAAGGGAGTTAAGCAGCGCGATTGCCTGCGGGTTGTTGGCAGATGAATACGAGGACAGCTGGTTGTACCCGAGCGCTAAGCCTTCGTTGAGTGCGGCGCTATCGGCGCGCGTGGTCGTACGGTCAATGCGGTAAAACGGCGTCGCATCCTCATCTTGAATCGCCTTGATTGTATTTGTTGCGGTGGCGACGTAGACACTGTTGGTGGATTCGGAATAGCCGACGTACAGCTGGTTCCACATAACATGGGCGTTGGCAAATAGCTCGATGGTCGTGAGTGCCATCAACGGCAAGACAACGGCCGGGCGATAGGCTAGGCACATTTTTGGCCGCTCTTTGAGTGCCTGCAGCGCGTATCCCGCGGCCCACAGCGCAAAGAAGCTCAGCAAAAAAGCCGTGCGTGAGTAGAAGCCATTGGGCACGCGCATGCCGCACCAGATGTACTCGAGCGGGCTCAAAACGGAGCTTGCGATCAGGATGGCTGTCGTAACGAGCGTTGCGATGCGCGTCTTGATTGAAGCCTTGCGGTTAAACAACAGGCTCACCGCGAGCAGCATCATGATGATGCCGCAATAGAACTGCGGTGTACTATCGTTGTTCACCCACATGCCGGGGAGAAAGCCCCTGACGAGTGATTTGAGGCTAGTTTTAAGTAGGGGGCCGAGTGCCAGAACGGGGCCGCCCTTGGACATGGCAAGGATGGTCGGCAAAAAGGTCCAGGCGGACAGAAGAAGCCCGAGTACGATGGCGCCTGCAAATCGCAGGGCTCGGTCGAGCATAAGCTTCCAGCTAAAGCCCTCTTCTGCAACATAATCGACAAATTCGACCAGTACGAAGATGCAGAGGAACAGGATGCTGATATAGGCCGTATACCAGCAGAACATGACATTGAGCGCTGTTGCGATGACGAGGTGCACCATGCGCCGCTTGCAGATGAGCTCGTAGCATCCGTAGGCGCAGATGGGCAGTAGGATGAGGCAGTCGATCCAGAGTGGGTTGCGCAGGTTGCTGATGGTCCAGCTGCAAAGCGTGAACGAGAGAGAAAGCAGGAATGCGGCGGGTTTGGACAGGTCAAAGCGTTTTTGCACATACCAAGCGCTGCTGATGTGGATGCAGCCCAGTTTGAGCGCGGTTATGGTAAATACGAAGAGCGTCAGCTTGTCTGCGGGAAACAACACGCAGAGCAGGTTGAAGGGGCTCGCGAGGTAGTAGCTATAGAGCCCCCAAGTGTTCATGCCGAGTCCCTGGGAAAAGGAATAGCGAAGATTCGCTTCGCCCAAAAGGACGCGTCGGAACCACGCAAAGAAGTCGATGTATTGGTACTTTAGGTCGTTGGTGAGAAACGAGTTGTCGCCAAAGGGATAGACATGCCCCGCTATGGCAAGCGCAATAAAGAACGCGACGGAAAAAGCGAAGCAGGCGGCATAGAACGCCACATTCTTGAGCATGCTGTTACTGGGCCGTGTCATCAGATTCCTCGTTGGACTCTCGAATGATATAGATGAGGCGGTGCTTGGCCTCCAAGTAGGCTTTTGCCAGATACTCGCCAATGATTCCCAGACACAGGAGCTGCATGCCGCCAAACAGCGTAATGAGGCAGGCAAGGGAGGGCCATCCGCCTACGGGGTCGCCCCAAACGAGCGTTTTAACCAGGATGACGACGAATCCCAGAATGGCGATGAGGCAGAATACGATACCCGTGAGGGCGGCGAGGGAGAGCGGAGCTGTGGAAAACGCGACGATGCCGTCGATGGAATAGAGGAGCAGCGACCAAAAGCTCCACTTGGTCTCGCCGGCGATGCGGTTGACGTTTACATAGGGGAGCCATTTGGTCTTGAATCCGACCCAGCCGTAGATGCCCTTGGAGAATCGGTTGTATTCGCCCATGGAGATGATGGCGTTGACCATGGGGCGCTTCATGAGCCTAAAATCGCGTGCTCCATCGACGATATCGGCCTTGGAAATGCGGTTGATGATCTTGTAGAACATGCGGGCGCAGAACGACCTGATGGGAGGCTCGCCTTCGCGGGTGGTTCTGCGCGTGGCGACGTTATCGTAGTCTTCGGTTTGCAAGATCTCGTACATCTGCGGCAGGAGTGAGGGCGGATCCTGCATGTCGGCGTCCATGGTGGCGACATAGTCACCCTTTGCATGCTGGAGCCCGGCGAGCAGTGCTGCCTCCTTGCCAAAGTTGCGCGAGAATGAATGCCAGTTGATGGTGTATGGGTGGTTGCTCGCGGCCTCTGCCTTCATGACGGTGAGCGTTCTGTCCGCCGAGCCATCGTCGATGAGGACGGCTTCAAAGGAGATGCCGGGGTCCTGTTGGTTCATGGCGCGAACGACGCCATCGAGCTCTTTGAGAAAGATCGGAAGTGATTCTTGCTCGTTGTAGCACGGAACGACGATGGAGATGAGCGGCATGGCGATTTACCTCTCGTTCGTTTTGTCGTTGCGATAGTCATCGAAGGCATATCTGCTGTACACGTTGACTTCCCACTGCTTCTTTTCGACTTTTGCCACGGAGTCGAGGATGAATCCGGTAGCGAGGCTCAGGCCGCACGGGAACATAAACGAGGCGGCGAGCATGGCGGTGGGGAAGCGCGGGACGAGGCCGGTCTGGAAATACTCGACAACGATGGGCATGCCCAGGGCCAGGCCGATAATTGCGAATAGAAGCGCGACCAGACTGAAGAACTTCAGCGGGCGGTAGTCCTTGAACAGCGTGCCGATCATGGCGACGACTTTAATGCCATCGCTGACGGTGTTGAGTTTGGACTCGGAGCCTTCGGGGCGATCACGGTATTCGATGGGCACATCCTTAATGCGCCAGCGGTGGTCGACGGCATGGATTGAGAGTTCGGTTTCGATTTGAAAGCCCTCGGAAAGCACGGGGAAGGTTTTGACGAACGGACGGCTCATGGCTCGGTAGCCGGTCATGACGTCGTCGAAGCTGTAGCCATAGATCCACTTGATCATGGCGCGGACCAGGTTGTTGCCAAACCCGTGGAACGCGCGCTTGTTTTCCTCGGCATAGGTGCCGTTGGAAAGGCGATCGCCCACGGTCATGTCGGCCGTGCCGCTAAGAATGGGCTCGCAAAGGGCCTTGGCCGCCTCGGCGGGGTAGGTGTCGTCGCCGTCGACCATCAGGTAGCAGTCGGCGTCGATATCGCGAAACATCTGGCGGCAGACGTTGCCTTTGCCCTGACGGGGCTCAAAGCGTACTGTGGCGCCGTGCTCTTCTGCGATGCGCGAAGTGTCGTCTGACGAGTTGTTGTCGTAAACATAGACCGTCGCTTGCGGAAGTTCGCGGCGGAAGTCGTCGATGACTTTTCCAATGGTGACGGCTTCGTTGAAGCAAGGGATAATAACGGCAATCGTTTGCTCGGCCATGAAAGTTCCTTAAGTCGCGTACAATCGAATCGTTTAATTAGATGGTTAGGATGGGTGCATTGATTCGACGGTTCAAATTATTAGATGTGACACGTGCTGTTTCGCTGATTGCAGCAAGCATCGTTACGGTGACGTATTGTAGTGGTTCCTTTGCTCCGTTTCCATCGGTCTTGGCATGCGTTGCGATAATCGCATTATTGGCTTGCTTCAATAGGTTGGGATGCAGGGATTTTGCATTTCCGTCTCTTGTTGGAAGAGTTTGCTGTCTAGCGATTTCCCTTATATTTTCGTTTGTTCTTGTGCTGGGTGCGCATATTCACGTGGCAGAACCGGTGATTGCCGGGGGGATTTATGAGAACTATATTGAGCCGTATTCCGCACTTGATGTTATTGCTTTTTGCGCAATGTCAGCATTGGTCTTTTGGGCCTTTTCGGCGCTTATTCAGCTGTCTAGTCGTTGTCACTGCTGTGGTTTCGGCGTATGCACATCGCGGGCGAAAGGTTATGGACCATCTATACGAGTTCCGTCTGTTACGGTTCGTACCCTAGTGATATTTCTTTTGTATCTGCCGTTCTTCCTGAGGTATTATCCCGGTCTGTTTTTTGGCGACACCTTCTCGTCGTTCGCTCAGATTATGGGGTGGAATCCTTTGAGTAGCCATCATCCGGTTGCATTCACCATGATGATGGCGGCGTGTATCAAGATTGTGGGCCTAATGGGGCTGAGTCCTACGGCGGGCGTTGCCTTGCTTACGGTGTTTCAGATGGTCTGTGTTGCCGGCACTTTTGGCTATCTTTCTCTTTGGGCGACTTCCCGCTTGGGGGTTTCCTGCCGTTGGTCCTGGCTGCTTGTGGCCCTATTTGGCTTGTCTCGTTATTGCGCTCTATATTCCGTTGCGCTCTGGAAAGATCCGCTGTTTTCTTGCTGCCTTGTCTTGATGGTGACTGTGCTCGCCGATGCTGTTATGGAACAGGATTCCTGGGCGAGTGCGCCACGATTGCTTGCACTTGGCTTCCTTTCGTTAGGTGTCATGCTGATGCGCAATAATGGTTTATATATATGTGCTGCGTTATTTGTGGTGCTTGTGACTATTGCAGCCTTGGGCCGACTCGACCGCATTGTCCCAATGGCTTCGACTTCCCAGTTGGCTGTCCCCCTTGGATTGGCGCTTGTCGCATGTCTGGCTATTACGGGACCCGTGTATTCGGCAATGGGTGTTGTTCCGTCGGAGGATGTTGAGTCGGTTGGTATTCCGCTTGCCCAGATGGCTCGTGTTTCTGCGCTCGATGGCGATATGTCTGCGTCTGACCGTTCTTATATGAACGACCTGCTTCCGCTTGATCGTTACAAGGAGGTGTACCGTCCCAGTATTATCGATCCGCTAAAATGGAATGAGAAGTTTAATGCGGAGCAACTAAAGGACGGATTCTGGACTCATTGGGTCTCGATGTTTTTGCGTAACCCTTCGATGTATTTTGAAGCATGGGAGTTGCAGACGTTTGGTTTTTGGGCACCAAATGTAAAGGGCGCTGACGGTCTTCCTGAAAACTTTCTCATGGGTGTGCCGTATAACCTTATGGCCGACGGAGAGGCCTCTGCGGGGGTTGTATTTCGTAACCTGCTTTCATTCTTTGGTGACGGTGTCGATAAGGTGATCGGATTGAGTGCCTGGTCTATTTCTGGTGCTGTTGTCTTTTGGCTGCTCGTGTTTTCGGTAGTTCTTTTGATATCGCTTGGGCGTTCGCGTTTCGCATTGCCGCTTTTGCCTTTTGTGCTGTTGTACGGAACGCTCTTTATTGCGAGCCCTATTTGGTATTGGCCCCGTTATATTGTGGCGGCTCAATTTGGTCTTCCGGTTGTGCTTGTGGTGGTTGCTCGCGGCTTGCTATCTGGCGAAAGGCATTCGGAATCCGATGTTGTGGGATAGTTTTCCAGTTTCGCAATGCCGCCTTACGGTGTTAGGGGCGGGTCTATACTGTTCGTTTGTCAACGATTACGAGTAAAGGAGTTGCATCCGTGTCGGATCAGACAAAGCAACAAGAAACTCGCAGTCTGCCTGCGACGTTTGCTAAGAACGAATTTGAGAAGGATGCGTTTATCCTTCGTCAGCTGGTTACCAAGGATTTTAAGATCAAGTATCGTCGTAGCGTTCTCGGCGTCGCATGGTCGGTGCTCAACCCGCTGCTGATGATGATCGTCATGGCGATCGTGTTCTCGACGATTTTTGCTCAGGGCCGCAATGGCTCAATTACGCCCGAGATGTACCCGCTGTACTTGATCGTGGGTAACGTTACCTTTGCCGTTATGTCCGAGTCTACGAATCAGGCGCTGACTTCGATCGTTGGCGCGGCTCCGTTGCTCAAGAAGGTTAAGGTGCATCGCTGGGTCTTCCCGGTGCAGAAGGTCCTCTTCTCGCTGGTTAACTTTGCCTTTTCGCTGGTTGCCGTTGCAATCGTCATGCTGTGGTTCCGCGTTATGCCTTCTTGGCACCTGATTCTGCTGCCGGTTTGCCTGCTGCTGCTTATGTGCTTCTGCATGGGCCTGGGCATGATGCTCTCCGCCCTTACGGTCTTCTTCCGCGACGTTATGCATCTATGGAGCGTTGTCATTACGGCGTGGACTTACATCACGCCTATTTTCTGGACGACCGACTTCGTTGTGCAAATGCCGCATCTCGTGCGCATTCTGGTCTATGCGAACCCCATGTATAACTACCTGCAGTTTATGCGCGATATCTTCCTGTTCCAGACTACGCCCTCGCTTTTGACGTTTGGCATGTGCGTCGCTTGGGCGGTTCTTGCGCTTGTTATTGGCTACACCGTGTTCCATAAGTCCGAGCGCAAGTTCATCCTCTACATCTAAGGAGTGCTGTGATGACTGAATCTGTTGTTGATTACAGCGAGCAGCCTCTGGCTGTCGAGGTCGACGACGTCACCATGATCTTTAACATGGCGTCCGAGTCGCTGACCAACCTCAAGGAGTACTTCATTAAGCTTGCCAAGCACGAGTTGTTCTTTGAGGAGTTTAGGGCGCTCAAGCATATCTCGTTCGATATTCATCGCGGCGAGGTTGTCGGTCTGGTTGGCACCAATGGCTCCGGCAAGTCCACGATGCTCAAGATCATCGCCGGTGTGCTTGAGCCCAGTGAGGGCAGCGTTAAGGTTCATGGCAATATCGCACCGTTGATTGAGCTTGGCGCAGGCTTTGACCCCGAGCTGACGGCTCGCGAGAACATCTACCTGAACGGCGCTCTGCTCGGATATACCAAGGAGTTCATCGATGCCAACTTTGACGGCATTATCGAGTTCGCTGAGCTGCAGAACTTTGTCGATATGCCGCTTAAGAACTTCTCCTCGGGCATGGTGGCGCGTATCGCCTTTGCAATCGCGACGATTACCGAGCCCGATATTCTGATCGTTGACGAGACGCTGTCCGTCGGTGATGTGTTCTTCCAGCAGAAGTGCGAGGCCCGCATCCAGCACTTTATCCAGAGCGGTGACGTGACGGTTCTGTTCGTTTCGCACTCCATGGAGCAGGTTGAGCGCATCTGCCAGCGTGCCGTTTGGATTGAGAAGGGTGACCTTCGCATGGACGGCCCGGTCGATGAGGTCTGCAAGGCGTACCGCGAGCAGTTCAACTAGGTTATAATTACTTGCGCCTGACAGGCTTGCGCTTGCTTGGGCGTGCGGTTATTTGCTCCATTAGCTCAGTTGGATAGAGCAGGGGACTTCTAATCCCAAGGTCGACGGTTCGAATCCGCCATGGAGCACCATCGTTTATTAAGCCCGGACCGCTTAGTGGTCCGGGCTTTTTCGTCTTGTGTGCTGCTGTTTTGAAGGGTCCGCTATGGGAAGTAAAAGGCTCGACTGGATAGATATTGCAAAGGGGATTGCAATTATTCTGGTCATTGTGGGGCATACCGTCCCAAATCCCTCGCCTTTGCGGCATGCCATCTTCTCGTTTCACATGCCGGTGTTCTTTATTCTTGCCGGGTATACGTTTAGGTCAAAGCCGTGGCGTGAGCTGGTGAGTGGTTCGGTGTCGCGTTTGCTGGTGCCGTATGTGGTTCTTGCACTGGCTTGGCAGGTGCCGACGTTCTTGATGAGCGGGACTCCGTTGACGGGCGGTGCGCTTGCCGGCGGACTTGAGACGCTCGTGTTTGCCTCGGGTGTTGATGTACCTGGGCTTGGCGTTGCTGCCGTTGGCATGGCGTGGTTTTTGGCGGCGCTGTTTACGTCGCGCCTGCTGTTTAATGCGCTGGTGCGGTTGTTTGATAGCCGCGAGGTTGACGCTGTTTGGCAGGGTGTTGTTTGTGCTGTGATTGCTTTCTGCGGGCTGAGCGTGTCTCGCTTTTTGGGTATCTATCTGCCGCTCGATTTGGATCTGAGCTGCTACATCGTCTTGCTGATGTGGATAGGCTATACGGCACGTCAGCGAAAGCTGGAGCCGAGCGTGAGCAAGCCGCTGTTGTTTATTGGAGTCGGTGTCGCTTGGCTTGCCCTTGCTGCCCTGAGCGGGCTTGAGCTTTCGAGCCGTCGTGTGGATGGGTTTGTGGTTGCGACGGCTGCCGCACTTGCCGGCAGTTACTGCGTGTGCTGGGTTTCCATGGCGATTGAAAAGCTGAAGGACATGCCGGTTTTGGGGTCCTTTGAGCGAGCGCTCGTGTTCTGCGGACAGGCCAGCCTCGCCATCTTTGCAATCCACGCGGTCGATTGGTTTATCCCCTGGCAGACGATGCCGTTGCTGATGACGCTGCCAGCATCGTGGCTCTTCGCATCAATCGTACGCTGCGCCTGCGATATCGGCCTAGCATACGTAATCAAAAAGGCTTAACAATAGTGGAGGCGACCAACTTGGTCGTCCCCACTATTAGTTATTCAGTAGTGTTGCGGTCTTACTTATCGAGATGCTCTTTCAGCAGCTCCAATGCATGGGCGTAGCCTTGGAGGCCTTCTCCGGTGATGGTGGCGAAGCAGGCTAGGCGGGCGTAGCTTACCTGGCGGAAGTCCTCGCGTGTTTCGACGGCGCTGATATGGACCTCCACAGCCGGGATGGCGACGGCCTTGAGTGCGTCGAGGATCGCGACGCTCGTGTGCGTGTAGGCCGCCGGGTTGATGACGATGCCGTCGACCTTGCCGTAGGCCTCCTGGATCTTGTCGACGATGCTGCCCTCGTGGTTGGACTGGAAAACCTCGACCTCGTCGAAGCCCTGTGCAGCACCAGCTTCCTGGCAGATCTGCACTAAGCGGTCGTAGTTGTCGCTGCCATAGATGCCCGGCTCGCGAATGCCAAGCATGTTGAGGTTGGGACCATTGATGACGAGTGCTTTCATGGTTGCTTCCTTTGCGATTGGAAAACCACCACAAAGGTGCCTGTCCCCTTTGTGGTGGTTTTGGTTAGAGAGCGGATGGGAGGGTGTCGAGGAGGGCTTGGGCGGTGTTGGCGGCGCAGTCGCGTGAGTCGATGATGTAGTCGGCCCAGGCGCGGTAGCGCGGCATGCGCTGCTCGGCCAGCTTGTCGATACCGTCGCGGGCGGTGATGGGGCGACCCTTGTGGGCGAGTTCGTCGAGCTTGCGGTTGAGCATCACGATCTGGCTGTTCTGGTGCAGTAGCGGATAGTTCTCGTCGCGCGTGACCACGCCGCCGCCCGTGGAAAGCACCAAGCCACTACGCTTGGAGA
Source organism: uncultured Collinsella sp. (assembly GCA_958412345.1). Lineage (GTDB taxonomy): Bacteria > Actinomycetota > Coriobacteriia > Coriobacteriales > Coriobacteriaceae > Collinsella. Next base: position 36,065 of record CATYSO010000012.1, on the reverse strand, counting down.
TATCGGCCAGGGCCGCCGTCTCCTGCTCGCGGAAGGCCGGCTCACCGTGTTCGACGATAAAGTCGGCGCAGGGCATGCCCAGGCGTTCCTCGAGGGCGCGGTCCAGGTCAATGTGCTCTCGCCCCGTGAGCAAGGCAATCTGCTCGCCCACACGGGTCTTGCCCGAGCCCGGCATGCCGATCAGCGCGATATTCTGTTCGCGGCGTGACAGGCGCTCCGTTACGTCCAGAATGCGCTCGCGCGGAGTGACCTGGCCGGTGTAGCGCTCGACAGCCTGTGCCGCCTGGGCCACGAGCATCAGTAGGCCGCCGATGCAAGGGATACCGCGGCGCTCGGCCCCGAGCATCAGGCCCGTGCGGGCGGGGTTGTAGACAATGTCGATAACACCTTCGAGCGCATCGAGCCCTTCGAGCGTACAAGGCGCGTCGGGGCAGTGGGGGAACATGCCGGCGGGCGTGCAGTTGACGAGCAAGGTGGCGTCGGACTGCTGTGCGATGTTGTCGTAGTTGACCTCGCTCGTGCGACCCACGGGCACAACGACGGCGCCCAGGTCTCCCAGCACCATACTTGCCGTGGTGCCGGCGCCGCCGGTGGCACCGAGCACGAGGGTCTTTTTTCCGGCAACCTCTACGCCCAACTCCTCGACCAGACACTGAAAACCAAAGTAGTCGGTGTTGTCGCCGCGCAGGCGGCCGTCGGGCAGGCGCGTGATGGTGTTGACGTTGCCCATGCGTTCGGCGAGTGGACTCAGCTCGTCCAGGTATTCCATGACGGTGCGCTTGTAGGGGATGGTAACATTGGTGCCCTCCCACTCGTCGCCCGTCATAAAGGCCGCGAGCTCCTCGGGCTCGCGCTCAAAACGCACGTACTCAAGCCCCGCCAGCTCCTTGTAGATGGTCGGGGTGTAGCTGTGGCCCAGCACGCGGCCCAGCACGCCGTAGGGGCGGGTTGCGGCGACATCGGTCATCTAGAGCACCTCCGTGTAACTGCCAAAGTAGGTGAAGCTCTCGCACACGTCGTTGATGGAATCGAGCAGATCATCGAGGGCCTTGCTGCCAAAGGGGCAGTCCAGGTCAAAGTAGAACATAAACTCAAAGTCGCGACCGGGGATGGGGCGGCTCTCGAGCTTGATGAGGTTGATGCTGAGTGCGTAGAAGCGCTCGAGTACGCGATAGAGTGCGCCCGGCTCGTTGGCCGTGGTAATCATGAGCGAGGTGCGGTTGGCGCCGGGGTAGACGCGTGGCTCGCGGCTGATGACGACAAAGCGCGTGTAGTTGTTGTCCGAGTCCTGGATGTTGGGCTCCAGCACCTCCAGGCCATAGAGTGCCGCGCAGCTGCGCGATGCGATGGCGGCAACATCGGTGCGCTCGGAGCTGGCGACCATCTCGGCCGACATGGCCGTGTTGGGGTACTTGTTGGCGTGCAGGTCGTGCGCCTCGATAAAGCCGGCGCATTGGGCAATGGCCTGGCCGTGGCTGTAGACCTCGTGCACGTCCGCAAGCTTGGTGCCGGGCTTGACGAGCAGGTTGTGGTCGATTTTGAGGCGAAGCGAGCGCACGATATGGAAGTCGAACTGGGCGAGCAGGTCGTAGACGGCGTTGACCGAACCGGCGGTGGAGTTCTCGATGGGCAGCACGCCAAACTCGCAGAAGCCGTCGCGCACGGCGCGCATGACGCCCTCGAAGGTCTCGAAAAACGCGATGTCGGGCACGTCGAAGAGCTTGCACGCGGCGATTTGGCTGTAAGCGCCCTCGACGCCCTGGCAGGCGACGGTGGCCGTTTGAGGGAAGGGCGTGTCGGAGGCTGCAGCCGTGGCGTGGGCCTTTTGCGAGACGGTGATGCCCTTGAGCTCGTTGATGTAGCGCTGCTGCTCGGCCTTGCTCATGCTCATGAGGAGACGGAACAGGGTGATGGTCTGCGCCTCGTAGCGCTCGGGCGCGCGGCTGGCGAGGTTGTTGAGCTTGGAGCGCTCACGGGCGGGGTCGAAGACGGCCTTGCCCATCTCGATTTTTGACTTGGCGACCTCGGTGGCAATGTCCATGCGCTCGACAAAGCTGTTGAGGAGCGTGGTGTCGATGCCATCGATGGCCTGGCGGATGTCAGCAAGGTCCATGGGGACCCCTTTCACGTGTAGGGGGGCTGCGGTGATTTTTCTGGGACGGGGATTAAAAAATCATTAGGTACGCAATGATTTTTTAATCCCCGTCCCAGAAAAATCACCGGGTGGGTGGTGCTTAGCGCTGGGCGGCGTCTTCTAGGAGGGCATCCCAGATGGCGAGTGCCGCGGCTGCTTCGGCTACGGGGACAGCGCGCGGGACGATGCAGGGGTCGTGGCGGCCGTGGACCGAGAGCTCGGCATTTTCCATGGCATCCATGTCCACGGTCTGCTGCTCGCGGCCAATGGAGGGCGTCGGCTTTACGGCCATGCGCCACATGACGGGCGCGCCGGTCGAAATACCGCCCAGGATGCCGCCGGCGTTGTTGGACTCGATCTCGATCTCGCCGGTCTCGGCATCGATGCGGTACGGATCATTGTTCTCGCTGCCGCGCATAGCGGCCACGGCAAAGCCCATGCCAAACTCCACGCCCTTTACGGCGGGAATGCCAAACGCGATCTGCGCGATGCGGTTCTCGATGCCGTCGAACATGGGGTCGCCGATGCCTGCGGGAAGCCCGTAAATGCCGCACTCCACGATGCCGCCGATGCTGTCGAGTTCGTCGCGCGCGGCTAGGATCTCCTCACGCATGCGGCCGGCTGCGGCGGCGTCAATGCAAGGAAGATCGTTCGTTAGGATCGCCTTGCGGTCGGCCTCGCGATAGACCATATCGTCCATCGGCAGGTCGGAGATGCCGCCGATCTGCGCGACGTGCGCCATCACGTTAATGCCGCGGGCCTCGAGTGCCTGCAGCGCAATGCCGCCGGCGATGCACAGGGGTGCCGTCAGGCGGCCGGAGAAATGCCCGCCACCGGCGACATCGTGCATGTTGTGATACTTCACGCGCGCAGGGAAGTCCGCATGTCCCGGACGGGGCTTGCGGCGCAGCTCGGAGTAATCCTTGGAGCGCGTGTTGGTGTTCTCGATAATCGCGGCGATAGGCGCGCCGGTGGTATGTCCATCGACCACACCGGCGATGATGTGGGCGGCGTCGGCCTCGCGGCGCTTGGTCGCGGTCTCGTCGCGGCCGGGGGCACGACGGTCGAGGAAGGCCTGCAGCTGCTCCTGGTCAACAGCGATGCCCGCCGGAATGCCATCGAGCGAGCAGCCGATGGCGGGGGAGTGCGACTGGCCGAAGATGCTTAAGTGCAAGACGTTGCCAAAGGTCGAGGACATGCTATTCCTCCCCGAGCGTGACCTTGCCGCCCAGCAGGCGGTAGTGGTCGAAGAAATCGGGATAGGACTTGTTGACGGCCTCGGCGCCGTGGATCACGACCTCGCCGGTGGCGCGGCTCGCGGCGATAGCGGCCATCATGGCGATGCGATGGTCGTTGTGCGAATCGATCTCGCCGCCGGTGAAGGCATCGACGCCCTTGATGATGAGGTCATCGCCGGCAATGCGCACCTGCGCGCCCAGCGCGGTGAGCTCGCGGGTGGTCGTGACCAGGCGGTCGGATTCCTTGATGCGCAGACGGGCGCAATCGCGGATAAAGGTGCGGCCCTGCGCCAGCGAGGCTACGGCCGAGATGACGGGCACCAGGTCAGGAATGTCGTGGGCGCTCATCTCAAAGCCGGCGAGCTTGTCGGACTGCACGGTGGCGGCGTTGGTGGAGCGCACGATGCGGGCGCCAAAGCGCGAAAGCGCGGCGAGCACGTTTCGGTCGCCCTGCGCGGAGCTCAGGGATACGCCCTCCACGGTGATGGGGTCGGCGCCGATAGCGCCGGCGCACAGCCAAAAGGCGGCGTTGGACCAGTCGCCCTCGACAGCAACGCTGCCGGGCGTGCGGTACGAGCCACTGCTCACGCGGAAGTTCGTGACCTCGGGCTGGCCGTCCTTGGCCGGAATGCGCTCGACGTTGACCTCGACGCCGAAGGCCTTCATGGCCTGTATCGTCAGGTTGATGTAGGGGCGGCTCTCGATGAGGCCGGTTACCTGCACGCAGGAGGGCTGGGCCAGCAGCGGGGCTGCCAGCAACAGGCCCGAGATGTACTGCGAGCTCACGTTGCCCGGAAGCACAAAGGTGCCCGGGCGCATGCGGCCGCTCGTCTTGAGCGGAAAACCGCCCAGACCCTGTAGGTCGCAGCCGGCGGCGATGATCTCGTCCGAGAGCGGGGAGAGCGGGCGGGCGCCCAAGCGCCCCTGACCCACAAAAGTTGCTTCTGCGCCCAGCGCGCAGGCGACAGGCAGCATAAAGCGGAGCGTGGAGCCGCTTTCACCGCAGTCAAGCGTGCCGCCGGCAAGGGCCTTGAGCAGGCCAAACTCAACACTCTTCATGGTGGGGTGGACCTGGAAGCCGTCCTCGACGGTCTCGATGCGAGCACCCAGTGCCGTAAGGCAGCGCACCGTAGCCTCGATGTCGGCGCAGGTGGTGTTGCAGGTGACGTGTGTCTCGCCGTTGGCGAGCGCGGCGCAGATGATGAGGCGATGCGCCATCGACTTGGACGCGATGGCGGGAACGGTGCCCTTGAGTGGGGACGGGGTGATGCGGGCTAGCATGCGGATGCGTCTCCCTTCTGGCCGAGGCCCTCGGCAATGAGTTCGTGGAAAGTGGAAAGCGGTGTGCGGTCGATGCTGCAGCGGCCAATGCCGTGCGGAATCACTAGATCGATGGTGTCGCCCGCGCGCTTCTTGTCGTGGAGCGCCTCGGCAAAGACGGCATCGGCATCTAGGTCGCAGCGGGTCTTGAGGCCATGGCGGGCACAGAGTTCCTCAATACGACCGGGCAGTGCGGTATCGCAGACGCCGTGCAGGGCCGCGGCGCGCGTGATGATACCCATGCCGATCGACACGCAGTTGCCGTGTCCCAGCTCAAAGTGCTCGCAGGCCTCGACGGCGTGCCCGGCGCTGTGTCCAAAGTTGAGGAGCTTGCGCTGGTTGTTTTCGTACTCGTCGGCGACGACCACGGCGCGCTTGATGTCGATATTGCGGGCGATGATGAGCGCTACGCGGGCCACATCGCGGTTGAGCAGCTCCAGCGTGAGCGGGGTCTTCTCCAGCTCGGCGAAAAGCTCCGGGTCGGCGATCACGGCGTGCTTGACGACCTCGCCGCAGCCGTCGGCGAACTGCTCGGGCGTGAGGGTGGCCAGGCACCCCACGTCGGCGATAACAACGCTCGGCTGCCAAAAGGCGCCGGCGAGGTTCTTGCCGGCAGCCAGGTCGATAGCCGTCTTGCCGCCCACCGAAGAATCTACCATGGCAAGCAGGCTCGTGGGGATCTGCACAAACTTGCAGCCGCGCATGTAGGTGGCGGCCACAAAGCCGGCCACATCGCCCACGACGCCGCCGCCGAGCGCCACGATCACGTCGGAGCGCGAAAGCTCGTGCTCGGCCACAAACTCCAAAATGGCAACGTAGGTCTCGGCGCGCTTATGGGCCTCGCCGGCCTCGAAGGTGCAGATGCTCACCTCGTAGCCAGCTGCCTCAAGGCTCTGCTTAACGGGCATCTGGTAGAGCGGACCTACGTTGGTGTCCGTCACGATGACGGCGTGCGAGCCGCCGGCGGTGGCGCGCACGAGCTCGCCCGCCTGCTCCAGCAAAAACGTGCCCACATGCACCTGGTAGGGGCGTGCGGTGTCGATATCGATGGTAATCGCCATAAGCTTCGGTCCTTTCGACCTGGCGTGATGGGTGGTCTAGTGGGAGGCCTCGTCGTCGAGCGCGCGCTTAATGCGGTCGCCCTCGGCAAGGAGGTTCTCCAGATAGCGCTGGTCGCGGTCCTTGAGTGCACGGCTGTAGGCGCCGAGCGATTCGATGAGATGGTCGATCTCGAAGGCGAGAGCGTCAGCGTCGTCGATCATGAGCTCGGACCACATCTGTGGGTTGAGGTGTGCCACGCGGGTGAGGTCGCGGTAGCTACCGGCCGAAAAGCCATGGTGGACCTGAGCGGTCGGGCTTTTGACGTAGGCGTTGGACACCACGTGCGCAAGCTGGCTCGTAAAGGCAATCACGCGGTCGTGCTCGGCGGCGCTGGTCACGCTGAACTTGCCAAAGCCCAGGGGTCGCACCATCTCGCGTACCTGGCCCAAGAGCTCCAGCTTAAGCGCATCGTCCACCGCGGGCGGCACGAGCACCAGCGGTGCGCCCTGGAACAGGTCGGCGCGGGAGTGCGCATAGCCCGAGAACTGCGTGCCCGCCATGGGGTGCGCGCCCACAAAGTAGAAGCCGTGCTCGCGGGCGAGCTCAAAGGCGCGCTCGCACACGATGCCCTTGACGCCCACGGTGTCGATGACCACGGGGCCCATGATGGCTTCGGTATCGGTGGCGTCGGCGAGTGCCTGGGCGTGCGCCTCGAGCCACTCGATGCAGGCCTCTGGGTAGCATGCCAGCACGATGATGTCGCACTCGCCGAGCGTCTCGTCGTTGAGCTCGCCGGCAACGGTGCCCATGCTGGCTGCCGTCATGACGTCGTCATCGGGATCCCAGGCCAGCACGCGGACGCCCGCCTGCGCATAGCCGCGGGCAAAGCTGCCGCCGATGAGGCCCAGGCCCACGATACCGGCACACTTGGGGCCGCCCTGGTTAACGCGCGCGTTTCTCACTGTACCCATGGGCTACTCCATGGTCTCTTGGCAGACAACCTCGCGAATGGCGCGGATGCGGCGCATCGTGTCGTCGAACTGGTCGGGGGTGAGGGCCTGAGCGCCGTCGGACCAGGCGTGGCTCGGGTCGTCGTGGACCTCGATCTCCAGGCCGTTGGCACCGCAGGCGGTCGCGGCGAGCGCCATGGGCTCAACGTAGCGGGTGTAGCCGGTGGCGTGGCTGGGGTCGGCGACGACGGGCAGGTGCGACAGGTGGTGCAGCACCGGCACGGCGTTGAGGTCGAAGGTGTTGCGGGTGCGGGTCTCGAAGGTGCGGATGCCGCGCTCGCACAGGATGACGTTGTCGTTGCCCTCGCTCATGATGTACTCGGCAGCCATGAGCAGCTCGTCGATCGTGCCGGACATGCCGCGCTTAAGCAGAATTGGGGTCTGCGTCTTGCCGACCTCCTTGAGCAGGGGGAAGTTCTGGGCGTTGCGGGCGCCGATCTGCATGACGTCGATCTTCTTGTCCAGGAAGATCTGCACGTCGCGCGGGTCCATGATCTCGGTGACGATCGGCATGTCGAGCTCGGCCGATGCCTCGCACAGCAGGTCAAGGCCGGCGGGGCCCATGCCCTGGTAGGCGTAGGGGGAGGTGCGGGGCTTGTAGGCGCCACCGCGCAGCATCGTGGCGCCGGCGGCCTTCACGCGGCGGGCGATGCGGATGAGGTTCTCGCCCTCGACGGAGCAGGGGCCGGCGATGACCTGGAACTGGTCGCCGCCGATCTTGACGCCGTGGCCGCAGTCGATGACGGAGTCCTCGGGGTGGAACTTGCGGTTGGCGCGCTTGAACGGCTCGGAGACGCGCTGTACGCGCTCGACGACGTCCATGGACTCGAGCAGGAACGGGTCGATCTTGGTCGTGTCGCCCACCAGGCCGATGATGGTCTCGTTCTCGCCGCGCGAGACGTCGGTCTTGAGACCCTTCTTCTCAATCCAGCTGACGATGTGGCTGACGGCCTCGTCGCTGGCGCTCTGCTTTAAAATTGCAATCATGGTGTGCCTCTCACCTCGATGGATATCCTTTGCAAAAACGGCCCGCATCGCGAGCCGTGTATATATGGTGCATGAGAGTTTATACTATCAGACTCACTTTTGCCTTCTAAAGTGTGCCGATGCGGCGCGTCTTCCTCGGAATTGCAAAGCTTTTTCTTTTATTTTGATAGCCCGTGGTGCACTTGGGTATAATGCATTCCGTTCGCCCTATTAGCTCAGGGGATTAGAGCGTCTGCCTCCGGAGCAGAAGGCCGTTGGTTCGAATCCAACATGGGGCACCATCGAACGTAAGACCGTCCGAACCTCGTATGGTCCGGGCGGTTTTCTTATACCGATACGACGTGATGGGACGTGGTATGGCAGCAACGGATATCGAGCGCGGACTCTCGACTGCCGAGGTCGAGGAACGCATTGCCGCTGGCAAGATCAACCGCAACATGGAGCTCAAGACCAAATCGGTCCGAGAGCTGATCATCGAGAACCTCTGCACGCTGTTCAACTTGATTAACGTGATCTTGGCTATTCTGGTTTTGCTGACCGGGTCGTTTAAGAACTTGACGTTCTTGTTCGTGGTGTTCTTGAACACGGCGATTGGCGTCATCCAGTCCATGCGTTCCAAGCGGATGGTCGACAAGCTTACGCTGCTTACCTCCAAGAAGGCCATTGCGGTGCGCGATGGCGCCGAGGTGGAGCTCGACCTGGACCAGATCGTGCTCGACGACATCATTCGCCTGGGACGCGGCGACCAGATTCCCGCCGACGCCGTGGTGGTGTCGGGCGAGGCGCTCGTTAACGAGAGCCTGCTGACGGGCGAGAGCGACCTCATTAAGAAGCAGCCCGGCTCCGAGCTCATGAGCGGCAGCTTTATCGACTCGGGCCTGCTGCGCGCCCGCGTGATCCATGTCGGTGCCGATAACTACGTGGCCAAGATCAACAACGAGGCCAAGTACGTCAAAAAGGTCAATTCCGAGATCATGAACGCGCTGAATGCCATCGTGCGTTTTGCGAGCATCATCATGATTCCGCTTGGCCTGGCGCTGTTCGCCTCGAGCGTGAGCGAGCTATGGGATGCCGCGGGAACCCCGGGCGATAGCGCGCTTTCGTGGTGCTTCTCCGAGCTGCTGGTCGGACGCGTGCCTTCTTCGGCGCTGCTGTCCACGGTGGGCGCCCTGCTGGGCATGATTCCGCAGGGTTTGGTGCTGCTGACCTCGTCGGTGCTCGCCATCGCCACGGTGCGTCTGGCACGTCGCAAGGTGTTGGCCCAGCAGCTCTACTGCATCGAGACGCTCGCGCGCGTCGATGTGCTGTGCCTGGACAAGACGGGCACCATTACCTCGGGCCGTATGGAGGTCGAGGGCACCTATCCGCTGCCGGTTGAGGGCGTGAGCTTTGGTGTGGACTCGGACGAGGCGGCCGTTCCCGTCGATACCACGGTGCTCGATTTTGCGCTCGCCAACGTAGCGCGTGCGACTTCGGCCGATGCCAACGAGACCTGTCAGGCGCTGCTCAACTACTATGCCGATCGTCCGGTCGAGGTGTCTGAGCCGTTGTCGGTCATTCCGTTCTCGTCGTCCAAAAAGTGGAGCGGTGCTTCGTTTGCCCAGGGCTCCTATGTGATGGGTGCGGCGCAGTTTGTGCTTTCGGAGCGTGTGTTTTCGCAGGTCGAGAACCGTGTCGCCGAGCTTGCCGATACCTGCCGCGTGCTCGTGGTGGCGCGCGTGGACGGCTTTACGCCCGATGGTGATATGGTGGGCGAGGCCGAGCCCGTGGGCTTTGTGACCATCCGCGACGAGATTCGTACTTCGGCGGCCGAGACCATCGGCTACTTTAACGAGCAGGGCGTGACCCTCAACGTGATCAGCGGTGACGACCCCCGCACGGTGTCGTCGATCGCACGCGTGGTGGGCGTGCCGGGAGCCGATGCCTACGTCGATGCTACGACGCTCGATACGCCGGCCAAGCTCGATGCGGCGGTGGACCGCTATCACGTGTTTGGTCGCGTGACCCCGCAGCAGAAGCGCGAGCTTGTGCAGGCGCTCAAGCGCCGCGAACACACCGTGGCCATGACGGGCGACGGCGTCAACGACGTGCTGGCGCTTAAGGAGGCCGACTGCTCCGTGGCTATGGCTGCCGGTTCCGACGCCGCGCGCAACGTGGCCGAGATTGTGCTTGTCGATAACGACTTTGCCTCGATGCCCGCCGTGGTGGCCGAGGGCCGTCGCTCCATCAACAACCTGCAACGCTCGGCTTCACTGTTCCTGACCAAGACGCTGTTCTCGATGGGCCTGGCGGCGCTGTGCATCGCGCTGCCGCCGTACCCTTTCGAGCCGATTCAGATGACGCTCATCAACTTCTTCTGCATTGGCGCGCCGGGCTTTGTGCTGGGTTTGGAGCCCAACAATGCTCGCGTGAAGGGGTCGTTCCTGACGAACGTGCTTAAGCGGGCACTGCCGGCGTCGATTGCGGTCATTTTGGCCGCGGCGCTCGATATCTTTGTGGCGCGCGTGTTTGGCTTTAACCAGCTCACGCTGTCTACGATGTGCCTGCTTACGTCGTGCGCGGCGAGCGTCAGCCTGATCTGGCGCATCTCGCAGCCTCTCACGCCCCTACGTGTGGTGCTCTTTGTGTTTGTAGTCGCCGGCATCTTGGTGGGCGTTATCGGATTCCCGAAGCTGCTGTCTATTGCCAACCTGACGATGGGTCAGATGGTTATCTTGGCTGTCATCGTGGTCTTTACCTGCTCGGTGTTCTTTAAGCTCGCCACGATGATGGATTCGCTTAAGCCGCGTCGTCGTCATGCCGCAACTGGTTTTGGCCGCGGTGTGCGCGTCCGCCTGGGTCGCGGTGGTGGCAAGGTGAGCTCGACGGGTTCGACGGCGGAGCGTTTTGCCAAGCGCGTCGCCGCCGACATGGCGCAGCGCCGCGAAGCTCGCACCGTTCGTGAGGCCGAGGCCCGCGCACTTGAGGGCGTGGGCCAGGCCCAGCCCAAGAAAAAGAAGAGTGCCGGGCCCAAGCGCTCTCGCGTAACCAAGTCTGCCCAAGGCATCAAAGTCTCGATGCCCAAGAAAAAGAAGTAGTCCGCGGCCTTCAGGGATGATTTTTCTGGGGCGGGAATTAAAAAATCATCCCCCAAAAGACTGTCCCGCGATGTTGAATTGGTGCCTTGGCCCTGTGGGGCCGTGGCGATGTTATGCTCTAACCTCGATTGTTTGAATTGCTCCGAAAAGAGGATGCCGTGATCTGCCCGCATTGCCTTAAGACCATCGAGGACGGCGCCTCGTTCTGCCCCTACTGCAACGCCTACGTCGGCCCGGGCGACGGTCCCGAGCACACCGAGTTTGTGTTCTGCGAGGGCTGTGGCGCGCGTCTTTCCCCGCATGATCGCACGTGTCCCAAATGTGGACGCCCTGCTCCGGGCATCCTTTCCGAGGACGCTGCCGCATCCGACCTGGCGGCGGGCCGTACCGCCGGTTTTCCGCGCTTGACGCAGGAGCAGATCGATACCGAGGTGCCCCATGCGCCCGCTTCGGCTGCCGCCGTGCTTTCGGATGCCGCCGACCCCAATGAGACCTGCGTGCTGCCGGCTTTCGATAAGGATTTCGGTATCCCCAAGGTCGATATCCCGATGCCGGTTTCCCTGCATGAAGACACTCAAAAATCCAAGCGCAAGGTGCATCCCGACGAGGATGCTTACCATAAGCACAAGCGTCATATCCCCAAGCCGCTTATCGTCATTGCGGTGCTTGCCGTCGTGTGCGGCGGTGCCTATTGGTTTGTGACGGCCGATCCCATGGGCGTCATGCCCGGTTTCTACGACCAGTTTGGCCAGGCTGCGCAGACCACCTTCCCCACGCGTCAAAAGGGCGAGGCGACCGAGGACGACACCAAGCAGGACGATCCTGCCGAAGTGGTTCAGGAAGAAACCGTTCTCACCGATGATCAGCTCTATACCAGGCTCGACGGTCTGTATCAGACCATCGTGTCGTACGGCAACGAGGATCAGATCGGCGAGGTCATCGACTCGTTCAACAACGGCTATCTCCGCTCTCCGCTCTCCACGCGCCAGGAACTCTCCCAGAGTGCCTATGCCCTGCGCGACCAGATTAAAAAGACGCAAGACGAGCTCAACAACCTTAAGTACCAGGACGATACGGTCTATGCAGATGACATCGCCCACTTAAAGCAGCTTGCCGAGTGGATGTACGAGCGCGTCGACGTGATCTGCCAGAGTTGGGATATCTCGCTTGCCATTCCCGATGGCGAGTCGATGAGTTCGCACCAAAGCGAGATCTTGGCACCCATAGCTCAGGGCGGAAGCAGCGCCCTTAACCAGTACGACGCCAACGTGGGTGCTTGGAAGCCACAGCAGCGTTCATAAAAATTAGTTCGCCCTGGACGGTATAACCTACGTGCGCAATTGATGGAAGCCTGTGCTTATTGCTACAATTCGTACATATATGCTTTAAACGCACGAGGAAGGAACCACATGTTTGGTTTTAAGAAAGAGCTCTATACGCCCGAGTACCAGCTCGCCGGTGACGAGTGCGCGGTGATCGAGACGTCGAAGGGCACCATCAAGGTCAAGCTTGACGGTGAGGGCGCCCCCATTCATGTGGCGAACTTCTGCGAGCTTTCCACGATGGGCTTCTACGACGGCCTTAAGTTCCATCGCTATGTCCCCGGTTTTGTCATCCAGGGCGGCGATCCCAATACCCGCGATATGTCCGGCGCCGACGTCGCTGCCGGTCTTGAGGGCCCCGACGGCATGCCCGGTACCGGTGGCCCCGGCTATTGCATTAAGGGCGAGTTTGCTACCAATCCGCGCAACAGCCATGTTGACGGCGCGCTTGCCATGGCTCGCTCCATGGATCCCGATTCCGCGGGTTCTCAGTTCTACTTCTGCCTGGGCGCCCAGCATAACCTTGACTCCGGTTACACCGTCTTTGGCACCACGGTCGAGGGCCTCGATGTGATCTCGCAGCTGCGTGCCGGCGATGAGATCGTTCACGTCGAGATCGTTCACGAGTAAAGGGGACTTCCTTGAATAGCCAGCTGATTCAACAGGGTCGCGCGGCTTACCGCGCGGGTGATTTTTCCGCTGCCGCCCAGATGCTCTCGGCGGCAAAGACCCCCGATGAGATTATGGGCGAGGCCGACCATCTTCGCGGTAACGCCTTGATGCACCTGGGCATGTATGCCGAGGCCGCCGAGGCCTATGCCGCCGCCCTCAACGACGGTACCTATGGCAAGCGCGGCGCCCTGCTCACCAATCGCGGCAAGGCGCTCGCGGCGGTGGGTGACTACACCACGGCCGCCCAGGCGTTTTCCGCTGCAACGCAGGACGCTTCCTATGCCACGCCGTTCAAGGCCTATCTGGGCTTGGGCAACGCGCTGTTCCAAGCGGGCGATTATGCCAACGCCGGCACCGCCTTCCGTCAGGCCGCTATCGACGGCGCCAATCCGGCTCCCGCCGCCGCGCTCGGCGAGCTCGGCCGTTGCTTTATCAAGCTCGGTCGCCCGGCAGATGCCGTGGAAACCTATCGCACGGCTATCGACTTTGCCGGCCCGCGTGACGATACGCGCGCACTCAATGCCGGCATGGGCCAGGCGCTTTCCGCCGCCGGTCGTCCCTCCGATGCGCTCGACGCCTTTAACGCCGCTACCGCCGACGGCATCTACCAGCTCACGCCCGAGCAGGCCGACGAACTTGCCCGCGTTCATGATTCGCTGGCTGCGCTTTCCGCTCAGACGGCCATGGCTACGGCTCCGGCGCCCGCGATGGACGCTCCTGCCGTCGACCCGCTCGATCCCACGGGCGCAACTGGTCAGTTTATGCCCGACCCCTCGGACACCGGCTTCTTTACGCTGTCCGAGTCCGAGATGGTCCAGCAGGACCGTCAGGATCGTAAGCAGGCCAAGGTCCGTCGTCGCCATCGCCACACGGGTCTCAAAGTCTTCATCGTGCTGCTTCTGCTCATTTTGATCGCCGCGGGCGGTCTGGGCTTTGCCTACACGCGCGGCCTGGGCTTCCCGTCTCAGGAGTCTGTCGTTACCGATCTGTTCCAGGCTGCCGGCGACGGTGACACCGCAAAGGCCGAGTCTTGCCTGGCCTCGAACCTGTCCGAGGACGCTAAGTCGATGATCATCTCCTCGATTCCGCAGGGTGCCACCGTGTCCGTCGAGGGCATGGATCAGTCCATGACCGAGACGACCGCTAAGGTGAAGGCATCGCTGTCCAAGGGCGGCGAGCAGGAGTACACCGTCAAATTCGTGCGCTCCGACAACCATATCGGCTGGGCCGTTTCCTCCCTCGATATGGATTTCTCGGCTGCTGACAACCAGTAGTGACCTTATGGGATTTAGCTTTGCCCGGCGCTTCACCGCAAGTGAGGCGCCGGGCTTGCGCTAGTATGATGAGCTAGTAGTTTTCCAGCAATCATCCAACACATCAGGAGTTGCGTTGTTTTCTTTGATGGATATGTTCTTCGGTAGCTATGCGGGCGATCTTGCCATCGACCTCGGCACCGCAAATACGCTTGTCTCCGTGCGCGGCAAGGGCATCGTCATTCGCGAGCCCTCCGTTGTCGCCATCGACAAGAACGACGAGCGCATCCTGGCGGTCGGTATCGAGGCAAAGCGCATGCTCGGCCGTACGCCCGGCAACATCGTGGCCGTTCGTCCCCTGAAAGACGGCGTCATCGCCGACTTCGATGTTACCGAGGCCATGCTTCGCTACTTTATCGACAAGGCGTCCGAGAAGCGCTATCCGTGGACTCCGCGTCCGCGTGTTGTCGTCTGCGTTCCCTCCGGTGTCACGTCGGTCGAGAAGCGCGCTGTCTTTGAGGCTACGATCCAGGCCGGTGCCCGCCAGGCCTATCTGATCGAAGAGCCTATGGCCGCCGCTATCGGCGCCGACCTGCCCGTTGAGGAACCTACCGGTTCCATGGTCATCGACATCGGTGGCGGTACCACCGAGGTTGCCGTTATCGCTATGGGCGGCATCGTCGTCTCGCAGTCCATTCGTATTGCCGGCGACGAGTTCGATCAGGCCATCCTTACGCACGTTCGTGATGCCTACAACCTGGCCATCGGCGAGCGTACGGCAGAGGACATCAAGATCAAGGTCGGCTCCGCCGTGCCGCTCAAGGACGAGCTCGACGTCGAGGTCAACGGCCGCGACGTGATCACCGGTCTGCCCAAGACCGTGCGCATCGAGAGCGAGGAGATTCGTCGCGCGCTCAACAAGCCGCTCGACGAGATGGCCAAGGCCGTCAAGGACGCACTCGACGCTACGCCTCCCGATCTTGCCTCGGACCTTATGTACTACGGCATTTTGCTGACTGGTGGCGGCGCGCTGCTGCGCGGTCTCGACGTGCGCCTGCGCGATGAGACCGGCGTTTCGGTCAACGTCAGCCCCACGGCGCTCGATAACGTTGTTAACGGCTGTGCCCGCGTGCTCGAGGCCAATGCGTTTGATGGCGGCTTCGTCCAGACCAATGCTTAATTTCCAAAAGGTGGATTCCATTTGGCACGATCTTCGGGTTTCTCCACAAATCTGAATACCAAGCGACAATCAACGGGTATGCGCCCGTTGATTGTTTTCAGCCTGATTTCGGTGTTGCTGCTTACGTTTTACATTCGCGAGGGCGAGACGGGGCCGATTCATGCCGTGCGTTCGGGCGTGACGACGATTACCTCGCCGGTGCGTTTTCTGGGCTCGGCTGTGGCGGCTCCCTTCAATGCGATCGGTAACGTGTTCTCTAACCTTACAGCGTCGCAGGACACGCTTGACGAGCTTAAGAAGCAAAACGAGGAACTTACCTCTAAGGTCGCCGAGCTCTCCGAGGCTCAAAAGACCGCCGAGCGACTGGAGGGTCTGGTCGGTCTGCAGTCGACCTACAACCTCAAGTCCACTGCAGCTCGTATCGTCGGCGCTTCGGGCGATGCCTGGACCTCGACCGTTACCATCGATAAGGGTTCTGCCGACGGGCTTACCATCAACATGCCCGTGACGAGTTCTGCCGGTGTCATAGGCCAGATTATCGAGGTCTCGGCCAAGACGTCCACCGTGCGCCTGATCGGCGATGAGAACTCGGGCGTGTCCGCCATGGTGCAGGACACGCGCGCCCAGGGCATGCTGCAGGGTCAGGCTGACGGCACGCTACGTCTTGAGTACGTGAGCGTTGACTCCGACGTTAAGGTTGGCGACATCATCGTGACCTCGGGCATTGGCGGTGTGTTCCCCAAGGGCCTTCCGCTCGGCACCGTCTCTTCGGTTGAGAAATCGGCAAACGACGTGTACTACACCATTGTGGTGCGCGCCCAGACGACGGCCGAGAACAACGAGGAAGTGCTGGTCATCACCTCGCTGACCGACGAACAGTCGGCCTCGGATGAGGACGTGAGCACGGCTAATAGCACGCCGCAGGGAACGTCGCGCGATGCTGCGACCAAGACGAAGGACGAGAGCTCGGATGACAGTTCCGACACGTCTGAGACGACCGATTCTGGCTCGAGCGAATAGGGGGCATGTCCATGGATCTACACGAGCAGGGGATGAGCTCCCGCACGTTTGTAATCGCCGCCATCGTGTGCGTGCTGCTGCAGGCAGGCCTGGCACCGCAGATCTCCATTGCGGGCGGTCGTGTCAACTTCATGATTATCCTGGTGTGCTTAAGCGTGTTCTCGGGCGACCCGACCCGTGCCGTCGTGTGCGGTTTTTGCAGCGGCTTGTTTTATGACCTGTCCGCTGCCGTGCCGGTGGGAGTTATGTCGCTCCTGCTGACCGTGGGTTCTTTTGCCCTGGTGCACAGTGCTGCCGGTCAGACCGGCGGTACCCCGAGTGCGCGCGGCATCACTGTGGGCGCCTTTGCGCTCGTCATTAATGTGATCTACAGCATCATCTTGCTGTTTATGGGTTTGGAGACGAGCTTTGTCGTGGCGATCTTTGGCCATGCGCTGCCGTCTTCGATCCTGACGGGTCTGGTTGCCATTCCGTTTTTGATGTCCGGCGTCGTGCCGCAGTCCGGCTATGGATTCTCCGCACGTGGCGGACGCCAGACGGGTATGCGCTTTAAGCCCAAGACCCGCAAACTCAAATAGGGGAGGCCCGTAGATGTCTTCCCAGATGACGGTTATCATCGCCGGTATCGTGCTGGTTGTGGCCATCGTGGTCGCGCTGGTCATCATGCGTCGCGGCGATTCCCGTTTTACCTACGATACGCAGCATGGAACGGCCCCGCGCGCCACCGAGGGCGAGGGCAATACCGCGGCGACCGCCTTTAAGGGCCGCTTCTCCATTCTCACCACCGGCGTGGGCGCGATGTTCGCGGCGCTTGCCGTCAAGCTGTGGGGCATGCAGATGGTCTCGTCGGACTATTACGAGAAGCAGGCTAATAGCAATCAGACTCGCACCGTTACCACACCCGCTGTGCGCGGCCGCATCCTCGACCGCAATGGCGTGGCGCTTGTCCAAAACCGTCCCTCGCTTGCCGTCGTGGCCTACCGCGACCTTGCCGAGGATGAGGTTCTGGTTCGTCATCTTGCCAACGTGCTCGGAATGCCTTACGTGGCGGTTCTGCGCAACATTCAGGACAATTCCGAGGGCGCCCAGAGCCTGCACACCATCGCGACGGACGTCCGTCGCTCCACGGTTGCCTATATTCAGGAGCACGCCGGCGAGTTCCCGGGCGTCAAAATTGCCGAGCGCACCGAGCGCCAGTATCCCTACGGCGAGACGGCATGCCATATCTTGGGCTATACCGGCACCATTACTTCCGAGCAGCTCGAGGCCCAGAATAAGAAATCCTCTGGCGATGATGATGCTTCTGCTGGCCGGATTACGTACCAGTCGGGCGATATCGTGGGCCAAGCGGGCGTTGAGAGCTACTACGAAAACCTGCTGCAGGGTATTCGTGGCGAGCAGACCGTCAAGGTCGATGCCTCGGGCAATGTGACCGGTCAGGCCGGCGCCGTGCCCGCGAAGGCCGGCTCCGACATTAAGCTTACGCTCGATCTTAAGATCCAACAGGCCTGCGAGACGGCGCTGGCGAGCGCCATCGAGCTTGCCAAGACCACTGGCTACAGCAATGCCGGCAACGGCGCTGTGGTGTGTCTCGATCCCAACAATGGCGAGATTCTGGGCATGGCGAGCGAGCCCAAGTTCGATCCGTCCGTCTTTATCGGCGGCGTCTCAAATGACGTGTGGACCGAGCTCAATGATGACAAGGGTTCGCACCCGCTGCTCAACCGCGCCATTAGCGGACAGTACATGTCGGCCTCGACCATCAAGCCGCTCTCGGCACTGGCCGGTCTTGAGTTTGGAACCTACACTTCAACGCAGACAACCAACTGCACGGGCTATTGGACGGGCTTGGGCAAGGCTTGGGGCAAGCGCTGCTGGCTGACGTCTGGCCACGGCACCATGACGCTGCAGTCGGGTATCGCCAACTCGTGCGACCCCGTCTTCTACGACATGGGCAAGGCGTTCTTTTATGACGAGCAACATTCCGAGGGCCTGCAGGAGGTCTTTCGTCGCTGGGGCCTAGGCAAGACCTGCGGTATCGATCTGCCGAGTGAGGGCGCGGGCCGTATTCCCGATGCCGAGTGGAAAGAGTCGTACTTCACCGACGCCTCTGCCGAGGACCGCAAATGGAACGCCGGTGATATGACCAACATTGTCATCGGCCAGGGCGACATCCTGGTGACGCCCCTGCAGATGGCGTGCGCCTATATGGGTCTTGCCAACGGCGGCAAACAGTACGTGCCTCACGTGTTTTTGTCTGCCGTGTCGCGCGATGGCGACGGCGATGCCTATAAGTACAACGGCAAGGGCAAGAAGAAGCGCCTGGAGGCCAAGATCAACAGCGATTCGGATTTGGCTCTTGTTCGCAACGGCATGCACGACGTGATTTACACGGCATCGACGTCCCTGGCGGCTCACTTTGGCACCCTGACGCCGCAGGTATACGGCAAGTCGGGCACGGGAGAGAAAAGCGGCGAGGACGAATACGCGTGGTTCTGCGCCTATGCACCGGCCGATGACCCCAAGTATGTCATCGCTACTGTCCTGGAGCAGGGCGGCGGTGGCTCTGATACCGCAATGCATGTCGTGCGTGACGTGCTCGGCGTGATTTATGACGAGCCCGATACCTCTTCGGCTTCGGGCGATTCTTCGGTTCGATAGGAGGTTGCGATGGATTTTTCGCCGGCGGATCTGTTCCGCTCAACCAAGACCGGCTCCCGCAGCAGCCTGGACCGCGTCAACAAGCAGCTTTCGGCCTCGCGCGGCACGTTTCGCCAAAAGGTGCATATCGGTGTGCTCGTGGCTACAGTGGCGCTCGTCGCCTACGGTGCCATCATTATCTGGTCGGCCTCGCAGTTTAAGGCCGATGCCTCGTTCTCGCGCCACCTGCTAGGAATTGGTATCGGGGCGGTGCTGGCGGTGCTGGTGTGGCGTACCGACCTGCGCGGCATCTCCAACTTCTCGACGGCGTTGCTCGTCATCGACCTGATCGTGATCTTCTCGCCCAAGATTCCTGGTCTGTCCTATACGGGCGGCCTAGGTATGACGGGCTGGATCAAGATTCCCGGTATCGGCTTGACATTCCAGCCCGTTGAGCTTGCCAAGCTTATCACCATCTTCTTTATCGCCACGCTTGGCTCGCAATACAACGGCCGCATCGATACCGTTCGCGACTACGTCAAGCTCTGCGGTATGCTGTCCATCCCGTTTTTGGCCGTCGTCGCCATGGGCGACCTGGGCTCGGGCCTGGTCGTGCTGGTCTCGGGTGCCATCGTCATCTGCATGAGCGGCGCACGCCGCGAATGGGTGCTGTCGACCTTGGCCCTGCTCGTGGGCTTGGTGGCCCTCGTCCTGGCGCTCGACTCGGTCTTCGATTCGCTGCTCGGCCACGACGTGCTCATCAAGCAGTACCAGATGAATCGCTTGACGGTCTTTATCGACCCCGATAATGCCGATTCGGACGACGCCTACAACCTGCAGCAGTCGCTTATCGCCGTTGGCTCGGGCGGCTTCTTTGGTAAGGGCTTGGGCCATGCGACGCAGTCGGCCGGCGGCTTTCTGCCTGAGTTCCACACCGACTTCGTCTTCGCCTTCCTGTCCGAGACCTTTGGCTTTTGCGGTTCCTTTTTGCTCCTGTGCCTCTACGTGCTGCTGATCTTTTCGACGATTCGCGTCGCCTTTAAGTGTGAGTCGCTGTTCTTGCGTCTTTCGTGTGTGGGCATCGTTGGCATGTGGGCGTTTCAGACCTTCGAAAACATCGGCATGTGCATCGGCATGATGCCGATTACCGGTATTCCGCTACCGTTTATTAGCTTCGGTTCGTCTTCGATGATGATTCAACTGCTGACGGTGGGTATCGTACAATCCATATGGCGGCATCGTTCGGGCGCCGCGTAACCGCTGGAGGGGTTTGCTATGAAAATTCCCGTAGATAAGCTGACCCGCGCTTTTAAGATGGGCGCGTCCGTTAAGAAGGATTCCGATACGCCGGTGCGCGTCTCGGTGTACTTGGATTCGTCTGCCTCGCGCTTTTTGGTCGAGACGGTCCGCGATGCCTTTGTGCCGCAGACGACGTCGGGCATTGTGCGCGTCGAGCGTCTGGGGGAGGAGCGAATTGCTCCAAAGACCGATACCGATGTGGTACTGGTACTTTCGTGTGGTTCCGACCGCTTGGAGAGTGCCGTGCAGGAGCTCGTGATCGCCGGCGCGCCCGTGTGCGTGCTTGCTGAGTCTGCTGTGGAGGTGCCGTTTATCGAGGAGTCCACGCCCATGCTCGGCGTGGTGGCTGCGACCGATAAAACGTATCTGCTCGAGACGCTTGCCCGCTGGATTCTCGATCGCACCGACAAGGAAACTGCTTTTGCGGCGAACTTTGCCTTCATGCGCATCGCGGCGGCCAATCGTATCATCACCTCGTGCGCGCTCACCAATATGGCGACCGGTGCGCTGGTGTTTTTGCCGGGCGCCGATTATCCCGTTATGGCGTTGGCGCAGGTGGGCATGCTCTTTGAGCTCGCTGCCGTCTTTGGACGCGGCATTAAGCCTGAGCGCGGCTACGAGGTCGCGGGCGTGCTTGCCGGCGGTCTTGTGATCCGCGCGGTCACCCGCGCGCTCGTCAAGCAGACGCCGCATATTGGGTTTGCCGTCAAGGCGCTTACTGCTGCCGCGGGCACCTATGGCATGGGCCGTGCGCTCGTTTCGCTCTACGAGCGCGATGTTGACTACAGCCGTGCCAACGAGGTGGTCACTGCTACGTTCTCCCGCGTTCGCGATCTGGTGACCACGGTCGCGGGCGCTACCCGTCCTATGGCGTCCTACGAGGACGCATCCGATCTCGCTGCTTAGGGGTTTTCCGTTGCGCGTTCCGTATCAAGACTGTTTTCATTTAATTGAGCCGCTGCTCGCCAAGGTCGAAAAGCCGAGTCGCTATATCGATCACGAGTGGGGCACGCTTTCAAAGGCCGATGCCGACTACCGTTGCTGCCTGATCTACCCGGATGTGTACGAGGTCGGTCTGCCCAACCAGGGTATCGCCATCCTCTACAACATCCTTAACCAGGCCGAGGGCATCTCCTGCGAGCGTGGCTATGTGCCGTGGCCCGATATGGGTGACGCCATGCGCGAGGCGGGTATTCCGCTTCTGTCGCTCGAAGGTGCTGCCCCCGTCGCTTCGTTTGATATCGTCGGTCTGCATGTGCCGCACGAGATGGCGGTGACGAACTTCCTCGAGGCACTCGATCTCGCTGGCATTCCGCTGTTAGCGGCCGACCGAGGTGAAGACGACCCCATCATCATCGCCGGCGGTCCCTCGGTGTACAACCCCGAGCCGTACGCGGCCTTCTTCGATGCCATCCTCATCGGCGAGGGCGAGGAATCGCTGCTCGAGACCTGCCAGCTGCATCGCCGCCTGCGCGACGAAGGAGTTCCGCGCGAGCAGATTGTTGAGCAGCTTGCATCCATTGCCGGCAACTACGTGCCGTCGCTCTATGAGGTTCGTCACGACGAGCCCTGCTCGCCGCATGGCTACACCGTGCCGCGTGAGGGCAAGGATGCGCCGACCGTGGTCTACAAGCGCGTGGTCGAGGACTTTGGTGCCACGAATCCGCTGTCGCAGTCGTGCGTGCCCTATGCGCAGCTGGTTCACGACCGCCTGTCTATCGAGATCCTGCGTGGCTGCGCCCGCGGCTGTCGTTTTTGCCAGGCCGGCATGACGTATCGCCCGGTGCGCGAGCGCTCGGCCGACCAGATCGTCTCGTCGGTGATTCAGGGTCTGGAAAAGACCGGCTATGACGAGGTGTCGCTGACCTCGCTCTCTACGACCGACCACTCCTGCATTCGCGACGTTCTCGGCAGGCTCAACCGTCGCCTGGAGGATACGGGTATTCGCGTGTCTATTCCGTCGCAGCGCCTGGATTCGTTTGGCGTGGATATGGCCGAGTCGGTCGCCGGCGAAAAGAAGGGCGGCCTGACGTTTGCGCCCGAGGCCGGCAGCCAGCGCATGCGCGACATCATTAACAAGAACGTGACCGAGGAGGACCTGGACCGTGCGGCCAAGGCGGCCTTCGAGGCCGGCTGGAACCGCATGAAGCTCTACTTTATGATGGGCCTTCCTGGCGAGCGCGACGAGGACATCGTGGCCATCGCCAATCTGGCCGATCACGTGCTGGAGCTCGGTCGTTCCGTGGTGCCCAAGGCCCGTCGCGGCTCGATCTCGGTGTCCATCTCGGTTTCGGTCTTTATCCCCAAGGCTGCCACGCCGTTCCAGTGGTGCCCGCAGCTCGACTACGACGACGTCAAGCGTCGCCAGAAGCTGCTTATCACGAGCGTTCGCAACCGCGCCGTCCGCGTGCATTACCACGATGCCGAGACCTCGCTCATCGAGGCCGCGCTTTCCCGCGCCGGTCGTGACATGACGCCCGTCATCATCGATGCTTGGCGCGCGGGCTCTCGCTTTGACGCCTGGGTAGAGCATTTCTCGCTCGATAACTGGAAGGAGGCTGCTGCCAAAAACGGCATCGACCTCAATGAGCTCGTGCACCTGCCCTACGAGTTGGACTGGCGCCTGCCGTGGGAGCACGTGAGCCCCGGCTGCACGCGCGGCTTCCTCGAGCGCGAGTACCGTCGCTCGCTCGAGGGCGTCACGACTCCCGACTGCACCCGCACGTCGTGCACCGGCTGCGGAATCTGCCCCACGCTCCACGCCAAGAATGTATTGATGGGTGATCGCGCATGAGTGAGCGCCTGACCGACAACCCCACGCTCTTTAGACTTCGTGTTCGCTATGGCAAGCGCGATCGCCTTAAGTACCTGGGCCATCTCGAAGTGATCCATACCATTGAGCGCATTGTGCGCCGTGCGGGACTTCCCTATGCCGTCACGCAGGGCTTTTCTCCGCACATGCGCGTGGGCTTCTCTTCGGCGCTACCGGTGGGTACGTCGTCGACCTGCGAGTGGTATGACCTGTTTATGACCGAGTTCGTGGCGCTCGACGAGGCGTTTGGGCGCCTGGCTGCGGCGTCTCCGGCCGATCTGGCACCCATCGAGGCGGCGTACATCGACGTGCGCACGCCGGCGTTGACGGCGCAACTCACGCGTCTGTCGTATCGCATCGACCTGCACTTGGATCCCGAGGCGCCCGTAAGCGCCGACGAGGTGCGTCGTGCGATCGACACGCTGCGCGCGGACCATGGCATCGACTACGCGCGCGGCAAAAAGAGCAAGCGCTTGGATTTGGATCACACGCTCGTGGGCTATGAGCTCACGGCGGGGGAGCGCCCGGACCATTTGGTGCTCATGCTCGACACCCATGCCGACAACGAGGGCTCCATGCGTCCGGAAATTTTGCTTTCGGCTGCTGATGTTTTGTTGCAGGGCTTGACCCCGGGCGTCGATGCACCTATTGTTTCCACCGGTATGCAAGACCTCGTGACCATCTGCTCCTACGATGTCGAGCGTCAGAATCAAGCATGCGAGGACGACGAGGGCCGACTCGTCAGCCCCATACCTGTGCGAACTTGTGGATTTGCTCCACATACTCGTTGACGGGGGTATTTTCGCCTGCTACTATATTCGGCTGTTGCACTAACTGATGCATGAAGGGCAAGTAAACATGTACGCAATCGTTAACACGGGCGGCAAGCAGTACAAGGTCGCCACCGACGATGTCATCACCGTCGAGAAGATCGAGGGCAATGAGGGCGACAAGGTCACCCTGCCGGTCATCTTCCTCAACGATGGTAAGAAGATCGTCACCGATCCCGACAAGCTGGCCAAGGCCAAGGTTACCGCTCAGATCGTTGAGCAGTTCAAGGGCGAGAAGCAGCTGGTCTTCAAGTTCCACAAGCGTAAGCGCTATCGTCGTCTGAAGGGTCACCGTCAGCAGCTCACCAAGCTGAAGATCGTGAAGGTCCAGGCTACGTCCCGCGCCAAGAAGGCTGTCAAGGCAGAGGCCGAGGCTGTTGCCGAGGCTCCCGTCGCCGAGTAGATTACACTCGTAACGAAAGAGTAGGTATACACAATGGCACACAAAAAAGGACTCGGTTCCTCCCGTAATGGCCGTGACTCCCGCGGTCAGCGCCTTGGCACGAAGCGCTATGCCGGCCAGACGGTAACCACGGGCACGATTCTCGTCCGTCAGCACGGCACTCACATCCACCCGGGTGAGAACGTTGGCCGTGGTAAGGACGACACGCTGTTCGCGCTGGTCGACGGTACCGTTGAGTTCCACAAGGGTATCAAGCACAGGGTCAGCGTACGCCCGCTCGCGAACGCGTAATTCACCCTTCATAGAGCACATATGTGGGAGGCACTTGAGTTTTAGGATTCAAGGGTCTCCCTCTTTTTGTAGGAGGCGATTCTGTTGTCACAGTTCACCGATATCAGCCGCATTAACGTGTGCGGCGGCGACGGCGGAGCCGGATGCATGTCGTTTAGGCGCGAGGCATTTGTCCCCAAGGGCGGCCCCGATGGCGGCGACGGCGGTCGTGGCGGCAATGTCGTTATCCAGGCCGATGCTCAGCTGTCTTCGTTGATCGATTACCGCTTTAAGCATCACTTCCGCGCCGAACGCGGCACGCACGGGCAGGGTGCCCGTCGTAACGGTAAGAGCGGCGAGGACCTGATCCTGAAGGTTCCCATGGGCACCGTGGTGCGCGAGCTCGACCCCGAGACGCAGACCCCGATGTTCGAGATTGCTGACCTGGTGCACGATGGCGAGCGCGTTGTCGTGGCGCCCGGCGGTGCCGGTGGCCTGGGCAACACGCACTTTGTGACGTCGGTGCGCCGCGCGCCCGCGTTCGCTCAGCTGGGCGAACCGGCCGAGGAGCACTGGATTGAGCTTGAGATGAAGCTTATGGCCGATGCCGCACTCGTGGGCTTCCCCTCGGTGGGTAAGTCTTCGCTTATCGCGCGCATGAGCGCCGCCCGTCCCAAGATCGCCGACTATCCGTTTACTACGCTCGTGCCGAACCTCGGCATGGTGCGTGCCGGTGAGTATTCTTACGTCGTCGCCGACGTTCCTGGTTTGATCGAGGGCGCGAGCGAGGGCAAGGGCCTGGGCCATCAGTTCCTGCGCCACATCGAGCGCACGGCACTCATCATGCATGTCGTCGATATGACGGGCGGTTTTGAGGACCGCGATCCGGTCGAGGACTATCGCATCATCAACCGTGAGCTCGAGCAGTATGGCGCCGAGCTTTCTGAGCGCCCGCAGATCGTCGTCGCCAACAAGTGCGATGCGCCGGGCACGGCCGACAAGATTGCCGACCTTAAGCGCGCTGCGCTCGACGATGGACATATGTTCTTTGCCGTGTCTGCTGTGACGGGCGCCGGCCTCAACACGCTGATGCTTGCCGTGGGCGAGCAGGTTGCTAAGCTGCGCGCCGAGTTGGCGGTCTCCGATGAGCCGGTCGATCTGCGCGACGATGAGTGGGAGCGTCGTCGCCTGCAGCGTGAGAAGCGTTTCCACATTGTTCAAGAAGAGCCCCATGCCTTCCGCGTGGTCGGTCGTGCCATCGAGCGCATGGTCATTCAGACCGACTGGGAAAACGAGGAAGCCGTCATTTACCTGCAGCATAAGTTTGCGCGTATGGGTGTTGATGACGCGCTCGAGAAGGCCGGTTGCCGTGCGGGCGACGAGGTCCGCATTTGCCAGCGCGCCTTTGACTTTGAGGGCGCTGAGGACTTCTCGGAGTACGAGGAGCTCGAGGACGCTGGCGAGGACGTTGCCGTTGAGGCCATTGACGTGGCCGACGCTGCGGATGAGGGCGTCGAGGTTGTCGATGCGGCGGATGCCGCGGACGATGCCGAGACCTCGGAGGGCGAGTAAGCCATGTCGCTGCGCGGTGGAATCGGTTTGCCCGAGCTGCCCATAAAAGAGGGCAAAGAGTTTCGGCTTGGCATTATGGGCGGCACCTTTGACCCGATTCATTACGGGCACTTGGTTACTGCCGAGCAGGCGCGCGAGTCGCTCGACTTGGACGCTGTGCTCTTTATGCCGGCGGGCTCTCCCGCCTTTAAGCTTGACAAGCCGGTGACGCCTGCCGAGGACCGTTATGCCATGACGGTCCTCGCCACCGCCGCGAACCCGGCCTTTTTGGCGAGCCGGTTCGAGATTGACCGTCCGGGCGTAACCTATACGGCCGATACGCTTCATGCCCTTCGCGACTTTTACCCGCCGCAGGTAAAGCTCTACTTTATTACGGGCGCCGACGCGATTATCGATATTGTGACCTGGCATGATGCCGAGCAAATCGCTGAGCTTGCTACCTTTATTGCGGCGACGCGACCGGGCTTTGATATCGATACGGCGCGTGCCCGAATCAAAGAGTCGGGGCTGCCGTTCGATGTGCGCTATATTCAGATTCCGGCGCTGGCGATCAGCTCGACGAACATTCGTAAGCGAGTTGCCCGCGGCATGAGCGTGCGCTATCTTACGAGCGAGTCTGTGCTCGGCTACATTCGCAAGCGCAGTTTGTATGTCGATCTGGGTCAAGAAGATTTTGAGTGATGGGGGCTACGTTGTCGGTAGAGGATCAGTTTGAGGGCGATGAGCGCGCGCTGCTCAAGCGCATTCAAGAGCTGCTCGATGTTCGTATGAAAGATAAGCGCAAGCGCTATGTGCATTCGCTGGGTGTTGCCGAGACCGCACTTCATCTGGCCGAGGTCTACGGCGTTGACCGCTTTGATGCCGCCGCCGCCGGCCTGATTCACGACTGGGATAAGGTTCTTTCCGATGACGAGCTCGTGGCCCGCGCGCTTCACTATGGCATCAAGGTTGCCGGCTCTCCTTCTGCCGCGACGCCGCTTTTGCATGGCCCTGTTGCCGCCTATGAGCTTCCGCAGCTTTTTCCCGAGCTGTCGCCGGCCGTTTTCCAGGCTGTCGACCGTCACACCGTGGGTGCCTGCGACATGACGCCGCTCGATATGGTGGTCTTTGTGGCCGATGCCATCGAGCCCAACCGCCACGGCGACTATGCCCATGCGCTGCGCAAGATGGTGGGGGAGTCGACGCTCGATGAGTTGTTCTTCTCCTGTTTTGCGCAGGGTTTGGTCTATGTGATCCAGTCCGGGCGCTATCTTTATCCCACGGCTATTTCGATTTACAACCATTACGCCCAGCTACGCTAGCTCGGGCTGTCTAGAAAGAGGTATTCCATGGCCGACGAGACCATGACCGACGAGCAGATTCTTAAGGATGTGGAGCACAAGAGCTTCGCCGCCACGTCCGACCGCACCGCCGCCTCGCTGTCCGCGAGCGGTGTCGCCGCCGAGGATGTCGCCCGCGCCGCCGCGCAGGCCGCCTACGACAAGAAGGGCGAGGACGTTCAGGTGCTCGACCTGACCGAGCTTTCCGATGTGTGCGACTACTTTGTGCTTGCCACCGGTACCAACAACCGCCAGGTCGATTCTATCGTCGACGAGATCGAGGAGAAGGTCGCCGAGGCTTGTGGCGAGCATCCGTTCTCCATCGAGGGCCGCGAGCAGAAGACCTGGATGCTCATGGACTACGGTTCGGTTGTTGTCCACGTCTTCACTCCCGAAGCCCGCGACTTCTACCGCCTAGAAAAGCTCTGGGGTGACGCTCCTCAGCTTCCCCTCGACCTCCTCTAGTAGCTCATTTGGGACGGGCTTTTTTAGCTAGCTTCGCGCATTTCGCCGGGCAGTTGCGGTTTTCCGTACCTGCCCGGCTTTCTTTTTGCCTAAAGGCGGTTAATCGTTGAAGCGGGATTGGCGGCCGTAAGATAGGGCGGTGTCGCCGAATTTGTCTCGGACGGCGTCGATGGCGACGGAGAGGTCGCGTCGGTCGCTGGATTGGGCTCCGCGGTCGTCGACTTCGCAGAACAGGTCGGTCTGGATGCCGCCCTGATGGTCAAAGTCACTCATGCCGATGCCTGCTAAGCGAACATGCATGCCTTCCTGCCAGATGTTGTCGAGCAGTTCGAGCGCAACTGCCACGAAGATGTTCTCATCGTCGGTCGGATGAGGCAGCCGGCGCTGTGCCGAGCGACCGCTTCCATACGAATACTTGAGCTTGAGCGTCACCGTGGCACCCGTTAGTCCCTGACGGCGCAGGCGGCGTCCCACTGACTCGCCCAGCAGCGCAATCGCCGCTTCGATGTCCCCGCGCTCAGTCAAATCTTTCGCAAAGGTGCGTTCATTGCTCACCGACTTGACCTCACGCTCTTCATCGAGACTTGTGACTTCGGAGATTTCGAGTCCCAGCGCACGCTGGCGCATGCGTTCGCCGTTGACGCCAAAAATAGAGGCCAAGGTGGATTCCGGTGCACGTGATAGCTCGCCGAGGGTGTAGATGCGCATACGGCGCAGTCGCTCCTCGGCCGAGCGCCCGATGCCGCTCATGGCAGATACCGGCAGCGCGGCCAAAAAGCGCTGCTCCGTTCCGGGTCGCACGATGGTCAGCCCAAACGGCTTATCCCGCTCACTTGCGATCTTTGCGACCGTCTTGTTGCAGCCCACGCCAATGGAGCACGTTACTCCCAGCGCTGCCACACGGTCGCTTATACGCCGTGCAACCAGCAGCGGGTCCTCGGGCGCAAAGCGACCCGGTGTGATATCGATAAAGGCTTCGTCGATGGATACGCGCTCCACGCGCGGCGTCTCCTCGGCAAGAATCGCCATGACCTGCGCGCTGACCTCGCGGTAGCGATCGAAATGCCCGTGCGTCCAAATGGCCTGCGGACACAGGCGCCGCGCCTCGGCTGAGGGCATGGCGGAGTGTACGCCAAAGCGACGCGCCTCATACGAACATGTGGACACGACGCCACGAGAATCGGCGTCCCCGCCCACGATGAGCGGCTTTCCGCGCCATTCGGGATGATCGAGCATCTCCACGCTCGCAAAAAACGCATCGAGGTCCATGAGGCCCACCGCCGGACCCGTCCAGGGAGGCGGCGTGACGCCAATGGCATCCTCATAACCGTATGTATGTTCGCGTCTTTCCATGTCATCAGTATACCGCGCAGCTCATGTGAGGTGCGTGTATGTGCTTGCAAATCCCGAATTCTTGTCTAAGATATGGATTTGCCCTCGACTACACCGAAGAAGTTGGTCTCACGGACTTCACCTGCCCGCGTCGATGGCGTATTATGTTCAACTGTTTGTTTGTAGTTGCAGCCTAAAGCTGCTTGGTTGGAGGAGTTTCCTTTGGCAGTCAAGATTCGCCTTGCTCGTCACGGCGCTAAGAAGCGTCCGTACTACCGTGTCGTCATCGCCGATTCCCGCGCCCCGCGTGACGGTCGTATCATCGAGGAGGTTGGCCGCTACAACCCGATGACCGCCCCCAAGACCATCAACCTCGACCTCGAGAAGATCGCCGACTGGCAGTCCAAGGGCGCTCAGCTCACCGACGCCGTCGCCGCTCTGGTCAAGGCCGCCAACGAGGGCGAGAAGACCGAGACCGTCGTCAAGAAGTCCAAGAAGCAGCTCGCCAAAGAGGCCGAGGCCGCTAAGGCTGCCGCTGAGGCCGCTGAGGGCGCCGAGGAGTAAATCGTGCCTGAGGTTGACGCTGCACAGCTCGAGGGTGAGGCAATGCTCTCAGATCGCATCGCCGATCTCGTCGAATATCTCGTTGTTCAGATCGTCGACGACCCGGATTCCGTGAGCCTTGAGGTCATCGATGGTGACGACGCTTCTACGATTGAGGTTTCTGTCGCCGAGGATGACGTCGCTAAGGTCATCGGCCGTCGTGGCCGTACCATCAAGGCCATTCGCACGCTCGCCCGTGCACTGGCCGCTCGCCTCGACACTGCTGTCGAGGTAGAGGTTCTGGGCTAGGACCTTGAGGTCCCAGTACAAAAACATCGCCCGTGTGGTCAAGCCGCACGGAAGGAAGGGGGAGGTCCTCGCGCAGCCGCTGCGGGGGCTTCCTTCTGTATTAGAGCCGGGTATGCGCGTCGCCCTGACGCCGCCGGCGCTCAAGCGCGACCGCTTTTGCACGGTTGTGTCCGTCACCGATACGGGCGATGGCGATCTGGTCTCGTTTGAGGGCATTGACGACTTGACGGCCGCCGAGGGCATCACGGGATGCTATGTGCTGGCAAATCGTGACGATTTTGAGCTCGATTCACTCGACGCCGCCTATACCGACCTGATGGGTCGCGAGGTGGTCGACGAGCGCTTCGGTTCACTCGGCACGATCGTCGAGATCATGTCGACGCCCGCTAACGATGTTTGGGTTGTCGAGGGCGATCGGTACGGCGAGGTACTGATTCCCGTGATCGAGCAGGTTGTGCTCGATCTTCCCGACACAGGAACAATTTCCGTCCACGTTATGGACGGCCTGATCGATATGGACAAGTAGGGAGGACAACATGCTGATTGAGACCCTTTCGGTCTTTCCCGAGATGTTTGAGCCCGTTATGTCCACGTCGATTTTGGGCCGCGCCCGCAAGGCCGGCCTTTTTGATTTTAAGGCGTATAACCTGCGCGACTGGACGCACGACCGCCATCGTACCGTCGATGACGAGCCGTACGGCGGCGGGCAGGGCATGCTCATGAAGGTCGAGCCTATCGCCGAGGCCATCGAGGCCATTAGCGCGGAGAGCCCCAAGCCGACGGTGGTGTTCTTCACCCCGTGCGGCGAGCCCTTTACGCAGCATGTGGCCGAGCGCCTGCTCAAAAGCGAGCGCCTGCTGTTTGTGTGCAGCCGTTACGAAGGTGTCGACGAGCGTGCCTATGCGTATGCCGACGAGCGCCTGTCGATCGGCGATTACGTGCTCACGGGCGGCGAGCTTCCCGCTATGGTCGTTGCCGATGCCGTCGTACGCCTGATTCCCGGCGCCCTTGGTGACGAGATGAGCAACGTCGACGAGTCGTTCTCGACCGCCGAGGACGGAGGCCTGCTCGAGTACGCGCAGTACACCCGTCCCGCCGAGTTCAACGGCGAGGGCGTGCCTCCTGTGCTCGTGAGTGGCGATCACGCAAAAGTTGACGCCTGGCGCCGTAAGAATGCCATCGAGCGCACCTGTCGCTGGCGTCCCGATCTGATCGAGACGGCGCGCCTTACGCCCCAGGAGCGCGCGTACGCGCAGGAGATTCTGGACGCTTCGTATTCGCAGAGCGAGGAGTGAGAATGGTTCCATCGCAGCATTCCGCGTTGAGGGGCGCCTTTGAGTGGATCGCGGTCATCGCAATCGCGCTCGTGGCCACCTTCCTGATCCGCACCTTTGTGGTCGAGCCCTTTGTGGTGCCCACCGGCTCCATGGAGGACACGATTGAGATTGGCGACCAGATCCTGGCGCAAAAAGTGAGCCTGGAGCTCGGACAGCCTGTCAAACAGGGCGATATCGTGGTGTTTCACAACCCCGATGCCACGTCCGAGCATGACGTGCTGGTAAAGCGCGTCATCGCCACGGCCGGCCAGACGGTCGACCTTCAGGACGGCAAGGTCGTCGTCGACGGCCAGGCGCTCGATGAGAAGTATACGACCGGCATGAGCTGGCCGCTTTCGGTCCAGGCGCCCGCCGCCCAGGTGAGCTATCCCTACACCGTCCCCGATGACTGTGTGTGGGTGATGGGCGACAATCGAGAGAACTCTGCCGACTCACGCTATTTTGGTCCCGTTGATCGCTCTGACTTGATCGCCGTGGCGCTCGTGCGTTACTGGCCGCTCAACCGTCTGGGCGCTATCGACTAAAAACCGCTATAGTACAGTACCTAACCGTGTAATCGTTTCGACGAGGGGATATTAGAGGCATGAACGCTTCATCGCTTTCCTTCCAAGACATCATCCTGCGCCTCCAGCAGTACTGGGGCGAGCAGGGCTGCGTCATTATGCAGCCCTATGACTCCGAGGTCGGTGCCGGTACCTTCCACACCGCGACCACGCTGCGCTCGCTCGGTCCCGCCGAGTGGCGCACCTGCTATGCGCAGCCCTGCCGCCGTCCCGCCGACGGCCGCTACGGCGAGAACCCCAACCGCATGCAGCACTACTATCAGTTCCAGGTGCTCATCAAGCCCTCGCCGGTTAACGCCCAGGAGCTCTATCTGGGTTCGCTGGCCGCCATTGGCCTGGACCCCAACGACCATGACGTCCGTTTTGTCGAGGACGACTGGGAGAGCCCGACCCTGGGCGCTTGGGGCCTTGGCTGGGAGGTTTGGCTCAACGGCATGGAGGTCACGCAGTTTACGTACTTCCAGCAGGTGGGCGGTATCGAGGTCGACCCCGTGCCCGTCGAGATTACCTATGGCCTGGAGCGTATCGCCATGTACGCCCAGGGCGTCAACTCGGTCTACGATCTGGTGTGGAGCTACCTGCCCGATGGCACGCCCATGACCTACGGCGACGTGTTCCTCGAGAACGAGCGCGAGTTCAGTGCCTATAACTTTGAGGTCGCCAACGTCGAGATGATGCGTCAGAAGTTTGACGACTACGAGGCCGAGTGCCATTCCTGCCTGGAGCGCAAGCTGCCGCTGCCCGCATACGACTGCGTTATGAAGTGCAGCCACGCTTTCAATCTGCTCGATGCCCGCGGCGCTCTGTCTGCGGTCGAGCGTGCCAACTACATCCTGCGCGTCCGCGCCGTCGCCAAGGCGTGCTGCGAGGCCTATATGGCCGAGGTCGCCGGAGTCAACGAGAATGCCGACCAGGAAGGCGAGGTGGCGTAAGCCATGGCAGACGCTAAGGATTTCCTGTTTGAGATCGGTACGGAGGAAATGCCCTCCGCACCGCTGAACAATGCCGTCAAGCAGCTTGGCACCATGATCGCCAAGGGTCTCGACGAGGCCGGTCTGGCCCACGGCGAGGTCCGCGTGATCTCGAGCCCGCGTCGCCTGGCTGCGCTCGTTGCCGACGTCGCCACCGCGACCGATGAGGTTCACGAGGTCAAGCGTGGCCCTGCGGCCAACATCGCCTTCGACGCTGACGGTAACGCCACCAAGGCCGCCCAGGGCTTCGCCCGCAAGTGCGGTGTGGCTGCCGAGGATCTGGTCCGTCGCGAGGACACCGACGGCCGTGAGTACGTCTTTGCCGAGAAGAACATTCCTTCCGCTCCGGCTACTCCGATCCTGACGGCCCTGTGCGAGAAGACCATCGCCGGCCTGCAGTGGCCCAACTACCGTAGTCAGCGCTGGGGCCACGAGCACGCCACCTTCGTGCGCCCGGTTCGCTGGATCTGCTGCCTTTTGGGCGAGGATGTTGTGCCCGTGTCGTTTGCCGACGTGACGAGCGGCAACACCACGCGCGGCCATCGCGTGCTTGGCCCCGGTGACCACGTTGTCGCTAGCCCCGCCGCCTACGAGCAGGTGCTCGAGGACGCCGGCGTGCTTTCTGCCGAGCGCCGTCGCGAGGCGATTCTCGCCGGTATCGCCGAGGTCGAGGCCGCCCGTCCCGGCTGCCATGTCGATACGCCCAAGAAGGTTTTTGAGGAGGTCATCAACCTCTGTGAATGGCCGACGGTGCTCGTCGGTACCTTCGACGAGGAGTTCCTTAAGGTCCCGCATGAGATCATCTGCGAGTCCATGCTCACCAACCAGCGCTACTTCCCGATCTATGACGGCGAGGGCAAGCTCACGCGTGAGTTCGTGGTCGTTTCCAACAGCAAGCCCGAGAACGCCGAGCGCGTGATCGACGGCAACGAGCGCGTCGTGCGCGCCCGTCTGGACGACGCCAAGTTCTTCTATGAGGAGGACCTGAAGATCTCCCTCGACGAGTTCCGGGAGCGTCTGTCCAAGGTCGCCTTCCAGGAGAAGCTCGGCAGCGTGCTCGCCAAGTCCGAGCGCATTGAGCAGCTCGCGCTCGCTATTGCCCGCGAGGCTCATCTGGGCGCCCATCTTGCCGCCGACGCTGCTCGTGCCGCGCACCTGTGCAAGGCAGACCTGGTGTCCAACGCCGTCGTCGAGTTCACGAGCCAGCAGGGCGTGATGGGCGGTTACTACGCCACCGCGATGGGGGAGAACGACGAGGTTGCCCACGCTATCCGCGATCACTATCGTCCCCGCTTTGCCGGCGACGAGCTGCCCGAGGGCACCGCTGGCTGCATCGTGGCCTGCGCCGATAAGCTCGATACCATCGCCGGTATTTTTGCCATCGGCGAGCCCCCGACCGGCTCCTCCGATCCCTACGCGCTGCGTCGTGCCGCCATCGGCATCATCAACATCCTGCGCGATCGCCTGCCGATCGACCCCACGTCGCTCATCGACTTTGCCCTTGAGCTCTACAGTGAGCAGGGCATTGAGTTCGACGCCGCCGAGGTCGCCCAGCAGGTTCGTGACTTCTTCCATGGCCGCCTGGTGAGCATGGCCCGCGACGAAAAGATCCCGGCCGATACCGTTGCCGCCGTCTCCGCGGTGCACATCATCGCCCCGTCCGTCTTCTTCGCCCGCTGCGCCGCCCTCGACGAGGCCCGCAAGAATGATGCCGAGACCTTTGACAACCTGGCTACCGCCTATGCCCGTGCCGCGCACATCTCCAAGCCTGAGCTGGGTGCGGAGTATGACCGCAGCCTGATGGGCGAGGTCGAGCTCGCGCTCGCCGACGCCTCTGAGGCTGCCCAGACCGCTGTCGATGCCGCCCTTGCTGCCGAGGACTACCCGGCTGCATTTGCCGCCCTCGCCGCCCTGCGCGCGCCCATCGACCGTTTCTTCGATGAGGTCATGGTCATGGACAAGGACGAGCAGCTTCGCGATAATCGCCTTAAGCTGCTCAACCGCTTTGAGGCCGTGTTCTCCGGCATCGCCAACATCGGTGAGCTTGCCCGCAAAAAGTAAGCTAGCCTGCGCGTAAGCGCAAAAGGAGCCCCGCATGGATTGCCCGGTCACCGCTCGTCCCACCGTTATCGTTATCTCCGACTCGCTCGGTGATACCGCTTGTGAGGTGGTGCTTGCGGCGTCCGGGCAATTTGATGAAGGGGCTTTTCGCGTTTTGCGCCTGCCTAAGGTGACCTCTGTGGAGCAGGTCAAGTCATTTGTGGGGCCGCGCGTCGATGCGGACCATCGCGATATTGCCGTGTTCCACACCATCGTCGATCCGGCGCTTCGCGCCCGCGTGCTCGATTACCTGGGTATGCTGCATATCCGTTCGGTCGACCTGATCGGCCCGACGCTTGCCGTGCTGTCGTCGCTCATCGGTGTGCCGCCCAAGGGCGTTGCGGGCGTGATTCACAAGACCGATGACCGCTATTTCCATCGTATCGAGGCCATGGAGTATTTCGTTGAGCACGATGACGGTCGTGGTTGCGACGATCTGGCGGGTGCCGATATCGTGCTGCTGGGTGTGTCGCGTACATCCAAGACGCCGCTGTCGATGTATTTAGCCTATCAGGGCTACAAGGTCGCCAATGTCCCACTGGCGCATGGCATGGAGCCGCCCAAGTCGATTTACGAGGTCGACCCGATGCGCCTGTTCGGCCTGATTTCGACCGTCGATGTGATTTCTGAGATCCGCGATAGCCGCTTGGGGGATGATTACGCCCGTGCCGTTGCCGGCTCCTATGCTGAGCCCGAGAGCGTACGCAGCGAGCTCGAGGAGGCCCGTGCCCTCATGAAGCGCCTGGGCTGCTTTGTGGTGCGTACCGATGGCAAAGCCATCGAGGAAAGCGCTGCCGAGATCATTGCTCATCTCGAAGAGATTCAAGAGGCAAGAGCCCGCCGTGCCGCCCGCCGCGCTCAACAGCAGTAGTCCTTTCTGTGATGATTTTTCTGGGACGTGTCTCTATAGTTTTGTCAACCGCGTGCTTCGCGCCATTTCGGCATGACGCATCCGGGCGCCCGGCGCCCCCGCTTCCCCTTCGGTTGATCCCGCCGCCCGCTAGGCCGCGTACGGGACGGCGTCGCGCATGATCGCGTAGATGACC
>CATYSO010000011.1 GCA_958412345.1 uncultured Collinsella sp. | reverse complement strand
AGCGTCCTAGTGTTCGCTTCTAATAAAGAAGGCCAAGATTCGGGACGCAGTTCAAAACAAACCTGTCCCCAATGCACCAGAGTGAGGAGTGCCCCTGGGTGCCGGCAGAAAAGGAGCATCCCCAAGTGCTGCCTAAATACCGTTTATCGAAGAAAAAATACCGTTCGCCGGTCATAATGATTGTTCTGGCTTTGGGCTTGTCTACAATAGCTTCCGTAAAAAGAAATGCGGAAGGTTACCGAGTCCCTCGGACGTGGGCCTAACCAAAGTCTTTGAACGGATGTGTCTCTATGGACGCATTCGCTTGATTTTGGTTGGGCTATATTTATGAAGGGACATGCCACCATGGGTTTCTTTTCTCGCCTGATGGGCGGTTCGGATGAGCAGAAGACTGCAACCTCCGAGTTCGAAATCCTCGCTCCCGTTTCCGGCGAGCTTGTTCATCTAGAAAATACCAATGACCCCGCTTTTAGCAGCCGTGCCGTGGGCGATGGCGTTGCCGTGGTTCCCCAAGAGGGAACGGTGTGCGCTCCTGTCTCCGGTACCGTCGCGGCACTGTTCCCGACCGAGCATGCACTGGGCATCATGTCCGACGACAGCTCTGCTCAGGTGATGCTGCATATCGGAATCGACACTGTTAAACTCGAGGGCAAGGGCTTCCATGCGCTTGTTGCCCAGGGTGACCATGTCGACGCGGGCCAGCCCCTCGTCGAGGTCGATTTCGACGCGGTCCGCGCCGCCGGCTTCGATCCCACGGTCTTCGTTATCGTGTGCGAGCGCTCGGAGAACTCGACTCTTCGTGAGCATGCTTCCGGCCCTGTCGCTGTTAAAGAGCCTGTCGTCTGGCTTTCCGAGTAAATTCTTGTGGTGGGTACCGTGGTTATCAAGCGAGTTTTTAACAACAACGTCGCAATGGTCACTTCGGGCGATGGCTCCGAGCTTATCGTCATCGGTCGAGGCCTCTGCTTTGGCCGCCATGCCGGCGATGCCATCGACGAGGCGTCGGTCGAAAAGACCTACGCGTTGCAGGAGGGAACTTCTCAGGATTCGCGTACGATTGACCGCTTGGCACATCTTTTGGAGTCCATTCCCACCGTTAACCTCGTGATTTCCGAGGACATTGTTCAGATGCTTCGTCGAGAGCTCAATGTCGACATCAACGACAAGATCCTCATCGCTCTTGCAGACCATATCAGCCTTGCTTTGGAGCGCGAGCGCAAGGGCGTTTCCTGCGAGAACCCGCTGCTGCTCGAGATCCAGCAGTTCTATCGTAAGGAGTACGCGCTTGCGGGCCGTGCCCTTCAGATTATCAAGGATTACCTGGGTATCGAGATGAGCGAGGAGGAGCAGGGTTTCATTACCTTGCATATCGTCAACGCCACCATGCCTCAGCGCTCCGATCGTCTGATCGTTTCGGTCCAGCTTGTTCGCGACGTGCTTGCGATTGTTTCCGAGCGCTATGCTACGACCCTCGATGACACCTCGCTGCCTTACGAACGTTTCGTTCGTCACCTGCAGTTTTTCGCACAGCGAGCGCTCGATCCTGCGGCCGGGCAAATCAGCGGCGACGCTCTGTTCCGAATCGATGAAACGGCGTATCCGTGCGCATTCTCGTGCGCGGACGCCATAGCCGCCCACTTGTCGTTTACCTATAACGTTGTCGTTACCGATGCCGAGAAGAGTTATCTCGCATATCACATTGTTAACCTGCTTGGAGAACCTGGTCTCTAGGCATAACGTGCCCATACATCGATTGATATAAGGCAAGGCTCACGGTCTTGTCCAGGGCACATCTGTCTTAATTTGCGGAAAAGGAAGGGGAGTACCGCTATGACCGCAAAAAAGAAGTTCAATTTCAAAGCGCCGTTGGAGGTGTTCGCGAAGTCAATCGTCCAGCCGATGATGTATCTCTCGGTTGCCGGCATTCTGCTCATCGTGGGCATCGTTCTAACCAACAAGACCATCTGCGCCATGATTCCCGTGCTGGGCTCCGGTCCGTTCCAGCTTGTGGGCGCCGTTGTCTATCAGTCGCTGATGTTTATCATCAACAACCTCTCGATTCTGTTCTGCGTGGGCATCGCCGGCGCCATGGCAAAGAAGAACAAGGGCCATGCTTCGCTGATCGCCCTGATGTCGTTCTTCCTGTTCCTTCAGGCCAATAACATCGTGCTCAACGCCACCGGCTCTCTTGCCGAAGCGAGCGGCATGCTCGGCCTTACCGGAACCGGCCAGAGCACCGTTATGGGCATTCAGGTGCTCGATACCGGCGTGTTTGGCGGCATCATTCTTGGTTGCATCACCGGTGCCGTGTTCAACAAGTACTCGAACAAGCAGTTCCCCATTGCCCTTTCGATGTTCTCGGGCGTTCGCTTCCCGTTCCTGATCATGATCATCATTTCCTGGATCATGGGTGCTGGCTTCTGCATCGTTTGGCCTCCGGTTCAGGGTGCCATCTCCTCCGTTGCCGGCATCATTAAGGAGTCGGGCAACATCGGTCTGTTTATCTACGGCATGCTCAACAAGCTGCTCGTTCCCACCGGTCTGCACCACCTCATCTACACCCCGTTCCAGTTCTCCGATGTGGGTGGCACCCTGACGCTGGGCGATCAGGTTATCGCCGGTGCCTATCCCATCCGTGTCGCCGAGATGGCAATGACGGGCCAGCCCTTCTCCGATAGCACCTACTTCAACAGCTACACCTTCAACAACCTGTGGCCCTACATCGGTATCGGTCTCGCCTTTATCTTCACCGCTTACAAGGGGAACAAGGATAAGACCAAGGCCGTTATCATCCCGCTGATCATCACCGCCGTGCTCTCCTGTGTCACCGAGCCCATGGACTTCCTCTTTGTCTTTGCCGCTCCCGTGCTCTTTGTCGTTCACTCGGTTCTTTCCGGTATCTTCCTGGTCCTGCTCAAGGTTCTCTCCGTGCCCGCTTCGACTGCAGGCGGCATCATCAACATCGTGGTTTCCAACCTGGTCCTCGGTGTCGACAAGACCAACTGGCCGGTTATGCTGGTGCTTGGAGTCGTCAACGCCGCGCTGTACTTCTTCCTCTTCACCTTCCTTATCAAGAAGCTCAACCTCCACACGCCTGGTCGCGAGGAAGAGTCCGAGCTCGCCGAGTCCGTTGCCGAGGGCGAGGCCGCCGCGTCTGTCGCGGTGAAGCAGGGCGCTGTTGCCGCAGCTCCCGCAGAGGGCGTCGATGCTGGTATTGCCGACCTGGTCGCAGGTCTTGGCGGCAAGGACAACATCGAGGAGCTCGAGAACTGCTTTACGCGTCTTCGCGTGAACGTTAAGAACCCGGACCTCATCGATGAGAGCCTCATCAACCACGTGCCCAACAGCGGCATCAACCGCAACGGCAACAATATCCAGATCATCTTTGGCATGAAGGTCGCCGAGATGCGCGACAAGGTCGAAAACGCAATTGAGAAGGAGCAGTAAACAATGATCATTACTCTGTGTGGTGGCGGATCCACCTTTACCCCCGGCATCGTCAAGTCCATCGCCCTGCGCAAGGACGAGCTCGACGTTGACGAGATTCGTCTGTACGACATCAACGAGGAGCGCCAGCGCAAGATCGGCGTGCTCGTGGACTGGATTTTGCACGAGGACCTCGGCCTGGACATCAAGCTCACGGTGACCACCGACAAGCAGACGGCTTTTACCGACGCGAGCTTCGTGTTTGCCCAGATGCGCGTGGGCGGCTACGCCATGCGCGAGCAGGACGAGAAGATTCCGCTGCGTCACGGCTGCGTGGGTCAGGAGACTTGCGGTTGCGGCGGCCTTGCCTACGGCATGCGCACCATCTTCCCCATGGTCGAGTTGATCGATGACGTTGAGAAGTACGCCAAGAAGGACTACTGGATTCTCAACTACTCCAACCCTGCCGCCATCGTCTCCGAGGGCTGCCGCGTACTGCGTCCCAATGCTCGCATCATCAACATCTGCGACATGCCGATCGCGATCATCGACGTGGTCTGCGCCGCGCTCGATATCGACAAGAAGGATGTCGAGTACGATTACTTTGGCCTCAACCACTTTGGTTGGTTCACCTCGATCCGCCACAAGGGCGAGGAGGTCCTGCCGCAGCTGCGCGAGTACATCAAGGAGCATCAGATCCTGCTGCCCGACTCCTACCTCAAGGGCATGGGCTCGCTCATGGCAAAGAAGCCCGAGGAGGCCACCGACGAGCATCCCGAGCAGAACCGCCACACCAAGGGCAGCTGGTACTACGTCTGGAAGGGCGAGTACGAGATCATGGAGTGCTTCCCGGAGTACCTGCCCAACACGTATCTGAACTACTACCTGCAGCAGAAGGAGTTCGTCGAGCATTCCAACCCCGAGCGCACCCGTGCTAACGAGGTCGAGGAGACGCGCGAGAAGAACCTCTTTGACGGCATCGACCATTACGAGAAGACGGGCGAGATCGACGAGAGCACGTTCTATGCAGGCAGCCACGGCGACTGGATTGCCGACCTGGCCATCGCTCTGAAGAACGATACCAAGCAGCGCTTCCTGGTCATTTGCGAGAACAAGGGCGCTATCCCCAACATGCCCTACGACGCCATGGTCGAGCTGCCTGCCTACATTGGCAAGAACGGCCCCGAGGTCATCAGCCGCGACAACATTCCGCTGTTCCAGCAGGGCCTCATGATGCAGCAGCTGAACTCCGAGAAACTCGTGGTCGAGGCTACGATCGAGGGTTCGTACGAGAAGGCACTCAAGGCCTTTACGCTGAACAAGACCGTGCCTTCGATGAAGGTCGCCAAGGAAGTTCTCGACGACATGATCGAGGCCAACAAGGGTTACTGGCCCGAGCTTAAGTAAAAGCAACAGGGTCACTGGCCGCATGCCATGAGCAATGCCCCGTCCACGTGATTGCGTGGGCGGGGCATTGTCATTTGGTAACGCGTTTTATCAAATATGGCATTTATCTGCGGTAATGTTCTATTTCACCGCTGAGGGTGACATTTCATGCCGCCTGCCGAACTGCGTGGAGACCTAACAACTTTTTAGGTCAGTGTTGTGCGTGTAGCAATTTCGCCCGGCTTCGCCTCCGGGCTGCCATGTGAGAGGGGATCTTTATGGCACGACTGCACGTAATGGAACGCAGCCACGCTCAGGCCGTCATGGACGACCTGCACGATGCGCTTGGGCGCCGTCTGGCGGTGAGTTCGCTCGCCCCGTGCCCCGTTGAGTTTACGGCGGCGCTCGTCAACCTGTGCTCCACCCAGAGCTGCGGCAAGTGTACGCCCTGTCGCGTGGGCCTGAGCGCGCTGAGCGATCTGCTCGCCGATGTGCTCGAGGGCCGTGCCGATGAGTCTACGCTCAACCTGATTGAGCGCACCGCCCGCACCATCTATCTTTCGAGCGACTGCGCCATCGGCTACGAGGCCGGTGCCATGGCGCTCACGGCTATTCGCGGCTTCCGCGACGATTTTGAGCATCACATCCGCGAGCACTCCTGCGGCTTTGATCGCGAGGCCCGCGTCCCGTGCGTCTCAGGCTGCCCGGCGCACGTCGACATTCCCGGGTACATTTCGCTCGTCGAGGCCGGCCGCTATGCCGATGCCGTCAAGGTCATCCGCAAGAACAATCCGCTGCCGCTCGTCTGCGGCCTGGTGTGCGAGCATCCCTGCGAGATGCACTGCCGCCGTGGCATGGTCGACGACCCCATGAACATCCTCGCTCTCAAGCGTTTTGCCGTCGAGCATAGCGACCTCAACGACCACAAGCCGCATGTAGTGGACAACACCGGTAAGCGCGTCGCTGTGATCGGCGGCGGCCCGGCCGGCCTTTCCTGCGCCTACTACCTGGCCGTGATGGGCCATAAGGTGACCATCTTGGAGCAGCGTCACCACCTGGGCGGCATGCTGCGCTACGGCATCCCCAGCTATCGTCTGCCGCGCGAGCGCTTGCAGGCCGAGATCGACTGGATCTTGAGCGCCGGCATCGATGTGGAACTCGACCACTCCGTCAACGGCGAGGAGCTTGCCCGCCTGCGCGACGAGTTCGATGCCGTCTACCTGGCCATCGGTGCCCACAGTGACAAGAAGCTCGGTCTTCCGGGCGAAGAGGCTCCCGGCGTGGAGTCGGCCGTCAAGATGCTGCGTGCCATTGGCGACGACGAGCTGCCCGACCTGAGCGGGCAGCGCGTGTGCGTCATCGGCGGCGGCAACGTGGCCATGGACGTGGCGCGCTCCGCCGTGCGCTGCGGTGCCGAAAAGGTGAGCATCGTCTACCGCCGTCGCATCTGCGATATGACGGCCCAGGACGCCGAGATCGCCGGTGCCCAGGCCGAGGGTTGCGAGGTTCTGGAGCTCACGGCCCCGCTCGCCATCGAGACGGGCGAGGACGGTCGCGTGAGCGGTCTGCGCGTGCAGCCGCAGATTATCGGCGAGCCCCGTCGTGGGCGTCCGGCCCCGCGTGCCGCCGCCACGCCCGAGCGCGTCATTCCCTGCGAGCGCGTGTTTGTGGCCATTGGCCAGGACATCGATTCCAAGCCGTTTGAGGAGATGGGCATTGCCTGCAAGTGGGGCTGCGTGGTCACCGACTCGGACAGTGCCGTGCCCAACTTCGACGGCCTCTTTAGCGGCGGCGACTGCCAGACCGGCCCCGCCACCGTTATCCGCGCCATCAACGCCGGCCGCGTGGCTTCGGCAAATATCGACCGCTACCTGGGCTTTGACCACAAGATCAAACTTGACGTTGAGCTGCCGACCGTCCAGTTTAAGGGCAAGCACGAGTGCGGCCGCTGCGAGCTGGGTGAGCGCGAGGCCGGCGAACGTATTCACGATTGGAATCTGGTCGAGCAGGGCCTTACCGAGGAGGAGGCGCGCCAGGAAGCGAGCCGCTGCCTGCGTTGCGACCACTTTGGCTTTGGCGCGTTCCGCGGAGGGAGGAACCTGGAATGGTAGAGCTCAACAAAACCACTGTCGGCGACAACAGCGAAAACGGAGCGCACAACATGGTCAGGCTCATTATCGATAACTGCGAGGTTGTGGTTCCCGAGCACACCACGATCCTGGATGCGGCCAAGTCCGTCGGCATTCAGATTCCCACCCTGTGCTACCTGCGCGATCTGAACGAGATCGGCGGCTGCCGCGTGTGTGTGGTCGAGGTCGAGGGCTGCGACCAGCTGGTTGCCGCCTGCAATAACTACGTGCTCGACGGCATGGTGGTCCACACCAA
Source organism: uncultured Collinsella sp. (assembly GCA_958412345.1). GTDB lineage: Bacteria > Actinomycetota > Coriobacteriia > Coriobacteriales > Coriobacteriaceae > Collinsella. Next base: position 80,799 of record CATYSO010000011.1, on the reverse strand, counting down.
CAGCCCCAAGGCCCGCGAGGCCCGTCGCACCAACGTGCAGCTGCTGCTGTCCCAGCACGATTCGCAGTGCACGAGCTGCGTGCGCAGCGGCAACTGCAATCTACAGACCATCGCCAACGACCTGGGCATTTTCTATCTGCCGTATCAAAGGCATTTGGCGGGCGAGGGCTGGGATTTCGACTTTCCCATCATCCGCGAAAACGACAAGTGCATTAAATGCATGCGCTGCATCAAGGTGTGCGAGAGCGTGCAGGGCCTAGGGATTTGGGACCTGACCAACCGCGCCACGCACACCGCCGTGGGTACCCGCGGGCGCGCGCCGATCGGCAAGACCGATTGCGTCGCGTGCGGCCAGTGCATTACGCATTGCCCGACGGGCGCACTGCGCGAGCGCGACGATACCGAGACCGTGTTTGACGCGCTCGCTAATCCCGACAAGATCGTGCTGGTGCAGATCGCGCCTGCCGTGCGTAGCGCCTGGGGTGAGGAACTCGGCATTCCGCGCGAGGAGGCTACCGTCGAGCGCCTGGCTTGCGCGCTGCGCCGCGTGGGCTTTGAGTACGTGTTCGACACCGATTTCTCGGCCGACCTCACCATTATGGAGGAGGGCTCCGAGCTGCTCGAGCGCCTGGGTAAGGCCGCCAAGGGCGAGGGCGACAGCCGCGGCTGGCCCATGTTCACGAGCTGCTGCCCGGGCTGGGTTCGCTTTGTGAAGGCGCGTTATTCGGAGTTTGTCGACAGCCTGTCCACGTCCAAGTCGCCGCAGCAGATGTTCGGCGCTATTGCCAAGACGTACTACGCCAAGGTGCTGGGCGTGGAGCCCGAGCGCCTGTTCGTGGTGTCCGTGATGCCGTGTACGGCCAAGAAGGCCGAGTGCGCGCTGCCGAGCATGGTGGGCGAGGACGGTACGCCCGATGTGGACGTTGCGCTGACGGTGCGCGAGATGGTGCGCATGATCCGCGCGAACCACGTGAGCGTGGATACGCTGGTCGAGGAGCCGCTCGATACGCCGCTGGGCTTTGGCACGGGCGCGGGTGTGATCTTTGGCGCCACGGGCGGCGTGATGGAGGCCGCCGTGCGCTCGGCATATTATCTGGTGACGGGCAAGAATCCCGACGCCGACTTCTTTACCGACGTGCGCGGACTCGACGGCTGGAAGGAAGCCGTGGCCGATATCGATGGCACCAAGGTGCGTGTCGCCGTGGCACACGGGCTGGGCAACGCCGCCCGCCTGCTCGACGCGATTCGCGACGGTCGCGTGAGCTATGACTTCGTTGAGGTCATGGCGTGCCCGGGCGGCTGCGTCGGTGGCGGCGGTCAGCCCATCCACGACGGCTGCGAGCTGGCAGCCGAGCGTGGCCAGGTACTGTGGGGCCTGGATGCCGCTGCGGATATTCGCTTCTCGCACGAGAATCCCGATGTCCAGGCGTGCTACCGCGAGTTCTTGGGCGAGCCGCTCTCGCCGCTGGCCGAGGAGCTGCTGCATACCGACCATCACACCTGGTCGATGCCTAACGAGGGGACGTGCTAGCGATGCGTACGTTTGATTTTGAGATGTCGCGCCGGGGGTTTGCCTCGGCGCTCGTCACGGGCGCTCTGTCGCTTGCGCTCGCGGGCTGTGGCGGCGGGGCTGCCGGTGCCGGGTCCGCCGCGGGCTCGGCAGCCACGGACGGCGCCGGTGCTGCTGCAGAGTCGGTTGAGGTGCACGTCGCCTCGCTCAAGGGACCGACCTCTATTGGCCTGGTGCAGTTTATGGACCAGGCTGCCGATGGCGAGACGGACAATGAGTTCGACTTTGCGATCAACGCTGCCGCCGACGAGATTGTGCCCAAGGTCATTCAGGGTGATGTCGACATTGCCCTGGTGCCCGCCAACGTGGCGAGCGTGCTCTACAACAAGACCGAGGGCGCGGTGCAGGCCATCGACATCAACACGCTGGGCGTGCTGAACGTGGTGACGGGTAACGCGGACGTTGCCTCTTTTGGCGATCTGGCGGGTCGTACCGTCTACATGACGGGCAAGGGCACCACGCCAGAGTACGTTATGAACTACCTGCTGGAGCGTGCGGGCCTGACCGGCCAGGTGGCGCTTGAGTTTAAGAGCGAGCCCACCGAGGTACTGTCGGCGCTGCTTGCCGATCCGTCTGCCGTGGGCGTGCTGCCCGAGCCGTTCAAGACCGCTGCCATCGCCAAGAGCGAGGGCAAGCTGTCGGCGCCGGTAAGTCTGACCGATGTGTGGGACGAGCTGGCGGGTGACACGGGTTCGCGCCTGCTGACGGGCGTGACCGTGGTGCGTCGTGCCTTTGCCGAGGAGCATCCCGATGCCGTGGCGGAATTCCTGAGCTGCCATGCGGCGAGCGTTGAGGCCGTCAACGCGGCGCCGGCGGACTGGGCTCAGGCCGTGGTCGATGCGGGCATCGTGGATAACGCCAAGATCGCCGAAAAGGCGATTCCCGGGTGCATGCTCGTGTGCCAGACGGGGAAGGATATGAAGGCGGCGCTCGGCGGGTACCTGCAGGTGCTGGCCGATGCGGACGCGAGCGCTGTGGGCGGCAAGCTCCCGGCTGACGATTTCTACTACATGGAGTAGCCCGTGCGTGCGTTTGCTCGACAAATGACAGAGCGTATGAAGGCGGCGGCGGCAGCAGGTGCCGTCGCCGCCTTTTGGCTTGCCGTGTGGATGCTGGTGGCGGCGCTGGTGGCGCAGCCGCTGATCTTGCCGGGGCCGGGCGCTGTTGCCTTGGCGCTGCTGCGCCTGGTGTGCGATGGCGGTACCTGGGCGATTTTGGCGGGCTCGGGCGCGCGGATACTGGGCGGGTTGGCGCTTGCCGCGGTGTGTGGTGGCGTGCTGGCGGGAGTCTCGGTGCGATCGCGGGCGTTTGCCCGCTTGGTGGCGCCGGCACTTTCGTTTGTGAAGGCGACGCCGGTTGCCTGCGTGGTGGTCCTGCTGCTTATCTGGCTGGGGTCGGCACATGTGAGCATCGCGGCAGTCTTTTTGATGGCGCTGCCGGGCGTGTATTTTTCGCTGGCCGAGGGCTTGGCACAGGTGAATAAACCGCTGAAGCAGATGTTCCGCCTGCATGGCGTGCGGGGCTGGCGATTGTTTTGCGCCCATACCTGGCGCGAGGTCCTGCCGTTTGTGCTTTCGTGCGCGAAGGCGGTCATCGGCATGAGCTGGAAGGCCGGTGTGGCGGCGGAGCTCATCGGCATGGCGACGGACACCGTGGGTGAGCGCATCTATCAGGCAAAGCTTTTGATTGAGACGGCTGATCTGCTGGCGTGGACCGTGCTGGTCGTTGCCGCCTCGTGGGCGTGTGAGAGCGTGCTGGTGTGGCTGCTGCGGGTTTCGGGACCCGTGGCGTGGGGCGCGGCCGTGCGGGCGCATGGGCGTGGTAGTCGCGGGCGTGCGGGGGCTGCGAGCGATGGCGCTGCGGCGGAGCTTGCGCTCGTCGTGGGCGATCGCGCGCCCTGGGCGCCGGCGCTGGATGGTCTGGTGCTCAACGTGCCCGCGGGTGGGCGCGCCTGCGCGATGGGCGCCTCGGGCGTGGGCAAGTCGACGCTGCTGGCGCTGGCGGCGGGGGAGTGCGCACCGTGCTCGATGGTGTTTCAGGATGCACGCTTGGTCGAGTCCGCCGCGGCGCTGGATAACGTGCTAGTGTGCGCCGATGCACGCGTGGACGCCTCGAGCGCTGCGGCCCTGTTGCGCCTGCTGGTGCCGGGGGTCGATGTACATGCTCGCGTGGCCGAGCTTTCGGGCGGGCAGCGCCGTCGCGTCGAGATCGCCCGAGCCCTGCTGTGCCCGGGCGGCGCGGTGATTCTGGACGAGCCCTTTACCGGTCTAGATACCGCTGCGCGCGACGCATGCGCCGAGGTCGTGCTCGACTTGCTCGACGGCCGCATGCTGTTGCTTGCCACGCACGATGCCGCTGACGCTCGGGCCCTCAATATCTCGGACATCATCACGCTCTAAATACTTACTCAGCAACAAAATGATCCGTTTTTTTCTCCGTCCCCATGGGGTCGGGTATGGTATTCTATCTGCGGGGTAATACTTAGGATTACCAAGTAATACCAACGCCGTAGAAACAAACTCCAGATGCGGGCCAATCGGGTTGCCTTCACAGCCCGTCGCCCAGCCGCGTGGCCCGCATCTATCCGCATCACCGTCGTTTCAAAAAGGAAGCGCCATGGCAGAACACATGACCCCGGTTGTCGCGAAGGTCTTGCCCGAGGAGAAGGCAGCCTTCGCGGCGGCAACCCAGCTCGTGGGCACCACGCCGTCCAACGCCATCCGCATGTTTATCGCCGCATTCAATCGCTGTGGCACCTTTCCGTTCGACATCTCGCCGAGCGGGGCTTTTGGCACTGTGCCCGATTCTCATCAACAATGACTGTCCCAAACTGCCGGCACTTGGGGACGTTCCTTTTCTGCCGGCAGTTAAGGAACGTCCCCAAGTGCCGGGTTTTGAGGAGGTTGGCATGCTCAATGCGCTGGTTTGGGCGCTTGCCTGTTTTGGTGTTGTTGCTGCCGATATTGCCCTGAGCATTGTTTTGTTCTCCGCGCTGGACATCGTGTCGGCACTGACGGGTTTCCCGATCGACAATCTCGATATCCAATGGTTCCAGGCTGCCGCTCAGACGGCATCGTTTTTGATGGCGCTGCTGTGGTGGAGCTATCTGTGGCCCCGCTCCTTCATGGCGCGCCGGCAAGGTGAGCGCCCACTCGGCGGGGGAGCAAATGCTGCTTGGAAGCGCATCGCATGCGTTGTCGTGATCGGCCTATCCATGCAGGTGGTCATTAGCTACCTATGCGACGGCGTGCTGTCGCTGCTGCCCGAGGTTGCGGCAGACTATAGCGAGCTCGTCGAGGAAACAGGCATGGGCGATACCAACCTTCTTGCCGTCCTGACCACGGTGCTCGGCGCCCCATTTTGTGAAGAGCTGCTGGTGCGCGGCATTATTTTTGAGTTTTCGCTCCGAGCGTTTAATCCGCAGTGCCGCCCACTTTGGAAGTGCCGGCGTCGTGTGAGCGCGCAGAGTGGCGCCATGGTGCCCTGGGCGGCCCCAAGCACGTGGGGTATCGCCGCGGCGATTGTGCTGCAGGCGGCGATCTTCGGTTTTATGCACATGAATTGGGTACAGGGTTGCTACGCGGGTGCCGCCGGCCTCATCTTTGGTTGGGTGCTCGTGACGACCGGAAAGCTCCGCTACACGATCCTGCTGCACTTTGCCTTTAATGCCGGGTCGTATTTCATGACGTTGCTCTGGTTTGTGAACACACCGTTCGACGTGATAATCACGGTCGCTATCGCCGGCGTCATCCTCGTTGAGGCAATGCGCTCGCTGCGCCACGCGTGTGGGATGGACGCAGCGAGCGCACCGCTGCCCTAGTTGCGGCGTCCGCCTCCGTTGGCACCCTGACGCCCCTGAGCTGCACGGTTGCGCCCGGCAGTGTTTTGCGCGCGTGACATGCCGCTGTGCCCCTTGCTGCCCTTGGGCCCCTTGCCAGCGCCGCCAGAGCCGCCGTGGGCCTTGCCGCCCTTCTTGTCGGTGCCATGCCCACCGCCAGTAGACGTCTCGCCCGGGCGCGGCGGCACGGGGCGGATTAGACAGTGTTTGGTGTAGCCGATCAGGTCACGACGTCCGGCTTTTTCCAGTGCCTCGCGTACCAGCTTGTAGTTCTCGGGCTTGCGATACTGGATGAGCGCACGCTGCATGGCCTTTTCGTGCGGGTCGCGCGCCACATAGATCGGCTCCATGGTGCGCGGATCCACGCCGGTGTAGTACATGCAGGTCGACATGGTGGACGGGGTGGGGTAGAAGTCCTGCACCTGTTCGGGCATGTAGCCCATGTCGCGCACGGCCTCGGCAAGGTCCACGGCTTCCTTCATCGTCGAGCCGGGATGGCTCGAGATCAGATACGGCACCACGTACTGCTTGAGTCCGTATTCACGGTTCAGGCGTTCAAATTTACGGCAGAACGCATCGTAGACGGCGCGGCTCGGCTTGCCCATCACGGACAGCACTGCATCGCTCACGTGCTCGGGCGCTACGCGCAGCTGGCCCGAGACATGGTGTTCCAGCAGCTCGCGCAAAAACTCGTCCGAGGCATCGGCCATGGTGTAGTCAAAGCGGATGCCACTGCGGACAAAGACCTTCTTGACACCCGGCAGCTGGCGCAGGTCGCGCAACAGCTGCGTGTAGCCGCTCTCGTCGACCACCATGTTCTTGCATACGCTCGGCCACAGGCAGCGTTTGTTCTTGCATACGCCGTGCTTGAGCTGCTTGTCGCAGGCCGGACGGCTAAAGTTTGCCGTCGGTCCGCCCACGTCGTTGATGTAGCCCTTAAACTCGGGGTCGCGCGTGAGCAGCTCGGCCTCGCGCATGATCGAGTCGTGGCTGCGCATCTGCAGCACGCGTCCCTGGTGGAAGGTGAGCGCGCAAAACGAGCACTCGCCAAAACAGCCGCGGTTGGAGCTAATGGAAAACTTGATCTCGGCAAAGGCCGGCACGCCGCCTGCCGCGTCGTAGTCGGGATGCCAATCGCGTGCGTAGGGGAGTTCGGCAACCTCGTCCATCTCATCGGTGGTGAGCGTCGCCGACGGCGGGTTCTGCACCACATAGACGCTGTTGGGGTAGGGCTCTACCAGGCGATGGCCGGTGATGGGGTCCATATTCTGCTGCTGCACGTTAAAGCTGCGCGCATAGTTGAGCTTGTCGGCGGCAAGGTCGTCCCAGCTGGGCAGCAGGTCGTAGTCGTAGACCTCGTCGAGCGAACCCGTGCGGTAGACGGTACCGTTGATGTAGGTGATCTGATCGACAGGCAGTCCGGCATCGAGTGCGTCGGCGATCTCGACGATCGCGTGCTCGCCCATGCCGTAGATGAGGATGTCGGCGCCCGAGTCGAGCAGTACCGAGCGCTTGAGCTTGTCCTGCCAGTAGTCGTAGTGGGCCAGGCGGCGCAGGCTCGCCTCGATGCCGCCGATGATGATGGGGGCGTCCTTGAACGTCTGGCGGATGAGGTTACCGTAGACCGTGACGGCTCGGTTGGGACGGCGCCCCTCCTCGCCGCCGGGGGTATAGGCATCGGTGTGGCGGCGGTGCTTGGTCACCGAATAGTGGTTGACCATGGAGTCCATGTTGCCGGCGCTGACGAGAAAGCCCAGGCGTGGCTCGCCGAGCACGGTGATACTGGCGGGGTCGGTCCAGTCGGGCTGGCAGATGATACCCACCTTGTAGCCGTGCGCGTCGAGCACGCGGCTGATGATGGCCATGCCAAAGCTCGGATGGTCCACGTAGGCATCGCCGCAGATATAGACGAAGTCGCACTGGTCCCAGCCACGCGCATCCATGTCGGCGCGGCTGACGGGGAGGAACTTGTCGCGGCCCGGTCGCCAGGGGCGGGCGGGCGTCGCTTGGGAATGCTTGGTGCGGGCGACCGTGGCCTGCGCCTTGCCGCCGCGCTTTTGCTGCTGGCCCTGTTTGCCCTGCTGACTGCGCTGGTTGTTCTGAGCGTGCTGAGGCTTTTTTGCCACGATCCCTCCCGGTGTTTGTATGCTGCACGTAATTGTAACCAGTCTTTTTGGGACGGAGCTAAAAAGACTGGTGGAGTACATGGGCTGGCGGATTGGCGTGTCGATACGGGTATCGTTTGTTTCCAGACTGTGTATCCCCGTGTCGAAGGGGTCGTCTCGCGCGCATGCCATGTTGTCAATGGGTTACAGTATGAACGGCGGCTATGTTTCCGCCAACGCACGAGAGGGTCGTCAACAAGGAGGATGCACGACGATGCAACGTGCCAAACAGATATCGGAGTCCATCGAACTGGGCATTATCCTGGCGCTCGCCGGTGGCTTTATGGATGTGTATTCGTACATTGGGCGCGATCATGTTTTCGCAAACGCGCAGACGGGCAATATCTTGCTGGTGGGCGTGAGCATCTCGGAGGGCAACTGGACGCTGGCGGGACGCTACTTCTTTCCCGTGGTGTCGTTTGCCGTGGGCATTATGCTTGCCGACCTGGTTCACGAGCGGTTTGGCAGTGTGATTCACTGGCGCCAGGTGACGGTGTTTTTTGAAGCCGTTATCTTGCTGGGCGTGAGCTTTATCCCGGGCGGCGATTTCAACCTGCTCGCCAACTGCCTTACTTCGTTTGCTTGCGGTATGCAAGTCGAGAGCTTCCGCAAGATCCACGGTCACGGCATCGCCACGACCATGTGCATCGGCAACTTGCGCAACGCGCTGCAAAACGTGGACGATTACATCATCACCCACAAGCGCGGCTTTTTGGAAAACGGCCTGCTGTACTTTGGCGTGATCTTTACCTTTGTGTTTGGCGCCGTGCTGGGCAACTGGTGTATTGAGCGCATGGGCCTGCACGCCATCGTCGTGGCGAGCGTGCTGCTGTTTGTCGCGTTTGCCATCATGTTCATCGACCGCGAGCGCGACTTGCGTTTTCGCTGGAAGGTTGCGGCCGAGGCTTGGAAAGAGGGCTGTCGAAAGTAACCGAATGCGGCAAAGGGGTTGTCCCTTTGCCGCAATATTTTTCATCTTCTGTTGAAACGCTTTAACAATTTTGACGTTCTCACGTGTTTTTTGTTTCAAAAGCGTTAGGATGGGACTCATAGCGTGGGGCGTAATGGGTGCCCCGCACACGATGGGAGGCTATCAATGGCTAATCGTTTCGTTCTCAATACCATCTCTTATCATGGTTCCGGCGCTATCAAGGAGATCCCCGGCGAGCTCCAGCGTCGCGGCTACAAGAAGATCTTCGTCTGCTCCGATCCCGACCTGGTCAAGTTTGGCGTTACCGCCAAGGTGACCGACGAGCTCGACGCCGCCGGCATCGCTTGGAGCCTCTACTCCGAGATTAAGCCCAACCCCACTATCCAGAACGTCAAGGACGGCGTCGAGGCCTTCAAGGCCGCCGAGGCTGACGCTATCGTGACCATCGGTGGCGGCTCCTCCATGGACACCGCCAAGGCTATCGGCATCATCATCAACAACCCCGAGTTTGCCGATGTCCGCAGCCTCGAGGGCGTTGCTCCCACTAAGAACCACGCCGTGTTTACCATCGCTGTGCCGACGACCGCCGGTACCGCTGCCGAGGTGACCATCAACTACGTCATCACCGACCCCGAGAAGGTCCGCAAGTTCGTGTGCGTCGACACCAACGACGCCCCCGAGGTCGCCGTCGTCGACCCCGACATGATGGCTTCCATGCCCGCCGGCCTGACCGCCTCCACCGGCATGGACGCTCTAACCCACGCCATCGAGGGCTACACCACCAAGGGCGCTTGGGAGCTCTCCGACATGTTCCACTTTGAGGCTATTAAGCTGATCAGCGAGAACCTGCGCGACTCCGTCGCCGAGGCCAAGTCCGGCCAGCCCGGCTCCGGCCGTGAGGGCATGGCTCTTGGCCAGTATGTCGCCGGTATGGGCTTCTCCAACGTTGGCCTGGGCATCGACCACGCCATGGCTCACACCCTGTCCGCTCACTACGACACCCCGCACGGCGTCGCTTGCGCCATGCTGCTGCCGATCGCCATGGAGTTCAACAAGCCGGTTTGCGCTGAGCGCCTGGCCAAGGTTGCCCTTGCCATGGGTGTTGACACCACGGGCATGAGCACCGACGAGGCTGCCGACGCCGCTATCGCCGCCGTCAAGCAGCTTTCCGCCGACGTGAATATCCCGCACGTCTGCGAGGCTATGAAGGCCGACGAGATCGAGGTTCTGGCCAAGGACGCCATGGCCGACGCCTGCTTCCCGGGTAACCCGCGCGAGGCAACGCTCGACGACGTCATCGAGCTCTTCAAGAAGATCTGCCCGGCTGCCTAGTCTAGTTTGGTGTTCTTTCGCCTGTAGGCGTATGGACTTTTGACTTGCCGCTGGCCCCGCCGTGCTACGCACGGCGGGGCTTTTTGTGCTGCGTCGATGCCCCGAGACGGGCAAAACCAAGGCATACTGCCCGCTGCGGATAAGTGGTGCACTTCCCAGCGTGCATTTTTGGGAGTATTCAGCAAGCTCTTAAAAATGCATAACGTTGTGAATGGGCCGTAGTGGCCCACAGGCGCCTATCGACAGCCAATGTGGGTGGGCTATCGATGAGCGGAGGGGGTTGTTACTGAGTTTTTGCTTTGCGACGACCTGCAACACTGCTGTAACCGCGTCGTTTTGTCGTTCGCGATGGGGCTGTTGGGGCCCACGGTGCTGAATACTCCGTTTTTTGCACGGCCCAAGGTGGGGCACCCTGAGACGAAGCAAAAAGATGCCTCATTTCTATGCAGATATCGATAGGATTTATGCAAGATTGGGATTGTAAACCGTGCACGTGCACAAAACCGGTGCGGGGACGTCTGGAGTCGGCTCGGCTCCTGGGGCATTGCACGTGCAGAACGGTTAAAATCGGGACTCGGTCTTAGTTTTACTTGGAAGGATGCATATGACTTCTAATATTGATGCTTCTCTAGAGGAGACGCTCTCCTATATCGCAGGACAGCTTAAGACGCTGACTTCTATCGCTTCGCCTACGGGCTATACCCGTGCGGCGACTGATTATCTGATGGAAACGTTGCGCGATATGGGCTTTGGGCCCGAGCGCTCCAATAAGGGCAATGTGCTCGTTGAGCTTGGTGGTGAGGGTGAGCCGCTCGTGTTGGCGAGCCATGTCGATACCCTGGGCGCCATGGTACGCTCCATTAAGGACAATGGTCGCTTGCGCCCCACGACCCTCGGCGGGCACCAGTGGTCCACGGCCGATGGCGAGAACTGCACCGTTTATACGCGCGACGGCAATGTCTACACGGGCGTGGTCCTCAATACCGAGCCTTCGGCGCACGTGGCCGATGAGCCGGTCAAGACCATCGAGAAGAACATGGAAATCCTGCTCGACGAGAACGTTGACAGCAAGGACGATGTGCTCGAGCTGGGTATTCAAACCGGCGACATCATCGCTATGGATCCGCGCACCACGGTGACGGAGAGCGGCTACATCAAGAGTCGCTTCCTTGACGACAAGCTGTCCGCGTCGATTCTGCTGGGTTTGGCCCGCGCCGTCGCCGAAGGCGAGGTGACGCTTTCGCGCAAGGTTTCGTTGCTCTTTACGGTGTACGAGGAGGTCGGCCACGGCGGTGCCTTTGTGCCGGCCGACACGCGCGAGATGATCAGCGTGGACATGGGCTGCGTGGGCGACGACCTGGGCTGCACCGAGCGCATGGTTTCGATTTGCGCCAAGGATTCGGGCGGTCCGTACAACTACGACCTGGTAACCACGCTGTCCAACATCGCGCGCGAGCTGGAGCTCGATTACGCCATCGATGTGTACCCGCACTATGGCTCCGACGTCGAGGCCACGCTCTCGGCCGGCTACGACATTCGCCATGGTCTGATCGGCCCCGGCGTGTACGCGAGCCACAACTACGAGCGCAGCCACATGGACGGCGTGCGCAACACCTACGAGCTCGTCCGAGCCTACGTACAACGCTAGAGGAGCAGCTTGCGACTCGGCTGGCCCATTGCTCTAAGGCCCGATTGCTCGGGCCTTTTTTCGCTTCAGTCTGTTTAGTATTATGCTATATGAAACTAATTAACTTTACGTTTAGAATACTTAACGAGGTGATGCGGTGTATGGATACGTCTGAGTACTTATCTATGGGTGATGCCGCCCGCCTGTTGGGCGTTACGAAAGCCCGCATATCGCAACTTGCCGCATCGGGGACGCTTGTGTGCGATATTGTGGGCGGCCGGAAGATGGTCGAGTACAATTCTGCGACCGCCTACCAAAAGGTCCGCAAGCGAGGACGCCGTCCTGCGGCCGATGTGGGACGCAAGTTTACGCTGATGTCGGCCGAGCATGAGGTCGCGCATGTCTCATTTGATCCGACGCGCGAGTTTCCCTTCGAAATCGCCGAGGTCCTCGATGCGCAACGAATGCCGTTTGGCACATGCTCGAGCTCTTCTCCTACGGTGAATAAGCGGGAGCTCAACGCGTGGTGGGGGCATCGGTCGGTGCCCGATGTTCGCCCTGGACTTATCTCGCGCTACCGCGAGCTGGGGATTGTCAACAGCGTTGAGGCGCCGGTTCAGTGCCTGGGCCTCTCGCTTTCGGATTGCTATTGGCTGCGGCCGGCAGAATGCGACGGGCTCGAATGGCGAAACCTCAATTACTTCGAGAATGATTTTGAGCGATCGGCGCCCGAGGGGCGTTCGGGTTGGCTGGAGGGCATCGGTCTTAAAAATCCCGACAACACATCCGAGGGCGAGCTTCCTAAATCGTGGATGATCCGAAACGACATTCGCGTTTTGGCTAAAGGGTGCGGGATGGACGATCAGCGTCCCTTTAACGAGGCGGTTGCAACGGCTCTACATCGTCGCTTGCTTTCCAAGGGGGAGTTTGTTCCTTACACGGTTGAGCGCATATTCGATGGCCCCGTGTGTCTGTGCGACGACTTTCTTGACGGCCGCGAGGAATACGTTCCGGCTGTTTACGTTAAGGGCGTACTTGGTAGTCAGCGGGGAAACTCGACGTACGACCGGTACTGTTGCTACCTCGGCAAGCATGGTGCCGATGAGGCCGCTGTGAGAAGGTCTATGTCGCAGATGATTGTCTGCGATGCCCTTTTGGCCAACAGCGACCGCCATTGGCGAAACTTCGGCATCATCCGCAATGTCGACACCCTGGAGATAAAACCTGCTCCGCTGTTCGATAGTGGCAACTGCCTGTGGTACAACGTACCAACTGCCGTGCTCGCAACTGGGGAGTTTGGGTTTTCCGCTAAGCCGTTTGGGCCCGACCCTTCCGCCCAGCTGGCGCTTGCGGACTCGCTCGATTGGTTCGATTCATCGCGGCTCAACGGATTTGTTGATGAAGCGATCGAGATTCTTTCGCAGAGCAAATGGGCCACAGCGGAGGGCCGGCTCGAGTTCATTCGCCGCGGCCTGGAGCGTCGCGTTATCGAGGTGAATGCTGCTGTTGAAGTACTCCGACACGTGCGGCGATAATCCCGCGGCTACTTAAGCGCGCCGGTCACGGTACCGCCGCCTAGGACGATGTCGCCGCGGTATATAACGATAGCCTGGCCGGGGGCGATGGCTCGCTGCGGCTCGTCAAAGGTCAGCAACATTTGTCCGTCTTCGCCGCGCGTAAGGGTCGCTGCCTGGTCTTTCTGTCGGTAGCGGTACTTGGCGCCCACGCGAATGCCGCCGGACGTGAGCTCGGCCTCCATGTGGTCGGCAGGGGCGCTCCAAATCCAGTCGTTGGCCGTGAGTGCCGTGGCCGTCAGGTCCTCGGCCTCACCCAGATGCACGGTGTTGTTGGCGGCGTCGACGTCCGTTACGTACACGGGATGCGCCATCGCGACGCCCAGGCCCTTGCGCTGGCCGATGGTATAGCGCAGCGCGCCATTGTGGCGCCCAACCACGCTGCCGTCGCGCCATACGATGTTGCCCGGTGCAGCGGCATGTCCGCAGCGGCGCTCGATATAGCCCGCGTAGTCGCCGTCTGGAATAAAGCAGATGTCCTCGCTTTCGGCCTTCTTGGCGTTAACAAAGCCCTGTTCGGCGGCAATGCGGCGCACGTCGCGCTCTTTGTCCAAGCCTGCCAGCGGAAAAATCGTGCGCGCCAGACGCTCCTGCGTAAGCGAATACAAAAAGTAGCTCTGGTCCTTTTTGGGGTCCTCGCCGCGATGTAGCTGCCAGATGCCGTCTGCCGCCTGGCTTGTTTTGGCGTAATGGCCCGTGGCGATGTAGTCGCAGCCCATGTCCAGCGCCGCATCGAGCAGCGCGCCAAACTTAATGTGGCGGTTGCAGATAATGCACGGATTGGGCGTCAGCCCCTCCTGGTAGGCGTTCACAAAGCGCTCGATTACGTTACGGTCGAAGGTTTGCTGCAAGTCGAGCACGTGATGGGGTATTCCCAGGCGCCCGGCGACGGCCTTCGCGTCAGCGATGTCGCGATCGACTTTGCTCATACCCGTTGCGGGGTCGGGCGCGGGGCAGGTGAGGCGCATGGTGGCACCGACACATTCGTAACCCTGACTTTTGAGCAGATACGCGGTCACGCTGGAATCGACGCCGCCGCTCATGGCGACGAGCACGCGCTTGTTGTGCATGGGGAGGTTCTCCTTGGTGGCATGTGGCCAAAAAAGAAAAGCGGCGCGGGAGGCTGGTTCCGCGCCGCAGACATTGTAGCAAGTTCGGGCGTCCTGTGGGACACCCTGTTGGGATGAGCTCAGGCTGCCAGAAGAGAGGGGAGACCGGCGTGCCCTGGGCTCGTTCTAGGAACGAGAGCTCTAGTCCTGGAAGAGTGCCGTGGACAGGTAGCGCTCGCCGGTGTCGGCGAGCAGCGCCACGATGGTCTTGCCCTCGTTCTCGGGGCGCTTGGCCAGCTGCAGTGCGGCCCACACGGCGGCGCCGGACGAAATGCCCACGAGCACGCCCTCCTTGTGGCCCACGGCGCGGCCGGTGGCAAAGGCGTCGTCGTTCTCGACGGGGATGATCTCGTCGTAGACCTGGGTGTCGAGGACGTCGGGCACAAAGCCGGCACCGATACCCTGGATCTTGTGCGGGCCGGCCTGGCCCTTGGAGAGCACCGGGGAGGTGGCGGGCTCGACGGCGACGACCTGAATCTCGGGGTTTTGCTCCTTGAGGAACTCGCCCACGCCGGTCACGGTGCCGCCGGTGCCGACGCCGGCGACGAAGATGTCGACCTTGCCGTCGGTGTCGTCCCAGATCTCGGGGCCGGTCGTGGCCTTGTGGATGGCGGGGTTGGCGGGGTTCACAAACTGGCCGGCGATGATGCTGTTGGGAGTCTCCTTCTGCAGCTCCTCGGCCTTGGCGATAGCGCCCTTCATGCCTTTGGAGCCGTCGGTGAGCACGAGCTGCGCACCGTATGCCTGCATCAGCTTGCGGCGCTCGACGGACATGGTCTCGGGCATGGTGATGATCACCTTGTAGCCGCGGGCCGCCGCCACCGAGGCGATGCCGACGCCGGTGTTGCCGCTCGTGGGCTCGATGATGGTGTAGTCGCCGCCACGCACGAGCTTGCCGGCCTTCTCGGCCTCGTCAATCATGTTCTTGGCGACGCGGTCTTTAACGGACCCGGCGGGATTGAAGTATTCCAACTTGACGAGCACGCGGGCCTTGAGGTCCTCGTCGGCCTCAAAGTGGGTGAGCTCCAGGAGCGGGGTGTGGCCGATAAGCTGATCGATGGACGTGTAAACCTTGCTCATGATGAACCTCCAAAGTGTTCAAATGACTGGATGCCGTGTGGTTTTACGGTGTGTGTAGCAGCGAAACCCACAAACCTTATAGGTTGTTCGTTTTGCTGTTGGGAAGCATAGTAGACACTAAAGCCTACTAATGCAATAGGAAAAAGATATTTATTGCAAGATGATTAACACGCTGGACTGGAATGGGAGTTTTCAAAACCAGTTTTTCGGCTAGAATTGCTTCGAACAAAAGACCGAAAGGCAGCACTATATATGTTGGTTTCTACGAAGGGCAGATATGCCCTGCGCGTTATGGTCGACCTGGCCGAGCACCAGGCGGCCGGTCGCATCCCGCTTAAAGAGATTGCGGCACGTCAGGGTATTTCGGAGAAGTACCTCGAGAATATTCTGGCGACGCTCGTGCGCGCCAATATGCTCTCGGGCATGCGCGGCAAGGGCGGCGGCTATGTGCTCACACGCCCGCCCGAGCAGTACACGGTGGGCGAGATCTTGCGCCTGACCGAGGGCAGCCTGGCGCCGGTCGCCTGTCTGGATGGCGACTGCAAGGGTTGCTCGCGATCTGATGAGTGCCCCACGCTCGACGTGTGGAAGAATCTGGACAAGCTCATCAACGACTACCTCGACGGCGTGACGCTCGATGCGCTCGTCGCCCCCAACGACGGCTACGACTACGTAATCTAGCCCCACCTGCCATGTGGGGACAGGGTGGAAATGGCAGATTCTCTCGCCCTCTGAGACTTGGCAAATAAGAAGGCCGCCCATTTTTTTGCGATGGGCGGCCTTCGTTTTGGGCTGTTGAGACGGGCGCGGCCGGAATGGCCGTTTTAGCCCTCGGCGATGCTGTCGAGGATGCTGCGCATGATGGATACCAGGATGCTGCCCATAAAGGCCGATCCAAAGCTGGCGATGGAGATACCCGCGCCCAGCAGATTGACCGACAGGTAGCTGGCCAGCTCGAGCATAAAGCTGTTGACTACGAGCTGAAAAATACCCAGCGTAATGATCGTGAGTGGCAGCGAGATGACCGTCAGGAACGGCTTGACGAGCGAGTCGACGATGTTCAGGAACAGTCCCACGAAGGCGAAACAGGCCCAGGCCTCGGCAAAACCGAAGGGCTGAATGCCGGGGACGAGAAACGTTGCGATCGCGATGGCGATTGAGGTAAAGAGCCAGTTAAGCATAAAGCGCATGGTGTGAATCCTTTCTTGCGCATGGCGTGGTGAGGGAGCGTGAGGGGCACATGCCTTTGCAACTTGGATGGGTGCGGGGCACGGTCCTGTTTGGGCGCCCATTGTCTCAGATATTCGTGGAGCTTGCGTGCGCATTCGGTTTCAAAACGGCGTTCGTCCTAGAAAACGCGCCGCTGGCAGAGAGTTTTGTCGCTTTAGTTTGGTGGTGTGCTAAACTGCTACGGGCAAAAGCCACAGGCGTTGCCCTATTGCATAGAACGGGCGAACGATGCCCGATGTCAGTATCAACTTCGATGCCTTTTGGCGGGTTTGGCGGTGATCGATGAATATCGAGAACATGTTTGACAAGCCTGATGTCAAGCAGCTGGTCCACGCATTTAGTCTTTTGGATGACGAGAAGGATATCCAAGCGTTTTTGACCGATATCTGCACGCCGCGCGAGATCTGCGATCTTTCGCAACGTCTGCAGGTTGCGCGCTATCTGGATGAGGGCGAGCCTTATGTTGAGGTTCAGGCCCGCACCGGCGCTTCGTCCACTACGGTGAGCCGTGTGTCCAAGGCACTTAATGGCGAGTACGGTGGCTATCGCAAGATCCTCATCAAACTGGAGGATGGCGAGTAGGCCAGCGGCAACAATGAATTACGAAGAACCGTCCCTCCGGGGGCGGTTTTTTGATCCCTTGGGGACGGAGGAAATCTGTTGGCGTGGGGCAAATCTGTCCGCGTGGGCGGGTAGGATGGATGCATTGATTATTGCGAACAGTTTGAGCGGAGGACCATGCCTGTTCGAATCTATACCACCAATGCCGGCACGGATTTGAGCGATGCCGAGGCGGCGCTGCTGAGCGACCTTGTTGCCCGCCATGGGCGTGCCGTGCTGCTGGCGCCAACGTTTGCCGAGCTCGACCTGTGCCGTCATGATGCGGCGGAAGCCGGCGTTTCGCTGGGTATTGACTACAAGACGCCTACATCGTGGCTTCGCTCGCTTTGGGAGCTTTTGGGCGACGGGCGCGGTTTCGTCGACAACCTGCAGCGCCAGATGCTGTTCTCGGACATGGTCACGCGTCTCGACGATGCCGACCTGCAACCGCTTTCGCGCAGCCTGGGCACAGTGCGCATGCTTGCGCGTATGGCCCGCGACGTGTTGCCGGGTGTGGCAGGGACAGGTGCCGAGCGTTGCTGCGACAACGTTTGCAAGCCCAAGCCCAGAAGCGACGCCGAGGCTCGCGTGTTTGAACTTTTGTGCGCCTATGCGAGCGGCTTGGACCGTCGAGACATGGTCGAGCCCTGCGAGGCGGCTGACATTATGGCCGGTGCCCTGGCCGATAACCTGCCGGCGTGCACCCGCGCCGTATGCGTGCGCGGTATCACGTCGTTTACGCACGGCCTGCTCGAGTTACTGTCTGCCGTGGCGAACAATGGGGGAGAGGTCGTCGTGCTGCTTGCCCGCGAGCAGGCGGCGATGCGCGAGGACCTGGCTGCCGCCTTTGATGCCCGCGGTGTGCTGTTTGAGGTTGCCCCGTTGGGGGAGAACGCCGGCGCGTCCGAGACCGCTTCTGCGCCTGCTGCTCAGCCTATTTTTATAGAGGTGGCCGGCCCCCATGCCCGCGCCCGCGCTTATGTGGATGCTCTTGAGAACCTGGTCGCGGCATGTGGGGAGTCCGTGTCGCGCGACGGCGCCGCGACAAACTCCGACCCCACGCGCGTGCTCGTTGTTTCCGCCCGGGCACCCCAGCTGTTCGGCGAACTCGCTGCCCGTTTGGCGGCGCGTCACATTGCGGCCGAGACGACTGAGTTCACGGCGTTTTCCCAATCCATTGCGGGCAGGCAGTTTGCGGCGCTTGCCAGCCTGATCGAGCGCATGAAGGCCGCCGATGAGGGCATGGCGTCAAAGACCGAATGGTGGCCCGCGCCGGAGCTTACCGACTGGATCTACAGTCCGCTTTCGGGCGCTGATGCCGTCAATGCCCGTACCTTCGATAAGAACATGCGTCTCTCGCGCAGCAAGACTACCGCGGGCGTTAAGAGCCTACTTCAGAGCGTCCAAGGCCAGGTGAGGGGCGCGCGCAAGGCGGCGAGCGACGAGAACTGGTTTAAGAACGTGCCGTGTGTGGTTTCGGACGTGTTCCAAGCGCTGTGGCGCGACAAACCCGTGACGGCGCTCAAGGCCATGCTTGCCGTTGCCGAGGCGTTGCCCGATCGCTCGCTGGGCAGCTTGGATGGCCAAGCCCGTCGCCAGGCGGAGGTGGCTCTGCTGCGCCACGTCATCGACATCCTTATGAACGATGCTCGCGCGCTCGACGTGTCGCAGGCCGCGACCGTGCCCGTGCTCGATGGCATTCGCACCAAGGTGGACAAGCGTAGCACCGCCTACGATTACGAGACCTACGAGGTTGACCGTGCGCCACGCGCCCAAGTGCGCTTTGCTTCGCTTGCCGATGCGGCAGGCCTGCGCCCCGGTAGCTACGATGCCGTGCTGTTTGCCGACGTCGACCTAGACAGTTATCCGCTCTCACATGAGGAGGGCCCGCTGGCCACGCTGACGGCAGAGTTAGATCGCAGCGGCGTGACGCTTGAGCCTGCGGCTTTGCTGCGCGCACGCTTTGGCCGCGCGATGCAAGCGGCACGCGGTCCGGTTGCGCTCGCTCGTGTGACCCACGATTGTCAGGCGCGCGAGTGCTATCCGGCGGCCGTGTGGACTGAGTTGCGTGCGCACGCCAAGGCCGCCGACGCCAAGGCCGCTGACGCCGACAAGACTGCTGACAACGCTAAGGCCGCTGGCGCCGACAAGGCGAAGTGCGTGGGTGAGGGCGATATCGTAAGGGACTTCGATCCCGCGGCAGGCGAAGGTCTTAGGCGCGAGCGCGTGACCTGCGAAGCTCCTCAGCATCTGAGCGATGAGGCCGTGCCGTATTTGGTCCTGCGCCGTCGTGACGGCGAGGGCGAGGGCGCGCCGCTTGTGCCGCGCCTGACGTCCGCCTCGCAGATCGAGGCCTATTCCACCTGCCCGCTGTGCTGGTTCGTCTCGTATCGCGTCAAACCCCAGTCGATCGACGCCGGCTTTGGCAACATGGAGAAGGGCAACTTTGTCCATGACGTGCTGGAGCACTTGCATGCCCGTCTGCCCCAGGAGGGCATGGAGCGCGTGACGCCCATGAATCTGCCGCGCGCGAAGGAGCTGCTGCACGAGGTCTTTGCCGAGGCCCTGGCCGAGCACGCCGGCAAGCGCGGTACCGAGGGCCCGCTGGTGCCGCTCTCTCCAGTGGAGGAGCGCCAGGTGGCCGAGATTTTGCCGCAGCTGGAGGGCGTGCTTGCCTACGAGTCCGAGGCGCTTGCACCCTTTGCCCCGCGCTACCTTGAGTTCGCCTTTAATGAGCTTAAGGTCGAGTATGCCGGCTGGCCGCTTGGCGGGCGCATCGACCGCGTTGATGTGGATGCCGAGAATCGCGCCGTGGTAATCGACTATAAGCATCGTTCGGGTGTCGAGGAGTTTAAGCTCGCCGACCCCACGGTGCGCGACGAGGAGTCGGGCGAGGCCCCCATCGACGACCCGCGCTGGCTGCCGCCCCATACCCAGACACTCATCTACGCGCAGGCCATGCGTCGGGCGCTGGATTTGGACACCCGCGCGGCGCTCTACTTTTCGACCAAGGGCGGCAAGCCGGCGTTGCGCGGCGCCGCGAGCACCGAGCTGCTCGAGGAAGAGCGCGGCGACGGTCGCATCCCGGGCCTTAAGAAAGGTTTCCCCGGCGAGGGTGGCAGTATGGACTTCGATGCGCTGCTCGATCGCGTGGAGGCCGGCATCGCCGAGCGCCTGCGCGAGCTCGAGGCAGGCAACGTTGCCGCCGCCGACCCGACGTCGGTTCAGGCCGTGCATGCGCGCTGCTCGTATAACCACGAAGGAACGTTTGTAAGGAGGGACGTGTAGACCATGGATCTTTCGACTTTGATGCCGCAACAGCTGCAGATCGTCAAAACGCTCGACCGTCCGCTGTTTGTCTCGGCGGGCGCCGGTTCGGGCAAGACCTTTACCCTTACGCGCCGCATCGTCTACGCGCTCTCGCCCGAATCCGGTCCGTTCGTTGAGCATCTGGACCAGGTGCTCGCCATTACCTTTACCAAAGATGCCGCGGCCGAGATTCGCGACCGCGTGCGTCGCGCGCTTATCGAAGAGGGTATGGACGAGGAGGCCCTGACCGTCGACGACGCTTGGATCTCGACCATTCACGGCATGTGTTCGCGCATCCTGCGCGCGCATGCGTTGGAGCTGGGCATCGATCCCGAGTTCACGGTGCTTATCGATACCGATGAGCTTATGGATCAGGCTGTCGAGCATGTGCTGGCCCGCGCGACGGCGCCCGATGCCGCCCCCGAGCTCGCCGCTTCGCTTAAAAGCCTCTACGCCTGGTATCCCATGGCGGGCGAGGGCGGGCCGTTTGGCGCCGGTACCACCATCAAAAGCCTGGTGCGCGACCTGCTGGAGCTATCGAGCCAGCTGCCGGGCGGCATGGACGATGTACACGTGGCGCGCGGCCAGGCCGATACCTCGGCCCTTGCCGATGCCTATCGATCGGCGCTGGGCGCAAGCAAGGCCGCGACCGAGAAAGCGCAGGTGGCGCTCGACGCCATCGACGCGTTCGAGGCGAGCGGCAAAACGATGGAGGATGCGGCGCGACTCATGATGTCGTGCAGCATGCCTCGGGCGAGCAAGGCGTTCCCTAAGGAACAGGTGGAGCTGCTCAAGGCCGAGGCTGCCGATGCATTTATCAATATCGTGCTGGCCTGTGGTGGTCCCGCGCTTGATGCGCTGGTGGGGCTTGCTCGTGCTGTGGAGGCGGAGTACCGTGCGCTCAAGGCCGGCCAGTCCGCGCTTGATAACAACGACCTGCTGCGCATGGCGTACGAGGCGCTGCGCGATTATCCCGCCATCCGAGCGGCCTATGAGGGTCGCTTTAAGATGGTCATGATCGATGAGTTCCAGGATACCGACCAGATGCAGGTTGACCTGATCCGTTACCTGACGGGCGCGGGGGAGCGCGCGCTGTGCACCGTAGGCGATGCGCAGCAGTCGATCTACCGCTTCCGTGGCGCCGAGGTCGAGGTATTCCGTCGCCAGGAGCGCAAGGTGGGCTCCTCTGCTGCGTCCGAGACGGCTGCCGCGTCCGATGCCCCCGCTGGCGAACTCGTCAAACTCGTGCGCAACTTCCGCAGCCACGACGAGGTGTTGCGCTACGTAGCGCGCGTCTTTGACGGCGACACCGGTGGTTTGATGCAGGGGTTCTTGGATCTTGAACCGAGCGACAAACGCGAGGACAAGCTCAAGGCGAAGGCATCGCGCCGCCAGGCGCTGCTCGTTGCCGGCGGCAGCACCCAGGAGCGAACGCAGGCGAAAGCTCGCGCGATTGCGGAGCGATTCCAAGCACTCGTTAAAGCGGGCCAGCCCCAGGGCAGCATGGTCCTGCTGCTGGGCCGCATGACCAACGCCGATGTCTATGCGCAGGCCTTCCGCGACCAGGGGCTCGACTGCGTGATCGCAGGCGGCTCGGTCTTTGCCCAGGCAGCCGAGGTGCAGACGGTGCGTGCCCTGGTCTGCGCACTCGCCAATCCGGCCGATACGGCGCAGGGCCTTATGCCGCTGCTGGCATCGCCGATGTTTGCGCTGGGCGCCCAGGAGTTTTTGGCGCTGGCGACCAAGCTTGACGATCAGACGGGGGAGACCTCACGCCGCAACATCGATGCGGGCATCATGAGCGATTCCGATGTGCCGGGCCTGCAAAACCTGCCGCTCGTGACGCGCGTCCGCGAGGTGCTGCGCTACGCGCTTCGCCGTGTGGGGCGCGATTCGTTCGCCGCCATCGCGCGCGATACTGTCAACGCCTCCGGCTGGTTTGTGCGTTTGGCACAGCGTGGTCCCGAGGGCAAGGCCATTGCCGCCAACGTGCTTAAGGCGCTCGATGCCGTGGCCGAGGCGGAGGCCGAGTTCGGTAACTCGCCGCGTTCCATTGCGCTTGCCTTCGACCGCTTCTTGGCGGGCAAGGAGGCCCCGGGCGCCCTCAACGAGGAGGGCGACGGCGCGGTGCGCATCATGACCGTGCATGCGTCCAAGGGCCTGGAGTATCCGGTCGTAGCGGTTGCCGAGTGCTTTGGCGTGCGTAAGTCCTCGGGTGCGGCTCAGATGGGGCGTGTCGAGGGCGGAGCGCAGGTCGTGGCGCTGCCGGCACGCTTCGACGGCGTTAAGCTCGCCGACGGAACCTTTGTGAAGGGCGACGACGTCAAAAAGCAGTTTGAGCATGCGTTTAAGGGTAAGGGCACATCGTTGTGGCTGCCGCCGAAGCTCATGGAGGACGTCTGTGCGACGGGCTCTCCCGCCGAGGCATTTGCCCGCCTGCGCAACGACGACCTGCAGCTTTCGCTCGAGGAGCGGGCCCGCTTGCTCTATGTCGCCATGACGCGTGCGCGAGAGCTGGTCATTCTGGCGATGGATGCCGGCGTGAGCCGTGGTAAGGTGACGGCGCCGACCTTCGACGTCGAGACGGATCTGACCTACGACGTGCTGCGTCGTATTCTGCCTACCGACGCTCTGGACATGCCGCAGCTCGATGCCGACCGCCTGGTGTTCGACAACTCCCAGCCGGGCGACTACGAGCTCATTTCGCTCGCGGACTTTACGTTTGGCGAGCAGGCGTTTGAGGTCAACGCTTCGCTGGATGTCGAGGGCAGGCTTGTCCGCGGCGATGCGGAGCCGGAGGGTGCCGGTGCGGATGCCCGCGCCGCCGTTCCCGGTCCTGCCGACCCCGAGCCCGATTCGTTTGAGCTTGTGTATCCCCAGGCGGTGGGCGTACGCATGGGCACCTGCCCGTTCCCGGCGCGTGATTCGTACAGCTATTCGTCGATTGCCGCGGCGCTGCATGCCGAGGCCGAGGACCGTGCCGCCGAGACGCGCGTGCCTGTGGACGAGGCTGGCGATGATGCGGAGTCGGATGGCTCGGAGATGACGGATGCGGACGTGACCGCTGCCGAGCCCGCCGGCAATCCCATGGCGCTGGGCTCGGCCTTCCATGCTGCTTGCCAGTGGCTCATCGAGATGGGTGCCGATGCGTTGCCCGCTGCGCGCGCCGACGCCCTGGCTCGCCTGTGGCGCTTGACGCCAGAACAGCGCGAGCGCTTCGATGTCGCTCTGGATCGCTGGCTCAAGTCGTCGGTCCGTGCCGAGCTTCTTGCCTGGCCGTGCATCCGTGCCGAGGTACCGTTCTTCTCGCTGGGCTGCGAGGACGAGGACATCGCCCGCTACGGTGCATATGCCGAAGGCGCCATCGACGCTTTGGCGACGAACCCGGCGGATTCGTCACGCGCGCTGGTCATCGACTACAAGACGGGCGGCACGCCGGACGAGACGCCGGAACAGCTGCAGGAGAAGCACGCCCTGCAGGCGCGCGTCTACGCTGATGTTCTGCACAAGGCGGGCTTTAAGACGGTGACCGTCAAGTTCGTCCGCGTGGAGCAGGCGAATCCAACCATCTTCGTCGAACCCGCCGAACCTCAAGTAGTCACCTACAACCTTTAGCCCTCAGATAACTTGCGGTGGAATACGGACTGTTTTGGCCAAAAAAGCCGCCAAACAGTCCGTATTTCACCGCAACGCATGGGAGAGCCTGGGGCGGTACAATGGCTCGAACGGTTCAAACGAATAAGGAGCCATCATGCAGTTCACCAAAACGCTTAAGGTGACGCCGGAGGAGCTTTTTGACGCTCTGGCGGGGTCCATCATGCAGGATATCGAGAACGCCACGGGCAAGCGTCCCAGCCGCAACAAGCTCAACGGCTATAAGTACGAGAAGCGCGCCCAGTCCGCAAAAGGCAAGGCCAAGGGCACGGCGATCAAGGTTAAGATCAAGCACTTTGACTACCCGTGTCTCTATGAGGTCCGTTTTCAGTATGCGGCGGGCATCAATACCATGCGCTATGAGGCTGCACCTGCTGGCGATGGTGCCTGCGAGCTCACCTATACCGAGGATTTTCAGGGTGTGGGTGGTAACACGTCTGGTACGCGCGGCAAGCTCGGCCTCTTCTTCTATGAGCGCAAGCTCAAGAGCCACGCCAACCAGACGATTGATCAAATCGTCAAATACATCGAGGGTGAGCGCCGCGTAAAGGCTAATCCCGCCTTCGCCGATGATACTGCCGAAAACGCTTCGGATGTATTCCATTGATACCCCTGTGCAAAAGCTTTACCGCTCTTCGCATCAACTGTGGACACTTCAGGCTTCGAGTCAGTAGCGAGCGGCCCGACAAAATTAGTTGACGGAAGTGCCAAATGAATAAGAATGCCACTGCGCAGCTGCACATCTATTCTGCCTTTTTCGTTCTCGCGGGATTTGTTTTAAATCGGGGAGTGTTTCTACTTTTCCTTGCGGATAAAGGAATGTCTGTCACGGAAATCGCGCTTTATCAAGCCCTGTACAACATTGCAACGGTCGCCCTCGAGCTACCAACAGGGCTGGTAGGCGATTTCTTTGGAAAGAAGTTCTCGATTCAAGTGGGCGTTCTGCTTCTTTTCTTCCATACGGCTGGCATGCTGCTGCTCTCAGGCCCCTTTCTCGTCGCGCTTTCCCTTGTTGAGGCACTCGCCTACTCCCTTCAATCGGGATCCGAACAAGCACTTTTATATGAAATTGCCCGAAATGCCGGTCAAGGAGAGCGCTTCCTCACCATCAACGCTCAGCTGCTTGCCGCGCAATCAATCGCGACGGGAGTGGCAATCGTACTTGGATCATTCATTGCCCAAATATCTTGGAGTGCACTCTACGTATGCGTTTCCGTTTTCTATCTTCTGCAGCTTTTCCTTCTGTATCCCATTGAGAGGATGGAAGCGACCCATTCCAAAAACTCTGGGGAGGAAAGGTTTGACGTAGCCAAGATCTTCAGACGCGAAACCTGGTGCATTGGAGAATCCGCTTTTGCGGTATTGCTTCTTCTAATCGGCACAAGCATGCTCGATGGATTCTATGGGAGTTATTACAACTTGAATCAGTTGGTATTCGACGCATTTGATGCTCCCGTCTCCATAATAGGAATCTTTTTCGGTGCATCCTATGCAGTAAATGCGATGGCCTACATTGCAGCAGATTTCTTCTCATCGCGTTTCGGGAAAAGAAATACCATGCTCGGCTCGATGTTAATCGAGGCTGGCCTTTTCATAATTCTTCCGTGGTTCGCTTCAAATCCGCTGTGTTTGTTTGGCCTTAGCATGGTGCTTTGTTTTCTCCCAGAAGTGGTGTATATCACTTCGGAAAACTTAATCCAAGACGCGATAGCGGACGATCTTCGCGCGACGATCCTTTCCGTCGCGTCTCTGGTAAGGGCTCTCTTTTCCGCAATGTTTTTCTCCATATTTGGACATGTGTTGGGGTTATATCCCATTCAGATAGCGCTCGGTATTATTGGTGCAATCGCGATAGCAATTACCGCCGTTGTTTCATTAAAAATGGTAGGAATACAGGTCTCCAAGAATTGATATATCGATTGACGAGCTATCCGAAGCGTCGAGCCTTCTTGATGGACATGACTATTCGTCACAAATCATTCCGCGCATCGCTGGGGTTCCAGTAATACTCGATATATCTGGATGCACTCATTCCCCTTTTTGAGAGTCCCAAAAAGACTACCCGTGTGGGTTTGGCTAGGTTCGGGTGCCGTCCGTGCCGTGCGGTAAAATCGTTCAGTCAGAACACGAACCCGCATCGGAGCTCATCACATGGCATTTGTCCATCTGCACAATCACACTGTTTTCTCCATGCTCGACGGCGCAACCCGTATCCAGGATATGGTCAACCGCGCCGTAGAGTTGGGCATGCCCGCCGTCGCCATTACCGACCACGGCTACATGTATGGCGTGCCCGACCTGGCGCTGGCCTGCGATGCCGTCAACCACAACACGCCCGAGTACAAAACTTGGAGCCACGACAAGGCCTTCTTGGAAAAGGACCGCCGCGACGAGCTGGTGGAGCCCGATCCTGAGTCAAACCCGCGCGAGCATGCCCAGTATGTGAAGGACATGGCCATGTGGGACGAGAAGGGCAACATCGACGAGCTCAAGCCACCCCTGGTCATCAAGCCCATCTTTGGCTGCGAGGTCTACTTTACGCCGGACGAGACCCTTGCCCGCGACCATAAGCCCGAGCTCTACCACATGATCCTTCTGGCCAAGGACCAGGAGGGCTACGTCAACCTGATGCAGACGGTTTCCGAGGCAGCCGTGCAGGGCTTTTACTACAAGCCCCGCGTGACGCTCGACAACCTGCGCCGCCACGCCAAGGGCATGATCTGCACGAGCGCCTGCATCGCGGGCATCATTCCCAAATACATCGACCGCGGTGACATGGAGGGCGCCATCAAGTGGGCCGAGACCTTCCGCGATACCTTTGACCCCGGCGATTTTTACATCGAGATCCAGGAACACGGCATCACCACCGACAACGGCCTGACCGACGAGCAGATGGACCGCACGCTCATCGATATCGCCAAGCAGGTGGGCGTCAAGGTCATTGCCACCAACGACTTCCACTACCTGCGCCGCGAGGACGCGCCGGTGCAGGACGTCATCATGTGCATTGGCATGAACGCCAAGGTCGACGACCCTAACCGCATGCGCATGACCGGCTCGGAGTTTTACATGAAGACCGAGGAGGAGATGCGGGCGATGTTCCCGTATTGCCCCGAGGCCTGCGACAACACGCTCGAGATCGCCGACAAGTGCTATGTTGAGCTGGACTGGGACTCCATCATCCTGCCGCGCTTCCCGCTGCTCGACCCCGGCGAGACGCACGAGAGCCAGTTCCGCCGCGAGTGCGAGAAGGGCCTGCGCCAGCACTACGGCGACGACTGGGCCACGCGCGAGATCGGTGGCGTCAACATCAAAGAGCGCTTTGAGTACGAATACAAAGTCATCTGCGACAAGGGCTTTGCCGCCTACTTCTTGATCGTCGCCGAGTACGTGCAATGGGCCAAGGACAACGGCATCGGCGTCGGCCCCGGCCGTGGCTCGGCCGCCGGCGCTATCGTCGCCTACGCCATGAACATCACCGCGTTCGACCCGCTCGAGAACGGCCTGATGTTCGAGAGGTTCCTGTCTCCGCAGCGTACCGAGATGCCCGATATCGATATGGACTTCGACGATGAGCGGCGCCTCGAGGTCGTGGAGCACGTTCGCCAGCTCTACGGCCCCGAGAAGGTCACCCACGTCATCACCTACTCGACCATTAAGGCCAAGCAGGCCATCAACGACGCCGCTCGCGTCCTGGACTACCCGGTCTACATGGGCCAGCGTCTGTCCAAGATGGTCTCGAGCGACCCCAAGGTCAAGCTCAAGCAGGTGCTCGAAAAGCAACCCGGCAAAGAGGACCTGTTTAACCCCGATTTTGCCGAGGCATATAAAAAGGACGACGACGCCCGCCGCATCATCGACACGGCGCTCTCAATCGAGGGCCTCACCCGTGGCGAGGGCGTGCACGCGTGCGCCGTTCTGATCTGCCGCGACCCCGTCAACGAGCACGTGCCCACCAAGCTCGACACCAAGGGCGGCGTCGAGATTACCCAGTACGAGGGCCATACCGTTGCCGACATGGGCTTGCTCAAGATGGACTTCTTGGGCCTGCGCACGCTGACTGTTATCTCCAAGGCCAAGGCAAACATCAAAAAGAACTTCGGCATCGACATCAAAGAGGAAGAGATTCCCTTTGACGACCCCGAGATCTTTAAGCTCATGGGTTCCGGCCACACCGCCGGCGTCTTCCAGGTCGAGTCCGCCGGCATGACGGCCACGATCAAGAACATGAAGCCCACCGAGTACAAGCACGTCGTAGCATTGATCGCCCTGTACCGCCCGGGCCCGCTGGGCGCCGGCATGGTCTCGTCCTACATCAACCGTATGAACGGCAAGGAGCCGGCCGTCTCCTACGACGACCGCCTGGACGACATCCTGGGCGAAACCTACGGCACCATGGTCTACCAGGAGCAGGTTATGCTCATCTCCGTCGAGATGTGCGGCTTCTCCAAGGGCGAATCGGACTCGCGTATCCGTAAACCCGTGGCTAAGAAAAAGATCAAGCTGCTCACGTCGACGGTGCTGCACTGGGAGGATGGCTCGGACGAGACCACCTACGACCACTGGATGAACGGCGCTATCAAGAACAACTACACGCGCGAGGTCGCCCAGAAGATTTGGGACGATGTTCTCGAGTTCGCATCTTACGCCTTTAACAAGTCGCACTCCGCCGGCTACGCCATCCTGGTTATGCAGACGGCGTGGCTCAAGGCGCACTATCCGCACGAGTACATGGCGGCCGTTCTGACGTCCTACACGGGCAAGACCGACAAGATCGTGCACTACGTCTCGGCATGCCGTCACGACGGCATCCCCGTGCTTTCGCCAGATGTCAACGAGTCCGGTACCGAGTTCACGGCTACCAAGGAGGGCGTGCGCTTTGGTCTGGCCGGCATCCGCGGCGTGGGCACCGGCGTGGCGCAGGCGATTATCGCCGAGCGCGAGGCGGGCGGTCCGTTTAAGACACTGCACGACTTTGTCGAGCGCGTGGACTCGAGCCAGGCCAACCGTCGCGTGATCGAATCGCTCATCAAGGCGGGCGCCTTCGACTCCACGGGGTATCCGCGTCGTCAGATGATGCACTTTGTGGACAAGAACAACCCCGAGAACATCATCGACGCCGCGATAAAGCGCCAGAAGGACCGCGCGAGCGGCCAGACCTCGTTCTTCGATATGTTTGGCGACGTTGAGGGCTCGGGCTTCGAGGTCAGCGTGCCCGATCCGGACGGCCAGGAATGGGACCGACACCTCAAGCTGAGCCAGGAGAAAGAGGTTCTGGGCATCTATGTCTCGGACCACCCGCTGCGCCCGTTTGAGTATGCACTAGCCAAGGCGCGCGACTTCTCGTTCTCGCAGATCGATACCGGCTACGAAGTTCAGAATCCTACGGGCGGCACCATCAACCAGGAGATTCCCGAGGGCAAGGCGCTGTGGTGGGCCGGCATGGTCTCGAGCGTGTCCAAGCGCGTGACCAAAAACGGTGACCCCATGGGCATCGTGCAGCTCGAGGACATGGAAGGCGAGGCCACCGTCGTCGTGTTCCCCAAGACCTATAAAGAGGCCGAGGGGTACCTGTACGGCGAGGTCGATCCCGAGACCGGCGCGCAGCTGTCCGATGCCTTTGTGCGCATTAAGGGCAAGCTCGAGCGCTCGGACCGCGGCGACCAGATCATCGCGCAGGAGATCGTGCCGCTCGAGCTCAACGAGGAGAACAACAAGCCCAAGGTGTTTGAGGTCATGGTGCCTAACAGCCGCTTTAGCCAGGGCAATATGGCGCGCCTGGCCACGGTGCTCACCGCTAACCCGGGCGGCGACCGCGTGGAGATCTTTATCGAGCAGGTGGACGGGCGCGTGCTGCGTGCCGAGGTACCTGCCAAGGTCAACGCGCGTTCGATTCCGCTGCTGGCCGAGGCCAAGGCCATTGTGGGTAACCAGGGTCGCGTGACGGTGATCTAAGCTACCCGGGGTGAGATTGGAGGAAGTGATGGCGCAGGGGACGTTTGTGCAGGCGCTCCGGAAAGAGGCGGCGCTGAGCGGCACCTTTATGAAGGGGCGTTCGCTCATGCTCAACGGCGCCGTGCTGTCGATCGAGGACAGCGGCTCGCGCTTCTCCAAAAACGTGACGGTTGAGGGCTCGGTGCGCGGTTCGCGCGGCGACCTGTACAAGACGCACGTGGCGCTCGACATGGACGAGCACGAGGTGATCGACTACGACTGCGATTGCCCCGCCGCCTATCGTTACCCCGGTATGTGCAAGCACGCTATTGCCACGGCTCTGGCGTATTTGGATGCCAGCGGCGCCGAGCCCGTCGAAGGTTTGCGCACGCCGGTCCGCACGTTTACGGCACAGCCGAAACAGCCCGCACGCACCGCGCCAAAAGCGCCGGCCGTCAACCCCAACTTTCCCTTTCCGGCGCCCGTCCCCACGAGCCCGAGCCTTGTGGCGGCGCTCTCCGATCTTTCGGACGCGCGCATGGATGAGCTGGCGAGCATGCGTCGCAAGCTTGCCGGTACTGTTGATCCCGACGCCCCCAAAGCGGCGTTGGAGCCCTCGTTGGTGCCGTACTACAATCCGCTGTTCGCTGACCGCTTTAGCTGGGCGCTCGAGTTCCGCATCCGCTGTGGATCGGTCTCCTACGTGGTCAAGGATATCGACGGCATGGCCGATGCCTACGTGCGCGGCGGCATGTTCTCGTACGGCAAGAAGCTTACGTTTGCCCATTCACCTGAGGCCTTTGACGAAACATCGGCAAAGCTGCTCAACCTTGTTGTGACGACAGTTGCCTATCTCGATGACATCACAAGCTCGCGTTCGGCGTCGTACGACTTTGCCCGCAGCGGTTTTGTTGCCGAGCGTCAGTTGCCGCTGTCCGAGCATAGCATCGTATATGTGCTGGACCTGCTGCGCGGCCAGACCATCTCCTTTGAGCCCGCCTGGTCGCGGGGGACGACGCATCGCACCTATGACGTGGCGGTTGAGGTGCCTCCGGAAGGGGAGGACGAGGCGCTGGCTAAGCGCCCGCCGCTCCTTGCCGCCAAAATCGCGCCGGCGGCTGGTGGTAGCTATGACCTGCGCCTGCCCGCCGATATGTACTGCTTTGCGTCGGGCGATGCCGCCTACTTGGTTGACACGCGCCGCGCGCGCCGTACCGACGCTGCATTTGCTCAGCATGCCGCATCTTTTTTGTCACGCTTACTGCCGTGCCGCACGCCCGCCCATATTGCCGCCGAGCAGGTGGGTGAGTTCTGCCGCATGGCGCTGCCCATTTTGCGCGACTATACCGACCTCACCGCGCCCGCCGCGCTCGATACCGTGGCACCCGAGCCGAGCTTTGCTATGGCGATCGGCGTCGACGATGGGCTCGTGACCTGCAAGATTACGGTTACCTACGGCGATTGGTCGGCGGATCTCTTTAGCCTGGGCGCTCCGGGCAGTCCCTTCGAAGAGCAACGCCCCGGCGTGCCGCCCCGCGACGAGATAGCGGAGTTTCGCGTTATGGATACAGCGGCTCTGTACTTCGATTTCTACGAGGGCGGCCTGGCGTTTGGGGAACGCGATGATGCCCGCTTGTTCTGCCTGCTGACCGAGGGTCTGTCCGCCCTGTCCGAGCTGGGCGAGGTCATGCTCAGCGACCGCCTGCGCCAGGTCTCGGTCCGCCCTGCGCCCAAGCTTTCGGTGCGTGCGACCGTCAAGAGTAACCTGCTCGACGTCGAGCTGGGCGCGAGCGGGCTTTCGGCGGCAGATCTTGCCATCTATCTGGACTCGTACAAGCGCCACCAGACGTTTGCGCGCCTGACGTCTGGCGACATCGTGCGCCTGGATGAGGGAGCGCGCGCCGCGTTTGGCCTTGCTGAAGATCTGGGTGTCGATGCCGTCGACCTGCTCGACGGCGTGTCGCTTCCCGCGTCGAGCACCCTTTTTGTCGATAGCATGCTCGCGCGCACGCCGGCGCTCGAGGCCGATCGCGACGCTGCGTTCCACCGTACCGTCGAGCGCCTGGACACGCTCGGCAAGATGGACTTTACGGTGCCGGCATCGCTCAAGGCAACGATGCGCGGCTACCAGGTCGACGGATACCAGTGGCTCGGCTCGCTCGAACACCTGGGCCTTGGCGGAATCTTGGCCGACGACATGGGCCTGGGCAAAACGCTCCAGATGATCGCGCATATCCTGGCGCGCGTGGAGGCGGGGGGCACCAAGCCCACGCTCGTGGTATGCCCGGCCTCACTCGTGTACAACTGGACTGCCGAGCTGGAGCGCTTTGCGCCCTCGCTCGATGTGTGCGCCATCGTGGGCGCCAAGGCGCAGCGTCGCGTGCAAATTGCCGGCGCAGCCGAGCACAACGTGGTCGTGACGTCGTATGACCTTATGCGCCGCGACATCGACGAATATGTCGAGCAGGATTTTGCCCGCGTGGTGCTCGATGAGGCACAATACATTAAAAATCCGCTCACGCAGGTGGCGCGCGCTGCAAAGCGCCTGCCTGCCGGCGTGCGCTTTGCCCTGACGGGCACGCCCATCGAAAACCGCCTGTCCGAGCTCTGGAGCATCTTCGACTTTTTGATGCCGGGCCTTTTGGGGACGCGCGAGTCGTTTGCCAAGCGCTTTGAGAGCCCCGTCGAGCATGCCGAGGGCGATAGCGCCGCTCGCCTGCAGGCGCTCGTGTCGCCGTTTGTGCTGCGCCGTGTTAAGGAAGACGTGGTGGCCGACCTGCCCGAGAAGATCGAGGACACCGTCATGGCACAGCTCACCGGCGAGCAGCGCAAGCTCTACCTGGCCAACCAGGACCGCATCGCCCAGCAGGTGCAGCACCGCGAGGCTGGGGAGTTTAAGAAGGACAAGCTCAAGGTGCTTGCCGAGCTCACCAAGCTGCGCCAGATCTGCTGCGACCCGCGTCTACACTACGAGGATTACAAGGCGGGGAGCGCCAAGCTCGATACGTGTATGGAGCTCGTACACGGCGCACTCGACGGCGGGCATCGCATCCTGTTGTTCAGCCAGTTTACGGGTATGCTCGATATCATCGGTAAGCGCTTGGCCAAGGAGGACATCGCCTTCCTTAAGCTCACGGGCGCTTCGTCTAAGGAGAGCCGCGCCAAGATGGTCGCGCAGTTCCAAGCGGGCGAGGTGCCGGTGTTTCTGATCTCGCTCAAGGCGGGCGGCGTGGGCCTCAACCTGACGGCGGCCGACGTGGTCATTCACTACGACCCGTGGTGGAACGTGGCTGCGCAGGACCAGGCGACCGACCGCGCGCATCGTATTGGCCAGCAACATACCGTGACCGTGTACAAGCTCATCGCCAAGGACACGATCGAGGAGCGCATAATGCAGATGCAGGAGTCCAAACGCGACCTGGTCAACAGCGTGCTCGGCGGCGACGGCATCTCCTCGGCGCTGTTTACCCGCGAGGATGTTCTGGCGCTGCTGGGCGGCGACGGGCGCTAACCCGCTCGGGTGGGGCCGCCAAGGCGGATGGCACACGCTGCCCCATCGTCCCCGCCCGTTATGTGTTCATTTGCAATGCCGTGGATGGTTTGTCTGCCTTTGGGCATAAGAACCATCAAGAACATTGGCACATCAGCAAAGGAGAACATCATGGCGAAATTCTTTAAGGACCCCGACGGTAAGCTCATTGCCGCCCTGGGCAACGACGTTACAACCCCTGCCGGCTGCACGGAGCTGACCGCGAACACCGAGGATGCGGCGCACGAGAAGCACGTGCCGGTCGTCGAGAGCGAGCGTGACGGTCACGTGATCCGCGCACGCGTTGGCTCGGTCGAGCACCCCAGCCTGCCCGAGCACTACATTGAGTGGATCGCCCTTGAGGCCGAGGGCCGCTTGGAGATCCATTACCTTGAGCCCGGCATGAAGCCCGCGACGTTTTTTGCCGGCGGTTCCAAGACCGGTACCGTCTATGCCTACTGCAACCTGCACGGGCTGTGGTCCGCGACATTCTAGGAGCGCGCCCCCGCTCGGGGTATCATAGCTAGCATATGCACATACAAGCGCCGACTGCATTATGCGGCCGGCGCTTTTACTACGACAACGATGGTTTACGACGGAAAGGGCTGAGCCATGAAGCTCGCGCTTGCACAGATCGATATGCGCCTGGGTGATATTGAGGGCATTTGCGGCCGCATCGAGGACCAGGCTCGTCTGGCCCACGAGCGCGGGGCGCGCGTGCTGTGCGTTCCGGCTCCGCTCTTTATGGGCGCCATACCCGGGGGCCTGGTGGGCGCTGCCGACTTTGAGCACGACATGCTTGCCGGCTTGACTGGTGTCGCCGAGCGTATCCAGGAGCTTGACATGATCTGCATCGTGCCCGCGGCGGTTTCGTTTGAGGGCCAGCCGCTGCTCGACTACATGATGCTCAAGGACGGTCATGTGGTGCCGGCGCGTTCGAGCATTGCCCTGCAGCGTGGCGAGAACAACGACACGCGTTGGGCGCCGCCGGTGTTCGACGTGGACGGCGTGCGCATCGCCGTGATTTTTGACTTGGACCGCGAACTCGAGATGTTGCCGACCGGTGTTGACCTCATTGCGTATTTCCAATTCAACGCGTTTGACATGACCGACCGCGAGACTGCTGCCATTGCCGCCGTTCGCAGCGGCGCTTACCGCAAGATCGCATCCAAGCGCAGCGTGTGGTTTGCCTGCATGGCGCCGGTCGGTGCCTATGACGAGTCGGTGTATACCGGCGGTTCGTTTGTGCTCGACGACTGCGGTCGCGTGGTGGCCCAGGCGCCGTGTTTTGAGGAGAGCCTGCTGGTTCAGGAGATTCAGCGCGGCGTGATGCTCGATGCCCTGGAAGATCACGAACTGCCCGAGTTCCGTTCCGAGGAGTGGCTGTGGCAGGCGCTGGTGCTTGCCGTGCGCGACAACGCCCGATCCCACGGTGCGTCGCGTGCTGTGGTGGCACTCGAGGGTGACTTGCCGTCGTCCCTGCTGGCGGCGCTGGCCGTCGACGCTCTGGGCCCGCGCAACGTGATTGGCCTGGTGCTGGGGCGTAACCGTATCTTTACGCCGGCGCAGGAAGAGGCCGAGGCTGCCCGCTGTGCCGCCGTCCGCGCCATCGCTGAGCGTCTGCACATTCGCATCGTCGAGCGCGATGCGCCGGATGCGGCGCGTGTGCTCGATCGCGACGTGTCGGCGGGCGATGCCGAGCGTCTGCGCTCGCGCACGCTGGGCCTCATGCTGGAGGACACGGCGCTCGAGTTGGGTGCGATGGCGCTGAGCCCGCTGTCCAAAACCGAGTACGCGCTGGCGGCGCCGGCGCTTTGCGGCGGCTACCAGGGCGATTATGCGCCCTTTGGCGATGTGTACCTGTCGACGCTTGAGTTTGTGGCGCGCGTGCGCAACCGCACGTCTGCCGTGGTGCCCCAAGAGCTCGTGACGCTCAACGCGGTGGAAGATTGCATGGAGCGAGTGCTGGCGCAGGCGCTCTCGACGCTCGACGGTCCGGTCGATATGCTCGACCGCGCGGCACAGCTGCTCGGCGGGCTTGAGCCGGGTGAGGTCGATGGCGCGCTCGAGGCGCACGTGGACCGCAATCGATCTTTCGACGACATCCCGATGGTCGCTGGCAAGCCTGAGGCCTGCTCGCTGCTGCTGATGCTCGTGCGTCAGGGCGAGGCCGCCCGCCGCATGTTGCCGACGGCGCCGATCGTCTCGGCCCGTTCGTTTGCCGAGCGTGCCTGGCCGTATATGCTCGCGTGGTCCGACCTGGGGCTTAGCGGCAAGGAGCGTATGACGGTCGATTCGCTGGCGCGCGCCGAGGTGCGCCGCTTTGCTGACGAGGATACGAGCGAGCGCGTGCGAAACGAGATGATGGGCGTGCTGGGCGAGCTACTGGGTATTTCGCCCGAGCAGATGGAGGAGCTGCGCTCTGAGGACGGTCAGCGTCGTTTGCACGAGGGAATGAAAAAGTTCGAGGGCGAGGTTCAGGACGCCATCGAAAAGATGATGGGCGGGCAGGGCGGACCGCAAGGTGGTCCCCAGGGTGGCCCGATGCCGCATCCGCCGGTTGATCCCCGACAGTTCCCATTCTTCTCGCAGAACTAAACTGGGGATGGGATTCGCTCTCAACCCCGATACTTCAACTAAGCATCTTGACCCCGTTGTGTTATTCTAGAACAGACGTTCGTGAGTAGTGCGCGGGGCCTTGCCTTGCGCTTGGTAAAAGACGAGGGGAGGTTGGCTTGGTTATTTTGGGCATCGACCCCGGTTTGGCTCATACGGGTTGGGGGATTATCGAGGAGCGGCGTGGCGAGGTTCGCTGCCGTGCCTATGGCTGCATCGAGACCAGCGCGGGTAGTCCGCTCGCGGTGCGCCTGTCGCATATCGCCCGCGACCTCAAGGGCGTCGTGGAGCGTTATCGACCCGATACCGCTGCCATCGAGAGCATTTACTTTGGCGCCAACGTTCGCTCGGCCATCCCTACGGCGCATGCCCGCGGTGCCGCGCTCGTGGCGCTTTCGGAATGCGCGCTCGAGATTGGCGAGTACACGCCTATGCAGATTAAGCAGGCTGTTGTGGGCACCGGAGCCGCGGACAAACGGCAGGTCGCGTATATGGTTCGTACGCTCACGCAGCTCGACCACGACCCGCATCCCGACCATGCCGCCGATGCCCTGGCTTGCGCCATCTGCCACGTAAACCTCAGCCGCACCCGTGCCCTTACCGGTGGCGAGTTCTATCAACAGAGAGGAACCGGATACTGATGATTTCCCAGCTCCATGGAACGCTTGTCGAGGCCACGATGAGCTCGGCCGTCGTCGACGTGTCGGGCGTTGGCTTTGAACTCGGCATCTCGGGTAGCACTGCGGCCACGTTGCCGACGCCCGGCGGCGAGGTCCGCCTCTACACGCGTATGCAGGTGCGCGAGGACGCCATGACACTTTTCGGTTTTTCCTCAAAGGATGAGCGCACGATGTTCGACCGGCTCGTGTCCGTCTCGGGCGTCGGTCCGCGCCTGGCGCTTGCCGTGCTCTCCACCTATACCGTGGGCCAGTTGTATTCGCTGGTGATGGCCGAGGACGACAAGGGCATGGCCAAGGTGCCCGGTGTGGGCAAAAAGACCGCGCAGCGTCTGATCCTGGAGCTCAAGAGTACCTTTGCCAAGGATAAGGGCTTTGTGCCGGTCGACGTGATTCCCGGACAGGTTGCGATGTCCGTGCCCGCTGCCGCTCCCTCGGCCATTGATGATGCCCGTGCGGCACTCCTTTCCATGGGCTTTAGCCCGCAGGAGACCGATGTCGCTCTGAGTGGGTATGATGGGCAGGATATGCGTGTCGAGGATTTGCTCGGCGCGGCGCTTAAGCGACTCGGAATGGATGCGTGATGTGGGAAGCCGATGACTCTCAGGACCTGTGGGCGACGCCCGGCAACTCGCCGGCGGCATCCATGGCGCACGGCGAGCGCATGGTGGGCTCGGAGCTGACGGCCGAGGACCTCGATGTCGATCGCACTTTGCGCCCCCAGCGCCTGGACGATTACTGCGGCCAGGAGCATATCAAGCAGAGCCTGCGCGTGTTGATCGAAGCAGCGCAGAGCCGTGGCGAGACGCTCGACCACGTGATCTTCTCGGGCCCTCCGGGTCTGGGCAAGACCACGTTGGCCACCGTTATCGCCAACGAGCTGGGCGCTCAGATCAAGACCACGAGTGGCCCTGCCATCGCGCGCACCGGCGACCTGGCAGCCATCCTTACTAACTTGCAGCCGGGTGATGTGCTGTTTATCGACGAGATCCACCGCCTCAACCGTTCGGTCGAGGAGGTCCTGTACCCCGCGATGGAGGACTTTGCCCTCGATATCGTGATTGGCAAGGGTCCGGCG
Organism: uncultured Collinsella sp.; assembly: GCA_958412345.1. Classification (GTDB taxonomy): domain Bacteria; phylum Actinomycetota; class Coriobacteriia; order Coriobacteriales; family Coriobacteriaceae; genus Collinsella. The sequence goes on along the minus strand of CATYSO010000011.1, from coordinate 42,946 downwards.
GCGCGCTCGATTCGCCTCGATATTCCCAAGTTTACGCTGGTAGCGGCAACGACCCGCTCAGGCATGTTGACCGGCCCGTTGCGCGACCGCTTTGGCATTTCATATCGCCTGGATTACTACACGGTCGAGGAGCTCGCGCAGATCGTGACGCGCTCGGCGACTATCCTGGGCGTGACGATCGACCATCCCAGTGCACTCGAGATCGGCTCGCGTTCGCGCGGCACGCCACGTCTTGCCAACCGCCTGCTCAAGCGCGTGCGCGATTACGCACAGGTGCGCGGCAACGGACCTATTGAGCTCGATATCTGTCGCCAGGCGCTCGAGTTCTTTGAGATCGATGAGCTCGGTCTGGACTGGATGGATATTCGCATTTTGGAGACGCTCGCTAAGACGTTTTCCGGTCGTGCCGTGGGACTTACGACCCTTGCCAGCGCGGTGGGCGAGGACCCGGGAACGCTCGAGGATGTCTATGAGCCCTATCTGCTGCAGTGCGGGTTGATGATTCGTACGCCGCAGGGCCGTCAGGCAACCCTTCGCACCTTTGAGCACCTGGGGATTGAACCTACCGTTTAGGGCGCTTTGTTTTGGCGGGCTGTTGGGCTATCGCTGGGCATCGGGTAAACATATCGCCGTTCATCGGTTATGGGTGTTTTACTATTGCGCGCCCGTGCTATGCTGAATTGGTCTTTTTCTCATTCGGTAACGAAAGGACCGCCCATGCCTACTGACATCGAAATCGCACGTTCTGTCACGCCGCTGCCTATTACCGAGGTGGCCAAGAACGCCGGCGTCGACGTTAAGCACCTTATTCCGTACGGCTTCGACAAGGCTAAGGTCGACTATTCACTGCTCAACGAGCCGACTGATCACCAGGCCAAGCTCGTTCTCGTGACCGCTATCAACCCAACGCCTGCGGGCGAGGGCAAGACCACCACGACCATCGGTCTGGCCGACGGCCTGCGCCGTCGCGGCGTCAAGAGTGCCGTGGCCCTGCGCGAGCCTTCGCTCGGCCCCGTCTTTGGCGTTAAGGGCGGTGCTGCCGGCGGCGGCTGGGCTCAGGTCATCCCCATGGAGGATATCAACCTGCACTTTACCGGCGACTTCCATGCCATCGGTGCTGCCAACAACCTGCTGGCCGCCATGCTCGATAACCACATCCAGCAGGGCAATCAACTCGGTATTGACGTTAAACGCATCACTTGGAAGCGCGTCGTCGATATGAACGACCGTCAGCTGCGCCACGTCATCGACGGCATTGGCGGTAAGGCCCAGGGCGTGCCGCGCGAGGACGGCTTCGACATCACCGTCGCCTCCGAGGTCATGGCAATCCTGTGCCTGTCTACGAGCATTAACGACCTCAAGGAGCGCCTGGGCGAGATCGTCGTCGGCTACAGCTTTGCCGGTGAGCCCGTCCGTGCCCGTGACCTTAAGGCCCAGGGTGCCATGGCCGCGTTGCTTAAGGATGCGCTCAAGCCCAACCTGGTGCAAACGCTCGAGGGCACGCCCGCGTTTGTCCACGGCGGCCCCTTCGCCAACATTGCCCACGGCTGCAACTCTATCATGGCCACGCGTATGGCGATGCGCTTTGGCGATGTCGCCATTACCGAGGCCGGCTTCGGTGCCGATCTGGGTGCCGAGAAGTTCCTCGACATCAAGTGCCGCATGACGGGCGTTCGCCCCAGCGCTGTTGTGGTCGTCGCCACTGCCCGTGCGCTTAAGTACAACGGCGGTGTTGCCAAGGCCGACCTCAATGAGGAGAACCTCGAGGCACTCAAGGCTGGCATGCCCAACCTGCTGCGTCACGTCGACAACATCCAGAACGTTTATGGTCTGCCCTGCGTGGTCGCCATCAACCGTTTCCCGACGGACACAGAGGCTGAGCTTGCGCTCATCGAGTCCGAGTGCCAGAAGCTCGGCGTCAACGTTAAGCTTTCCGAGGTCTGGGCCAAGGGCGGCGAGGGCGCGCTCGAGCTGGCCGATGAGGTCATGCGTCTGATTGAGCAGCCGAGCGAGCTCAAGTTTGCCTATGAGGACGGCGTCGATGTTGCTGACGCCCTCGAGGCCGTCGCCACCAAGGTCTACCGCGCCGACGGCGTTGACTTTACGCCGGCTGCCAAGCGTCAGCTCGCCGAGCTGCGCGAGAACGGCTTTGGCAACCTGCCGGTGTGCGTCGCCAAGACGCAGTACAGCTTTAGCGACAACGCCAAGGCTCTGGGCGCTCCCGAGAACTTCCGCATCACGGTGCGCGAGCTTAAGGTTTCTGCCGGCGCCCACTTTGTGGTCGCGTTGACTGGCAGCGTTCTGACCATGCCGGGCCTGCCCAAGGTGCCCGCGGCCGAAAACATCGACGTCGATAACGACGGCAACATCACTGGCCTGTTCTAGGCCTGTTGCCCCTAGCTGCCTGCCCGCCCCGCCGTGCCCCCAAGGCCCGGCGGGGCCTTTGTTTTCTAACCGCGTTGAAGGCCGAAGAGCTTGGCGTTGCGCTCGGCGACCATCATGTTGATATCGGCGATTTCCATCTCGCCGTCAATGTAGGGCTGGTAGGTACCGTAGGGGTCGCCTGCTCCCAAGCTGCAGCTTCCGCAGTTATCGCAGCTGCCGTTGCCGCAGCCCGCGAGTGCCAGCTTGATGATTTCCTCGCGTTCGGCGCGCGTCGTGTCTTTGATGAGCTTGCTTTTTGCCATGACGTTTCTCGATTCGCTTGTTGCCACCTGCCGCGCATGTCTTGTAGATACCGACGGGCTTTGCCCATCATAGGCTTTTGCGCGGGTAGAATGCATGGATAACTTGATGCTTACAGGCGACGGAAAGGAATCGTTGCATGGATCAGGACAAGACAACCGTGATGGGCGGCTACGGTTCCGCGCAGGCTGGCGATAGCGCCGATGCGACCCGCGTTGTTCCCAACCCCGGTTATACCGACCCCGCCGCGACGCAGCCTTCTGCCGAGCCCACCCGGGTTATGGGCTATGGCGACACGGCGCAGGATTCTTACGCTGCATCTTCGCAAGGCCCCTATGGCAACGCAGCTCCGAACGCAGCTCCGGACCCGTTTGATTACGCGCCGCAGGATTCTTATGCCGCCTCGACGCCGAATCCCTATGATGACCTGCCGCAAAATCCCATTCCGCAGCCTCAGCAGACGACGTATATGCCTCGCACGGCGCAGCCTCGCTACGAGTCGCGCGAGCCGTATCGCGAGTACCCCAAGTCGATTCCGCAATATGGCGAGGACGAGGAGAAGAAGCCATCGCGTTCGTCGAGCGTGATCAAGAAGATCCTCATCGTGCTGGCGATCTTCTTTGCGCTGTCGGTTGTGTTTGCCATCGTGTCGGGCATACTCAACAAGCGAGGGAGTTCAACGGCCGATACCACTGCCGAGCAAACCGAGTCCGCCTCGTCTAGCACCGTCGATCTGAGCGATATCCCGGGGCAGTACTGGTCCAACGCCAAGAAGCTTCTCAAGTCGCGCGGCGCCGATCTTTCGAATGCCGTGGTCCTGACTGATGATGGCTCAACGCCCGTCGTCGATGCCAACTGGGTCGTTACTTCTGCCTACTATAACGACAACGGCAACCTCGAAATTCAACTCACGCACAAGAACAGCTCGGGCAACTCGTCCGGCGGCCAAAGCGGTACCGACAGCTCGAGCTCCAACACGCTGGAGGACCTGAGCAACAAGGCGCAGGAGCTTGGGGATAAGGCCCAAGAGCTGGGTGACACGGCTCAGAATCTCGGCGATACCGCACAGAACCTGGGCGATATGGCAACGAACGCCTGGGATGCCCTGCAAAACGGCATTTCGGGCGCGCAGGGAAACTAGCGGCCGAGCGGCTAGAGCCTTAGCAGTGCAAACAAAAACGGGACGCAGGATCGCGTGACCGGGCGCATAGGCGCGTTGGTCGGCGGTCCTACGTCCCGTTTTGCTGTCGGTTACAGCTGCTCGGCTGGACGGTCGGGCGAGCTAAAGCCCGAGTCAAACGTAACGACGCACGAGGCATCGGGCCTGCGCTCGTGCACGATGCGCGTGACGAGCTCCAGCAGCTCCTCGTCGGATATGTCAAAGCCGTCGGGACGCACCAGGTCAAATGACACAAAGCCGTCGTGCTCGTGCAGGTCGTGGATGGAGAGCGCGGGGTCGATCTGCATGACGCCGCGCTTGACCCAGCCGCGCAGGTCGTCGCCGGTGGTGGCGATGGGGTCGCAGTGCAGCGTGATACCGATGCCCATCTGCCGTTTGATATCGTGCTCGATGGTGTCCAGGATCTCGTGGTGCTCAAACGCATCGCCCTCGCCGGGCATCTCCACGTGGGCGCTGGCAAACTGACGACCGGGGCCGTAGTCGTGCACCATCAGGTCGTGCGTGCCTAGGACCTGCGGATACGACATGATCTTGTCGCGGATTGCCTGGACGAGCTTGGGGTCGGGCGCTTGCCCCAGCAACGGGCTGATGGCGTCGCGCACTAGGCCCATGCCGCTGATGCAGATGAAGATGCCCACACCCAGGCCAGCCCAGCCATCGAGGTCAAAGCCGGTCGTTTGCGAAATAAGCGCCGCCGCTAAGACCGAGCCCGAGGTGATGACGTCGTTTTTGGAGTCCTGCGCCGTGGCAATGAGTGTTTCGGAATCGATACGGTTGCCCAGCGCGCGGTTGAATGCGGCCATCCAGAATTTGACGAGCATGGACAAGACGAGAGCGGCTAGGGAGACCAGCGTGTAGGCGGTGGGGGAGGGCTTGATGATCTTGGTGACCGACTCGAGGATCAGGTTGATGCCGACGGCGCAGACCAGGACGGCGACGAACAGGCCGGCTAGGTACTCATAGCGGCCGTGGCCATAGGGGTGGCCTTCGTCTGCCGGGCGGCTGGCAAGGCGGAACCCGAGCAGGCTCACGATGTTGCTCGAGGCATCGGAGAGGTTGTTGAAGGCATCGGCGATGAGCGAGACAGAGCCGGCGAGCAGGCCCGCGATGCCCTTGGCTAGGCACAGGGTAATGTTGAGGCCAATGCAGATGAGGCTTGCGGCGAAGCCCGCGTTGGTGCGGCAGGAGGTATCGACCGGCTCGCCCTCGCTGCCGGGAACAAGCGTATGTACCAGCCGATTTACAAATAGCATAGCGGTCGTCCTCACAATCATGTTTAAGGGGATAGTGTAGCTCGCGCGGAGGCGCTGTGCACCGATGCTCAGAAAATGCAGCAATGGTCTGCCGGTGCTAACGAGCGAGCCTTCTCGTCTGCCTGGGTGGTCCATTTTGGGCCACATGGGTATGGGCGTGTGCCTGTTTGCTCGACATACTTAATGTCGACAGCCCCTGTGCAAAGGAGGACGTTTCCATGGACGAGATGTTTGCCATTAAATGTCAAAACTGCGGCGGCCCTATGTACTCGCACCAGGCTAAGCGCAGCTTTGAGTGCGCCTATTGCGGCGCGGTCATTCCGTGGCAGGCGGACGCCGGAGAGCCCAAGAGCGCTTTGGGCATTCGCCATACGCCGTTGACGGTGGTGGATGGACTGCTCAAGCTCACGCATGTGTCGCAACTCGAGCACCCGGAGGACCCGGACTGGTATTTCTTCAATTCGCACTGGCACAATCAGTCGGTCCTGGAACATCTGCTGTGGGAGGATCGCGGCACGGCGCAGGAGTTCCAAGAGGCCACGCATGTGAGCATTCCTTGCCCCTTCTGCGGAGCGTCCTTTGAGGGCGAGTCAACGCAGCGTGTGTTTGAGTGCCCGTCCTGCGGCAACAAGATCGGCATTGCCGACCTGCTCAAGCCCGGTACGTTTAGCAAACGCCTGACCTTGGGTGTGGGTGCGGAGTATGTGCCGGAGCAGGGTATTCCATGCGAAATCTCGCCGCAGCAGGCGCGTGCCAACGCGCTGCAGCTGGTGCGCCAGTACCCCGACGCCTTTGCCGGGCACGACGTGGAAGACGCGATCCAAAACGACATGATGCTCTTCTACTTCCCCATGGCGCTCGCGGATTTGCGCATGATGGCGAGCTTCCCGGGCAAGGGCCTGAGCAAGGAGACCCTGGTGTACTACGAGGTGCTCGACTGGGCGTATCCGAGGGCAAACTATCTGGATGTTCGCCTTATGGGCATTCTGGAGCCGTGGGACTTTGCCAAGGTTGGGCCGTTTGATCCGGCCATGCAGGAGGGTGACTTCCGCGTTGTCTCCGTCGATGCGTCCACCAAGGACCAGGTGGTCATTGATAAGCTGGCGCTCGACGTTGCCGGCAACGATGCCGAGGCGGTGCTGGGGCTCAATAAAAAGAGCATCCGCACCTGGGCGCGCAAGGCCCGCAAGCACAAGGACGGTCTGGTTATGGTGCCGGTCTACTTTGTCGATCGTCCGGCGTCGGATAGCCGAGATGGCGAGCAAGTGCGCATCGCCGTGAACGGCCAGACGGGCCGCGCGGCCGCGGTGGTGTTTAGCGACAAGCGCGAAACGCATATTGTGGCGCTGCTCAACCCGAGCCTGCATCTGTCCGGCGAAAGTACCGTGCATGCCACGCCCATCGAGGTCAAATACGTTAAATCGCCGTTCCTATACCAGATCGTGCGCCGTGGAGGCGGCGAGCAACCGCGTCAGGTAGCAGCAGCTGCCGAGGGTTCCTACCGAGAAGAAAAGCCCAAACGCAAGGGCTTGCTCGCTGCGATCTTTGGGAAGTAGGGAAGCGCAGCACGGGACGGCTCGCAGGCATGGGGGCTGCCATCCGGTAGTTTGGCAGGGGGTAGATGTAAATAAACGGTGGACCGGCTGCAAAAGGGCCGCCTCGCTGGGCAAGATCAGGTTGTGCCACGGAACCCGCTCCTCAGTTAGTCACACTTCGGAAGCGCGGGCAACGCAGGTGCAAGTGTCTTGAGGGCCGGCTGCAACCGGTCCTTTTCTGTGGCAGCCAATGGGCCCACATCAGACGAAGGCCGCGTCTTTGCCTGTCAGGTCACGCTCGCCAGCCACGGCTAGAATGTCGTTGCCGGCGTCCATGACCGGTATTGTTTTGTAGCGTGCATCGCAACCGCGAGTGCGCCTGCGACGGCTGCGGTGGTTTCGGTCGCAACGTGCTGCTACCCTTGCGTTTCGCCATTGGTCGCTTCGTTGATGGCGCGGTACTCGGCACTCAGCTCGCGCGCCAGCTCTTCCTTGCTTGGAAGATATGGCAGGTATTTGGCGGCAAACACTTGGTCGTTGTCTTCGGGCAGCGTGTACTCGACGATCGAATCGCTTTTGTCCGCGCAGAGCACGATGCCTATGGGCGGATTGTCGCCTTCGTTCATGAGTTCGCGCGTGTAGTAGTTCACATACATTTGCATCTGGCCCAGGTCCTGATGCGTAAGGTCATCGGTCTTAAGGTCGATGAGCACGAAGCAGCGCATCAGATAGTTGTAAAAAACAAGGTCAATATAGAAATGGCGCCCATCAAAGGTGATGCGCTTTTGGCGCGCCTCGAAAGCGAAGCCACGGCCAAGCTCCAGCAGGAACTTCTGAAGATGCGTGATGAGCGCCTGCTCTAGATCGCTCTCACGAAACGTAGCATCGTCCGAGAAACCTAAAAAATCCAGTACATATGGGTCGCGGATGATATCCTCGGGGCGACGAGCCGGGGCGCTCTTTTGGATTTCCTGGGTGACGGCCTCTTTGTCCTTGCTGGCAAGTAGGCGCTCGCGGAACATGGTGTTGATCTGGCGCTCGAGCTGACGCGTGCTCCAACGAGAATCGGCGCATTCGTTCATGTACCAGGCGCGAGCATCAGGGTCGGGAATGCGCATCAACCTGCGGTAATGAGTCCAGCTCAATTCGCTACGCAGTGCGTCGCGAATTGGAAACGCAAGAAAGAACTGACGCATATTGCGAAGGTTTGCGATGCCAAAGCCTCTTCCGAAATCCGCGGTAAGCCTTCTGGAGAGGCCTGCAATCAATGCCTCCCCATATGTTGCGCGCTCCTCTCCGCCCTGCTCATCAACAATACTCTTGCCGATCTCCCAATATGCTTCAACCATCGCAAAGTTAACGGCGGTATAGGCCTTGTCGCGAGCGGCGTTGAGAATCGAGGAAACCTGCTTGTAAAAAACTTCTGGCACGATTGCCGATTCTCCACGGTTTACCAGTTCGCCCATCACTGTCGCCCCACTTTCCTCTTGTGGAATGCATCTTTATTGCATTTAGTTTAAAGCCTCGCGCGGACACGAATTGCTGCGTTGACTGGCTCCTTCGCATGGGGCCTTGCGGTGGTTAAAATGTGGCAATAGAGACAGTTTTAACGAACTCCATGGGAGTGACACGCATGGACAACAACACCTTGCTGTTTCAGGACAAGGGCTCGGGTAGGTTTAAAGACGTCAAGATCTACCCCAACCGTATCGAGGTGCTCAGGAAGGGCACTTTCGGCGGCAAGCACACCGAGATTGTCTATCTTAAGGACATCACGGGGGTCAACAGGATCAAGGGCCGCGACGTTTTTCTGCGCAATAGGCTGTTGACTGCTTGCGTCTTTAGCCTGAGTAGCCGTGCGAAGGCCCAGGAATTTGTGAACGCGCTGAACATGGTGATGTAGCCGATAGCGGCGTTTGGGCCAAGGTAAAAATCGGGGCGCAGAACGGTATTCTGCGCCCCGATTGAGTTAATGCGCCCAAAAGACTGGCTTGCCTATTCGTTAACGTCCTCGGTATTGTCGCGGTCACTGGCAAGCATTGCTGCACCTGCGACCGTTGTCGCCACGGCGGCGGCAGCGAGCCCGGCGGCAATGTCGGAGCCGTCTCCCGTGTCGGCGAGTTTTCCGCCCGAGTTCTTGCCCTGGTCGCTCTTGTTGCCCTTGCCATTCTTGTCGGCGCCGCCTGCGTTGGAACCCGTGCCGGTGCTGGCGCCGCCTGCACTGTCCGAGGCCGCTACGGTAAAGCTTGCGGCTCCATCGCTGGCGAGCGTGTAGTTCTGCGCCGCGTCGCCCAAGAGACCGTTCACGCGCACCCAGTACGTTCCTGCGGCAAATGTTTCGCCCTCGGCCATTGCCGCGCCCGGAGCGCCGTCCGCGTCGTGCACAAACTCGAGATGGGCCGTGCAGGCATCGGTTTCGAGCTTGCCCTCGAGTGATGCCGCAATCTTGGCGCGCACGTCTTCGCCGGCCTTAAGGCCTTCGAGTCCCTCAAAATGGGGCGTCAGCGCGCGTGGATCGATATCGATGGGCACGGAGCCCCGCAGCTCCGTAACGGTCTCGTTGCCCAAGGCGTCGACATCCACATATTCGATGGCAAACGCATGGCCCGAAGCCGCCACGTTGAGTACGTTGCTGCTGTCGACGAGGCGGAAATGGCCCTCGCCAACGGTCTTGCCATCCTGGAGCGAGGCATCGCTCAGCGAGTCGCCGTACGTCATGCGCATGCAGGTCGGGAGGTAGTACGAAGCTGTCTGCTTGTGCTGTGTATCGTAATCGTAATTGCGCTGGTAGATGCTCCGGGCCAGCGCCGCATCAACAAAGTCGGATGCGATGATGCCAATGTGCTTGAGGTAATCTGACTTCGTATCCTTGTTGTCGCTGGGGTTGATGTACGGGCTCTTGTACAGATGCTCGTTGACCACTCGTGCCGAGGTAAAAGGATTGCCTCCGTGCGACAAGCCCGTGCAGCTGGTGTAGTTGATAGACCAGCAACGCTCCTGGACTGGCACATTGGCCCCGTCATCGTCCACGACGTCCACCTTGTTGCGCGTGCGCCCGGTCGTTTCCTTCAGCGCATTATCGACCCAGCTGAGCTTGTCGGTTCCCGTGAGTTTGTACTTGTCCTGGGCGTATACCTTGGTGCAATAGGGCTCTTTGTCGCCTGTTTCCCCCGTGGCTTCAAAGCCCCGCGCGTCTTGGACGAGACACATAGTGGCGCTGTCGGAGTGAGCCTTGATCCTGTCATCCCATTCGGTAAGGTCGAGGCCCCACGTGTGGCCGCTTACGCTGTCGCCGTCGAGCCTAAATCGATGCAGCAGGACGATCTTTCCGCGCACCTCGCCCAGCGTGGGGACGCGGCTCGACGTGTAGAACAGATCGGGGTTATCGGCCATAACCTTGGCGAAAGCCGTCGTAACACTTTCGTCGGTAGCCTCGTCGTTGCCTCGTGATACAAGCATGATGAGCGCTTCTGTCGGGTTTTCGTTCAAAAACGTATTGAAGTAGCCTATGACATCGGAAAGATGCATAAAGTACGCGTCTTTTTTGAGCAGGTAGTAATCCCCGTGGTCGATACCGGGGTCGTCGCCCTTTCCGAGTCGGATATCAAAATAGCGGATTCCCTCGAGCAACTGCGTGGGAATGTAATCCTGCTGGCATTTTACTTGCGAGGATTGGGGCTCAGTGTCGTTGTCCACGCTGCAGGTGCCCGAATCGTGCGTACCCGGGATGCTCAGTTCGTCGAGGTACTTGTCGTCGTCGACGTGGCTCATCCAACATGGCCCATCGACGTAGCTGCTATACGTGATCCAGTCGATGCTGCTAACCGTGGCATCGTTCTTTTTCATGTCGTAACCGATAAGTTCGAGCTCCCACGGAATGCTCTCACTCTTATGGCAGATCTTATTGTTGTCCTGGTCTTTGCCGTTCGATTCTATTGCCAGGTACTTAATGTCTTTTTTCTCGGTTTCTTTCTCGACCGTGCGGTCTCGGATGATATAGGTTCCGTTTGATTGACGCTCGAACGCAAAAGCGCGGCTGGGCTTGTTGTCATACTCGCCACTCCATACGTGGATAACCTTTCCATCTTTGTCCGAGTCGCCATCGACCGACCAAATGCTGTAGCCCGTCTTTTTATGCTCTTCGAAATTGAGCAAGGTGCGGATAGCATACCAGTTTGTATCGTCATTCTTGGTCGTTACGTTCTCAAGGATGAGCTTGCTGGACGTGCCGTCATTAAACAGGTGGCAGACGTTGCCGATGACGTTGCCGTCTTCGTTGACGCTCGCGGTGCGAAAATAGCCCGCGGGGCGAAGGCGAATGACGAAATTGTTGAGGTTGGCCGACGCTGTGGTGGCGTCGTCTGCAAATGCCGCGCGCACGGGAAGGCCCAATCCCGCGGTTTCGGGCAGGCTTACAAATGGCGACAATGCTGCGAGTCCTAGGCCCAACGTGAATGCTCGACGGCTGATGGCGTGGTGTTCGGTCATAACTCCTCCGTTCGCAGGGTGCGGTTATGCGATAGTTTTGGTCACTATACTGCCCAGATGTTTAAAGATGCTGGTTTAATTGTCTGCGCGGCGCAATAAATCGGTGGGCGGACGTGTTGGGGTGTTTGTCGTTTTCGTACTGTTGCCACATTTGGGGCGGTTCCGGCATCCGGCATCCTCGCGTTCGTCAGGTGCCGGCATAAGAAAGGGAGGGTCGGTTTACCGGCCCTCCCTTAGTACGAAACGCTGGGGCACCGTCGCTTGTTTGCACTGCGCCCGTGTTTCCCGCTGCGCTCGCCAGTTGCTTAGCGCTTGATCTCGATATCGTCGAGCTTAACATCCATGGCCTCGGTCTTGGCCTTGGCGATGTCGTCGGCAAATTCCAGAGACTTCATCATGGTCTCGACGGCGTCCTTGTGCTCCTCGACGTTGTCGATGCGCACGTAGACGCTGCCGCCGCCTGCTTCGGTGAAGTACTCAGTCGTCACGCCGCCCGAGTGTGTATAGGAAGCGTTGCGCCAAGTCTTGCCGTTGTACTTGACGGGGTCATTCTCGGTCCACTCAAAACTGGCATTCCACTTTGCCTCGTAGTCGAACAGCTCGTCGGCGTTCTTGTCAGGATCGAAGACGGGGATGAAGCGATCGCTGGCGTGCTCGCTCTCGGTGAACTTAAACTGGGCCCTGTCGGCAGTGTCGCCTGCGACGTCGGTGATCTCGACGCCCTCGGGGACCTCGACCTTAAACCAAATGAAATCGGTCCTCATATCCACGGCTGGCTTTTCTGCTCCGCCGCCACCGCCACTGCCGGTGGCGCCGCCGCTTCCACCGCAACCCACCAGGGCAACTGCGGCAAAGAGACTCATGCAGAGGGTGAGAATCGCAAAGGCCTTCTTTTTCATGGTCGTGTCCTCCTCGATCTGTAACCGCCCATGGATTACCTGTCTTTACTGTACGCGCGAGCAGCTCATTCGGGTGGGCCATGTGTCCCATTCTGGGGGCAGGATTTGCGCCGACAAGTGGCAATATGCGAGGGCGCAAAAGAGGGGAGGGCCGATGCTGTCGGCCCTCCCCGGGTTGGGCGCCCGTTGTTTTAATGGGGCGCGCCTACGCGGGTTCGCGTAGGCGCGTACGGGTGCCCCGTTACTTGATCTCGATGCTTGAAATCTCAACTTCGCGTGCCTCGGAAACTGCCTCTTCCATGTCATCGGGGAACTCGATGGAGTTGAGGAGTGCCTCGGCTTCTTTCTTGTGCTGGTCGAAGTCCGAGATGAGGACGTAGACGCTTCCCGGCTCAACGTCGGTAAAAAGCATGGTTGAGATGCCGCTGTTGTCCTCGTATGTTCCGACGAGCCACGTCCTGCCGTTATACTCGACGGACCCGCCATCCTTCCACTGGAACGTATCCCCCTTCTTTTCCGCCTGGTCGGCGTGGGATTCCTCGGCCGTCAGCGCTTTTTTCCAAACGGGGATAAAGCGATCGGCCGAGGCGTTCTCGTCTTCGGGGAAGGTGAGCTGGACCCTGTCGGCATTCTTGCCGGCAGAGTCGCTTACGCCGACGCCCTCGGGCATCTCGACCTTAAACCAGATGAAGTCGGTCTTTGCGGCTGCGGGGGCCTTTTTCTTACTTTCGCTCTTGGCTCCGCCGCCGCTGGGGCCTCCGCCCGATGCGCTCCCGCCGCAGCCGACAAGGGCAAACGCGGCAAAGAGGGCGATGCAGAGGGAAAGGATCGATAGGGTCTTTTTCTTCATGATGGTGTCCTCCTTGTCTGCCGATGACATCACGGCGCCGCATGCTGTTGGGGTACTGATTGCGCTGGCGGCGGATGTCTCTGTGTACTGTGCGGCTTACGCCTCCGTTCATCGCTTGTGGCCGTTGCGCGGCCGTGCCCCAACGGGTTCCTTACTTATAGATATGCCCCAGCTTGTGCTGCCCGGGAGTCTCGAAAGGTGGGCCATGTGTCCCATGTTTGCATATGCGGGCTTGCCGCAAGGTGGGCCTGGCGCTGGGCAAGCGTGCGGCTTGGTTGATGCTCCCAATGTTGCGCAACAGCGATGCCGGCTTAAGGTTTTAGACTTGGCTGTGACAAAAGCTAAACCACGAAAGGTCGAACGATGTTCTGTCAAAAATGCGGACAGCAAGTGCCTGATGGATCGACGTTTTGCACGCATTGCGGGGCGTCGCTTGCGGGTGGCTCCGCGCCGACGCCTACGGGCGCTGGTCCTTCCTCTGCCCCGGGCCTAACCCAAGCGATGCCGCCGGTTGCGCCTGCACCTCAAAAACCTAAGAGCAAAGCTCCGATTGTCATCGCGGTGGCGTGTGCCGCCGTGGTCCTCATCGGTGGCGGCACGGTGTTTGCGCTCACGATGCTTAACGGGTCCAAGAGCTCTGACACGCAAATCTCGGTGATCGATACCGGGTCTTCGGACGAGAAAGATTCTTCTGCCAAGAAGAAGAGCGACAAGTCCAAGGCCAAGGAGTCTTCGTCGTCGGATGACGAGGCCGTTCCCGAGGACGAATCGGCGTACTACGGCTCGGGCGATTCGGACGATTACCTAACCGACGTGTATACGTACACGAACGACATGCATCCTTATAGCATGTCGATTCCCAATCGCTTTGAGATGGAAGATACTCCCAGCGGCAGTGGCACCAGGTATGAGGATCCGGAGACGGGGTTTGTGATCAACCTGTTTGGCTACGTCAACATTAACGACGAAACCTCGCACGAGATGTTTGTCGATGAGGACACCTCGGGCAAGGCTGACCTCTATACCGCGGAGGGTGACAACTGGTACGTGGTTTCGTGGCGCGACGGCGACACGATCATTTATGAAAAGACGATCGTCACGGATTCAACGATTGCCACGGCGCATCTGGAGTACTCGACTGCAAACCGCGACATGGGGTCGAAGATTATCGACACGCTGCTGCCGACGTTCCAGGTGGACTAGGCGCCCGTGCCTATAGCCGGCAATCGGAAACGCCGATAGCCAGAGCTCCTGACAGCCTTTGTCTTATGGGTTAGACTGGGCTTCAATTAAACCGATGAATGGGACAACCGCTTCCTGGCGTCGTTGTCCCTTTTTTTATTATGCGTGCGGCCCGTGGTGGCCGGCGCGGTGGGCAGAGGTGTTTCGATGAGCCAAGAGATGATGGATAAAACCTGCCGAGGGTTTGCCGAGGCGCTTGCCGCGCGCGAGCCGGTTCCCGGCGGCGGTAGCGCGAGCGCCTTTGTGGGCGCGCTGGGAGCCTCGCTTTGCGGGATGGTCGCGCGCTACGGGGCGACCAATCCCGCGCTTGCCGATCGCGCAGGCGATCTGACACACGCATTTGCCCAGGCAGATGAGCTGTCTCAGGAGCTTGTCGACTTGGTTGCCGAGGACGTTCGTGCGTACGGCCAGGTGTCTGCGGCGTACGGTATTTCGCGCGAGGATCCGGCTCGACCGGCTGCGATTCAGGATGCGCTGCACGTGGCAGCCATGCCGCCGTACCGCATTATGGATGCGTGCGGTCGTGCGCTGGCGCTGCTCGAGGACATGGCGGACAAGGGCTCGCGGCAGCTGCTGTCCGACGTGGCATGCGGTGCCGTATTCTGCCGCGCCGCCATGCAGGGCGCGAGCCTGACGCTCTTCGCCAATACCACGTCTATGAAAGACCGGGCACGCGCCGAGGAGCTCGAGGCTGCATGTGATGAGCTGCTGGATACGTGGCTGCCGCGCGCCGATGCTCTGGCGCGCCGCGCCGCCGATGCCGCAAGGAAGAGGGGATAGCCATGGCTGAGCTGCTTAAGGGTGCTCCCGTTGCCCGTGCTTTGACCGAGGAACTCGCTGCTCGCTGCGCCGCCCTGCGCGAACAGGGCATCGTTCCGACGCTGGCCATTGTCCGTGTAGGCGAGCACGAGGACGACCTATCCTACGAGCGCGGTGCACTCAAGCGCTGCGAAAAGGTGGGCATTGAGGCCCGCCGCGTTCTGCTTCCCGCCGATGTCTCGCAGGATGAGCTGCTGACGGCCATCGAGGGCATCAATGCCGACCCCGCTGTTCACGGTTGTCTGATGTTTCGTCCGTTGCCCGCTGGGCTTGACGAGGATGCAGTTGCCGCGGCACTCGATCCCGCCAAGGATGTTGACTCCATGACGCCGGCCTCGCTGCTTACCGCGCTTTCGGGGCGAGGCGAGGGCTTTGCTCCTTGCACCGCCGAGGCCGTGCTGGCGCTGCTGGACCATTACGGCGTTGAGCTGGATGGGGCCAAGGTCGCGGTCGTCGGTCGGTCGCTGGTGATTGGCCGTCCCGTTGCCGCCATGCTTACGGCTCGCAATGCCACAGTGACGACGTGCCATACGCATACGTGCGACTTGGCTGCCGAGTGCCGTTCTGCCGACATTGTTGTTGCCGCGGTTGGACGCGCGCGCACGATTGGCGCGGATGCGGTTCGCGAGGGCCAGACGATCATCGATGTGGGCATCAACTGGGACGAGGCCGCCGGCAAGCTGGTCGGCGACGTCGATTTTAATGCCGCGGAGCCGATCGTTGGCGCAATTACTCCCGTACCGGGCGGCGTGGGGGCTGTAACGACGGCGATTCTCGCCAAGCACGTGATCGAGGCGGCGGAGCGCGCATCGAAATAGGCGTTTTGGGCTGTATAGAGGGTCAGTTATATACCCACTGTGCAAAAAATGCCAAATATGAGTACTGTTGCCAAGATAGTCACATATGTTTTACGTCTTTTGGACTCCCTAACGATATTCATTCTCGTTGGGGAGCCCATTTTATTGAACCTATGGGGAATAACGTTGTCTTGCTTTTGGACAATTGGGGATTTCCGGCACTCATTACAAGGATATTTGCTGTTACTAAATTGGTGACAGTACTCATATTTGGCATTTTTTGCACACTGGGGTCTCGAGGGGGTCCTGAAGGGTCGCGGTTTCGCCCTTTTTGCGCCAAAGCGATACACTGTCACCGTTTGATTTCTTCGCTCAAGGAGGATGCGCATGCCGTGCACAACGATTTTGGTTGGTAAGAATGCGAGCTACGACGGGTCGACGCTGGTCGCCCGCAACGAGGACTCGTCCAACGGGGTGTTTGAGCCCAAGCGCATGCGCGTGGTGCATCCCGACGAGCAGCCGCGTGCCTACACGAGCGTCCTGAGCCACCTGACCGTTGAGCTGCCCGACAATCCCATGCGTTACACGAGCGTCCCCGACGTTATCCCGGGTCACGGCATTTGGGCCGAGGCCGGATTCAACGAGCTCAATGTTGGCATGTCCGCAACCGAGACGCTTACCACCAACGAGCGCGTCCGCGGCGCCGATCCGCTCGTGGACTACGTGCCCGCCAAGGGCAACGAGGGCGAGGACGGCTATGTTCCGGCGCAGCCCGGCGGTCTGGGTGAGGAGGACATGGTGACCCTGGTGCTGCCGTACGCCAAGTCTGCCCGCGACGGCGTGCGCATTCTGGGCGACCTGCTCGAGCGCTACGGTACCTACGAGAACAACGGCATCGCCTTTAGTGACGTTGACGAGATCTGGTGGCTCGAGACCATCGGCGGCCACCACTGGATCGCCAAGCGCGTGCCCGACGACGCCTATGTGACCATGCCCAACCAGCTGGGTATCGATAGCTTTGACCTGGACGACGCCGAGGGCGCCCAGGCAGATTATATGTGCTCCGCCGATCTGCGCTCCTGGATGGCCGAGTGGCATCTGGACCTGACGCTGGGCGTCGAGGGCGACGGTCCGGCGACGGTCTTCAACCCGCGCGAGGCCTTTGGCTCGCACGGCGACAGCGACCACGTCTACAACACGCCGCGCGCTTGGTACATGCAGCGCTGCCTCAACCCCAGCGATGTATGGGACGGTCCCGACGCCGACTACACGCCCGAGAGCGATGACATCCCTTGGAGCCGCGTGCCCGAGCGCAAGGTGACCATCGAGGACATCAAGTACGTGCTTTCGAGCCACTACCAGGGCACGGAGTACGACTGCTACGGCAGCAAGGGCACGCCCGCCACGCGCGGCGCCTATCGTCCCATCGGCATCAACCGCAACAGCCAGCTCGCCGTGTTGCAGCTGCGCCCCTATGCGCAGCCGGCGTATCGCGCCGTGCAGTGGATGGCGTTTGGCTCTAACTCGTTTAACGCGCTCGTGCCGCTGTACGCCAATGTCGAGACCATGCCCGAGTACTACGCCGACACGCAGGCTCGCGTGACGTCCGAGAATTTCTATTGGGCAAATCGCCTGATCGGCGCCTTGGCCGATGTTCGCTTCCATGAGTGCGGTCGCGCGGTCGAGGATTATCAGGAGAAGGTCGGCGGCATGGGCCACAAGCAGATTCACGACGTTGACGCAGCCGTTGCCGCGCTGCCCGAGGCCGAGGTGTCTGCCGAGCTCGCCCGCGCCAACGAAGCCTTTGCTGAGCGCGTGCGGGTGGAGACCGATGCCCTGCTGGGCAAAGTCCTTTACACCACGAGCTGTGCCATGAAGAATTCCTTCGCGATGAACGATAACGTAAGGTAAAGACGACCTTGCAACGAGCGAGTGGGGCAAACGCCGTCGAAGGCTTTGCCCCACTCGATTCCTATCTTGGCGGTAAAACGATTTTGTGTCGTTCGCCCAATCTTGGGTACAAGAAGGCCAATGCAGTTGTTCACGATTGGAGCCAACCATGGTTATGAAATTCGATCAGCTTGTTAACGGTGCCATCAACGTGGGCTTTGGCGCCGCCGCCGTTGCCGTCGAGGGCGGCAAGAAGGTCCTTGACGACCTCAATACCAAGGGCGAGCAGGTCCGCAAGGATGCCGGCACCCCCGATATCGCCCGCAGCGTGTCTGACATGTTCGAGCAGGCGGGTGGCACCATCTCCGACCTGACCGAGCGCCTGGGCATGCAGGGCGAGACTGCGGCGCAGCGCGTGCTCGACGAGCTCATCCTGGCCCGCGTCCGCGTTATGACCGCCCCTGAGCGCACGGCCTTTTTGGCCCATGTGCGCGACATCGTCGATTCGGTCGAGGACAACGTGACCTCGGTGCCCGTCGAGTCCGTTGAGCCCGACGACGCAGAGGACGCCGAAGAGGCCGAATAGCAGCGCAGATGGCAGATTCCACCACCGATTACAACAATCTAGATCCCTTGGGTGACGAGACGGCGGTTGTCGATGAGGTTGAGGCCGCCGTCTCGGGCGCTCGCAAGAAGCCGCGCGCTGTCGATATGGTCCCCGAGGAGCCCGACGCGATGGCGCCGGATGAGGAATACCAGCTCACGCCGGCAGGTCGTCGTGAGCGCATTGGGCAGATCGTTCGCCTGATCAAAAAGTATCGCGTATGGGATAACCTCACGCCGGTGCGCCTGCGTCGTCTGCTCGAAGAGCTCGGCCCCATGTTCGTCAAGATGGGGCAGATTCTGGCTAACCGCTCCGAGATTTTGCCGCAGCGGTTTTGCGACGAGCTTCGTCGCCTGCGCTCCGACGTAGAGCCGGTGCCGTATGAGGTGGTGCTCCGCTGTCTGGAAGAGGAATACGGCCAGCGCTTGGGGCAGATGTTCGACGCGATCGATCCCAACCCGCTCGGAAGCGCGTCGCTCGCGCAGGTACACCGTGCCCGCCTGGTGACGGGCGAGGACGTGGCCGTTAAGGTGCAGCGCCCCGGCGCGCAGCAGGTGATGGCTCAGGACATCGACATCATCCGTTCGGTGGTGCGCATCGTTTCCAAGTTCGTCAACACCGATCAGTTCGTTGACCTGCACGGCGTAGTCGAAGAGCTGTGGACATCGTTTCGCGAGGAGACCAACTTTTTGGCCGAGGCCAAAAACCTCAACGATTTCTATGACTTCCACAAAAGCGTGCATGGCGTGTCGTGTCCCAAATCCTACTTGGACCTTTGCACCGAGCACGTCGTGGTCATGGACTACATCGACGGCATTTCCATTGCCGATCCCGAGCGCCTGGTGGCCGAGGGCTATGATTTGGAAAAGATTGGCGCCGCAATCGTCGAGGACTACTCGACGCAGGTGCTCGACGATGGCTTTTTCCATGCCGACCCGCATGCGGGAAACATCATCCTCAAAGACGGCATTGTCTACTTTATCGACCTGGGCATGGTCGGGCGCATGTCGAGCCACGACCGCGGTATCGTCAAGGATATGATCTTTGCCGTGGCCGAGGGCGACGTGCCCAAGCTCAAGGACTCGCTCATGCGCTTTGCCGTGACGCGCGGCGATTCTGCCGAGCTCGACCATTCGGCCTTTTTGTCCGATCTGGACTTTATCGTCGCCGACTTTGCGGGTCTTGACCTTAAGGATCTTGATATCGGCGAGTTTCTGACCTCGCTGCTAAATTTGGCGCGCAAAAACGACGTTGAGCTGCCGAGCGTGGTGACGATGTTCGCGCGCGGCATGGTGACGCTCGAGGGTCTGCTGACCGAGTACATGCCCAACGTCAACATGATCCAGATCATCCAGGCGCACATCAAAAACGAAAAGAGCACCTATGCCCGCGTCCGCGAAATGGGGCGCGATCTTGCCGCGAGCAGCTATCGCGCGGCAAAAGGCTCGCTCGAGGCGGCCGAGTATCTGGGCTTGGCATCGCGCATGCTCACGCGCGGCCAGCTTAAGGTGAACACGCAGATCATGAGCAGCGATAAGGCGCTGCGGCAGCTGGGCGGAATTATCGACCGCATGTCGATGGCAATTGTGATCGCCGGCCTGTTTATCGGTTCGTCGGTGGTGTACTACGCTCGCATCGAGCCGGTTGTGTTTGGTATCCCGGTCATCGGCTTTATGGGCTACGTGAGCGCGCTGGTGCTGGCGTTGATGCTGGGCCGCGAGATCTGGCGCAACAGCCACGGCGGCAAGCGTTAACGATTTCCGGAATCGGGGAAACGGGTTATTTTGCTCGGCACTTCATCCCCGCCCTTTTCTATCGCAAACCATAGCTTTTACCTTGGGCTTCGCCTGTGTGCGGGGCCCTTTTGCGTGATACCATAGTGACAGTAATAATCGATGGCCTAGATGGTGGTGCGGAGACGCACGAATGCGCAGTTTTCCTGCGCGTTTGGGAGAATCGGGGTGCAAGTCCCCGGCTGTACCAGTAACCGTAATTCCTCTTGGTTCGGGATGTTCGCGTCGCAGATCGGACGACGTGCCCGAGTCGTTAAGGTTAAGTCGGATCGCCTCCCATCTTGCATGCGGCTGCGGCGTATGCCGCCGGTGTGCATAGGGCTCTGGAGGGAAGGGGGACCCCGATGGGGGAACTCGAGCGCAACATGCGCGATGACGTGGGGCAGCCTCAAGGCAACGCTCCAAGTACAGACAGTAGGAGACAAATGGATATGTTTGTGGACGAGCGCCAGCGCGTCTCGCGTCGCCGTGGCGCAATTGCGCGCGGCGTAGCCAAGCGCGGCCTGGTGGCATTCCTGGCCTTCGCGATGGCCTTTGGCACCACGCCGGCTCAGCTGTGGGCCGAGGGTGCCGAGGGCATTGCCGAGGCTGTGGCTCAGACTGCGACGCCGAGTGAGGACGCAGCGCTTGCGGGCGGTGCCGCCGAGCAGAGCGGCGCCGAGGTTTCAGATTCTGGGAGCGCGCCCGCAGCTAGTGCCGCCACAACAGGGGCGGCAGCTGGCGACGAAGGCTCGGCGACGGGGGAGAACCCTGCCGCGAGCGAGCAGTCTTCGACGGCATCCGCTGGCCAAGCAGGATCTGCCGCCGTGGCTGCCGTTCAGGCAGAGAACCCGACAGAAACCGGCGATGTCGCCAAGAAGCAAGTCGAGGTCTCGTTCTCGATTATCGGCACCGATGCCGACGGCAAGGCTCAGACCTGGGTGGCACCTACGCAGCTCAAGCTCGACGAGGGCGCGACGGCTGCGGATGCCTTTATTAAGCTGCAGGAGAAGACGGGCTTCAAGGCGGATTACGATCCGAACACGGCATACGGTTTCTACCTCAAAAGCATTACATCCCCGAGCGATGGCCGCACGCTTGCCTACGACCCGACGACTTATGCCTTCTGGCAGCTGTTCGTCGACGGCGCGTCTTCCTCGGTTGGCGCGAGCAGCGTCAAGCTCACCCAGGGGCAGAAGATTGAGTTTGCCTATACGGCTGGTAGCGCGTCCCCTGTCGTTAAGGACCAGGTTGCCGCAAATGTGACCGTCATTGGTCGCGATGCCCAGGGCAAGACTCAGACTTGGGTCGATAACGCGCAGTATGTGGTGACGTCCGGCTCGAGCGCACTTGACCTTACGAAGGTCGCGCTCGAGGCGAATGACATCGACGCCGTTGCTGCGGGCTCCTTCATTCTGAGCCTTAAGTACAACGGCGTTGAGCTGGGTACGCCGCTCGATTATTCGACCTATTGGCAGCTGTTCATCAACGGCAAGTCGAGCGACTACACGGCAGACAATGTCACCATTCATGCTGGCGATACCGTTACGTGGTTCTACGGTGGCTGGGGCGACCAGTTGCCCTCTGATTCCGTCCATGCTTCCGTTCAGGTCCTCGGTAAGGGCAAGGACGGCAAGCAGCAGGTTTGGGCCTCGACGGGCCAGACGAGTCTCAAGGCTGGTTCCACTGCCAAGGATCTCCTTGAGCAGACCGGCCTTACTCTCGATGCTAGCGAATCGTCTTGGGGCTGGTTCCTCAACGGCATTACTTCGCCGTTCGATGGTAAGTCCTATGGATGGGATGCTGCGACCAATAGCTATTGGCGCTTCTACGTAAATGGCAAGTTCGCCGACGTTGGCGCCGGTGCCTACAAGCTCCAGGAGGGTGACGCCGTCACCTTTATGTATGGTGCTGACGCCGATGCCCTCCCCGGTCAGGTTCTTGGGTCCGTTGATATTATCGGTCCCGATGTCAACGGCAACAATACTCGCTGGGGCTCGGCAAGCAATGTTTCCCTGCCCGAAGGCTCTACGGCCCAGGACCTTATTGAGACGGTTCTGAAGGCGAAGGGCGTTACGTACAACGGCTCCCAGAGTGGTGAGTACTGGTTCCTCAATTCCATTACTTCGCCGTTCGATCACAAGCCGTATGGCTGGGATGCTGCGACCAATAAATATTGGCACTTGTATATCAATGGAGAGCCCTCCTTACTCCGCGCCAATCAGATTACGCTCAAGAGCGGCGATAAGGTTACGCTTGCCTATACCACCGACGATTCGGCCATGCCCGATCCCGACAAGATTGTCGTGGACCCGAGTGCGACGACTCCTGATTGGGATGCCGAGTGGGCCGGCTACGGCAACAGTGGCAACGGTTCGACCGTAACGGATGCCAAGACGCCTGCGCAGGCCGCCGGTCTTAAGTGGGCCTTCGATTGGAAGGCCGAGTCTGGCCAGCAGTATGCCAACTGCAGCGAGCCTGTCATTGCTAACGGTTTTGTGTACATCGCGACCGAGAACGAGCTCATTAAGATCGATTCGTCCACGGGCAAAAAGGTTGCCTCTGCGCCGCTTGCCTCCAAGGTGAGCTACACCTCTCGTCCGATCTATACCAACGGCCTTATCATCGTTCCGCTCAACGGCGGTGCGGTCCAGGCGATTACTGCGGACAAGCTGATCTGCAAGTGGCTGACGCCTGGTTTGACGGACTTGACGCAGAGCTCCTGCACCGTGGTTTCGGACGGCGAGTACGTCTATGTTGGTACGGTCGATATTTCGTATGACGAGAACTACAACGCGACCTACGGCAACGGCTCCCTGAAGCGTATCAAGATTGCCACGGGCGAAGTTTCTTGGCAGAACATTGACCCCTCCGAGGGCTATTATTGGACTGGCGCTGCGCTGACGGATAAGTACGCCATTGTTCCTACGAGCGCGGGCACGCTTAAGTGCATTGATAAGACGACGGGCGATGTCGTTTCGACCATGAAGCTCGGCGCTGTCGCAAATGCCGATTGCATTGCCGATCCGTCCAATGGTTCGACCTTCTATCAGATGACGCACGATGGAAAGCTCCATGTGATTTCGCTTTCGGCAAAGGGCGTGCTGAGTGAACAGAAGACGGTTGATCTGGGCCTTACGAATAATCTGAGCGCCCCTGCGGTGTCTGGTGACAATCTGATTGTCGGCGGACAGACGGCTACTGGCTCAGCTCTGGTTTTCTATAACCTGAAGACGGGTAAGACCACGATGGTCGCTGCTGCCGACGGCAAGGCGCTGCCGGCTGGCCTCAACGGTATTGCTGCTACGCCGCTGGTGAGTGTTCAGGGCGGCAAGACCTATGTGTACTTCACCGTTAACAGCGCGGATAGCAAGGATTACGTCAACTACTCTGCTGGTGGTGGCGTGTATCGCTATACGCTCGGCGACGCAGAGGCGACGCAGATTTATGATGCGGCTGGCCATTACCAATACTGTGACTCTCCGGTCATTGCCGATGCTTCTGGCAACCTCTACTACATCAATGATTCGGGCACGCTGTTCAAGCTCGGGGCTGTTGAGTCTTGGACGGTTGCCTTTAATTCCAACGGCGGGTCTGCTTGCGACACTAAGTTTGTGGCTACGGCCGACGGCAAGCTGGTCAAGCCGGCCGATCCGACGCGCGATGGCTACACTTTCGGCGGTTGGTATACCGATGAGGCTTGCACGCAGGCGTATGATTTCAGTACACCGGTGACGGCCGATCTGACGCTGTATGCCAAGTGGACCAAGAATGCCGTTAACCCTGGCGGCAATGGCGGTTCTGGCACTAATGGTGGCAACGGTGGCGCTGGCAACGGTTCTGGTGCTGGCGCTGGCACGGGCACGGGTTCCGGCTCCGGCTCTAAGGGCCAGCAGGCCGGCGGCGCTATCGCCCCGGGTCATAAGCCGACGACCAAGACGACGGTGTCGACCAAGACCGAGACCAAGGACAACAAGTCCGACAAGAAGGGCTCCGATAAGTCCGATAAGAAGGACGAGAAGAAGTCTGACAAGAAGTCTGACAAGAAGGACAGCAAGTCCGACAAGAAGTCCGATTCCAAGTCCGATACGGGTGCTGCTTCCACGACCACTGCTAAGAAGTCCTCTAGTGCTTCCGAGCAGGAGACTGGCACCAACCCGCTCGCCATTGTTGGCGTTGCCGCCGGCGTTATCGGTCTCGCCATCGTCGGCGTGTTCGTGTTCACCAAACGTCGGTAGGTGAGGGCTGTGTCCAATAAATCCAAGGACGCTGACCCCAAGCAACCAGATTCCTCGTTTATCCAGCTTGACGATGCAAAGCAAAAGGGCGCCGCTTCGGCGGCGTCCGCCCCTCGCCGCAAGGCGCTCCTCGGCGTTCTGACTGCCGCGTGTACCATTCTGATCGTCGTCTCGCTGGGTTTCGTCCATCCTTCCACAAGCGGTGCCTGGTCTATCGACTGGATCATTCAGGCCGTGACGGGGGAGAGCGTCGTCACCAAGGACACCAAGGCGTCTGGCTCGTCTGCCGCTTCGGGCGAGGCCAGTTCCAAGGATTCCAAGTCATCGAATGACGCAAAAGATGAGTCCAAGTCCAAGGACGATTCCGAGTCTTCAAACAAGGAATCGGACAAGAACTCGGATAACAAGAAGTCCGAGGACCAGGACGGCAAGAAGTCTGGCGATAAATCCGCTGCCCAAAATACGGGAGCCGGTGATACTTCCAATGCGTCTGGCGGTGCTTCTTCGGGCGGTGGCCAGTCGTCTGATGGAGTTTCATCCTCTAATGGTGGAAACGCCTCCTCGGGCGGCCAGAGCGGCTCGCAGGAGTCCAGCTACGTAACAGTGACGGTTTCGGTCACATCGAGCGCTGTGGGCAATCCTGTGTCTTCTGGTGGCACCTTTACCTTTAACGAAGGCGCTACCGTCTACGATGCCCTGTGCGCGCTGGGCCTTTCTGTCAATGCGCATGGCTCGTCGTACGGCACGTATGTCTCCGCGATTGGTGGTTTGGCGGAGAAACAGTACGGCGGTACGAGCGGCTGGATGTACTCCGTCAACGGCACAACGCCTATGACGGCCTGCAGCAACTACGTTCTCTCCAACGGTGACAACGTGGTCTGGTATTACGTTACAGGCTAGAGGCCTCGACATAGCGCGCCAGACGGGCGGTTCGGACAAACATCCGGGCCGCCCGTTTTTCATGCGAATGGGATTGGGTCGCCGGGTCTCTCAGCAAACAAAAAACCGGTTGGAATGGGAATTCCAACCGGTTATACATTCAAGCAAATAGCGAATCGACTACGACCGTGCGCCCTCGAGGAAGAAGCGGCGGCTAAAGTAGTTGTACCAGGTGACCAGGAACGTGGCGATGGCCTTCATGGCCTGGTAACCGATGCTCAAAAACGTGACGCCCACAAACATATACAGGTCGTTGAGGCCCAGACCGATCACCGACAGGATGGTGAAGATCGTGAACTCGCGCTTGCGGCTCATGCCCTCGCGATGATCGAACACGTACTTCATGCTGAGCCAGTAGTTGACCACGACGGACGTGATGAACGAGATCGTGGTGCTCATCAAAAAGTCGAGGTGGAACAGCTCGACAAGCGCAATGAGCATACCCCAGTCGATGCCAAAGGAGATAAGTCCCACGACAGCGAACTTGAGGAACTGCTTGGTATGAGGTTGTGCCAGCGCCTTGCGCACGTAATCACATCCAATGCGTTGATGAATCGAGCAGGGGATACTTTAGAGCTTTTACAAGGGAAACGTAAGGTCTTTGCCAAGAACTATACGAACTCGCCAAATTTTCAAGAGCTAATCCGCAAACGTTGAAAATTTGCCCGTAAACGAGCAAAGCCCACGAACAACACAGCGCTCGACGCGCGTCATCCGTGGGCATCGTAAAGCTGTAAGGTTGCGAGTTACTTGGTCTCGTCGCCTTCCAGGAAGATCTTTCGGGTCACAAAGTTGTAGACCATGACAAGCGCGGTGGCGCAGATCTTGGCGATATTGGCCTCGAGTCCCAGGCCGGCGTTGAGTGTCAACACGATACCGTCGTTGAGTGCCAGGCCGATCACGGACAGCACGACAAAGATAATGAACTCGCGGCGGCGGCTCATGCCCTCCTTGTGTGCAAACACGTACTTCATGCTGGCGAGGTAGTTAAAGATGAGTGAGATGATGAAGCCGCTGGTGTTGGCGATTAGGATGTTGAGGCCCAGACCGTAGTGGAGCAGATTCATGATGCCAAAGTCGATGACCGTGGCAATGACGCCGACGACGCCAAACTTCATGATCTGCGCAAGGAGCTTTTGCATGGTACCTGCCTTATGGTGGCGCCGGGGCGCCGTGGGGATGACAAACTCAGCAAGTTTAGCCAATCCCCACGGGTGGTGCTAGGCGCGCTCCTCGATAGCACCGTTTCTATATGCATCGAGCAGCTGGCGCAGGTCCTGGATCTGGCTGCGAATCTTGGCGCCGGTATCGGTGTCGCTCACCATGCGGCGACGGTCGGCCTCGTCAAAGCGGTTGGTCTCGCTTTCGATATCGACGTTGCGGGTGAGCGCCTCGGCAACGGTGGTAAAGGCCTGATGTGACTTGAGGCGGCAGCCGCGCGAGCTCGAGATGAGCGTATAGCCGGCGATACCCGTCTTGGGATGGTAAGCGCGGCAGAAGCCGCCATCGATGACCAGCAGCTTCCCCTCGGCTCGGATAGGCTGCTCGCCCTTGGTGGTTTTAACGGGTGTGTGGCCGTTGATGATGTGACCGGTCGGTGAACATGCCATGGGCGCGACGCCAAACTCGCGCATGATGTCGTCGCAGACCGAGGGCGACTTGGTAAGTGTAAAGTACGGGTCCATCGGCTCGACCCAGGTGCTCTTATCGGCGATATAGGCGCGCTCAAAGGTACGCACCAGGCGTCCGCTGGCGGGTGAGTTAAAGCCGATCCACAGGTACCACATCCAGTCGAGAGCGTCGCGGTCGCCCACGCGCCAGGCGCGGCGGGCGATGTGGTCGCAAAAATCGAGATAATCGCGGCCAGCGTGCCAGGTGCCCAGGCAGTTCATGCTGCTAAAGGTGCCGTCTTCGTTGAGCGGCACGCAGCCGTGGAACAGCAGGTTGCCGTTGGCGACCTTGTACATCGAGCCGTGGGAATAGAGGAAATCGATATGTCGATGCAGGTGATCGGCGGTGACAAACTCGGACACGAGCTTGTCGATGATGTGCTGCTCCTCGGGCGTGAGCGTATAGGGGTTCGCCGGGTCGACGGTGGGGAAATCGTTGGTCGTGAGCGGCCACACGCTGCCGTCGGCGAGCGTGACCGTGCCGGTGTCGTGGTCGATCTTGTCGAGTAGCAGGCGGTCGGTCATATCGAACTCGGGGTGACGCTGGATAATCTGGCCCTCGAGCTTAAAGAGCAGCACGTTGATGGCCTTGATCAGCGGGGTGATGGACTCACTGGCGGTGTAGGTGGCATCGGCAAAGGCGACAAGCTCACGCAGCGAGATACCGTAGTCGTTCTCCAGGATCTCGTAGTTGTCGTAGCGTAGGTTGTTGCGCAGCACCGTGGCGATGCAGGCGGGCTCACCGGCCGCAGCGCCCATCCACAGCAGGTCGTGGTTGCCCCACTGGATGTCGAGTGAATGGTAGGTGAGCAGGCGGTCCATAATCTTGGCCGCGCCGCCGCCGCGGTCGAAGATGTCGCCCACCAGGTGCAGGTGGTCGACGGCCAGGCGCTTGATGAGCGAGGCAAGCGACTCGATAAAGTCGTCGGCGCTGGCGGTCTCCAGAATGGACTCCACGATGCGCTCGTGATAGCGCACGCGATAGTTGTTCTCGTCCGGATGCGTGTGTAGCAGCTCGTCGATGATGTAGGCGTAATCGCGTGGGATGGCCTTGCGCACCTTGGAGCGCGTATAGCGGCTGGAAAGCGAGCGGGCGACCATGATGAGCTGGTCAAGCATCGTCTTGTACCAGGTGGGCGAGTCCTCGCGCTGGCTGCGGACCAGCTCGATCTTCTCGCGCGGGTAGTAGATGAGCGTGCATAGCTCGCCCTTCTCGTCAAAGGAGAGCGTTTCGCCAAAGATTTCGTCGACATGCTCGCGCACGACGCCCGAGCAGTTGTTGAGGA
The DNA here is from genome assembly GCA_958412345.1 of uncultured Collinsella sp. Classification (GTDB taxonomy): domain Bacteria; phylum Actinomycetota; class Coriobacteriia; order Coriobacteriales; family Coriobacteriaceae; genus Collinsella. The sequence continues at coordinate 14,799 of CATYSO010000011.1, read as the reverse complement.
TGTGCATAAAGGCTTCGTACTCGCCATGCACGTCGCTCATAAAATGCTCAGTGCCTTTGGGCAGGTTGAGGATGGCCGAGAGGTTGATGATCTCGGTAAACGCGGATTGCTCGGTGGGAAACTGTCTCGACAGCAGGCGCAGATACTTGAAGTCTTGCGGATTGCGATCGAATGCGACCATGAAACACCTTCCGATAGGGCTGGTAAAACTGATAAACAGCGTCAAACGTTTATCAGTATGCGCCGCTTTTGTTTCGATTGGGGATGGGCGGCCGAATTGTTAGCCGAACGGTTTGGTAAATCGATTTAGTGGAGGTAGATATGGCGGTTGAGTGGAGACGTAGGGTCGTTTTTACAGACGTATGCCTCTGGGATCGATAGAGATGATGACGGTAAAGATGTTCACTACCTTTGGCTCTATTTGGTAAATAGTGGACATTTGTACCGTATTTATGCTTGCTGTGCGATAATTTTCGTAGCAATACGTAAGGAGCCTCATATGAGTGATTTTGTCCTGACCTGTGAATCCGCCGCCGATCGAACTCGGGAGTTCTTTGAATCGCGCAATATCCCTGTCGTGTGTTTTCATTACGAGATCGACGATGTTGTCTATACGGACGATCTGTATCAGTCGATTACGCCGGACGAGTTTTTTGCCCAGATATCCGCAGGCGCCATGCCTAAGACGTCTCAGGTGAGCGTGGGTGAGTACGAGGAGTTTTGGGAGCCGCTTGTTGCCGAGGGTAAAGACGTGCTGCACCTGACGTTGTCGTCGGGTATTTCGGGTACGTATGGCTCGGCTTGCGTTGCGGCGCAGATGCTCGCGGATCGCTATCCCCAGGGCGGCAAGGTGCGCGTCATCGATTCGCTGGCGGCGTCTTCGGGCTTTGGCCTGCTGGCGGAATGTGCCGCCGACGTGCGCGATAGCGGGGCTTCACTCGATGAGACGGCTGCCTGGATCGAGGAGCACAAGCTCAACCTGCACCACTGGTTCTTCTCGACCGATCTGTCGAGCTACCTGCGCGGCGGTCGCATTTCGGCTGCGAGCGCGATCATCGGCACGGCGCTTAAGATTTGCCCGCTTATGACGGTCGATTGCGAGGGCAAGCTGTCGCCGCGCGAGAAGATCCGTACCAAGAAGCGCGCGATCTCCGAGATGGTCAAGACCATGATGGCGCATGTCCAGGATGGTGCGAACTATTCGGGCAAGTGCATCATGTCGCACTCTGCGTGCCGCGAGGATGCCGAAGCGGTGGCGGCACTGATTGAGGAGCAGATTCCGCAGCTCAAGGGCAAGATTGAGATCAACAATATCGGTGCTCTGATCGGTTCGCATACCGGACCTGGTACGGTGGCGCTCTTCTTTATGGGCGACAAGCGCGTGGATTAACGAACAAGGCCCGCCTCACGTTTGTGGGGCGGGCCTTGCTGTTGCGGTTAGCGTTTCTTGCTGCGGAAGAAGAAGCCGTGCAGCGACGGCTTGAGGCCACGGTTGGCGCGGCGCTCTTCAATGTGCTCGTGAATCGAGGCGACGCGCTCGATGACCTCGTCGGGAATCGGCACGTCGGGATTCATGTTCTCGACCTGGCTGACCTCGGCGGCGGCGACCTGGTCGATAATGGGCACATCTTCGCGCGAGATAACGGGTGTGGCGTCTTCTTTCATCTTGCGGTAGCGCTGCATCATGTCGGTCTGCAGCTGCTGGGCCGAAGGCGGTGTCCAGATGATGGCGTTGGCGCCGGCGGCGATGGTCTCGCGGATGCTCTCGGGCGTCTTGCCGCCCGGTGCGATGAGTGGCAGGTTGGGATAGTGCTCGCGCAGCTCGCGCAGGACCTGCGGCGTGTTCTTGCCGGCGGCGATGTTCAGGATCTTGGCGCCGGCGCGCACCTTGGCATGCGCATCGTCATCGCAGCGCACGACCGTGGCGATGACGGGGATGTCCGCCATGTTGGTGATGTGCTCAACCATCTCGGCGGTGGCGGGGGAGTTGACCACGCAGCCCGCCGCGCCCTGCATCTCGGAGACAGCCGCCATCTGAACGGAGCGCTTGCCAGTGGTGGTGCCGCCGCCCACGCCCACAAAGACCGGGCATTCGGCGACGGTCAGCAGCGCTTGCGTAATGGCCGGCTGCGGCGTGAAGGGATAGACCGCAAAGACGGCATCGGCGTTGGAGTTGCGGATGACGGCCACGTCGGTGGTGTAGATGAGCGACTTGATGCGGCGACCGAAGAGCGTAAAGCCGCTGGCCTCCTCGATCTCGTCGGGCATGCGAAGGGCCGCTTTGCGCAGGCGTCCGTCGATGGGAAGCGGCTCCATGGGGAGCAGCCCGTTGGGGGTGACGGCTACCTGTGGCTCGGTGAATTCGTCTGCAAGCTCGACCTCGGAGAAGTCGACCGAGGCGACGATGTCCTCGTGGACCTCGGCGGGCACATCAATGGGGGCTTGGTTGTTTGCCGCGGCGGGCGTGTCGAAGGAGCTGGTGCCGACGAAGGCGTCGACGCGCTCGTTCAAATCGTTGAGAGTATCCATGGCGGTCCGTTTCTATGTTCTGCGGTCGGCGGCGTGCGACCAGCGTTACGAATGCTAAATCGTTTGACGAGTTGATTTTTCCCCGCCGCGCCGTCCGTTAGACTCAAAGGCCGTCGAACGTGAAGGAGCTGTGGTGGCGGGTATCGAGGTGCTATCTTGAATGTCCCGTTTAAAAGAGAGGTGACGTGGTATGGATTTCACAGCAATGTTGGGCTCGATTGGCCTGTGTGTGGGCGCAATCGTTGCCGCCGCGGTCATCTACTTTGTGGTCACGGCCATTAAGGGCAAAAAGGCCGAGCGCAAGGAGCGCGAGGCGCTTAAGCAGCATCGTAACCAGCAGGGCAAACGCGCACGGAGATAGCTTGTTGAGTTTTTGGTCCGTGCGCTAGTTGCGTTTTCGGATCAGGGCGATGTAGAAGCCCTCAAAGTCGCGGCTGGGCGGAATGGTGAGCGTGCCGGGCAGGCCGTTGGCGATTGCCGAGACGTGGCCGGCAGCGATAGCCTCGGTGAGGGCGTTGCACTCGATGTGCGGCTCCTCGCCGGCTTCCTGGGCACGGCGCGCTTCGCTTTCGCTTGGCGTGCCGTCGAGGGGGATGAGCTCGCAGTCCATGTGCTTGTCGAGGGCCTCTTGCAGGGCGTCCTCGTTTTCCTGCGGCAAGATCGAACAAGTGGAATAGACCAGCGTGCCGCCCGGTTTGAGGGCACCCATGGCGCGGTCCAGAAGCGCTCGCTGCGAGCGGGCGCACTTGCCAAGCAGCTGCTCGGTCAGTCCGCGCAGGCTCTTTTCGTTGCCGCTTATGACGGTGCCCGTGCCGGTGCAGGGGGCGTCGAGCAGGATGCGGTCAAAGCGGAAGAACTCGTCGAGCTCGCGCGCGTCGATGCGCATGACGGGTACGTTTTTGGCGCCCTGACGGTGGAGATTGGACTCGAGCTTCTCGGCGCGGGGGATGCTCATCTCGCAGGCGGTAAGATGCGCCTGACCCTGGGTGAGGGCGGCGATCTGCGTCGTCTTGCCGCCGGGGGCTGCGCACATGTCCAGGATGTCCTCGCCGGCCTGGGCGCCCAGGACCAACGGAGGCATCATAGACGACAGACTCTGCAGGTAGATTTTGCCGTCGCGGTAGATGTCGAGGTCCCACAGGTCGGAAACCTGGGCCTCGGGCAGGATGAAGGCGTCCCGGTACCAGGTAACGGTTTGGTGGGCGATACCGGCCTCGTCGAGTGCCGTGGCGATGTCCTCGGCGGTCGCTTTGAGCGTGTTGGCGCGCAGCGTGACCGGGCGTTCGCTCGCGGCGCCGAAGCCCTCGATCATGAGCTCGGCATCAGCCGCGGCATAGGCGCCGGCGACCGTGTCGACCATAAAGCGCGGCAGGTCGGCGGCGGAGTGTTGGGCGGCAAGCTGGTCGGAAAGCTCGGTAGCAGTAAACTGCCTGAGCTTGAGCTCGGCCTTGACCTGCTTTTTCTGCTTACGACGACGCGGCTTGGACATCCGTCTTTCCTTCCCATTCCATCAAAAGTAGTCAATTTGGGACGGGGCTATTTTAGCTACCCCGTCCGTTTTGGCAGGCGCTGCAGCCAAATTTGGGACGGGTAGCTAAAATAGCCCCGTCCCAAATTGACTACTGAGCCATGCTGTTTTTCTAGTACTGGCTCTCGTGCTTGCTGAAGAAGTCGAAGCGCGGGGGCAGCGGCTTCACACGGTGCTCGCCGGGCTTCTCGCCCAGGCTCTCCACGAACTCGTCCGTGGAAGTAAAGATGTTGTCCCAGCTAAAGAACGCGACCGGATCGACGTCGAAGTACTCGCAGATGAGCTCACAGCCGGCCGGCACGATGCCGTGCATCAGGACGGTCGCCACGCGCAGCTCGGTAAAGGCGTCGACGAGGGCCTGCGTCATCGCGGCGTTTGCCGGCTCGCCCTCGAGCTTGTTGGCGGCCTTGGAGGCGTCGCTCCAGCGCTTGTTGGCGGCGCGCAGGTAGTCGTCGCACACGGCGAGTGCGCGGTGCGTCTCGAACTTGTACATGGCCTGCTCAAAGGCGAGGGCTGCCTGCTCGGCGGCCTCGACCACGGCGTCAGAAGCGGCGCCGGCGGGGATGCAGCCGTTGCGGTAGGGGCTCTCGTCGCCCTCCTTGACGGCGACGCCGTAGAAGCAGCTGCGGGCCAGGCGGTTGAACACGCCAGTCAGCAGCGCGCTTTCCTTGAGGGCCGGGTCGATGACGCGCTTGTCGTCGCAGGCGCGTACCTCGTTGCCGTCCTTGTCCTTGCCGGTCACGCGCGTGTCGTATGCCTTGGGGCTAAAGCTCACCGGCTTCTCGGACAGGCCGAGCGACAGCCAATGCGCGCGCATCTGCTCGCAGGTGTAGTGGTTGAGCAGGTCGTCGGCCGGCGGGGGAGGCGTCTGCGAGGACGAGCTGGCCTTTTTGCCCATGTAGAGCAGGTGGTAACAGGCACTGACAGTGCTCTGCGTAAGGTCCCAACCCAGGGCCTCCCACATGGCGGTCTGCGCGATGCAGTAGAAGTAGATGTTGTCCTGGCCAATAAACTGGTAGATCTGTGCGTCGTCCGAGCACCACCAGTCGCGCCAGTCGAGTGAACTGTGCTGGTAGGTGGGCGCGGGCACCTGCGTGGAGTCGGCAGCGGGCTCGCCCATAAGGGCGGCATCCTGGGCGGCGACGCCCTCGGTCACGCCGGCGGCCTTGGCATCGCGCGCAAGCACGGTACGCGTATAGCTGATGGGCGCCCACAGGCTCTCGGGCCAGCACCAGCAGGTGACGCCGGTCACGCCGTCGACCTCGGGCACCGGAACGCCCCAGTCGATGTTGCCGGTGATGCGGAAGGGCACGAGCGCCTTGCCGCTGCGGAAGCGCACGCCGCCGTTGGCGAGCACCGCGTGGGCGTCGTCGCGCTCCTTCCAGCTGGGGAAGGTGACGGTAAAGCTGCTCTTGTTGCCCTCGGGCTCCAGCACGGTGTGCTCGGGAAGCTGGTCCTCGACGGCGTCGAAGGCCTCGCGGAACTTGTTCTGGATGTAGAGCTGAGCCGGCAGCAGCCATTCCTCCATGGTCTTGGAGACCACGGAGCGAACCTGCGGGTTCTGGGCGAGCTTGGCGGTGTAGGTTTTCATAAAGTCGAGGTAGGCCGGCAGGTCGAAGTAGAGGTTGTCGACCGGGCGCAGCTCGGGCACCTCGCCGGTGAGCTGGCTCTTGGGCGCGATGAGCTCCTCGGGCTCAAACTGGTGACCCAGATCGCACTCGTCGGCATAGGCCTTCTCGGACTTGCAGCCCTGGATGGGGCAGCGGCCGATGACCTGGCGGCCGTTGAGGAACGTGCCGGCCTTGGCGTCGTAGAACTGCAGGGTGGAGCGCTTGGAGATGGTGCCCTGCTCGTGCAGGCGCTCGATAATCTCGGCGGTCACCTCGTTGTGAATCTTGACGGCCGGCTCAAGGCCCGAGCCGCCGTAGATGTCGCAGCTGATGTTGTAGTTGTTGAGGGTCGCGGCCTGGCGGGAGTGGTTGGACTCGACGTACTCGCTAATGGACTTGTCGTAGCTCTCGTTCTCCTTGAGCTTGCGGTAGCTCTCCATGATGGGCGAGCCGTAGCAGTCGGTGCCCGAGGTGAAGATTACGTTCTCGCGGCCCAGGCGGTCGCGCAGGAAGCGGGCGAAGAAGTCGGCGGGGACAAAGACGCCACCAACGTGGCCGAAGTGCAGGCCTTTGTTGCCGTAGGGCTCGCCGGCGGTAACGATGGCGCGGCGCGGCCAGCTGGGACGGTCGTTCATGGAGTATTTGGATGCCATGGGACTCCTTCGCATATGGTGAGGGCGCGGCCGGGCACGGGGTTCGGCGGCGCGGTGGTCAATTCGTGCATATCGTTCGACATTATCGCACATGCGGGCGGGTGCGTGGCAGGGGCGCTATCCTAAGATGCTATGAATGAGATTTCCAACATACATGCGTTTGAGGACGAGGATTTTCTACACGCTTGCTTCGTGTGGGGGATGGCCGTGATCGCGGTGTTTGCCGTGTGCCTGGTGCCGGTGTTTATGCTGCTGGGCGGGCCTGCGGACTTGGACGCGGCTGAGGCGGGCGGCTGGATGGCTGTCGTGGGCTGGATGGTCGGTGTGGCTGCGGTTTCTGCAGCGTCGTTTGCCGTGCACGAGCTGGTGCATGCGGTGTTTTTTAAGCTGCTGGCTCCTGCGGGCGCGCGCGTGACCTTTGGGGCGAACCTCGAGACGGCGATGATCTATGCCTGCGCCGAGGGCGTTGTGTATTCGCGTCGGCGGTACATGGCCATTTGCCTGGCGCCCACGGTTGTTTTGACGGTGGCGTTTGCCCTGGGCTTTGCGCTCTCGGGCTATCCGCTGCTGTGCTACCTGGCGGCTGGTCTGCACTTGTCGGGCTGCGTGGGCGATTGGTATTACGTGCGGACCATCCTGCGCGACCGCCGCATTGTCGCCTGCGAGGATACGTCCTTTGGCGTGCGCTTTTTCGCAAAGTAGTCTTTTTGGGACGGGGCTATTTTAGCTGCCATGATGTCGGGATGAGTTTTCTGGGACGGGGATGTTGATGAAGCCGTTGCTGCTGCATGCGTGCTGTGCGCCGTGTTCGCTCGAGCCGGTTCGCCTGCTGCGCGAGGAAGGGTTTGAGCCCACGATTTGCTGGACCAACCCCAATATTCAGCCGCGCGATGAATGGCAGCGCCGCTTGGACGAGCTGCGCCGGTGGTGTGCCGATGGCGACATCGAACTCATCGAGGCAGGGGAGGACCGCGATCGCTGGGAGACCGGCGTGGCACCGCTGGGTGCCGATCGGCCCCGTCGCTGTCGCGCGTGCTATGCCTTGCGCTTGGCCGAGGCGTGCCGCGTAGCCCAGGAGCACGGGTTTGAGTTTGTGGGCACGACGCTCGCCGTCTCGCCGTATCAGTTGTTCGATACCTGTAATGACGTGTTGGAGCGTCTGGCTGCCGCCCGCGGGCTTACGCCGGTCATTCGCGATTTTCGCCCGTATTATCCCGAGGCCACGCGTCGTTCGCGTGAGTTGGGCATGTATCGGCAGAACTACTGTGGTTGCCGCTTCTCGGCCGTCGAGGCGGCCATGGACCGCGCCCGCATCCGCGACGAGCGCAAAGCTGCCAAAAAGTAGTTCATTTGGGACGTCAGCCTGCTAGGATGTAGAGCGGACTTTAGCTATATAAGGAGAATCCGACGTGTCTATGCGTACCGATGATTTTGACTATAATCTGCCCGAAGAGCTTATCGCCCAGGCTCCTGCCGAGCCGCGCGACTCCTGCCGCCTGCTGGTGGTGGATCGCAAAGGCTCCGAGGCAGGAACGCCGCTGGAGCATGGCGGCACCGTCGAGCACCGCATCTTCCGCGACATCATCGACTATATCGAGCCGGGCGACGTGCTCGTCATCAACAAGACGCGTGTGATGCCGGCCCGCCTGATCGGTCGCAAGTCGGTCTCGGGTGGCGTGGTCGAGACGCTGCTGCTCAAGCGCCGCGAGGATGTTGACCCGCTGGGTCATGTTTGGGAGTGCCTGGTCAAGCCGGGTAAGCGCCTGAAGCCTGGTGCCCAGATTGAGTATCGCGCCGGTGGCGCCCATGCGCCCGAGGGGGCTCCCGTGGTGCTGACGGCCGAGGTCATCGACTTTGTCACCGATAGCCGCGGTGGCCGTCTGGTGCGCTTTGAGCCGGCCGGTTGCAATGCCGCCGGCGACCCGCGCACGCTCGACGAGGCCATCCATGCTGCCGGCCACGTGCCGCTGCCGCCCTACATTACCGATTACGAGGGCGACCCCGAGAAGTACCAGACCGTCTACGCCATGAAGGAAGAGCACTCGGCTGCCGCTCCCACGGCGGGTCTGCACTTTACGCCCGAGCTTATGGCTGCCATCGAGGCCAAGGGTGCCAAGTTTGCCGCCGTCGAACTCGAGGTGGGCATCGATACCTTCCGTCTGGTGGAGGAGGACGATCCCACGCAGCATGTGATGCACACCGAGCGCTACCACGTGTCGCAGGAGGTTGTCGACGCCGTGCATAAGGCGAAGGCCGAGGGCCATCGTGTGATTGCTGTCGGTACCACGGCGGTGCGCTCGCTCGAGAGCGCGTTTGACGCCGATGCTCCGGTGTCCGATCCGGCTGTGACGGCGCGCTATTTTGAGGGCCGCGAGGACGGGGCCGATACGCTCGGCCGCGGTGACATCGTGGTGCGCGAGAACGCGACGACGCAGCTCTACCTCATGCCCGGCTCGACCTATCACGTGGTCGACGCGCTGATCACGAACTTCCACGTGCCGCGCTCTACGCTCATGATGCTCGTGAGCGCACTTGCCACCCGCGACCAGATCATGGATGCCTACGCCGCCGCCATCGAGGAGCGCTACCGCTTCTTCAGCTTTGGTGACGCGATGCTCATTTGTTAGTTACGCGGTTTTCCAAACCGCGTAACGGCTCGACGCTGCGCGGGCCGCATTTGGACAATCTGACGTTCAACTTCAAGGGCGCGACCAGAAGGTCAGCGCCCTTTCGTTTCACGTCACCTTGTCTCAAATGCGACCCGCTCGCTGACTTATGCTCAACCTATGGCGCCATCTCGCTCCAAAGGTGGGTAGTCGTTGGGGACGTTCTTAAATGACTACCAAAAAGTTGCGGTGAGATAGTTCTTGGATTGGCCTTTTTGAGGGCTAGACAGGAACTATCTCACCGCAACTGCGTTGGGGTGTATTTGATGTCTGGCTTACTTGCTCGTGAAGAGCCAGATTGCGATGATCACTAGGACCACGGCGATGATGCAGACGATGGCGCCGGTGAACTTGACGCGTGAGTCGCGGGTGCGCTCGCGCACGTCGTCCTCGGCGGCTTCAAGCTGGGTGACTTCGCGCTCGGTTTCGGCGTGCTCGGCTTTATCGCGGGCCAACGAGCCGGCGAGCGATTCGGTGATCTCGGGGTGGTCGTGTACCTCGGTCGCCTGTTCGATGATCGACTGCGCATGTGCGGCATCTGCTTGGGCGTTGGCGATGGTCTGCTCCTGCTCGCGGCGTGCCTTGTCCTCCGCGGCGATCTTCTCGCGCAGTTCGCGCTGACGAGCCGCGGCGGCAGTCTTCGCCGTCTGCAACTCGTCGCGCGCGGCATCGGCTTCGGTCGTCACGGCTTGGTGCGCGCGTTTAGCGTCGGCGATGGGGGCTTGCGCCTGTTCGACGGCCTGCTCGGCTGCGGCAAGTGAATGCTCAAGGTCGGCGGTGATGCGCGGGACATCTTCTTCGGCTTTACGCAGGGCATCTGCCGTGTCGGAAATCTGCATCGAGAGCTCGCTGGTGCGCACCGTATAGTTGGCGGGATTTGCCGAGGGATTGCGTTGCAGCTCGGCATACTCATGACGCAGCGTCTCGAGCTGGGCGCGCGTGGCGTCGACGGTTTGTTGTGCGGCGGCAATGCCGACGTCTCGCTCTGCCTTCACCTTGTCGCGGATGCGCTTGGAATCCTCAAGACGTCGAACGAGGCGGTTGCCGGTCTCGCGCGAGCTCGCCTCGCGGGCCTCCACGGCATCGAGCGCGGCCTTCAGACGGAGCTCAGTCGCGTCATCCTCTGTCTTCATTTGTTCGAGCTGACCCTTGAGCTCTGTCGCTTTGGAGGCGTGGGCATCACGGTCAATCTCGGCGGCCGCTGCAGTCTTTTGGGCCGTGGCAATCGCCTGGCGCTGATCGGCGACGATCTGGTCGTAGCGGCCTGCGATATCCTGGCGCGTCTCGAGCTCCTCGGCCTGATCGGCAATGCGCTGCTCAAGTTCGGCCAGGTGGGCACGGGCATCGGCAAGTGCCTTTTTCGCGGCGTTCATCTCGCGCATGGCCGAGGCGCCCTGGGCGATAAAGGTGCCCACGGCGTTCGCAGTGTTCGAGACAGCGGTCCCTAGATCGCGGCTCGCGGCGGGGGAGTGCGGGGCAGTCGGGCGAGCGGTGTCGGCAGTGTCCGCATCGGCAGCCTGCGGCACGGCGATATTGCCGGTACCGCCTTCGATCACAGAAAAGCCTGCTGCGTGCGGGTCGACCGCATCGGCGCCAATCGTGGGATGCTCGAGCTGCAGAAACGAGGGCATGGCGCTGCCCTGGTCGGCAACCGGAGTCTCGCCGGGTACGAAGGTCGAGGCTGCCTCGGCGGCCTCCTCTTCCTCGGCGTCAACGTCAGCGTCGGCCACGGCGTCTTTCATCGCTTTGACGGCATCCATCATGGAGTCCATGACGGCGTCGAGCTCTTCTTCCGAAGAAACCTCGATAGGGCCCGTAGCTTGCGGAGCGGCATCCTGTACGGGGTCGTCGTCCTGAGCGGGCGCATCGTCGTTTTGCTCGCCGGCATCTTCGGCGCCGGGGGTTTCCGCCGTAGCGCTTTCGTCCAAGATGGGGTCGTCGAGGTCAATATCATCGCAGGTCACAGCATCGGCATCTGCGGTGACGTCTGCGGAATCATCAATATGCTGTTGAGTCTGGGGGTCCAGCTCGTCTGTCATAGGCATGTGCTCCTCATCGTTGTTCGTCACCCTATGATAAAGTCTCGCGCCGACATCCCGTGCGCTGCAGCAAAGTTTCAAAACGTGTTCGATTGCTCACGTCGATAGCAAAAACTCGGCCACTTTATCCAGTTTGTACTTGACATTCCCTTCGCCGAAAGACGTTGCGCCGTTCGCCTGCCATGGGCTTTATTTTTCACTTGAACCCGTTAAAGTTGCATTTCAGCTTTTGGCGCGTTTATTTGGATGCGCGCAGTCGGCGGGTGCGCCCGCCGCGATTTGAAAGGACTTTATATGGGACTTTTCACTGGTAAGACCGTGATCGTCACCGGCGGCGGCAAGGCCACGCTTAAGGACGGCTCCGCTGGCTCCATCGGCTACGGCATCGATATCGCTTTTGCCAAGGAGGGCGCAAACCTCGTCATTACCGGCCGCAACGTTGCCAAGCTCGAGGCCGCCAAGGACTCTCTCGAGGCCGAGTACGGCGTCAAGGTTCTGCCTGTTCAGGCCGATGTCTCGGCTGGTCAGGACAACGAGGCCGTCGTCCAGAACGTCATCGACAAGGCCATTGAGGAGTTCGGCCGCATCGACGCCGTCGTCAACAATGCTCAGGCCAGCGCCTCGGGTGTGACCATCGCCGACCACACCATGGATCAGTTTAACCTGGCCATTTATTCCGGTCTGTATGCCACCTATCTGTACATGCAGAAGGCCTATCCGCACCTGAAGGAGACCAAGGGCTCCGTGGTCAACTTTGCCTCGGGCGCCGGCCTGTTTGGCAACTATGGTCAGTGCAGCTATGCCGCCGCCAAGGAGGGCATCCGCGGTCTGACCCGCGTCGCTGCCAACGAGTGGGGCAAGGACGGCATCAACGTCAATATCGTTTGCCCGCTTGCTTGGACCGCTGCGCTCGAGAACTTCCAGGATGCCTATCCCGAGGCGTTCAAGGCCAACGTCCACATGCCGCCGGCAGGCCACTACGGCGACGTCGAGAAGGAAATCGGCCGCGTTGTCGTTCAGCTCTGCGGTCCCGACTTTAAGTATATGAACGGCGAGACCGTCACCCTCGAGGGTGGCATGGGCCAGCGTCCTTAGGGGTTCCGCCGTTCTACCGAACGGCGGACCGGCCGACGCTGCGCGGGCCGCATTTGGACAATCTGCCGTTCAATTTCAAGGGCGCGACCAGAAGGTCAGCGCCCTTTCATTTCACGTCACCTTGTCTCAAATGCGGCCCGCTCGCTGACGTTGACAAAACATCGGCGTTTCCGTGGTTGGTAAATAGCTCCACTCATTGGGGACGCACTCATTGGGGACGTACTTAAATGAGTGCCCACAAAATGAGCGTGGATAATCTCCCGTTTTTGGTCTGTGTTTTGGGCAAAAGTGGGAGATTATCCACGCTCATTCGGTAAGCGTCCAAAAATCCACGCTCATTTGCCGTGTCCCTGCCGCGCCACCTTTTGCGCCAGTTTCTGTCAAGTCGGTGCTCCTTGCGGGTTGCCCGTATAATGGTTTGCGTATGAACCGCAACCAAGGAGTTCCAGTTTATGGACCAGAACCTTTTTAAATTCGACCTGATCGCCGAGGACCCGACGACGCACGCGCGTGCCGGCGTACTGCACACCCCGCACGGCGACATCGAGACGCCGATTTTTATGCCCGTGGGCACCAAGGCAAACGTCAAGGGCATTCCTACCGAGACTGTCAAGAAGCTCGGCGCCCAGATTGTGCTCGCCAACACCTACCACCTGTCCATGCGTCCCGGCGAGGACACCATCGCCGAGCTGGGCGGCCTGCACAAGTTCATGAACTGGCACGGCCCCATCCTCACCGACTCGGGCGGTTTCCAGGTCTTCAGCCACAACGATGCCGTCAAGCTCACCGATGAGGGCGTGCGCTTTATCGTCAACGATTACGACGGCCGCCACGTGTTCTGGACGCCCGAGGACAACATGGAAATCGCCATGAAACTCGGCTCCGATATCTGCATGCAGCTCGACCAGTGCCCGGGCTATCCCGCCACGCGCGCCTACGTTGAGCGCGCCGTTGAGCTGTCGAGCATGTGGGCCGAGCGCTGCTATAAGGCGCATACCCGCGATGACCAGGCGCTCTTTGGCATCGTTCAGGGCGGCATGCACCTGGATCTGCGCCTGCGTTCGCTGCGCCATCTGGAGGAGTGCGGCGACTTCCCGGGCTATGGTATCGGTGGCTATTCGGTTGGCGAGGATCACGAGACCATGTTCGAGACCCTGGCGCCGCTCGTGAGCGAGTACATGCCCAAGCATAAGCCGCGCTACCTGATGGGTGTCGGCAACCCCACCACGCTCGTACGCGGCGTGGGCGTGGGCATCGACATGTTCGACTGTGTGCTGCCGACGCGCACCGGTCGCATGGGTACGGCGTTCTCCAGTGAAGGTCGCCTTAACTTCCGTAACGCGCGCTTTGCGCACGACGACGGCCCCATCGACCCCACCTGCACCTGCCCGGTGTGCACGGGCGGCTACAGCCGCGCGCTCATCCGTCACATGGTCACGCAAAAGGAGATGCTCGGCGGCATTCTGCTGTCGATGCACAACATCTACTATCTGCTCAACCTGATGCAGCGTGCCCGCCAGGCCATTATCGAGGGTCGTTACGGCGCGTTCGTGAGTGACTGGATGAACAGCCCTGCGGCGGTGGATTACTAAGAGCGATAGACACGCTTGCAGAGCGTGGACACGGCAATGGTCGAGCGCCAGCCGGTCGTCACATTTGCTGACACCGGTTGCGCGACCGCTGACCGATAGCTTGCAAGTGCTTGATGCATCGTGGGTACCATACCGAATAGTTGATGTTCGGGCGGGTGTTTGACGCATGGCGTCGACCCCGCCCGCTTTTCTTTTTCTCGATAGGAGTACCCATGATTAAGAATGAGAACGTCGAGGGCGAGCCTGCCTACGACGAGACGTACCGCCGCGGCCCCGTGGTCATGCGCGGCCCCATGATTCCTAAGGACAACACCTACGCCAACCTGCTGGCGCCCGAGGAGTCGACTGACTGGCTGCACGCCGACCCCTGGCGCGTGCTGCGAATTCAGGCAGAGTTTGTCGATGGCTTTGGCGCACTTGCCGAGCTTGGACCTGCGGTGACCATCTTCGGTAGCGCCCGCACGCCCAAGACCGATCCGCTCTACAAGGCGGCGCGCACGGTCGGCCGCAAGATCGCGCAACGTGGCGTGGCGGTCATCACCGGTGGCGGCCCCGGCATCATGGAAGCGGCCAACAGGGGAGCGGCGAGTGTCAACGGCAAGTCAGTTGGCCTAGGCATTGAATTGCCGCACGAGCAGGGGCTCAATAAATACGTGAACCTCGGCATGAACTTCCGCTACTTCTTTGTGCGCAAGACCATGTTCGTTAAGTACAGCTCGGGTGCCATCGTATTTCCCGGCGGCTTTGGTACGCTCGGCGAGATGTTCGAGGTTCTCACGCTGGTGCAGACGCACAAGGTCAAGCGTATGCCGCTCGTGCTGGTGGGCAGCGAGTACTGGCAGGGCCTGTTCGACTGGCTCAACGGTCCGGTGATGGACGCCGGCATGATCAGTCCGCTCGATCCGGATCTGGTACACATTACCGACGACCTCAACGAGGCCGTTGACATTGCCCTGAGCGGGCTGATGTAGAGTAGCTAAAATGGGACGGGGCTAAAAAGACCGGTGCGTAACGTTACATGCCAGTCTTTTTAGCCCCATTACAGTTTGAGTCGTCCGAAAGGGCGGCTCTTTTCCGTTGCACGGCT
>CATYSO010000010.1 GCA_958412345.1 uncultured Collinsella sp. | reverse complement strand
AGCCCCTTGCGGCGTAGTTCTTATTTAAGCCGTCCAAGTTTTGGGGTGCAGTTCACATTCATACCTATGAGGAGAATCGTGCGTTTATCGAGGTCGGCGCCAGCGCGCTGGGTGCCTCGGCGGGAATCGTAATCGTCGAGGGCGCACCGACGGATGAGAGTCGCTAGCAGACGTATTTGACCCGAGCGATTGAGCTCAACGACTGCACGCCGTTCATGTTCGGGACAATATAGCTTTTTGCCTGTTGCAAACAGAGGCGTGGCGGGCATTCTGTATGATGACTCAGACAAGGTTGCTTAATGACAGGGAGGCATATATGGCAATCAAGGCCATTGCAATGGATATCGACGGTACGCTCACCAACGATCAGAAGGTGATCAGCCCGCGCACGCGCGAGAAGCTGCTCGCGGCGCAGGAGTCGGGCATCAAGCTCATCTTGGCTTCGGGCCGTCCCGCATGGGGCCTTCATGCCCTGGCGCAGGAGCTCGATCTTCAGAACCACGATGGCCTGCTGGTGGCCTTTAACGGTGCGCACGTGGTCGATGCTCAGACCGACGAGGTACTGTTTGACCAGGCTATGCCGGTCGACGAGCTTCATCGCCTGCTCGACCACCTGCGTAACTTTGACGTGATCCCTATGATCTCTCTTGGCCGCGATTTGCATGTCGTGGACTCATATCGCTGCATGATCACGCTGCCCGATGGCTCGCAGAAGAATATCGTCAAATACGAGCGCGATGCGTGCGATCTTAAGATTCGCGAGGTCGAGAGCCTTCATGAGGTCGCGGATGCCTATCCGGTGGACAAGCTGCTCACCGCGGGCGATCCGGCCTACCTGCAGGCGCATCACGAGGAGATGTACGCACCCTTTACCGAGACGCTTTCGGGTATGTTCACGGCAGATTGGTACTTTGAGTTTACGGCGCCTGGTATCGATAAGGCACGTGCGCTTCAGGGCGCTCTGCCCAAGCTTGGCATCGATGCCAGCGAGGTCGTTTCGTTTGGCGACGGCCAGAATGACAAGTCCATGATCGAGTGGGCGGGTACGGGTGTTGCCATGGGTAACGCCGTCGATGAGGTCAAGGCCGTGGCTCAGATGGTGACCGCCAATAACAACGAAGATGGCATCGCGGTGGCACTCGACAAGCTGCTGGGTTAGAATCGCCGATAGTGCATGGTTCGGGCGTCCGCTTGCGGGCGCCTTTTTGTTAGGGAGGGTGCCGTGTCCGCATTTCCGTTCGACGCCGTTATCTTTGACATGGACGGTGTCATCGTCGATACCGAGTATTACTACCTGGGGGAGACCGCTGCGTTTGCCAAAGAGCTTGGGCTGAACCTGACCCAAGAGGAGCTGAACGGGCAGGTTGGCACCTCGCATCAGTTCTTTTTGCATATGCTGGTCGATTGGTTTGAGCGCGCCGGAAAGGGGCACTTTACCGGCGAGGAGGCACTGGCCCGCTGGGATGTATGGGCACATAAAAGACCGCGCGATTATCAGACCTTGATCAATCCGGGCGCCGTGGAGACGATTCGCGAGCTTCCGCGCCGCGGCGCTCGCGTGGCGCTGGCCAGCTCGTCTCCCATGGACAGCATCGAGGAAGTGCTCGATGCGTGCGGTCTGTCGGATGCCTTTGAGTACGTGGTGAGCGGCGAGCAGTTTAAGGAGAGCAAGCCCGAGCCCGATATTTACCTGCATGCGCTGGATCTGCTGGGGCTGCCCGCGGACCGCTGCTGCTGCGTTGAGGATTCGGTGCCCGGTATCACTGCCGGCAAGCGAGCGGGACTGACGGTGATCGCCAAACGCGAGGAGCGCTTCGGCTTTAGCCAGGATGCCGCTGACAAGATCATCGACCAACTGCCAGAGCTGCTGGAGCTTGCGTAGGACTGGCGATGCGTAATCCGCACTGATTATTGATTCCATATTTGCCAGGGGAGGGCAAATGCCATCGACTGAAGGGTTGACCGACGGAAAAGCGGCAATCCCGCTATATCAACAGGTTATCGATATCATCAAAAATGACATCAATTCTGGTACCTATAAGGCGGGCGCTCGGATACCAAATGAATTCGAATTGGCCGAAAGCTACAAAGTCGGTCGCGTTACCGTTCGGCGAGCCATTGAAGAGCTTGTCCAGCAGGGCTACCTTACCAAGCAGCAGGGGAGGGGCACGTTTGTAAACGCCCCCAAGCTCAAGCGTAAAATCCGCCAGAAGGACGACGTTCAGAGCTTTTCGGATGCCTGTCGTGTCAACGAGATGGAGCCCGGGGCGCGTATTGTCTCAAGAAAAGTGTTGCCGGCCGATGCTGCCGAAGCGCAGTTTTTTGGCGTTCCCGTTGGGTCGGAACTGATCTGCATTGAACGCGTGCGCACCGCCGATGGCATCCCCGTGATGCTCGAGAACAACACGTACGTTTATGAAGACAACGCCTTTTTGGCGAAGGCGGACCTTACCGATCAATCAATTTTCGAGGTCGTGCGCGAACGGACAGGTCGCGGGCCTGCCCTCACCGAGCCGTGCACGCTTGAGATCGCGTGTGCGTCACCCGAAGTCGCCCGGCTACTGTCCGTTCCCACGGGAGAGCCTCTGTTTTATATGGAGGCATATTTCTACGACGAGCAGCAACGGCCGTTTATCATCGGCCGACAGCGGATTGTAGGATCGCGCTACGTTTTTGATATCTAGGACGTTGATCGAGAGAACGCCCGGCGGCCCAAATTGCCTGCCGGGCTTTTTGCCGTTCGCCGCCGTTGAACGACCGTTCACCCGAGTCTTCGTAACCTGTCCGAAATATCCTTGAAGTGCTAAAAACACGCTGATAATCTATAGAACGTCATAGGACGTTTGCATTGCGCGAACGTTAAAGCGAGACACGATAAGGTCTCGGGTTCTTTGGAGGTATCTATGTCAGATACGAAGGCGAAGAAGACAAACAGACGTTTCAAATTCAAATTACCGCACGTCTATACGATTATGTTCTTGCTGATCGTTGTCTTTGCGGTCCTGACCTGGATCGTTCCCTCTGGTCAGTATCAGCGCAAGACAATCTCGACGGCGGCGGGCGAGCGTGAAGTCGCCGTTGCCGGAACCTATGAACAGGTCGATAAGAACTATACCGATCCCGAGACCGGCGAGACCGTTAACCTGGGTCAAGACATCTTTGCAGTCCTGCAGGCGCCTACTAAGGGTATTCAAGAGGCCGCCGACGTCGTTGCGTTCGTCTTGCTGATCGGCGGTTCGTTCGCGATCATCACCAAGACCAATGCGCTTAACGCCGGCATGAGCCGCGTGATTAAAAAGCTCAAGAATAAGGACATCCTCATCATTCCCATCACGATGACCTTGCTGTCCATTTGCGGCACTACGTTTGGTATGTCTGAGGAAGCCCTGCCGTTCTACGCCATCTTCATTCCCATCATGATGGGCATCGGCTATGACTCGATGACGGCATTTATCATCTGCTTCCTCGGTCCTAACCTGGGATACTGCGCCTCGACCATTGACCCGTTTAACGTTTTGATTGCCCAGGGCATCATTGGTATCGAGGGCAATCCGCAGCTGTGGCTGCGCGCCGTTTCTTGGGTTATCTTCACCGCCGTCGGTATCGCATGGGCTATGCGCTATGCCATGCGCGTAAAGAAAAACCCCGAGTCGTCCATTACGTATGAGGACGACAAGCTCAAGCGCGTTGAGTTCTCTGTGACCGACGCTTCCATCGAGGAGGAGTTCACCACCCGCCAGAAGCTCGTACTGATTGATTTCGCTTGCGGTATGGGTATTATCGTCTGGGGCCTTGTTACCCAGGGCTGGTACATGAATGAGATTTCCGCCGTGTTCCTTGGTATGGGCCTGCTTGCCGGCATCCTGGGCGGTCTTGATCAGCAGACGATCGCCGAGGAGTTCGTTAAGGGCCTTGCCGACTTTGCGTACGCCGCCATCGTTATCGGTATTGCTCGCGGCATTCTGGTCATCGCCGAGGGCGGCATGATCATCGACACCATCCTTCAGGCACTTGCCACCGCACTCGCCGGAGCGCCGGCCGCCGTGTACACCACGTTTATGTACGTCGTTCTTGGCCTGCTCTCCCTGCTCGTTCCCTCGAGCTCTGGCCTGGCGGCGCTCACCATGCCCGTTATGGGTCCCCTGACCGAGCTCATGGGCCTCAATCCCGAGGCTGCCGTCACCGCGCTCCAGTTTGCCAACCAAACCATCAACACTATCAGCCCTACGGCGGGCATGACGGTTGCCGGCCTTGCCGTGGCAAAGATCTCGTTTGGCCAATGGTGGAAGACCATTTGGAAGTTCTTCATCTTTATGGTCGTGTTTGGCTTGGTCATTACCGCCATCTCCGGCATGCTTCCGGCGTAAGGAGGTCGCGATGTCCGATCGTTTGACGGTGCTGACGTCTAAGAGCGTCTTCACCGGTACGGAAGACCAGCCGTTTGAGGGTTTTGTCGCGGTACGCGGCAATCGGATTGAAGCTGTCGGTGGCGCTGGCGAGGCAGGCTCGTTTCTCGCCCAGGCGGATGAGGTGATCGATTGTGGCGACAGGACTGTCATGCCTGGCCTGGTCGATGTGCATACGTTCTATACGGGCTGGGCGTTGCGGAGCCTGGGGGCCGACTTATCCGAGGCCTCTGACGTCGACGAAGTGGTAGCGCTTCTACAGGTATGGAAGGATGCCCACCTCGATTGCGCCGCCGCCTTTGGGCACGACCTTCCTGCGTCGCTCGCCGAAGACGTCGAGAATGAAAAAACGGCGGCAGCGCTCGATGGCGCCTTTGGAGACATTCCCGTTGTCTGCTTTACCCCGGGTGCCGAGACGTGCGTTCTCAACGCCGCCGCCAGCGAGCGCTATGGTTTTACGCCCGAGGCCTGCTATGCCGAGAAGATCTGGCGTATGATGCGGGATTTCCTGGCGCTTCCCGAGGTGCGCGCCGGGTATTCGGATTACATGGCGATGCTGAACGCTCGCGGTGTCACGGCTATCAAAGAGATGGCCTTCGATGACTATTACGGATTTGCCGATGAGATGGCGCGCCGTGAGGAATCTGGCGAGCTGACGGTTCGCGTCTCCATGATGTCGCAGCCGGTGGGTGCCGGGGCGAATCTGCCCTATGCCCGTGCGGCGCGTGATCGCTTCCAGGGACCGTTTGTTCGTTTCTCGGGCTTCAACCGCATGACCGATCGCGGCGTATGGGCGGGGCTTGCCAAGATGATCGACCCTTATGAGGAGACGGCCGATGCGGGGGCTGCCGGCAAGACGGTTGTCGAGGAGCCCGAGTGGGGTTTGATTGAGGACGAGCTGCGCGCGATTGATGCCGAGGGCTTCCGTTACTCGCTTCATTGTCAGGGCGACGGCGCCGTTCGCCACACCGTTGCGCTGTATGCCTCGCTGCCGCGAGATGAGCACGGAGCCATGCTTCGACGCCACGCGATCACCGACCTCGAGAACTCTGATCCGGAAGACCTTGCCCTTTTTGGCAAGCTGGGCGGAATCTGCGAGGTCTACCCCCAGATCCTCACGCTCGATAAGCGCGAGGACTGCCTGTCGATGATGCGTCGGCAGATCGGCGAGGTCAGACTGCAGCACAGCTGGAACCGTCGCGGTATGGAAGACGCGGGATGTACGGTGTGCTGTGGCACCGACCTTCCGCTC
Organism: uncultured Collinsella sp.; assembly: GCA_958412345.1. Lineage (GTDB taxonomy): Bacteria > Actinomycetota > Coriobacteriia > Coriobacteriales > Coriobacteriaceae > Collinsella. The sequence continues at coordinate 87,676 of CATYSO010000010.1, read as the reverse complement.
TTGATTCCGAGCCTGGGCGAATCGATGTTTAGCGCATGCGGTGGTTTCTTTGCCGACGGTTTGTCCGTGAATGAGGGTAATACGCTGACGCGTGCCGAGCTCCTTCGTGCATGGACGGCAGGGGGCGCATATGACCTGATGCGCGAGGGTGAGCTGGGAACGCTCGAGGCCGGTAAGCTTGCCGACATCTGCGTGCTCGATCGCGATGTGTTTGGCCTTGACTACCACGATGCCTGTGACCTTGCTGTTGATATGACCATGTCGGACGGACGTATCGTGTTCGACCGAAATAAGGAGGTTTAGCATGCCTGAAACCAAACCGACGCTTCGTCGCGAGCAGATCGCGGGCATGAACATCCACTACATCATGTGGTCGCTCGACTATTTTTTGGATACGCAACAGCGTCTGGGCTTTGAATCCATCGAGCTGTGGTGCGCCGAGCCCCATGTGACGCTCGATCACACTGGGTATTTTGAGGCCGAGGCTCTGGCGAAAAAGGCCGCCGACCGCGGTCTGCGCTATCGGACACTCTGTCCCGAGAACGTGGTCTATCCATGGCAGTATTGCGCCCGTAAGCCGCTTCACGAGCAGCGGAGCCTTGCGTATTTCAAGCATGGCATCGAGCTTGCCGAGGTGCTGGGATGCGACCGCATGTCCGTAAACTCGGGTTGGGGTGACTGGGACGAGGACCGCGAAGAGGCATGGAAGCGCAGTCGCGAGCACCTATCCATCTTGGCGGAGTATGCCGGCGAGCACGGTCTGGTGCTAACGATGGAGAGCCTGCGTCCCGAGGAGAGCAACCTTGTGACGACCGTCGCCGATGCCAAGCGCATGATTGATGAGGTCGCGAGTCCGTATCTGCAGCCTATGGTCGATACGACCGCAATGGGTGTTGCAGGTGAGTCGCTCGAGGACTGGTTTGCCGCATTTGGCGACGGTGCGATCCACGAGATGCACTTTATCGATGGCGATCCCTATGGCCATCTGGTCTGGGGTGACGGCAAGCACGATATGGATGCCTTCGTCGCCACGCTCAACGCCCATGGTTTCGATGGCATGTTGGGTCAGGAAATCACGGACGGTCGTTACTATGATGACCCGGCGGCGGCAGATGCCAAGAACATGGCCGCCTTCGAGAAGTATCTGATTGACTAGATAAGATTTTGCTCGGCCATGCAAGACACGTCATGCATGGCCGGCCAAACTGGAAAGGAACTAAACATGAACGCACATGATCTGATTAAGGAAACAATTGCCGAGAAGGGCAAGTTCGACAGCGTCTACTGGATTGCCTGCGGCGGCTCCATGATCGATCTGATTCCGGCCCATGAACTCCTGCAGCGCGAGGCGACGACGTTCACCTCGTATATCTATACGGCCCGTGAGTTCGACATCATGCGTCCCCGTCGCCTGGGCGAGAAGTCTCTGGTCATTGCCTGCAGTCACAGCGGCAATACCCCCGAGGTCGTCGAGGGCTGCGAGATTGCCCTTGCCGCGGGCGCGACGGTGATCGCGCAGACCGATAACGCCGGCTCCAAGATCGATACTGGCAAGTGGGTCACCTGGGTGTACCCGTGGGGCGAGGGCGTTCCGCAGGCCGAAGTCCCTGCCGGCATCTCGCTGTCGCTCGCGGCCGAGCTGCTCGACCAGCAGGAGGGCTACGCCGATCTCGCTGACATGTATGCCGGTATTGCCGAAATGGATAAGATTTTGCCTCCCGCACGCGAAAAGGTAAATGCCGAGCTGGGCGATCGCTTTGCCAAGCTTTGCCAGGAGCATGAGTTCTTCTATATCCTGGGCAGCGGTCCCAACTTTAGCCAGACGTACGGCTTTGCCATCTGCTCGCTCATGGAGATGCAGTGGCAGCACTGCAGCTATATCCACTCTGCCGAGTACTTCCATGGCCCCTTTGAGGCTACCCAGGATGGCGTCTTCTACTTCTTGCAGATGGGCTCGAGCGAGTGCCGTCCTATGGACGAGCGCGCCCTGGCGTTCCTCGAGACCCATACCGACACGCTGATGGTGCTTGATGCCAAGGAGTACGGTATGGAGGCCGTGCCGGCGAGCGTTCGTGCTTATCTGGATCCGGTGCTGTTCTACGCTATGAACTGCGAGCTGCGTGCAGCGCGCGGCAAGGTGTTCGATCACGACCCCGACTTCCGCCGCTACATGGGCGTTGTTGAGTACTAGGAAGGATAGATACCATGGCTTTTAACGTTAACGCGCTCGGGTTTGGTGACAACGTCGTCGATCGCTATGAGCATATCCATACCATGTATCCCGGCGGCAATGCGGTGAATTTTGCCGTTTACGCCAAGAAGTGCGGTGCTGCGCGCTCCGCGTACATGGGCATCTTTGGCAACGACGCCGCTGCCGAGCATGTGATTGCAAGTCTTGAGGACGAGGGCATTGAGCTCGCTAAGTGCGAGCAGCTTATTGGCGAGAATGGCGCGGCGCGTGTGACCGTGGTCGATGGCGACCGCGTATTCCTTGGCTCCAATGAGGGCGGCATCCGTGGCGATGCGCGCTATGTGCTCGATCGTTTTGATCTAGCGTATATGAAGCAGTTCGATGTGGTCCATTCGGGTAACTACTGCTTTACCGAGCGTGAGCTGCCTAAGCTGAAGGCGTCGGGTATTACCGTTTCGTTTGACTTCTCGGATGATTCGACCGATGAGTACTACGAGCAGATTGCTCCCTACGTTGACTTCGCGTTCTTTAGCGCGGCAGACGCTGCGAGCGAGGATGAGATTCGCGAGCGTCTGGCATGGGTGAAGAGCCTGGGTCCGCGCTTTGTGTCTGCGACGGCGGGCGCCGAGGGCTGCATTGCCTATGACGGCGAGCGCTACTATCGCCAGCTGGCAAAGCCCGTAACGGATATGAAGGACACCATGGGGGCGGGTGACTCGTTCCTGACTTCATTCCTGATGTGCTACCTCGATTCCGCCAAGCGCGGCGAGGACGGACCTGAGGCCATTGAGCGTGCGCTCGATTTTGCGGCAGGCTTTGCCTCGACCGTGTGCGGCATGGAGGGCTCTTGGGGTCACGGAGCTCCGATCGCCGAGTAGCCTGAGAAAGCGCTGGGCGGCTTGGGGCTGAAGCCTTGGCTGGCTAACGCGAGATTACATCGGAATTCGGATAGGGGCTCGCCTTGGGTGGGCCCCTTTTTGATTGCTGGAGAAGACTATGGATATCAAAGCATGCGCAGCTGGCTTCTGCTGTGCGGACGTGTATCAAAACATCGGCGTGTTCTATCCGACTGGTAATGGCATCGATTGGGGTATCCACTTGGCGCGAATGGGCGTATCGGTATCTGCGGTGTCGGTTGTCGGAAAGGACGAGTACGGAGACAAGATGCGCGAGGCGCTGGCTGCCGAGGGATTCGACATCTCGCATCTTCGCGTGGAGGACGGCGATACCTCGGTGATGCTCATGGCGTTGAAGGACGGCGTCGACCGCGTACATCTCGAGGCGATTGACGGTGTTATGGAAACGTACCGGCCAAACGATGATGACCGGGCGTTTATCCTGGAGCACGATGTCATCCATACCGACCTGTTTGGAAACTGCTTAGACCTGCTGCCCGAATGGCACGAGGCAGGCAAGACCGTCGTCATGGACTTTTCGGTGTTTAGCCAAGATCCCGAATACACCTGTGAGAGCCATTTTCCTTACGTGGACTATGCCTTTATGTCGTTTGAGGAGGATAGCGCGGAGCTGCGCGACTGGGTGCGCCATGTGCAGGAGCTGGGTCCGCGCGTGGCGGTCGCCACGCTTGGCGAGAAGGGAAGCATCGCCTATGACGGTGAGCGCTTCTATGAATGTGGGATCGTGCCGGCCGAGAAGGTCGTCAATACCGTGGGCGCCGGCGACTCGTATATCGCCGGATTCACCAAGGGTGTACTGGATGGGCTTGACGTGCCGGCATGCATGCGTGCCGGTGCCGAGCTTTCGTCCCGAGTCATTGGGTCGTTCGAGCCGTACTAGGAACAAAAGCCTGGAAAGGAGTGCAAGATGGTAATCGATATGCTGGTCCAGCCCATGCTCTACGGCGAGATCTATACGCCAGGCGACGAGCCAGACGGCTTTGGTTTTTGGGAGCGCGAGTTTGGCATGGGGCACATGGGCCCCATGGACTGGGACGAGCTCGTGGCCGAGATGGATGTCTGCGATGTACGGAAAAGCGTGCTCATGCCGCTCGATGTGACCACGGCGTGCGGCGGGCACTTTGGCACCAACGACCAGGTTGCCGCGCTTGTTGCTGTGCACCCCGATCGTCTATGGGGATTTGCGAGCGTGGACCCGCAAGTGAGTGGTGCCGCCGACGAACTGGAGCGCGCCTTTACCGAGCTGGGGGCCAAGGGGCTCTGCCTGCATCCGGCAAAGCAGGGTTTTGCGCCCGATGATGCCGTTGCCGAGCCGCTCTACAAGCTCTGTGAGCGCTACAACAAGCCGGTGGTTTTTCATGCCGGTATGTCCTGGGAGCCGGGTGCGGAGCTTTCACGAAGCCACCCGCTTGCGTTTGAGCACACCATCGCAACGCATCCGGATGTGCGCTTTAACCTGACTCACTTTGGTTGGCCCTGGGTGCGCGAAACCGTGGCGATGCTGCTCAAGTATCCCAATTGCTATACGGATACCTCTATTACCTATATCGATTCGCCCGAAGAAATGATGCAGCGGCTCTTCACCGTCGATATGGGACCGCTGTGGTATGAGCGTGCCCTGTCGCATCAGGTGATGTTTGCCAGCAATACGCCACGCTTCCGCGCCTTCAAGCTCAAGCGGGCGCTTGATGCTGTGCCCATGCGCGATGAGGCGCGGGAGAATCTGTATTCCGGCACGGCGCTGCGTTTTCTGAAAGGTGATGAGTGACATGGTGACACTCGAGACATTGAGTTATCTATCGACGGCGCCCGACCAGTTTATCGACATCACAGAAGATGTGCATGCCGCCATCGAGCGTAGTGCGGTGACCGATGGACTGGCAGCGATTATTTTGTCGCATACGACTTGCGGCATCGTGGTGAACGAGGGGCTTCCGTGCGTGGAGACCGATCTCATGGAGACGCTCGATCGCATTGCCCCGCCCGATGCCCCCTATGCGCATGCTCATTTCTTGCCGAGTTATGGCGCCACGGGCAATAACTCCTGTGGCCATATCAAGAGCATGATTTGCGGCAATAGCTGCTTCTTCCCCGTTCAAGACGGCCACATTGTATGTGGCGGGGCCCAGAACATCTACCTTGCGGAGTTCGATGGGCCTCAGAAGCGAAAAGTGTACGTTGAGGTGCTGGGCGAGTAACAGTTGATGCCTGCGAGTCGGCGAGCTAAAGGAGATTGACCATGTCGTTTATGGCTTCGATGTTTGGGACCGAGAAACCGGTCATTGGCATGCTGCATCTGCAGCCGCTGCCTGGCGATCCTCTGTATTATCCGGGCGGCAGCGTTTCGCGCGTGATCGATGCCGCCAAGCGCGATCTCGAAGCGCTGCAGTCGGGTGGCGTGGACGGCATTCTGATCACCAATGAGCTGTCGATGCCCTACGAGCAGCATGTGTCGGCAGTGACCCTTGCCGCTATGGGGCATGTCATCGGCGCTCTTGCCGCAGAGTTCTCGACCCCTTGGGGTGCAGAGGCTATTTATGACGGCGATGCCACGATCGAGCTGTGCGCCGCCGTCGAGGCGCAGTTTACACGCTGCAATTTCTGCGGTGCCTGGGCTGGCGATCTTGGCCTGATCAATCGTGACTTTGCGCACACCATGCGCCGCCGCGCCGCCCTGCGTCTGGATGACCTAAAGATGTTCCATTTCATCACAAGCGAGGGCGAGGTGTATCTTAACGACCGATCGACTCCCGATATTGCCGATTCGCTGGTATTCAACTGCCTGCCCGACGCCCTTGTCATTGGCGGGTCTGCTGCCGGGCGCGGAGCTTCGGGCGAGCTTGCCGACGAGGTGCGCGCCCGTGTTGGCGATGTGCCGGTGGTATGTGGAACGGGATGTCGCGAGAATACCGTTGCAGACGTATTTTCGCATTATGATGGCGCGTTTGTCGGCACCTGCCTCAAGCGAGACGGCAAGCTCGACGCCCCTGTCGAAGCCGAGCGGGTCGCGCGATTCATGGCTGCCGCCCGTGCCGCGAGAGGGGAGTGAGCGGCGTGCCGTACTATCTTGGCATCGACATCGGAACGAGTGCGTCAAAGGGTGTGTTAATTGATGCGGAGTGTCGAATTGTGGCGCAGGCATCTTGTCAACATGAGACCGAGAACCCTCGGGATGGTTGGTATCAGCACGATGCAGAAGCGATTTGGTGGGGTGATTTTTGTCGGTTGTCTCGCGAGCTCATCGACCGCGCGGGCATCGAGGCGAGCCAGATCCGCTGCGTAGGGTTGTCGGCTTTGGGCTGTGATTGCGTGCCGGTCGATGAAGATTGCCACGCCTTGGCTCCGGCAATTTTGTACGGGGTCGACGCTCGCTCGAAGCCGCAGATTGACGAGCTTCTTTCTGAATATGGTCCCGATCGAGCTCGTGAGCTCTTTGGACACGATCCGTGTTCGTCCGATATCGCTCCTAAGGTCCTTTGGTTTAAGGAGAATATGCCCGAGGTCCATGAGCGGGCGGCGAAGTTTCTTACGGCTTCATCCTATCTGTGCGCCAAGCTCACCGGCAGGTTTACGATCGACCGTTATCTTGCCGAGGATTTCCTTCCCTTATACGATCGCGAGACGTGGCGGGTTAATGAGCGCGGGTGCGCGCGGTTCTGCCGTCCCGACCAGATGGCCGAGGTCATGGCGGCGACCGATATCGCCGGCGTAATCACGGATCGGGCGGCGGATGAAACCGGTCTTGCCAAGGGAACGCCGGTGCTTGTCGGAACAGGCGATTCGGGCGCCGAGGCGATTTCTACTGGAGTGTTTTGCCCCGGGGACATGATGGTGCAACTCGGGAGCACGGCATATTTTATCTATTTGGCGGACCATATGGTCGATGACGCTCGTCTATGGCCGGGGACATTCATCATCCCCGGGACTTACGGCATCTGCGCCGGCACAAATACAGCGGGTGCGTTGACGGCATGGTTGCGACGCGAGTTGTACCGCGATGCCGTGGATGCCGAACGCTCCGGCGGCCCCGATGCCTATGAGGTCATGGCGCGCGATGCCGGGCAGGTAGGTCCCGGAGCGGATGGCCTTCTGTGTCTTCCATACTTTGCGGGCGAGCGCACCCCGCTCAACGATCCCGAGGCGCGTGGCGTGTTCTTCGGTCTGACCGAAAGGCATGCTCGGGGCCATATGGTCCGCGCTGCTTTGGAGGGGATCGCCTATACGGTCGCAGCGCATGTTGATATTATCGAGCGAGATCATGGATTGCCTATCGAGCACATCATGCTCGTGGGAGGCGGAACTAAGAATCCGGTATGGATGCAAGCGATTGCCGATGTTTGCGGTCGTGAAGTATCGGTTGCGAAGGTTACGGTGGGCGCATGTTTTGGCGATGCCCTTATGGCGGCACTTGCTGGCGGCGCCTATTCATCATGGGGTGAGCTTGCCCGGATTCTTGGGGTCGCGCAAACGATCGAACCTGATATGGACGCTCATGAGCTGTACGCATCGCGCCGCCATATCTTTGATGAGCTATATGCGCGAAATTGCGACCTTATGCACGAGCTGGTGTAGCGCCGCCGAATTGCCCCACGCTCTTATGGGGGCTGCGTTGTGCGATTCGCATGTTCCTTGAGAGGCGTGGGCAAAAAACGTCAAATATGAGTACTGTCACTAATTTGGTAACAGCGAAATAAGGCCCTTGAAGCCTCTGATGAGTGTCTGTGGACGATTAAAACTTGTTTGACGTGGCTTTGAGCATGCTAAAACGCCCTGATAATGAACAGCCGTCCATTATCAGGGCGTTGTTTTGATGTGAAATAATGTGACCAACCTTGCAACAGTACTCATATTTGGCCTTTTTTGCCCACTAGGGTCAGCGGAAGCCAAAAATGGAGCGTGAATTTGCCAAAACAGCCGACTCGATGTGCCTTGCATCGCGGTATTTGAGCTCGGCGATGCTTTCGGAGACGCTTGTGAGCGATTCGACGAGTGACTGCGCTGTCGTGTACTCATTTTCTTCGGTCGGCGCATCGGTTTCGAGTAACAAACGGTCGAGTGGAATCTGTCGGGCGTATTCGCGTCCACGCTTGGTGGCAAGCATGCGCTCGTTGATGGAAAAATAGCAGCCTACGTTGCGAGCTCGGTTGAGTTCGTCCGAGGTACCGCTAAACCAGTGAAAGATGATGGCGGGGGAGTCGGGGCTGTTGTTAAAAAGGCTGTTCGTCTCCAGGATATCCAATACGGTTTCTGCCGAGCGAACGGCATGGATGGATAGCGCGCGCCTGGGGATCGAGTGTTGCGATAACGTCTGGCAAAGCCGTTCAAATGTCTGCGTCTGGAGCCCCTCGGTTCCGGCGAAGCGCGGTGAGAAGTCGAGTCCGACCTCGCCGATATAACGTTCTTGAGTAGCGAGTTCGCAGAGCAGGTCAACCTCGGCAGTTCCGCATCGGCCGTCGGCGATCCACCAAGGGTGGAGTCCGACGCCCGCGATGATATTTGGGTAGCGACTGACATACTTTTTTGCCACGGCGAAGTCACGAGGGTCAACGCCGCAGTCAAAGCAACCCAGCCCCATCGCGGCGGCTTCGCTGGCTACGGTTTCTGGGCGGCCCATCATATCCAAATGGCAATGGGCGTCAAAGAGCTGTAACTCCATCGCGGTGTGCCTTGCTAGTCCAGGCGCTGGCCGTCGGCGCGTACGCGCTCGGTGCCACGCCCACTAATCTGGCGAATGACCTCGCCCGCAATCATCTGACCCATGATGGGCGGCATAAAACTGGCGGTTCCCAGCTCGGTGCGCTCATGAATGTTTGAGGGGTCGCGCGGCTGGGTCTTTACCGACTCTTCGCAGCTAAACAGCACGTGTAGGCTTTTGATGCCACGTTTTTTGCACTCTTTGCGCATGATGCGGCTCATGGGATCGCGAACCGTTTCGAAGATGTCTGCAAAACGCAGGCACTCGGGGTGCAGCTTGTTGGCCCCGCCCATGGAACTCACTAGGCGAATACCGTGGTCTTGGGCGTACTTGGCAATGGCAAGCTTTGCCGAAATCGTGTCAATGGCATCAATGACGTAGTCGAGCTTGCCGCCCGTCTGCTCAAAAACGCTCGCAAAGAACTCGTCGATGTTGTCGCTCAACAGGTATTCGGTGCGCTTGATAACGGTGGCGGCGGGATTGATATCACCAATCATGGCTTCCATCACGTCCACCTTGCGCTTGCCGACGGTGCTATGAAAGGCGATTGCCTGGCGATTGATATTGCTGGGCGCGATGGTGTCCTTGTCCAGAATGACGAAATGACCAATGTCGCCACGGGCAAGTGCCTCGCAGCAGTTGGAGCCCACACCTCCGCAGCCGAGTACCAGCACCGTGGCATCGGCGAGCTTGTCGAGTGCCTCGCGGCCCATGATGATTTCGAGCTTGGTGTCGCGTGTCTCGACGAGTGCAGCAGTTTCGGTCATAGACATCCTCCGATGGGGAAGCGAATCGTGTTTTAGCTATCGCCATTATAGGTATTATCGCGATTCCATTTGAGCCCTAGGGGCTTGTTGAAATGAGGCAGTGATTCGCATAAGATGAAGCAGATGGCACCCGTTGCAGCGGGTTAGCCAACTCCGAAACACGTTTATGGCGTGAGAAGTGGCCGTCTTCGCATTACGCGGGGGCGGCTATTTCATTCGACCTCCAATGTGGATGCCGAGCTCCACAGCCGCGATTACAAGCAATAACAACGTCAGGACATCGTCAATACTCATAGTCCATCTCCTTCTCTGGTAGAGGGGAGCTGGCCCATCTGCTTCTGGCTTCTATTGTAACTAAACGCGAACGAATGTTCTATAGTTTCGATTAAATTAGATAATTAGACAAACATCCAAATAACGAGTATAGTGTGCGCATCGTGAGAAGTGGTGAAGGGAGGTTCTATGCCGGGAGAGGGTTTTAAAGCGCTGGCCGACCCTACGCGGCGGCGCATTTTGGAACTGCTGCGCGAGGGCAATTGTACGGCCGGGGAGCTTGCCGAGCATTTTGACATCAGCAAGCCGTCATTGAGCCATCACTTGGCGACGCTCAAAAACGCCGGGTTGGTGACCGACGAGCGCCATGGCCAAAACATCGTATACAGCTTAAACACCACCGTCATGCAGGATTTGATTGGCTGGTTTATGGGCTTTACAAACACGGAAGGTGATAAGGATGAATAACGAAAACAAGGGCATTCACCCCACGGGGGTATCGTCGCGCGTGTGGATTGCGCTGGTCGCTCTGTGCGTCGCCAATGTCGTAGCGCACCTCATGGTGATGCCGAGCCTGCCTGCGCAGATTCCCACGCACTGGGGCGCGAACGGCGCTGTCGACGGTTGGGGTCCTAGCTGGATGGCCTCCGCGCTCGGCGTGCTGCCTCTGGCGCTTCTCGCAATGTTCTGCGTGGTGCCGCGCATCGATCCCAAAGGCGAGGCGTATCGGACCTCGGGCAAGTTCTATCAGGGCTTCGTAATCGCCTTCACCTTGTTCATGTGCGCCATAAGCTGGCTGGGAGAGCTTACGGTCTGGGGCGTGGTGCCGGCGGTCGGTTCGGTTAACGTGCTAATTTCCGGTGTTGTCGGTTTGCTGTTCATCGGCGTAGGCAACTACTTGCCGCGTGTGAAGCAGAACTATACGCTCGGTATCAAGACGCCCTGGGCGCTTGCCGATCCCGAGAACTGGCGCCGTACGCAGCGCTTTGGCGGTGCCTGCTTTATGGTGCTGGGTGTTGGCCTGATTGTGATGGGCGTGGCGGGAAGCGTGCTTTCGAGTGAAGTCGTCGCCGCGGTGATTGCGATGCTGGCGTTTGGTTCAGCTGGAGCTGCCTACGTCTATTCGTATCTGCTGTGGCGCAAATCGCAGCGAGCCGTTCGCTAAGGTTGCGGAAAACTAGCGTACGCAGTTCATAGCATGTTCCGAGGGACTTTTCCCAGGTAGTATTAGGGGGTGTGGGCAACCATGCCCCTTTTTCGTTAAGTTTCAGAGCTGGTTTCCTCATTTCGTTTCCACTAAAGCGAATCAAGAATAGGGAAACAGCAGGTAGAAAGGATAAAACAGGCAAATGGCGGAGTTTATCTACCAGATGTATCAGGCTCGCAAGGCTCATGGCGACAAGGTAATCCTTGACGATGTGACCTTGAGCTTCTATCCCGGTGCCAAGATCGGCGTCGTGGGCCCCAACGGCATGGGCAAGTCGACCCTGCTCAAGATCATGGCCGGTATCGAGGAGGTCTCCAACGGCGATGCCAGGCTCACCCCTGGCTACACCGTGGGCATCCTGCAGCAGGAGCCGCCGCTCGATGACGACAAGACCGTTATCGAGAACGTGCGTATGGCGTTTGGCGACATGATCGCCAAGGTCGATCGCTTCAACAAGATCGGCGAGGAGATGTGCGACCCGGATTGCGACATGGACGCCCTCATGGCCGAGATGGGCAAGCTCCAGGACGAGATTGACGCCGCCGATGGCTGGGATATCGATTCCAAGCTCGGCCAGGCCATGGACGCCCTGCAGCTGCCCGATTCCGACATGCCGGTCAACGTGCTTTCCGGCGGCGAGCGCCGCCGCGTGGCCCTGTGCAAGCTGCTGCTCGAGGCTCCCGACCTGCTGCTGCTCGACGAGCCCACGAACCACCTGGACGCCGAGTCGATCCTGTGGCTCGAGCACTTCCTGCACAACTACCAGGGCGCGGTGCTTGCCGTCACGCACGATCGCTACTTCCTGGATAACGTTGCCGAGTGGATCTGCGAGGTCGACCGCGGTCACCTCTATCCCTACAAGGGCAACTACTCCACGTATCTGGAGACCAAGGCCGCGCGTATCGAGGCGCAGGGTAACCGCGACGCCAAGCTCGCCAAGCGCATGGAGGCCGAGCTCGAGTGGGTACGCAGCTCGCCCAAGGCCCGCCAGGCAAAGAACAAGGCCCGTCTGGCTCGCTACGAGGAGATGGAGGCCGAGGCTCGCGCAAGCCAGAAGCTCGACTGGACCGACATCCGCATTCCTGTGGGCCCGTGTTTGGGCAACAAGGTGCTCGAGGCTCATCACCTGCACAAGGAGTTCGATGGCCGCGTGCTCATCGATGACCTTTCGTTCACCCTGCCGCGCAACGGCATCGTGGGCGTCATCGGCCCCAACGGTGTCGGTAAGACCACGCTGTTTAAGACGATTGTGGGCCTGGAGCCGCTGACCTCGGGCGAGCTCGAGGTGGGCGAGACCGTCAAGATCTCCTACGTCGACCAGAACCGTTCCGGCATCGACCCCGACAAGAACCTGTGGGAGGTCGTCTCGGACGGCCTGGACCACATGATGGTCGGCGAGACCGAGGTCCCCAGCCGCGCGTATGTGGCAAGCTTTGGCTTTAAAGGCCAGGACCAGCAGAAGCGCGCCGGTGTGCTCTCCGGCGGCGAGCGCAACCGCCTGAACCTGGCGCTTACGCTCAAGCAGGGCGGCAACTTGCTGCTGCTCGACGAGCCTACCAACGACCTGGACGTTGAGACACTGTCCTCTCTCGAGGCCGCACTGCTCGAGTTCCCGGGCTGCTCGGTGGTCATCAGCCACGACCGTATGTTCCTGGACCGCGTCGCCACGCACATCCTGGCATGGGAAGGCACCGACGAGAACCCGGGCAACTGGTATTGGTTCGAGGGCAACTTCGAGGCATACCAGGCCAACCGCATCGAGCGTCTGGGCGAGGACGCAGCCCAGCCGCATCGTATTCATAGGAAGTTGACGCGCGACTAGTAGCAAGTAGAAAGGCCGCCACCAAGGGCGGCCTTTCTTGTAGCAATTGCACTGCAGCTATGCCCTGGCTGCTGGTTTGATTCATAATCAAAGTCATCTCTTTGGGATTAAAGCCCGTTTTTGCTATGAGTGATTTTCTAATTCCGTTTAAAACGTAAAGACGCATTGGGTTGCAAGGACATAAGCAAATCGAATTGAAATATAACCAGTGCTGTAACGTTACAAAAAAGATTATAGAATAGGAGTACCTTATAAGTCGCTTCTCTAGAAAGAAGAACATATGCTTTCGCGTCGTCGTTTTCTGCAACTTGTCGCGTCTTCAATTGTCGCCTTAGCCGCACGTCCGAAAGAGGTTTTTGCTTCGACGGGCAATATTGATGGTGAGCAGATACAATTTACTTCTGAAATTGCGCAAGAGCTTGCCGATAAATATATAAAGGGACTCCTCGGCTATTCGTATACGCCTTCTGACCCTATTCCTTTTGTAGATGTTGATGGGTCCCCGCTTGGTTACATTGTTCCGGTTGTGACATCCAATAGAGCCGCGGGCTATTTGGTTTTAGATGCTTCAGATGATGAAATACTTACGGGATATCGTTTTGGAGACGGCTTAGTCAGCCCTATGGATCGGGGAGGAGATCTTGGTGTCGAGTCTTATTCTTTCAATAACCCAGTCGTAATGATCAATCCATTCGAATTCGGCGTGCAATCTTTGGACGGTTCAATAACAACAAATTGCGGAAGAACAATCCCGGCTGTTTCCATAGAAGGACGGCCTGTCGTTTTATCGAATAAACCTTCAAGCTGGAACGATGTTGTAATTTACGCAACTCAAATGCAGGATTACACAGTATCTGGATTTCGTTCCATTTCTCAGTTTATGTCATATGATGAAAGCGAGATTAAGAGGCTTACCGCCCACTATGCTTGTATGGTGACAGCTTTTTCGAACGTTGCGGAACTGTATGGCATTGCCAATTTATATAGCGACCCTTCGCAATATATGCAGATATGGAATTACACCAATACCCATGCTCTTTCCGATGAAGAACAGACTGTTCCCGGCGTTGTTTTGGGTGGAACGCCGATATCAACCTGTGCAACGGGGTTTACAAATTACTGCGCAAGCAGAGGAAGTACTCTTATCGCCCGCACTGTCTCCTCTCCGGCTATCGCGAGCATTCAAAATGAGATTAACTCTAATAGACCGAATGTTATACATGCGAGTTTGTACAACGGATCAGCCCATTCTGTAACAGCGGAGGCTTACGCCACACTTACTGGTAAGAAAACTGGAGAGACAAGGCAGATGATTGGCATAGCGGACGGCTGGAATTCATCTTTATCCTTCCTGAAGTATGATCAGAGCTATTATGCGTGGACTTATGGAACGACTTTTTCGAAGTAGGGCGATTCGTCTAGCTCTGTCTTTGGTGCTGATGGCTTCATTGGTGGGCTGTTCAACAAAGGAAGAGATATCGCGCGGAGGTTCCGGAGAAGTGACTGCGACAGACTCAGGTTCATTAGAAATAGCTGGCGGGCATGCCGATGTGATGTTACAAGGAAAAGGCGTGCTTAGGTCGATTGATGCTGAAGACGCTGTCTGCTCAATAGAGGATTTGAAGACAGGTGAAACTGCATCGTACCGTGTTTCAGATAATGCTGCGAATATGATTGAGTCGATACCGATTGGAGCACAAGTTTCTTTTAGGTATTTTGCTCCGCAACTTGAGGAGGAGCTTGCTTCTCTGGTGTCTATATGTGCTGATGACAGCCAAAAGGTCTGATTTCAAACGGCCCTGGATGGTCAAATGGCTATCCAGGGCCGTTTTGTCACTCGGCCGGGGCGTTGACCTTGTCGATGACCCAGGCGGCACCGAGGCCACCGGTGGTGTTGTGGCGGATGCGCACAGTGACTTCGTGGCGCTCGCCGGCCTGCGTGTAGCGCAGGGGGAAGCTTGCGCGGTTTCGCGCGGCCTCGATGGTACCGCGCTCGCGGGCAATCCAGTAGTACTCGCCGACGATGCCGAGCGTGTCGGCGCCGTAGGGGAGATAGGTCGACAGCTGGTGCAGAAGCGGGCCGGGGCAGAAGACTTCGGTTGCGAAATCGACGGGGAAGTCCTCGGGGATGGCGGGCGCTGCAGGTGCGGGGGTTGGGGCCGCTGCGGGTACCGAAGCCGGTGCCGGTGCGGGAATTCGGTCGCAAGCAGCGGCGGGCACGGATTCGATGACGGGTGCGGGCTCCAGCGTCGCTTCCGGCTTGATCGTGGAATCTGCGGGCTTCACGGTGACGGGCGCGTCTGCAGCTGCAGTTTCAACCTCAACCTGCGTCGCGTTCTCGTTCTCGACGCTCGACTTTGCCTCGATGGGCGTGGATGCCATGGTGGTGATGCCGGCGTTTGCGTTCTCGGGGTCATAGACGACCGTGAGCGAGATGGCGGGCTGCGGCGTCTCGGGCTCCGGCGCCGACTCGGTAGCGCCTTGATCGTCGGGCTCGTCGGGCTGATCGTCCTCGGTCTCGTCGCCAAAGACATCGCTGTTTTGGAACGCAGGCGTTTCGGGCTGGTCAGCGGCTTCTTCGGTTGTCGACTTGGGAGCTTCGTTGAGCTCCGCAGTGGCTTCCTGCTCGGATATGACTTCGGGATCGGTCGTGGCGGTGATTTCGGTGTCGGCTTCTGCCGTTACCTCAATAGCGACTTCGATCTCTGCCTCGGGCTCGGGCTCCGGAGCGACTTCGGCCACGGGCTCGGGCTCGGCGCGCTTAACGTGCTTGGGGCGCACGGCCTTGAGGTCCTTCTCGCCGCGCTTTTTCTTTTTGTAGGACTGCTTGGCACCCTTGGCAGCCTTGGGCTTGTCCTCGCCCTTGGCAAGGGCGGCATCCCAGGCCTCGTTGGCGATGAGCGTGGCATACAGGCGACCGCCCTTAAAGACGGTCAGCCTTATGCAGTCGTCGAGCTCCTCGAGCAGCTCGCGCGTGGACTCGAAGCCCAGGTCATAAGCGGCCATGTCACCAGCAGCGAGCGCCTCCTCGACCTGCGTCATAAACGTTTGCTTGCCGCACCCAATCACATCACGCAGCAGACGATACAGATAGATGTGGTTGCCCAGCGATAGCGTGGGCTTAACTATTGTCTTGCTCATGGCAAATCTCCTCTTTACACACCAAAGCATCTTACCATCGCGCGGGGCTTGCTACCTCGGCGCCCAAGGCAAACGGGCGCGACCGTTGCCGGTTCGCGCCCGTTATACAGGTCGATTATCTATGAGGGGCAAACGTGCTTAGTTGCCCGATGCCGTGCCTTGGCTCGAGCTGTCAGATGCCGTGCCGGACGCGGTTCCACTCGAGCTGTTCGAGTTGCTGGTGTTGCTGCTGTCTGCTGAGCCCGTTCCCGACGTGGTGTCGCTCGTCTGGTCGCCCGTGCTCGGTTGAGAGCCGTCAGTCGTTTGGCTTGAGTCGGTTGTGCCGGATTGCGTACCGTTGTTGTTCACAGAAGAATCGGCGCCCTGCGACTGATCGGGGGTGTTCGAGGACGAGTCGGTGGATGCGGAGGTGCCCTGCGAGTCGTCCTGCTGGCTTTGCGATTGACCAGTGCTGTCCGCGTCGTGCTCGGTCGTGCGTGACGACAGAATCGGCTCGGGACGCTCGCCCAGACCCTCACCGGCGGTGGTGATAAGGATGGCAGCGGTGCAGGCGATAACCGCGACGATGGCGATGGCGATCGAGAAGATGATGACCTTCTTTTGCGTCTGGCTGCGCTCTGCCGCCGCCTTGGCGCGCAGGCTGTCGGGGGCGACGCGCGCCGTGGTCGCGCGCCCTGCAATCTGGCGCATCTCCTGGGTAGTCGCGGCGCCGCCTAAGTGCTCCTCGGCATTTAATTCAACGGGTTCATAGGCGCCGGCGGGGTAGTCGACGGTGGCGTGCGTACCTTTGAGGGCTTCGGCGCTGGCAGAGATAAAGTGGCGGTAGACCTGCGAGGACACAACGGTGATGACCGAGCTCACAGCGGCACCGATCACCGATCCGGCGATACCGATCTTGGAGGCAAGCGCGACGCTCGTAGCGGCAGCTGCGGCGCCGGCGATGATCTGGGGAATGGAAATGTCGTCAAACAGGCCCTTTTTGGGCGCGATGGCCATGGTCTGGCCGATGGAATGGTTTTCGTGAACGCCGTTGTTGAGCGATGCCGGCGTCATGACACGTGTGCGCGGCGCGTCGGTGTACTTGGTTGTCATACGGGGTCCTCCCGGTGTAAATCTGCTTCGTTTCGTGTAGCCATCAGGGTACCCACCAGATGTGAATCGTACGTGACATTTAACAGATACCATCAACTCATCAAGGGGGCTTGCTGTCTTTGGTGCAATAGCTTGATGCTAAACTGGATTAACGATTGCGAGGTGGTTTACGTGATGTACCCGTATATGACATTCGAAGACGGTACCGAGGTCGTTCATTCTGACCTGATAACAGATGGGGATATCGAAAAGGTTATCGTGCATTTTGAACGACCGACGGTAGAGGGCTTCGACTCCGCTCGCTGTGAGTTGCCTTCCTGTTCGTGGACTGACTGGGAAGGGCATTTTACTCAGAGTGAAAAACGAGCTTTCGAAGAGTGTTTGAGCAAATAATTTAGATTAGTTCGAGTTTAGTTCGAATAAAGAAGCCGAATACGATGACCTAAAGCGTATGCATTTTTAGTATTAGATGCGTATGAAATGGAGGATGTGAATGGATGAGCTAATAGACTTTAAAAAACGATTTCTCAAGAATGGCGAGCTGGTTTCAATTCCAAAAAAGGAAAGCTATAAAAGAATCATGCTGCTATGGGCCGTCTCTTTCTTTGAATTAAATACAAGTTATACGGAGCTTCAGGTTAATCGTGTGCTGTCACAGCTCTATCCTGATTATGCCGTGTTGAGGCGGTACTTGGTTGATTATGGATTCCTATTAAGGGATGAGCGAGGCCTGAAATACGAGGTTAATCCTGATGTTCACGGTATTGAGAGCTAGCCGTCCGGTTCGGGTCCTATATATTGCTAGAGGGATAAGCGAAATAGGCAATTGGTGTGCGAATATTGCTTTGCCAATGCTGATTTACGAGGTAACTCACGATGTTTCTGCAACTGCTTTGATGGTCTGCTGCAGATTTGCCCCCGCTCTGTTTTCAGTTGCGCTCGCGCAGCTGCCTCAGAAGATGGGTATCGGGACACTGCAGGCCATGAGATTGGCAGACTTAATTCGCGCGGGATTATTCGTTTGCTATATTCTTGTTGATAGTAAATGGAGTATGTTTGCTATTACGTGCGCGGTATCGCTTTGCCGAACGGTTGAAATGCCCTGCTTTTACTCGTTGTTAAGAGCCAATACGAATAGTATCAATCGCGACGTAATTAATAATTCGTTTGGGTTTCTGCAGAATTTGATGATGGTTCTGGGGCCAGTTGCCGGCGGTTTTGTTGTCGCTCAATTTGGGGCGGAGGCTGTTCTTGCATTAGACGCGCTTTCTTTTGCCGCGTCGTTCTGGTTGCTGCGAGATGTTCCGTCGGTTATCGAGGTTAATGATAAAGAGGGGATAAGCAAAAATGAAAAAAACTGGACTGCATTTAGTGATCTTAACGCGAAGCACTTGGCAATTGGTTTCCTATTAATCGATATTTCTAGTGGCGTGGCATTCGGCTCTCTGAATTCTCTTTTGCCAGCTATAGCGCAATTGCAATTTGACTCGTCATCGATACAATACGGATTCCTTCAGAGTAGTCTTACAATCGGACTGTTGTTCGGAAATACAATATACGGTCGTTTAATCAGTGGTTCCGATTGCGTTAAATCATATTGTTTTGTGACGTATCTTGCGCTCGGTGCGTATCTGGCGTTTGGCTATCGCTATGCGTCTGGGATATCGTTTATTTTCCTTTTTATCGTCGGTGCCGGAAACGCCATTCAAGATGTGCTTCTCATAACATCGCTGCAGGATTTGGCGAGAGACGGATCTGAATCGATAGGCCTGTTTTCAATTAGGGAGTCTTTGCAATCGGTTGCTGTTGTTATTTCAACACTCCTTGTTTCGCTGTTCACGAGCATCGCGATGTTCTCAATTCTCGTTACAGGACTTGGTGTATTTTCAATTATGATGGTAGTTGTGTTTCAATTGAATTATTTGCGAAAGATGTGACGTTGATATGCCTTAATTTTGAAATACATGCTCTTAGCACAGGTTGGCCTCTCAGTAAACTGGGAGGTTGCTTTGGCTAGTTAGAGATATGTGAACGTCCGTTAGACTGAATCTCAGGGTAGAAGGGGCCTCCAGTGTCCAGATCAACAAGGCAATGCTGCGTTTCAGCTAATAAGAACGATGGCTTTTTGCGTGTGGCGGCGGCGTCGCCGCTGATTCGCGTCGCCGATGTCGAGGGCAATGCCGAGGTTGCGCTGGCGGCTGTTCGCGATGCTGCCGAGCGCGGCGTTCGCGCGCTGGTGCTGCCCGAGCTTAACCTGACCGGTTATACCGCGGCCGACCTGTTCCATAATCGCACGCTGCTGCATGCCTGCGAGACCGCACTGGCACATATTCTCGATGAAACTCGCGAGCTGCCGATTGTCTTTACCGTCGGTCTTCCCGTTGCGGCTGCCGAGAATATCTACAACTGCGCCGCCGTGTGCTGCGCGGGCGAGCTTTTGGGTCTCACGGCCAAGAAGTATTTGCCTAACTATGGCGAGTTCTATGAGCGCCGTTGGTTTGCTCCGGCGCCTGCGGATTCCGTGTGGGTTGAATTTGCCGGTCAGGGTCCGGTCCCGCTGGGTTCGGGGCTTGTCTACCGCTGCTGCGATGAGGACGCCGAGGATTTGGTGCTCGGTATTGAGGTCTGCGAGGACCTGTGGGTGCCGGCACCTCCTTCGACCGAGATGGCGCTTGCCGGCGCCACGGTGATTCTCAACCCCTCCGCTTCCGACGAGATCATCGGTAAGGCAGATTACCGCCGCAGCCTTATCTCTAACCAAAGCGCGCGCCTGTACTGCGCCTATGCCTATGCGGACGCGAGTGAGGGCGAGTCCACGACCGATATGGTCTTTGCGGGCGAGAACCTCGTCTATGAAAACGGATCTAAGCTCGCCGCCACGAAGCTCCTCACCTGCGATATGGCGGTGGCCGATGTCGATCTTGACCGCCTGGTTGCCGAGCGCCGTCGCTCAACGACGTGGACGCGCGCGGATGATGCGCCGGAGGCCACGACCGTTGAGTTTTCGTTTGAGGGCGTGCTGGCCAAAGAGCCTGTTCTGCGCGATGCCTGCGATATCGACCGCGTTTTCCCTCGCGCGCCTTTTGTGCCGGCCGACCACGGTGATCTGGCCGAGCGCTGCGAGACTATTCTCAATCTGCAGACTGCTGGCCTCAAGACCCGCCTTGCCCACACGGGCACCAAGGCTGCGGTCATCGGCCTTTCGGGCG
The DNA here is from genome assembly GCA_958412345.1 of uncultured Collinsella sp. Taxonomy (GTDB): domain Bacteria; phylum Actinomycetota; class Coriobacteriia; order Coriobacteriales; family Coriobacteriaceae; genus Collinsella. The sequence continues at coordinate 67,362 of CATYSO010000010.1, read as the reverse complement.
GCTTGGACTCCACGCTGGCACTGCTTGTGACCGTGCGTGCCTTCGATGCGTTGGGGCTGCCGCGCACGGGTATCACGGCGGTTTCCATGCCCGGCTTTGGTACGACGCATCGTACCAAGTCGAATGCCGAGTCGCTCGCTCGCGACCTGGGCGTGAGCTTTCGCGAGGTTTCGATTCACGCGGCCGTGGAGCAGCACTTCAAGGACATTGAGCACGATCCGGCCGTGCAGGACGTGACCTACGAGAACAGCCAGGCCCGCGAGCGCACGCAGATTCTGATGGATTTGGCCAACCAGGCTGGCGGTTTTGTCATCGGTACGGGCGATCTGTCGGAGCTGGCGCTCGGCTGGGCTACCTATAACGGCGACCACATGAGCATGTACGCCGTCAACGCGAGCGTGCCCAAGACGCTCGTTCGCCATCTGGTGCGCTATGCGGCTGATGTCTTTGGCGGGCGTATTGCCGAGGTCTTGCTCGACATCCTCGATACACCGGTGTCCCCCGAGCTTCTGCCGCCCACGGGCGACGGGGAGATTGCACAGAAGACCGAGGATTTGGTGGGACCGTACGAGCTGCATGATTACTTCCTCTACTACCTGCTGCGTTTTGGCTTTGAACCGGGCAAGATCTACCGCATGGCGCTCAAGAGCTTCGAGGACGTCTACGACGTCAAGACCGTCCACACGTGGCTGCGTACGTTCTATCGTCGCTTCTTTGCCCAGCAGTTTAAGCGCAGCTGCCTGCCCGATGGTCCCAAGGTGGGCTCGGTGACGCTCAGCCCGCGCGGCGATTGGCGTATGCCGAGTGACGCTAGCTCGCGTTTGTGGCTTGCACAGATCGACGCACTCAATCCAATTGACTAAGGTTGACTAAATTGAACCAATGCGGGGGTTGCAAGCGTTACACTTTTGCAATCTGATGGCCCGTATCGCGCGGCGCTCTTGTCGGAGCGCCGCGTTTTTTATATCGAAAGGTGGCACCATGCAGGCATCGCAGCGTCTCGACCGCTTTGGCGCGGAGGTCTTCGCCTCGCTCAACAACAAGCTTCTCGCGCTGAAGGCTCAGGGCAAGACCATTTACAACATGAGCGTGGGCACGCCCGACTTTAAGCCGTACGACCACGTGGTCGAGGCGCTCACGCAGGCAGCCCAAGATCCCGAGATGTGGAAGTATGCCCTGCGCGACCTGCCCGAACTCAAGCAAGCCGTGTGCGATTACTATGAGCGTCGCTTTGGCGTTTCGGGCATTACGCCGTCTATGGTGCAGTCGTGCAACGGCACGCAGGAGGGCGTGGGCCATTTGGGCCTGGCCCTGCTCGATCCGGGTGACACCATTTTGGTTCCCGATCCGTGCTACCCGGTCTTTGAGGCGGGTGCCAAGATCGCCGATGCCAAGCTCGAATACTATCCGCTGGTTGCCGAGCATAATTACCTGCCCTATGTGGCGGGTATCGATCCCGAGGTGGCCGATCGTGCCAAGTATATGATCGTGTCGCTGCCCGCGAACCCGGTCGGCTCGGTGGGCACGCCCGAGGTCTACGAGGAGATTATCGCCTTTGCCCGCGAGCATGATTTGTTGATCGTTCATGACAACGCGTACTCCGACATCGTGTTCGACGGCGAGCCGGGCGGCAGCTTCTTGCAGTATCCCGGTGCGCTTGAGGTGGGCGTGGAGTTCTTCTCGCTCTCCAAGTCGTTTAACGTCACCGGTGCGCGTATCGGCTTTTTGGTCGGCCGCGAGGACGTGGTCTCTGCCTTTGCCAAGCTGCGCGGCCAGATCGACTTTGGTATGTTCTTCCCGATCCAGAAGGCTGCTATCGCCTGCCTGAACGGTCCGCGCGATGAGGTCGAGGCGCAGTGTCTGAAGTACCAGGAGCGCCGCGATGCCCTGTGCGACGGTCTTGAGGGCCTGGGTTGGGAGCGTCCCAACGCGCATGGCTCTATGTTTGTGTGGGCCAAGCTTCCCGGTGGTCGCACCGATTCCATGGCGTTTTGCGAGGAGCTCATGGAGAAGGCCGGCGTTGTGGTGACGCCGGGCGCGAGCTTTGGTCCTTCGGGCGAGGGGCACGTGCGCATGGCTCTGGTCTTGCCGCCCGACCAGATTGCTTTGGCTGTCGAGGCCATTCGCGAGGCGGGCCTGTATTAGAAAGGTATTTCGGCTCGTCAATAGCTCGAAACCGATTTCGTGCAGTTATTTTACGATTTCTGCAAACAATTTCGGTAAACGGTCGATTTTTGGCTGCGAATAGGAGCATAATCAAAGTCCCGATTGGATGTATTGGGATTACGGCAAGCCGCTCGGGTCGTTCGCGGGCGGCTTGCTTGTGGAGAGAGATGGGAGTTTCTAATGGTTAACGAGAAGAAGGTCGCTATTGTCGGCTGCGGTTTCGTTGGTTCGTCTTCGGCGTTCGCGCTGATGCAGAGTGGCCTGTTCTCCGAGATGGTCCTCATCGACGTGGACAAGAACCGCGCCGAGGGTGAGGCCCTGGATATCGCGCACGGCATGACGTTTGCCGAGCCGATGAAGATCTACGCCGGCGATTATTCCGATGTCGCCGACGCCGCCATGATCGTCGTCACCGCTGGCGCTGCCCAGAAGCCCGGTGAGACTCGCCTGGACCTGGTCAACAAGAACGTCAGCATCTTTAAGTCCATCATCCCCGAGATTAAGAAGTCCGGCTTCGACGGCATTCTGCTGATCGTCTCCAACCCGGTCGATGTTCTGACCTACGCCGCCATCAAGATGTCCGGCCTGCCCGAGGGCCACGTCATCGGTTCCGGCACCGTGCTCGACACCGGCCGTCTGCAGCAGATGCTTGGTGCCCACGTCGAGGTCGACCCGCGCGATGTCCAGGCCTATGTCATGGGCGAGCACGGCGACTCCGAGTTTGTCGCTTGGTCCAGCGCTCAGGTTGCCGGCGTTCCGCTGAACACTTTCTGCGAGCTTCACGGTCATCTGGAGCATGAGGCTGCCGAGAAGCGCATCGCCGAGGACGTCAAGAACTCCGCCTACACCATCATCGAGAAGAAGCACGCCACCTACTACGGCGTCGCCATGGCCGTCAAGCGCATCTGCACTGCCGTCATGCGCGATGAGCAGACCGTTCTGCCCGTTTCCTCGCTCATGGTGGGCGAGTATGGACTGTCCGATCTTGCCATCTCCATGCCGACCGTCGTCGGCCGCGACGGCGTCGTCTGCCGCGTCCCCGTGCCGCTGAACGATGACGAGCAGCATGAGCTTACCGCCTCCGCCAAGGCCCTCAAGGACATCATCGACAGCGTCGACTTCTCCTGCTAAATCAAGCTCGCTAGAGCGAAAAGCTACAATGAAGGCGTCCGAGCCCACACGGCCCGGGCGCCTTTTTGGTGCAAAGTAACCTGACCCCAATGCACCATAGTTGATGGGAGGGCCATGTCGGATTCGCCTAATTTTTTGACCTATGCCCAGACGGCGTTTGACCCGTTTGAGGAACGGCCGTTCTGTGCGGTGGATAGCCTGGTCTTTGCGTGGTTGTCCTATTTGCGTTTGCCGGGTGTTATGGCGGAGCTGACGAACTGGCAGGGCCTAGACGTACGCGAGCTGCTGCGTGCCGAGTGCTACCGGGACATGATTGGCGACTTGTGGGACCCAGAGGGGAGCAGGGCCTTGCTGGAGGCCGTGGCAGCAAGCCCTCGCTACCGTGGCGTGCACGTTTGCGGCTATCGTGCCGTGAGCGATGTAGTGGCGACAGAGCAGTTTGCAGCCATGGCGTTCCGGTTTCCGGCGGGGTTTAGCTATCTTTCCTTCCGGGGGACCGACAGCACGATTGTGGGCTGGAAAGAGGACTTTAACATGGCGTTCCGGTGTCCTGTGCCGGCCCAGGAATCCGCGGCGCGTTATGTGGACGAGGCGGCGGATGCGATCGACGGGCCGCTTTTGTGCGGAGGTCATTCCAAGGGTGGAAACCTTGCGGTGTACGGTGCGGCGATGTGCTCCGATGTCGCCCGTGAGCGAATCGAACGGGTGTATTCCCATGATGGTCCGGGCTTCGTCGAGGAGTTTCTGAACGGCAACGCCTTTGCCGATCTTTCCGGTCGAATCGACAAGACGCTACCTCGGTCGTCGATCTTTGGCATGATGTTCGAGACACAGGAGGACTATGCCATCGTTGAGAGCACCGAGTTCAGCCTGCTGCAGCATAATCCCTTTAGCTGGGTGGTTGATGGTCGCGACTTCGCGTACTGTGAGCGCCTGTCCGCCGGTGCTCGATACGTTGATGACTCCATTCGCGAGATGCTGCTTGCAGTGTCACCTAGCGAGCGCGAGCGTTTTGTAGATGCGTTGTTCTCCGTGTTTGAGGCTACGGGTGCTGAGCGGTTTGCGGATATCGCCGGGAATCTGCGCGAGAGCCTGCCCGTGATGCTCCAGGCTGCGCAAGGCTTTGACGAGGATACGCGACGCTTTGTCTCGCAGACCATCGTGGCAATCCTTAAATGCGCGCTGCTGCCCAAACGACCCCAGATCGACATGCCCGCTGCCGGCAAGAGTTTGGCAGAACAGCTCGAGGCTTGGCAGTCCGAGCTCCTGCGCTAGCCATTGGCGCAAAGCAACCTGTCCCCGATGCACCAAGCTTCGATGCGCCTGGGGCGGGCTCGACCGCTATACTGATTCGTGCCGAAATCGATCTAGAACGGAATGCCGTATATGAAAATCAATCACGCGATTCTGCATATCCTGGACTTTGACTCTGCCGTCAACGTCATGAGCCAGCGCGAGCTCGATATCGAGAGCCGTACCGTGCGCAACTTCGTGACCACGCATCTGCGCCGCGCGCGTACCTCGGCCGATAACAAGCGCGCCACGTTTGCCGAGAACTCTGCGTTTGGCGGCGAGCTCAAGAGCTATTTCTTTGGCGAGCGCGAGTTCGTGGACCTGTCGCAGCAGATCGCGGAGTTCATTTCCTCTGAGCTCACCAAGGCTGAGAAAGCCGAGTCCACCGACGTGCTCGTGGCCGATTTTGACGACGATGAGGATGTCCGCTGGTTTGCCGTGATGCTGCTGGGCTCCAAGCAGGCTTTTATGCACGAAGTGGGCCGCGAGGAGGGGGAGGTGCGCAACGACATCGCGCGCCACTACGCCATTCTGCCGAACCCCTCGCAAAAGGTGCCGAGCTATGCCATCGTGCGCGCGAGTACCATGGAGATCGGCTACGTGGACAAGAAGCGCAAGATTGCCGGCGAGGACCGCATGCTTATCCCCGATGGCCTACTGCAATGCGACACGGGCGTATCGGGCAAAGAGGTCATCGACACCGTGACACGTGTGGTCGAGGAGGTTGCCGAGGAGCACGGCGCCAACACGGCTGTAGCGCTCGCTAAGGTTAAGGCTGCCGTTGCCGAGAAGGTTGAGGATGACGAGGAACTGCCGCCCTGGGATATCGTCGACGAGGTCTTTGAGGATGAGCCGGTCATCAAGGAGAGCGTGCGCGCGGCACTGACCGAAGAGAAGGTGCCCGAGCGCGTGCCCGTGGAGCGCAAACAGGTCGAGCGTGCGACCGTGCGCAACCACAAGATTCGTACCGACACGGGCATCGAGATCAGCTTCCCGGCCGAGATGGGTTCGAACTCCGAGTACATTGAGTTCGTCAATGAGCCCAACGGTCTCATCTCCATCGAGCTCAAAAACATCGGTAGCATCGAGAATCGATAGGGCTTTTTACTTTTGAAGTAAAGTCTGGATTATATTTTGAAGTATACTTTGAAATATAATCCAGATTATTTTTTGGAGGTACAAATGTCCCCACTTGTTCTGGAAAAGCCGGTGTTTACAAAAGATCAGGTAGTTTCTGCTACCGAAGCGAGCAAGTCCTTATCTGCCGTTCGCAAGCGTGCTAAGCGCGCGCCGCAGTTTATCGCCGATCATAACGACATCGATACCGTGATTATCGACTACGCCGCCTATGAGGAAATGTACGGCGCCCTACAGTACCTTCGCGAACTTGAGCTTGATCGCATCGCGGCGGATCGAATCAAAAATGGACCGCACGAGTTTGTTCCGTTTGAGGATGCTCTGACCCCAGAGGAACTCAAGGAGTTCGAATCGATGGATCCTGATGCGATTTCCGACGAGGATCTTTTCGAATGAGCGGGCACTTTGTTGTCGGCTTTTTGAACCGAGACGTCGAGAAGGAATATCAAAAACTAGATGGTTCTCAGCGAAGACTCGTCTGCATTGCAGTGGCGAAATTAAGGACACGCGCCGATGAAATCGGAACGCCGCTTCACGGTGAGCTTGCCGGCTGCAAAAAGATCAAATGGCGAAAGGCGGGACTCCGAATGGTATTTCGAATCCGAGAGGACGGAACGGTTGAGATTGCCGAGATCGTTGCAATAGGTCGGCGCGACCGTTCCGAAGTCTACAAGACGGCCGCAGAGCGCCTGTTAAAGCGACCGGCCATGGTCGAATACGACGGAACCCTGAGATAAAGAAAGGCCGAAGCCCCAGATTGGGCTTCGGCCTTATTTCTTGGGATTGAATTGCGCTGCAGGCTGACACGCCTCTACAGCTGGCGCAGGTCTTCTTCCAGGCCGGTCTTGCTGTCGGTCTTTTCGTCGCGCATCTTGATGACGCGGGCGGGAACGCCGGCCACGACGGCGCCGGCGGGGACGTCCTCGACGCATACGGCACCGGCAGCCACGACGGCGCCCTTACCCACACGCACGCCCTCCAGGACCACGGCGTTGGCGCCAATCATGACACCGTCCTCGATGATGACGGGCGTGGCGCTCGCGGGCTCAACGACGCCTGCAAGCACGGTGCCGGCGCCGATGTGGCAGTTCTTGCCCACGGTGGCGCGGCCGCCCAGCACGGCGCCCATATCGATCATGGAACCCTCGCCGATAACGGAGCCAATGTTGATGATGGCGCCCATCATGATGACGGCGCGGTCGCCGATCTCGACGCGGTCGCGGATAATCGCGCCAGGCTCGATGCGGGCGTTGATGCCCTTAAGGTCGAGCATGGGGACGGCGGAATTGCGGCAATCGTTCTCGACGTCGTAGTAGTCGATGGAATCGGCATTGGCGTCGAGGATGGCCTTGAGCTCGTCCCAGTCGCCAAAGACGGTCTTGCCGCGGCGGCCGCCATAGACGTGTGCGTCGCCCCAGGCAACCTTCATGCCGGGCTTCTCGCGCACATACAGCTTGACGGGCGTCTTCTTGGGCGCGGTGGCGATGTAGTTGATAATCTCCTGTGCATCCATCTCGGCTGCGTTGCTCATATGCTGTTTCTCCTTTGTGCGGAAATGGTTGATAACTGGCTAGGCAAACATGACCTGGTCGAAGGTGTAGAAGCCGGGGTCGCGGACAACGAGCTTCTGGGCGGCGGCCAGGGCGCCGTTGACGAAGATCTGGCGGCTCGTGGCGCGATGGCTGAGCGTGACCTCCTCGTCCTGGCCAAAGAAGCTCACCTCGTGCACGCCGGCGACGGTACCGCCGCGCAGCGAGTGCATGCCGATCTCCTTGGGGTCGCGCGCGCCACACATGCCCTCGCGACCGTAGACAGGGTGGTAGCCAGCCTCGGTCTCGGCCTCGACCACGGCGTCGAGCAGCAGCTTGGCGGTGCCGCTGGGGGCATCGACCTTTTGGTTGTGGTGTGTCTCGACGATCTCGCAGTCAAAGCCGGGCAGCTCGCGTGTGGCCTGGGCCACCAGGTGACGCAGGGCGGCGATGCCGATGGAGTAGTTGCCCGAGTGCATGACGCGGGCGCCCTGACCCAGCTCGCGCAGACGATCCATCTGCTCGGGTGTGTAGCCCGTGGTACCCGAGACCAACGCGGCGCCTGTGCGCTCGACATAGGCGACAACGGCGTCAAAGGTCACGACGTTCGAGAAGTCGATGATCACATCGGCCGCCGGGGCGCTCTCGAGCTCGGTCAGATCAAAGCCGATTTGAGCAACGATGTCAAAAACGGGCTGTCCGACGGCATCAACGATGCTCTCGGCGGTAGTGCGGATGAGTGAGCCCATGCGGCCCGTTCCCATAATGACAGTCTTAATCAAGCAGACCAGCTCCCTTCAGAGCATCGGTAAGTGCGGTGCGCGTGTCGTCTGCCATGGGGCACAGCGGCATGCGATAGTTGGCCTCGATCATGCCCATCTGGGCGAGCGCTTCCTTAACGGGGATGGGGTTGACCTCGCTAAAGAGGGCGTTGATGAGCGGCTGACCGGCAATCTGGATCTCGCGGGCGCGCTCCACGTCACCGTCCAGGTAGGCACGGCACATGTCGTGCACGAGTTGCGGCTGCACGTCGGCCCACACGCTGATGGTGCCCGAGGCGCCCAGGCTCATGAGCGGCACGGTAAGCGCGTCTTCGCCCGAGTACATGCGGAAGTCGTCGGACAGCAGATGCGCGATCTTGGCGGCATAGGCGACGTTGCCCGAGGCCTCCTTGATGCCCATGATGTTGGGATGTGCTGCCAGGCGCTCGACATTGCGCTCGCTGATGCCGCAACCGCAACGACCGGGAATGTTGTACAGGATGCAGGGGATGTCCACGGCGTCGGCCACGGTCTTAAAGTGCTGGTAGATACCCTCTTCGTTGGACTTGTTGTAGTAGGGGGTGATGAGCAGCAGGCCATCGGCGCCCAGGCCCTGGTAGGTGAGCGACTTGGTGAGCATCGTCTGCGTGGAGTTGGAGCCCGAGCCGGCGATGACGGGGATACGGCCTGCGACCTGCTTGACCACGGCGGCAACGACGGAGTTGTCCTCGTCATCGGTCATCGTGGCGCTTTCGCCGGTGGTGCCCAAGGTGAGGATGGCGTCGGTGCCATTCTGCAGATGGAAATCAATAAGGCGCTCGAGCGCGTCAAAGTCGACGCTGCCGTCCTTTTTAAACGGCGTGACGAGGGCGACGATCGAGCCCTCGAGATTGCGGACATCCATATTCTTCTCCTTCGCTTCTGCGATCTGGATGCGTTTGTTCCATTGGGCAGCGACTGCCAGACGCTCGTCCTGAGCACGACGGCGGGCGCTTTCGGCGCGCGACTTGGCCAGCAGCTCGCGGCCGCACGGAAGGACGTCGAGCGTGGCAAAGTAGTCGCCCGGGCGCTCGGCGCGACGAATAAGATCTGCCGAGCCGTCGGGGCGCAGCAATACCTCTGCAGAGCGCAGGCGGCCGTTGTAGTTGTAGCCCATGGAATAGCCATGCGCGCCGGTGTCGTGGATCACAAGCAGGTCGCCCATGTCGATCTGCGGCAGCTCGCGGTCGATAGCGAACTTGTCGTTGTTCTCGCATAGGTTGCCCGTGATGTCGTACGTGTTCGTGACGGGAGTTGCGGACTTGTCGGGGCCACCCGGCTGGCCCATCACTGTAACGTGGTGGTAGGCGCCATACATGGCAGGGCGAATGAGATCGACGGCGCTTGCGTCAACGCCGATATAGTCCTTGTAAATCTGCTTTTCGTGGATGGCCTTGGTGACCAGGCATCCGTAGGGGCCCATCATAAAGCGGCCCATCTCGGTGCAGATTGCCACATCGCCCATGCCGGCGGGAACCAGAATCTCATCGTAGGCCGCGTGTACGCCCTCGCCGATGGCGTGGATGTCATTGGCCTGCTGCTCGGGCAGGTAGGGGATACCCACACCGCCGGACAGGTTGATAAAGGCGACATGTGCGCCGGTCTCGCGCTCCAAGCGCACGGCAAGCTCAAAGAGGATGCGTGCAAGCTTGGGGTAGTAGTCGTTGGTGACGGTGTTGCTGGCAAGGAAGGCATGGATGCCAAAATTCTCGGCACCTTTGGCCTTGAGCGTGCGGAAGGCATCAAAGAGTTGATCGGTGGTCATGCCGTACTTGGAATCGCCCGGGTTGTCCATAATGCCGTTGGAAAGCTGGAACAGACCGCCCGGGTTAAAGCGGCAGCTAGCTGTCTTGGGGATGGGGCCCGCGACGCGCTCATAGAACTCGATATGGCTGATGTCGTCAAAGTTGACGATGGCGCCCAGCTTATCGGCAAGCTCAAAGTCGGCCGCCGGCGTGTCGTTGGACGAGAACATGATGTCGTGGCCGGTGATGCCCAGCGAGCGGGCGATCATGAGCTCGGTATAGCTCGAGCAGTCGCAACCGCAGCCGTATTCGTTGAGAATGGAGATAAGTGCCGGATTGGGATTGGCCTTGACGGCAAAGTACTCCTTAAACCCCGGGTTCCATGCAAAGGCGTCGCGCACCTCTTGCATGTTGCGGCGGATGCCCGCCTCGTCGTATAGATGAAACGGCGTGGGGAACTGCTCGACGATATGCTCGAGCGTCTCCTTGTCCACAAACGGCCGCTTTGCCGCATACGCTTCGTTGGGGGTCAATGCCATGTCCCGTAAACCTCGCTATCCAGACGGCGCCATCGGCGCATCAAATCCGCATAGCGTGGACCCAATGTCCGGATAGCGCTCCCGCATTGCTGCAGACAGTCCTGCGGGTGTTTCCCGCAGGCCCACCAGGTCGTTCGTGCCCGAAAAACCCAGTTCGGCGGGTTTCGCCTCCCCGCAGGGTCAAAGTCTGCCGACTCGCCCGCGGCTCTTCGTGCCCGCGCCTCTATCAAGTGGTAAAGACCCTACCACGTTGCACTTTACCAAACAAGAGTATTCGTATATAACGTTTAAAAAATGCAGCATCATGCTAGAAACAAGGGCGCCACAATCCTGCGTCACAATAGGTGGCAACTGAGTTGCCCCATGAAAGGAATCCCTATGACCGAGCTCCAAGAACTCCGTCGTTATCGTCGCGACCTGCATCGCATTCCGGAGCTCGACTTCGATCTTCCTCAGACCATCGCCTATATCGAGGGCGTTTTGGCACCGCTTGCCTGCGAGGTGATCCACCCCTGTCCGAGCTGCGTCTGCGCCCTCTTCGATGCCGGTGTGGGTGCTACGCATGCCACGGCGATTCGCGCCGATATGGACGCCCTGCCCATCGTGGAGGCAACGGGCGCGGCCTTTGCCTCCACGCATCCTGGCAAGATGCATGCATGCGGCCACGACGGGCACATGGCTATGGCCCTCGCGGCGGCAACTTTTGTCGACCGTACGATTCGTGAGCAGCCGGGCGTTATTAAGCGCAACGTGCTTTTTGTGTTCCAGCCGGCCGAGGAAACGACGGGCGGCGCCAAGACGGTGTGCGAGAGTGGTGTGTTCGAACGCTTTGGGGTTGATCGCATCTTCGGCTTTCACGTGTGGCCTGATCTGCCTGCCGGCACGCTGGCGAGCTGTCCGGGTCCGCTGCTGGCGCGTTCGAGCGAAACACATATCCACATTCATGGTACGAGCATCCATATCGCCAAGACCTACGGCGTTCCGGTTGAGGAGTCGCACGATGCGGCGCTGGCAGCAGCCAAGTTCTTGGTTGCCGAGCGCGAGCTGATGGACGAGTTGGGTTCCGACGAGCCCTGCATTGGCAAGTTCGGTCTGCTGCAGGCCGGCACCGTCTGTAATGCGGTGGCAGGGGAGGCCCATGTCGCCGGCAGCCTGCGCGTGTTCACGGACGCTATGTTCGACCGCGCACGCGAAGGCGTGCGCCGCGTGTTGGACGATGCCTGCGCCGCAACGGGCTGCACGTACGATCTCGACTTTGCCGAGGGCTATCCGCCGGTCGATAACGACCCTGAGCTGTTTGCCTGCATTGCACCTGCTTTGCCCGAGTTGCAACTGGTGAACGAGCCACTACTGATTGCCGAGGATTTCGCGTTCTATCAGCGCCGTCTGCCGGGCGTATTCTTCTTGCTGGGCACGGGCGTGCCTGCCGGCCAAGACAATCCGAGTGACACCGAGGGCTGCCCCGCCTATGCCGCCAGCGCACTGCATACCGATACCATGCTCTTTGACGAAGAAATCCTGCTCAAGGGCCTCGATGTCTACAAACGATTGCTTTCGCTTGCCTAATGGGCAAAGAAGTAATTGCCTAGAAAATACGAACAGATGTACGGTATAATGAAGATGTAAGTCTATAGAAACGTTTGACGTTATTAACGTAAGGCGATACTATGATTGCATCCTATAAAGATGAAGATACCGAACGCTTTGCCATGGGTGTGCGGGTCAGGAAGTTCATTCCTTTTGAGCGGGTCGCATTGAGGAAGATCCGCCAACTGCAGGTCTGCGCTTCGCTTGATGATCTTCGCATTCCGCCAGGCAACCGCCTTGAAGCATTGAAGGGCGATCGTGCCGGTCAATACAGTATTCGCGTCAACGAACGCTATCGGGTCTGTTTTGAGTGGAGACAGGGGATGGCTTGGAATGTCGAAATCGTCGATTATCATAAATGAGGAGGCTGCGGCTGATTTGCTGTCACCGGTGACTCCTGGTGAGCTTCTCAAAGAGGAGTTTCTTGTTCCCATGGGTATTTCTCAATATCGCCTTGCTAAGGAGACCGGGATTCCGGCTCAGCGTATCGGGCAGATTATTTTGGGGAGGCGCCGTGTGACAGCCGACACCGACCTCCGTCTTTGCCGTTATTTTGGCCTGACGGATGGTTATTGGCTGCGCGCTCAGGTGGCGTTTGACCTTGAGGCCGAGAAAAGGCGGATTAAACCTGAGCTCGACAAGATTGTTCCTGTCCAGCAGGCCATCGCATTGTAGAGCCCAAAGACGCTGAGAATGGAGTGGCGATGAGGCGACGTCGGCAATCTGCCGCATATAGTCCGGGTGGTTGCGGGTGTGGTTTGCTACTACTCCCGGTTATTGCTGTGAGCATAGGCGTGATGTTTGCGTTTGCTGGACTAGCCGCAGCGGCACTCGTGCTGCTGATTGTCGCCATTGGCGTGACGATCTGGCTCTATCGCCGTCGCGAGCAGCGTCGCGACAATGGTAAATCAAATGTTGGATGGATCATCTTTTTGGTCATCGCGTATCTGTTGAGCATCAGCTATCTTGTGTTCTTTGTTTTGCTGATGGTCAGCACTTTTACCGGTGAATCTGTCACGGTGGGGTAAGCGTGCGTATTCCAAGCGTCGGATTTGCGGTTTGACTTTCATTTGAATGTTCGTACAATGGCCGTGGTCGAATCTAGAGACATCTTCGGCCGCGTGTCCTGTGCGCAGGGCATTTCCGAGTTTTGGAAAGAAAAAAGTATGCAAGAGAATAGGATCGATGCATTTGAGCGCAAGCTCGATGCCGGGCTCGTGCTATCCATCGTAGCGACGGGCATCATGTCATTTTCGGGCGTGTGCGTAGAGACGGCGATGAACGTCACGTTTCCAACGCTGATGCGCGAATTTGGGGTCAATACCGCAACTGTTCAGTGGCTCACCACGGCATATCTGCTGGTGCTTGCCGCCGTTGTCCCCGTATCGGGTTTCTTGAACCGGCGGTTTAAAACCAAGCACGTCTTTTGTTTCGCCATGGCGTTCTATATCGCGGGCATCGTGTGCGGTATGACGGCCCAGGTTTTTCCGGCATTATTGCTGGGACGTGTGCTCGAGGGAATCGGCACGGGCGTCGCGCTGCCACTCATGTTCAACATCATTACCGAGCAGGCACCCCAGGAGCGTCTGGGCCTTATGATGGGCATCGGCTCATTGGTCACGGCCGTGGCACCTGCTGTGGGCCCGTCGGTGGGCGGATGGCTTTCCGAGACGTTTGGCTGGCGCGCGATTTTCGCCGCACTGCTTCCCCTGTTGCTCGTAGCTTATGTGTTGGGCATTTCTTCCATTCGTCAAAGCCATAAGGTTTCCCGCGAGTCGTTTGATGTTCCGGGGTGGCTGTGTCTTGCCGCATCGTTTGCGTGTCTGGTGCTTGCGGTCGATGAGGGGGCGAATCTTGGCTGGACGAGTCCGGCAATCATCGTTTTGTTTGTCGCGTTTGTCATCCTGCTGACCCTCTTTGTGCGCCGCGAGCGCTCGTGCGATGCGCCGTTAATCAATCTGGGTATTTTCGGTCGACAGGGCTATGTGTTTGGATTGGGCGTCGCGGTGTCGCTGCAGTTTACCGTTTTGGGCTTCTCGTTTCTGCTGCCTTCCTTTGCCCAGCTCGTTTTGGGCGTGGGCCAGACGGAGGCCGGCTCGATTCTTCTGTGGGGCTGTCTGGTCGGTGCCGTCTTGGCTCCGTTTTCGGGGCAGCTGCTCGATCGATTTGGTGCTCGACTCCCTATCATGCTCGGCGTCGGCCTTTCATTGCTTGCGACTTGCCTGTATGCAGCGATGATTACGCGCCTCGCGACGATGCAATTAGCGTTGGTGTATGTGGTGTTTGCTGCTGGACAAGGCCTCATGTACGGCAACAACATGACGTGTGCGTTGCGCTTTTTGCCCGCCGAGGTCAAGCCGGACGGCAACGCCATGTTTACGACTCTGCAGCAGCTCTCGGGTGCTATCGGTACCAGTGTGATTGCCGCCGTGGTGAATGCCGCTCAGGACGGTGTTGCCGATTCGGCCATGGCGCAGGCGACGGCAAACGGTGCCCAGTCGGCGACGCTGGTGCTTGTCTGCGCGATGGCGCTCTCGTTTGTCTTTGCGCTGCTCGAGACGGGGCGGGCTCGCCGTTAGTTCTTTCGCTGCTTGGCAATTTCATTTGCAGCCTTAGCTCTCAGCTAATGAATTCAAGTTCAATCCTTCCTACGATGGGCTGTGTGCCGGCACGGTGGCCGGATCGTAGGAAGGATGCATAATGGCAAAAGAAGGAAAGAAGCCGATCGGCAAGATTGTCCTAGGCGTCATCGTGGTGCTGGTTATCGTCGGTGCCGTGGGCTCTATGGGTGGCAATTCAACCGATTCGTCTGCGAGCGATTCGGCAAAACCTGCCGAGGCGACACAGCAGGCTGAGGAGCAAAAAGAACCGCAAGAACCGTATACCATTGCTGACGAGGCTGAAGACACCTCCAGTCAGTTTGCCTATAAGATCACGGGCACGCTGACCAATAACACGGACAAGGAAAAGAACTACATTCAGATTGAGTATGTTCTGTATGATGCCGATGGCAACCAGGTTGGAACGGCTCTTGCAAACACCAACCATCTGAAGGCGGGCGGCTCCTGGAAGTTCGAGGCATTGGGTACGGTGTCTCCCGACCAGGTTGCTAGCTGGGAGCGTTCGGACGTAAGCGGTTTCTAGCATGTTGCATGCACTGGGGGAGGTGAAGTCGTATGCCCGATAAAAAGCTGACCGAGGAGTTGCTCAATGAGCTTCTCGATGCGCCGAACATCGATGGCTATATCAGGGAGCACGACTTTGCCGCCCCGTCGCTTTCGGACTACCTGAAGCAGCTGCTGCAGGAAAAGGGCTTGGAGCGCTCGCGCGTGGTTCGTATGGCCGATCTCAATGAGACTTTTGGCTATCAGATCTTTACCGGTGCGCGTCACCCGAGTCGCAATAAGGTGCTGCAGATTGCCTTTGCGATGGCGCTGACGCTCAAAGAGGCCAACCGTGCGCTGACGGCTGCCGGGGTAAGCGTCCTTAACTGCAAGGATCGCCGTGATGCGATTATCATCTTTTGCATCGATCGCGGGTGCAGCCTCCAAAAGGTCAACGAGGAGCTGTATCGCTTTGGCGAGGAGACGGTGAGTTAGCGGCAGATATCTGAGCTGGCGGAGCTGTCGAACAACGATGCAAACGAACGGGGCGCGGATGCCATGGGGTGTCTGCGCCCTGCGCTATGATGGAGGCTATGGATACTCAGACCACAACATATTCCGATGACGAGCTGACCGCAGCGCTTGCCGAGTACCTGGCGTCGCTCGGTCGCGACGACAGCTATCGCGTGGAGCGTGTGCTTAAGCGCTCGTCCGTTGAAACAACCGAGCTCGTGTACTTTGAAGGAACCGGCGGTGGTTCGCTCGGCCCCTTTGTCCGTAAACGCATCGATGCCTCGGCTCAAATCGGCGGGGCATACGAGCGTCTGTTTGCCGCTCAGCGGGCAGGCAGGCGTTTTGAGCACCTGCCCAGAATCGTCGATTGTCGTCGTGTGGGCGACGAGCTCAACGTGGTTATGGAATACATCGAAGGGGAGACGCTCGGGGCGCTGGTGGACCGTCTGGGAGCTACCCCCGATTATGCGCGCGAAATGTATCCTGCCCTATGCGATGCCGTGGGCGAGCTCCATGCCGGTTTTGCAATGGCGGGGGAGACGTCGGCGCCGGTGATCCATCGCGACCTCAAGCCGTCGAATATCATCGTGACGGGTGCCAACTATGCGTCTGATGACGGCCTGACGTTTTCGTCGCTGGTGATTATCGACTTGGGGATTGCGCGCGTATGGCGCGATGGTGCCGATGCCGACACCGTCAAGTTTGGCACGCGACCCTATGCGCCGCCCGAGCAGTATGGGTTTGGGCAGACGAGTGTGCGCAGCGACGTCTACGCACTGGGCGCCCTGTTGTTCTTCTGCTTGACGGGAGTCGACCCTAAACCAGGGCTCGACATGCGCGAGCAATGCGAGGCGCGTGGCATTCCCACTCCACTTGCCGATGCCGTCTGCATGTCGATGGCGCTCGACCCGGCCAAGCGTTTTGCGAGTGCGGAAGCGTTGGGACGGGCGACGCGCGCGGCATACGATCTGAGCCGCCCCGTGCGGCCTCCTACACCTGCGCCTGTCCGTACTCCGGCCTCGGAGACGGTGTTGACGCTCCAAGGGCTCCAGAACCCCGCAGGGCTTCCTAGGCCTGCCGCCTCCGCTGCATGCGGTCTGCTCTCTCGCGTTCCGGAGTCTCTGGGGCGCATTTGGAATACGCTTGTCTGCTTCTCCCTACTTGTGTTCTTTGCCGGAAGTCACTTTGCCGTCTTTTACCCCACGGGAGCAAACCAAAGCTACCCGACGTGGTTTCTCATAATCGAGTATTTTTTCTTTGTCGATGGCCTTATGGTGCTTATGCATTTTGCGCTGCTCGATAAGCGCCGTCTTCGTCGGCGATTCGCACTGCTCGACAGCTATCGCGGCAAGAAACTCGCGAAACTCTGGCTCAAGGTATTGGGTGTGCTGCTCCTATGCATGATCGTCATAGTCGCGGTTGCCAATGCGACCGGCGTCGTCGATACCTCCGCTACCTAAAAGAAAAGGGCCCCATTGGGGCCCTTTGCAGTTGAGTTTAGATGCGGTTCATCTGAGCGGCGACTTTGTTGTACCAGTCCTGCCACGTGGGCGGGCAGTACTTTTTGGCCGCTGCCGGGGTAAGGGTGGAGTCGTAGTTGGCGCCCAGATAGGCAACGTGAGCGGAGATGCCCTCGCTCCAGCTGCCAAAGCTGCGCCAACCGCCGCCACGGGCACTCCAGCCCCAGGCGTTGTAAGAATTGGCGCAATAAGCACCCTTGGTGCTCTCGATGCAGGCGATGGCGGGGGACCAACGGGGGTCGACACCGGTATTCCAAGCGGCGACGGCAAAGTTATAGCCCTGGCCTGCCATGGGGGAGCCGGCGAGATAATTGTCGATGCGGCTCGTCCACTCATTGATGAACGAATCGTAATCGGAGCTACCGGTATTGGCGTTGTTCACCGTGGTGTCGATGGTGGTGTTGGTGTTGGTGGCCTGGCTGCTGGAATTGCTGCCGCTTACGCCCTCGCCCGAGAGCTTCTCGGCGGCAGCGGCCTTATCGGCCTCAAGCTTGGCAAGCTCGGCGGCATTTTCCTGCTCGGCTTTTGCCTGTGCCTCGCTGCGGAGCTGCTGGGCCTGAGCCAACGCATCCTCGGCGTTTTTCTGCTCTGCCTCAAGCTGGGACTTGGCCTGCTGAAGCTCGGCTTTGTTCTGCTCGAGTTCGGTTTGCATGTTGTTGAGCTCTTCGATCTCGTCGACGCTCGAGCTCGTGATCTGGTTGGTGTATTTGCAGGTGGTG
This sequence comes from uncultured Collinsella sp., assembly GCA_958412345.1. Classification (GTDB taxonomy): domain Bacteria; phylum Actinomycetota; class Coriobacteriia; order Coriobacteriales; family Coriobacteriaceae; genus Collinsella. The sequence continues at coordinate 49,579 of CATYSO010000010.1, read as the reverse complement.
ATGAACTCACCCAGGCTCTGCGCGTTGACCAGGAAGCTCACGATGGGATTGGTGCCCTTTTGGTACTTGTACAGATCGCGCATGGCGGAGCTTGCCTTGGCCTGCTGCTCGGGAAGCTTAGCCTCGATTTCCTCGATGCTCGCCTCATTGGAGTCGATCTGCTTTTGTAGGTCGTCGAGTTTGGTGCGGGCATCGTTGTAGGCGCTCGTGGCGGCTTCAATTTTTTGCTGCGCGGCGGAAAGCTGATCCTGCGTTGCCTGCGAGGCGGCATACGCCGCAACGGGGGAGAGCATCGGCGTGGCAGTCAGTGCGACAGCGAGTGCGGCGCTCGTGATGATACGAGCCGGCTTCGACGCGATGAGCGCTGCGACGCGATGATTCGAATGCTGCATCCAATCCCTCTGCAATCAATCGTAGGTTATGGTTCGAACGGTATTCTACTACTGCTTTCGACCTCAACTTGAACCTTAAAGGTTCCAAAGGGTCAAGTTGAACTTGAGGCTTTGGCTTTGACCTGCAGTTATAGTGAATTGTTGAGAAACCATAGAGTTCAACTTTAACGTTACGGAACTCTGTCTGATTGCAGATTCACGCCGTAAGGGCTACTCCAACATGGGGTTTTGCACCTATAGGGCTCCCTCGCGGCGAGCCTGCCCGATTTCTTCGAGCCCCTCGGCTGGGGTGAAGGAACAGGTGCCGTCGCCGAGCTTGACTGTTTGGATATCGTCTCCGACATGCACCTCTCCGCCTCGAAGCACCACTCCGAAAATGCCCTCGTGGGGAAAGATGCAATCACCGGCGAGATAGTAGATGGCACAGCGGGTGTGGCAGACCTTGCCGATCTGGCTGATCTCGACCAGAACGTCGTTGCCGATCTTGAGCTGTGTGCCCAAGGGGAGCGAAAGCAGGTTGATGCCTTGTGTGGTGAAGTTCTCCCCAAAGTCGCCTTCGTGCACGTCGAGCCCGCGATGCTGTGCCGTCTGGATTGATTCTGCGGCCAAAAACGAGACTTGGCGGTGCCAGTGCCCGGCGTGCGCATCGGAAGCGAGACCAAACTGTTCAATGACGGTATCGTGCCCATCGGCGACGGGCGACTTGCGTGTGCCTTTGTGCGTCGACGTGTTAATCGAGACGATGCGGGCGGGTCCTTCGTAGGCGTTGCTGGCGGTGCGTAGGGGGGCGGTTGTCTGTGAGCGTTCCGCTAGCTCGCGTTTTGCAGCGTCAAGGATGGGGTTGTCGGTCAGATGTTCTTGGGGCACGCGTGCGCCTTTCGCTTATAAGATTGACAATATGTTGAATCCTACAACAACGGTAGGTTCATTGCCCGTTGTCGTACAGCGGTGAGTGCCGCCTTTGCGCCGAGTTTGCTCCTCCGATTGCCATAGATACGGTGGAACTTTGGGCACTGGCGGTTTAGCACGCTAGAATGAATCGGTTGCACTAAGACCGCCCGTTGTGCGGGCAGTTCATGATAGGAAGTTTCCATGGCATTGCAATTTACAGAGCGCGAGTTCATTCCCGTGCTGCTCGGCGGCGACATCAACGCCTATTCGGTGGCGCGTGCTTTCTACGAAGAGTATCAGGTCAAGAGTCTGGTCTTTGGCAAGTATCAGACGGGCCCTGCGTATCGAAGCCAGATTATCGACTACACGCCCAACGTCGACATCGATACCATGCCCGTGATGCTCAAAATCGTCAATGGCATTGCCCAGGCGCATGCCGATAAGACGATCGTCCTGATGGGCTGCGGCGATAACTATGTTGCCCTGGTGGCTCAGGCAAAGGATGCCGATGAGCTGGCGGATAACATCGTCGCGCCCTACGCACCTTACAGCATGCTCGAGCAGTGCCAGAAGAAGGAGATCTTCTACGAGCTGTGCGAGAAGCATGGCGTGCCGTATCCGCATACCTTTACCTTTACGGCGCAGATGCTCAACGCGCAAGGCGAGGCGCCGGCCGAGGTGCTCGACCAGATTGACTTCCCCTTCCCGATGATCCTGAAGCCGTCCGACGGCATCATGTGGTGGCAGCATGAGTTTGAGGGCCAGAAGAAGGCTTATGAGATTGCCGATCGCGCCGAGCTTGAGCAGGTTATCCGTGACTCCTATGCCAGCGGCTACACCGACGACCTAATCTTGCAGGACCGCGTGCCCGGCAACGACGAGTACATGCGCGTGCTCACCAGCTATTCCGACCGTAACGGCAAGGTGCGCATGATGTGCCTTGGCCACGTGCTGCTCGAGGAGCATCAGCCCCATGGCGTTGGCAACCATGCTTGTATCATCACCGAACCCAACGACGAGCTCATGGGTGGCGTGCGCAAGCTGCTCGAGGACCTGAACTTTGTTGGTTATTCCAACTTCGACGTCAAGTACGACGAGCGCGACGGTTCGTTTAAGTTCTTCGACTTCAACACCCGCCAGGGCCGCAGCAACTACTATGTTACCAACAGCGGCTTTAACGTTGCCAAGTATGTGGTGGACGAGTATGTGTTCAACCGCCCGTTTGAGCCGGAGTTTGTGACGGCGCAGGACGAGGCGCTGTGGATGGTCGTCCCTATGGGCGTCGTCGACAAGTACGTTAAGGATCCCGAGTTGCGCGCTAAGGTGCATCGCCTGGATAAGGAAGGCAAGGGCGCCGACCCCTCGTTTATGAAGGGAGACTTTGTCTTTAACCGCTGGCTGCGCATGTGGCACACCAAGCTGCGCCACTTTAAGCTGTTCAAGACGTATTACAAGTAGATGAGTGCGGCGCCCGTCCGGTTTGCATCGGGCGGGCGCGGGTATGATACGCGCAATTGCGCAAGCGTCACCAAGGAGGCGGCGATGGAAAAGCTGGGAGTTATCGGCGGCATGGGCGCCGAGGCCACGTCGTATTACTACGACCAGGTGGTGCGCCATACGGCGGCTACGTGCGACCAAGAGCATATCGACATGGTGGTGCTTTCCAAGTCGACCATGCCCGATCGCACGCTGGCCATCAAGACCGGTGAGCATGCCGAGCTGCTGGCGACCATGAAGGAATGCGCCCAGGCGCTCGAGTCGCTGGGCTGTGCGCACATTGCCATTCCCTGCAACACGTCACACTACTTCTACGACCAGATCCAGTCGTTTACGAAGGTGCCGATTATCCACATGCCGCGCGAGTCGGTGCGCTATGCCCTAGCGGGCGCGGTGATGGGGGAGTGCGAGTTCGATCCTAACCTGAGCATGCCGGCCGAGCCGGTGCGCAAGATCGGCATTATGGGTACCGATGGCACCGTGGGCGCGGGCGTCTATGGGCGCGAATGCGAGGCGGCGGGCGTCGAGGTCGTCTATCCCAGCGAGAAGCGTCAGGCCGATGTGATGTCGCTTATCTACGACGATGTGAAGGCCGGACGTGAGCCCGATATGGATAAGTTCGACCGCGTGATGTGGGAGTTTGCCCGCAGCGGCTGTGATCGCGTCATTCTGGCCTGCACGGAGCTTTCGGTGCTGCAGAAATACCGCGAGATGCCCGAGATTACCCTCGACGCCATGGACGTCCTGGTGCGCGAGTCCATCATTCGCAGCGGCGCCCCTTACCGCCAATAGCCCTCAACCTGCCAAATAGGGACAGGTTTATTTTGGTGGGTTTTATCTGGGGAAACAGTAAAGGCCTCGGCTCGTTTGGTGCGAGCCGAGGCCTTTTGCATGTACCGGTTGCTGCTGGCGATTGCTAGAACAGGAATCCCAAGATGATGAGGGCGACGCTGATGGCGAGCACGGCGATATCCAGGCCCTTGATGGGATAGCGCTTGTACGAGCTGGCGCGCGTGCGCAGGTAGAAGCCGCGCTGCTCGGCGGCAAGCGCGGTGGCGTCGGTCTTGCCCACGCTCGAGATAAGCAGCGGCACGCACAGCGGCAGCATGAGTTTGAGCTTCTTGATGGGGTTCTTGGTGTCGTACTCGACGCCGCGTGCGGTCTGCGCCTCCATGATGGCGTTCATCTCCTGGCCAAACACCGGCACAAAGCGCAGTGCCGTGGTGAAGGTGAACGCATAGCGATACGGCACGTGCAGCACCTCGACGCAGGCGTTGGCAAGGTCGTTGAGCTTGGTCACCATGAGCATGAGGATGAGTGGCAACGCCACGCCCAGCAGGCGCAGACAGGCCTTTGATCCGGTGATGAGCCCCGTGTCGGTGATAAAGCCCCATATCACGTTGCCATCGCGCATAAAGGCCAGCTGGAGCAACAACATGATAAGTGCGAGCGGAATCAGCAGCTTGAGTAGCGAGAACAGGCGATCGACGACGCCGGCGTAGGCGCCCAGCGCAAGGGTGAGTGCCAAAAAGCCCAACAGCACCACATAGGTGTCGGACAAAAAGATGCCGATGATGATGGCGGCGGCAAGGCCCAGTTTGACGACCGGGTTCAAGCGATGCAGCAGCGTATCGCCCGGCATATAGTCGATGACGTTAACCACGGCGGACCATCTCCTTGGTAATGCGAACGATATCGGTGACCTCGCTCACCTGCGCAAAAGCGGGCGAGACGGAAGACGCCAGGCGACGAGAAAGCTCTATGACCTGGGGTGGCTCAACGTAGGCTCGCAGCATGAGCTCGATGTTCGAGAACAGCTCGTGCGTACGGCCGCGCTCGAGGATGCGACCATCGGCCATCACCACAATGCGCTCGGCAAAATCCGAGACGACTTCCATGTCGTGGCAGACCATGATTACAGCGCAGCCGCGCTCGGCCATGGTGCGCACCGTTTCCATGACGGTCATGCACTCGCGGTAGTCAAGGCCGCTCGTGGGCTCGTCGAGCACTACGATCTTGGGCTCAACCACTACGACGGAGGCGAGCGCCACCATTTGTCGCTGGCCGCGCGAAAGCGAGAAGGGCGCCTCATCGGCGGGCAGGCCAAAGCGGTCGATGACCAGTTGGGCGCGACGCAGGGCCTCGGCTCGGTCGATGCCGGCAAGCTCCAGGCCAAAAGCGACCTCGTCGAGTACGGTATCCTTGCAGATCTGGCGGTCGGGGTTTTGGAAGAGCGTTGCGACCTCGCGGGCGATGCGGCTCGTGGGAACCGTGGCGGTGTCAAGGCCCGTGACGCGCACGCTGCCCGAGGCGGGCTTAAGCAGGCCTGTGAGCAGCTTGGTGAGCGTGGTCTTGCCGGCGCCGTTTTGGCCGACAATGCCCACGAGCTCGCCGGGGTAGAGGGTCAGGTTGAGGTCGTGGACGGCGGCGCCGCCGTTGGGGTAGGCAAACTCAACATGATCGAAGGTGAGCACGGGTTCGGCGTCCTTGGCATGAGGGCGCAACGACGGGGCATGCGGGGAGCCCGCGGGAGCCTGGGCTTCGCTGGCCGCGTGCGCGGGGTCGACGATGCCCGAAATCAGGCGCTCGGCCTCGTCGACATCCAAGCAAGGGGTGCCGCTTGCCAGACCATCGGCCTCGAGGCTATTGAAGATGCGTGTGACGCGAGGGCAGTCGACGCCGATGGCACGGAGCTCGTCAGTGTGCGCGAAGACCTCGTGTGGCTCGCCCTGTAGTGCGATCTCGCCATGGTTGAGCACGAGCACGCGGTTGCAGTACTCCGAGAGCAGGGCGACCTTTTGCTCAACGACGACGATGGTGATTCCAAGTGCGCGGTTTGCCTCGCGCAGGGTCTCGAAGACCAGCGTGGAGCTGGCGGGGTCGAGTGCCGCGGTGGGTTCGTCGAGCACCAGCACGCGGGGGCGCATAGCGAGGATGGCGGCGATGGCCACCTTTTGTTTTTGGCCACCCGAAAGCGTGGCGATCTCGCGGTTACGCAGATCGCTGATGCCGACGGTCTCGAGCGTTTCGCTCACGCGCTGCTCGATCTGGTCGTGGGGAACGCCAAAGTTCTCCAGACCAAAGAGCATCTCGTCCTCGACAACCGAGGCGACCATCTGCGTGTCGATGTCCTGCAGCACGCTGCCGACGATCTGCGATACGTCGGTGAGCGAGACTTCGCAGGTGTCGTGGCCGTCAACCATGACAGACCCAAAGAACGTGCCGGTGTAGTGGTGGGGTACGGCGCCCGACAAGCAAGCGGCAAGCGTGGACTTGCCGGCGCCCGAGGGCCCGATGATGCCGATGAAATCTCCCTTGTTCACGTCGAGCGAGATGTGCTTAAGCGCCTGCTCGGTCTGCGTGCCATAGGAGAACGAGACATCGTCGACGTTGATGATCGTTTTCATGGATACCTTTCATAGTCATTGGGGACGTTCTTAAATGACGAGTCGTCTAAGAACGTCCCCAAAAGCTAGCTGTTTGGGACAGTCTTTAGTGACGGGGCCGCTAGCGCGCGGCCCGTCCATCATATCAGGCTATTTGTTGAGCACCTTGCGCAGGGGGAAGAAGAGGGCCTGGACCACGACGGCGTTGAAGACGGCAGTGCCGAGCACGATGGGCACCTTGGCGAGCGCCGTGGGCAGCGCGGCACCCATGATGACGGTGCCCAGGACGGCGAAGAGGGCACCCGAGACCAAGGTGGTGAGCAGGCCGGCGATGAAGGGGTTGAGCTTGCTGCCGCCGATGTTGGACTTGACGAGCGCCGCCATCGTCAGCGCGCCGGCAAGCTCGGTCACAAAGTTTAGGCCGGGGATTGACGTGGTGATCTGGATGACGGCGGCCGACAGGATGCCAAAGATGGCTGCCTGGGCAAAGCTTGCCTGCGTGAGTGCGATGGCCAGAGCATAGGCGGCAATGATGAACTGCGGCTTAATGCCCGTTGCGGCAAGAGCGTTGCCGACGGTCATGTTGAGGATAAAGCCGGCGGCAAGGAGGATGGCGAGCAGGACGAGCGAGGTGATGTCGAGGATGCCTTTGTCGGAAGCGGCGTTGGCAGAAATAGTACGAGCCTGAGTGTTGGTGGCCATGATGTTCTCCTTAAGGTGGGATTTGAGATAAGCGTGTCCTAGACCCCCACGAAAGGGGTTAAATCGAAAAGGGGATTAATTTTGAATAATGGAGCACGGAGACGGCTTTACTAGTCGTTGGGGACGTTCTTGAATGACTAGTCGTTTAAGAACGTCCCCAAAAGCTAGTTGTTTGGGACAGTCTTTGGGGACGGAGCCGTTGTGGGTTAGTTGAGCCTAAGGGCCTTCTGGATGGGCAAGTAGAGGGCGCCGACCAGAATGGCGTTAAAGACGGCGGTCATGGCGACGACGGGCAGCATGGCGGCGGCGAGCTCGCCGACCACGCCGAGCATGGCCATCTTGATGACCATAAAGATGACGCCGGAGACAAAGGTGGTCAGGAAGGTTGCGACGATGGCGATGGCAGGCTTGACCTGGCCGTTCTTGCCGGCTGCGTTGACGATGCCGGCCATGAGCATGGCAGCGATACCCTCGGCGGCAAAATCAACGAACGGCGAAGTGGTGGTGATCTGGATCACGGCAGCCGAGATGAGGCCAATGACGAGCGCCTGGCCGATGTTGGGACGAACGACCAGGATAGTGAGGCAGAAGGCCGAGATGATGAACTCGGGGCTGATCATGCCGCCCGAGATGCCCGAGATTGCCTTGCCGACGGTGAAGTTGAGGATGAAGCCGGCGGCGAGCAGGATGGCGAGCAGGACGAGAGCGCGGACGTCGAGTTTGCCGCGGTCGGCGGTCTGGACGGTACGGGGCTGGGTGGCGGTGGTGTTCTGAGACATGGTGAAAATCCTTTCGGAAGAGAAGTGCAAGAGAGATAAGCGGAGGCGCGTGATGCGAATGCGATCGGGCTCGAGATAGAAAAAGGCCCCCGGTCGAAACCGGAGGCCTTCCAATCACCTAGAGCGCAAAAACAGGCGTGAGGGACTCACTGTCGACCGATCGTATTCGCATCACGCCACCACCAGTTGTTGAGAGACTTCATCGTGTTCTTCATGTTGGTAGCTCCTTTCGTGATGCCGTGGCGCGGTCGCACCTAGTTGCTGTTGCGCTGCACTATAGCACAGCGAAGTGTGTGCGGGGAAATCTTTTTTGAAAAGATTTCAGCGGTGTTTCCCGTCGGTCAAAAAGCGGGCGGGACGAACCGTGCCATCCCGCCCGCACCAGCGAGGAATTACTCCTTGTTGCGGCGATAGAGGATATAACCGCCCGCGGAGATGACGGCAACGCCAGCGATGGCGCATGCGGCCACCATGCGGCCATCAAAACGATCGCCAGTGGTGGGCAGGCCGCCCTTGGTGTTCGTCTTGTTGGTGGTTACCGTGGTCGTGGTGTTGTCCGACTTACCAGGCTTCTCGGGCTTGGTGGCGGGCTGCTCGGGCTTGCCGGGCTGCTCGGGGGTACTGGGCTGCTCGGGCTTGCCGGGCTGCTCGGGGGTACTGGGCTGCTCAGGCTTGCCGGGCTGCTCGGGGGTGCCAGGCTGATCCGGGGTGACCGGGTCGGTGGCAAGAGCGTCCTTGGCGTAGGTGATGGACTCCTTGAGACCGTTGGTCTCGGTGTTCAGATCGCTCGGAGTAAAGTTCTCGTCAAAGTTTCCGGCCTTCTGATAGGCACGCATCTCCTGGAGCAGGGCCTTGCACTTCTTGTAGGTGTTCTCGGTAGCAGCCTTGCCAGCCTTGTTGGCCAGGGCGGTGCGGCCCTCGGTGGTCGTCTCGGCCAGCATGGCGGCGTCAACTTCCCTGTTCTGCTCGATGAGCTCGTTCTGGAGCGCGTCGAGGTAGGTGCGGACGCTGGTGCCAAGGGTCTCGGGGTTCTCAAAGCAGAGCGAGCTGATGTCCATGAGGACGTAGTTGATGGAGTTCTCGGGCTCCTCGTTGTACACGACGTCTTTCGCGTTGCAGTGATCGAAGGAGACGGTCTGATCGCTGAAATACGGGCTAATCTCAGTTATCAAAGCGGAGTACAGCGGGATGGCGACAGAGTATGCGGCACGGGAGAGCATCTCCCACTGGATGGTAGCGACTTCGGGATTATAGCCGCGACGAATCTGGAAAAGGTTGATCTCGGTGTTGCGCTCGCTGCCGATGGCGTAGACGCCGTCTTTGTTGGCGTTAAGGCCAGGGACATTTTCGCCGCGGTTGCCGAAGGCGCGAATCAGCTCAAAGGTGCTCCAACCAGACTTGCCAGGCTTGAAGAACAGAGGCTGGATTTCGCTGACCATAGCTCCCTTTTGGACGGGTTTTCCATCCTTATCGGTGATAGTTTTAATTTCGTAATCCGTGCCTTCGGTCAGCTGACTATCAAAATAATGGCGGCCTTGCACATAGCGGGACCATTGGTGAACGCCAGAATCGGCGAGGCTTTCGCCATAGGTCTTGGCAACATCGAACTTGCCGTCGGTGTACTCGGCAAAGCCCTTCTCCACGGGCATGGACTCGATGTCCTTGGAGTGGAGGCAGTTCTCGGTGTCATCGAGGTCGACATCGTAGTTGAGGCTGCCGATGTTGGGGTTGAGTGAGGCGACGTTGTCGGTCAGCTTCATGGCAATCCACTGATGGGCAGAAAGCGTGGCGAACAGCCAGGTCTCGTTGTTGTCGGCGATAATGATCTGGTCGTTAGTGCAAGCGCCCTGCTCGTCGATCAGCCTGCCGAGGAGCTCGACGCCCTCGCGGGCCGTGGCGCTCTCGCCCAGGATGACGCTGCCGTAGCTATATTCTCCCAGGCCCACTTCCTCATCGATGGGGTCTGCTGCTTCGGCATCCTCGTTATAGGAGGTGCTCAGCGTAGCGGAGCAGGAGACGCCCTTCTCGTTGATGCCGGCTTCGGAGTAGGCGTCGGTGTGTCCCTCCCAATTGGAGGGATGGTCGCGCACGTAGCTGTAGCGATATGTAGGCTTATTCGAAGTGTATTCGAAAGCAGATTCAATCGAGCTGTACTTAAAGCCAGGCTCGTGGGCAGGCTCGATACCGTAGTGCTTAAGATAGCGTTTGCCAAAGTCCTCGGCTCGGCCGTAGTACGTGTTGCCGTCGGCCGTTAGATCTTTGCCCATATAGATCTGCGTGCAGGCGAGCGCAGAGGTCGGCATGGACATGATGGTTGCAGCTCCAAATGCGAGGCCTATGCCAAGCTTTTTGAGCGCGTTGACGGGTGAGTTTTCCTCATAATCCCTCCCAGCGTGCGAAAGCCCTCTGTCGCCAGAGGGCTTCAGCCAATAAAGACACTCCCTTAGCGTAACGAATCGGAAACAATATTCATCTATGAAAAATACTTACTCGATAAGCGTAATGAAATATACGATGAGCGGTTAATTATACTCAGTTTGTAGCTTTAGCCAAATAAAGATGCCCTGCAATTACTGCATCTGGATAAAGCATCTGGAAATACCGAAATGAAAAATCCCCCACTGTTTGGCAAATGCATAAACAGCGGGGGAGACGATAATTGGATGAATATCATACCAATGTGGAATTATTTCTTCCGGCGGTGGATCACGTTGATCGCATAGCCGACGAGCATGGCCAGAACAATGACGATAAAGCCGAGCAGGGGATTGTCGTTCATGGGGTCCTCCTATTTACCAAGCGGTGAGAATTCGTCGACGATCAGGTCGAGACATTGCGGAAGCGCGCGGGCGCCAAAGACGCCGGAGTTGCTGGAGATAATCTCGCCATCGAACTGCATGCCAAGCGACGGTGTACAGGTAATCTTAGCTTCCTTGGTCTGGATGATCTTGAACTGCGGGCGACCGAGCACCTTGCCGGCGGGGTCGAGCGCAGCGGTGATCACGGTGGGCAGCAACTGCACGGTTTTTACGGGCTCGATGACCGCGATGTCGACCATACCGTCGTTCATGCGACAGTTGGGGAACAGGTTGATATCGTTTTGGATGACCGAAGTGTTGCCTGCCATGCAGCAGATGCCGTCGAGTTCCTCGACAATGCCGTCATGCTCAATCGTAAAATGCGCCACCGTGGGATTGGGCGTGGCAAGCGCCGACAGGAAGTAGGCGATCTCGCCGATGTCGTTTTTGGTGGGAGCGGCCTTCATCATGATCTCGGCATCGAAGCCCGAGCCGGCGATGATGATAAAACCATGGCGCTTTTCGTTGCCGTCCTCGTCGAGCCAAAAGAGCTCACCCATGTCGACCTTGACCGTGCGGCCGGCGCGGCAGGCCTTGGCGAGTGCCGCCGCCTCGGGGGCATTGCCGATGTTGTTGAAGAACAGGCATGCCGTGCCAGAGGGAAAGACGAGCGTGGGGACGCCGCATCCGCGCATCTGGTCGAGCACGTTGGAGACGGTGCCGTCGCCGCCCGAGACCACCACGCGATCGAACTCGCGCACGTCCGCCACGGCGTCCTCGGGCTCCATGCCGTCGCCGATAAAGCGCATCACGATCTCGTCGCCGCCCTGCGCGAGGGCGTGCGTGAATGCGAAGATTTCATCTGAGCTGGGGCCCGATGCCGGGTTGTGGATGATAAGGCAGCGCATACTTACGTTCCCGTTCTGTGACTAACCGAGTATAGTTGTAAGGCAATGCCGATATCCTACCCGTGTTTTTCGGGCCTAACCTTATTCGATGGGTTGATATGTACATTTCCACACATCAGGCTCTTCTCGACTTTTGTCAGCGCGCCCGCGAGTTCGACGCGATTGCCGTCGATACCGAATTTTTGCGCGAGCGCACGTTCCATCCGCGTCTGTGCCTGGTTCAGATTGCCACCCCTGCCGAGAGTGTCGCGGTCGATCCGCTGGTGATCGACGACCTGTCGCCGCTCGCCGAGCTTATGGCCGACGAGAGTGTGACCAAGGTGTTCCACGCCTGCTCGCAGGATATGGAGGTCATGCTCCATACCGTGGGCGTGCTGCCGCGTCCTATTTTTGACACGCAGGTAGCCGCCGCCTTTTTGGGCGAGCGCCAGCAGATTTCCTACGGCGCGCTCGTGCAGACGTTTTGCGGCGTATCGCTGCCCAAGACCGAGTCACTGACCGACTGGTCGCGCCGTCCGCTGACCGACAAGCAGATTGAGTACGCGATCGATGACGTCAAGTACCTGATCGTCGCCTATACCGAGATGATGAGCCGCCTGCGCGAACTGGGCCGTGTGGACTGGGTGCTCGACGAGCTGCGCCCGCTGGCCGACGAGTCGCACTATCGCGCCGACCGTCACGAGGCATTCCGTAAGGTCAAGCGCATCAACTCGTGCAGCCGCCATCAGCTGGGCATCGCGCGCGAGCTCGCCGCCTGGCGCGAGGACCGCGCCGAGCGCCGCAACATCCCGCGCAAGTGGGTCATGTCCGACGATACGCTGCTGGCGCTCGTCAAGCGCAATCCCGTGCGTGTCGAGGAGTTCCGCAGTATCCGCGGTACCGACCAGCTGGGGGAGCGCGACGTGGACGGCGCGCTCATGGCCATCAAGCGCGGCGCGAGCTGCCCTCACGATCGCCTGCCGCTCATGGTGCGCGGGCATCGCCAGATCTCGCCGGAGCTGGAGAGCGTGACGGACCTGATGTATGCGCTCATTCGCCTGGTTGCCGAGCGCTCGGGCGTGGCGACCTCGGTCATTGCCTCGCGCGATGACCTGGCCGACTATATCGAGCATCCCGAGCAGAGCCCCCTGCGTGAAGGCTGGCGCTTTGAGCTCGTTGGCTCGCGCCTGGACGATTTGCTTTCGGGCAACATGGGACTGACGGTTAAGGACGGAAAGATTGAGTTGCTGTAGGCAAGCCTAGCCACCTTAATGGGTAGAATGCCTCCAACGTGTAACTCGATTCGGAGGAATTCGCATGCCCTATTACTATGGATACGGCTTTGGCATCGACCCGCTGTACCTGCTGGTTGTTCTTGTCTGTACAGTGCTCGGCCTTGCCGCGCAGAGCTATATCACCTCGACGTACAAGACGTGGTCCAAGGTTCGCTCGGACGGCGACACGGGTGCCGCGGTCGCTCGCCGCATGCTCGACGCCAACGGCTGCAATGCCGTGGGTATCAAGGGCGTCGCCGGCGAGCTTACCGACCACTACAACCCGCAGGACAACAACCTGTATCTTTCGGACGCTAACCGTTCGGGAGGGTCGGTCGCAAGCGTTGCCGTTGCCTGCCATGAGGCAGGTCACGCCGCCCAGCGCCAAAGCGGTTACGCCATGATGAAAGTTCGCACCGCCCTGGTTCCGGTCGTCAACTTTACCCAGAACACCTGGACCATCGTGCTGCTCATGGGCCTGTTTATGAACATCGCGGGACTCACGACGCTCGCGCTGATCTTCTTCTCGTTTAGCGTGCTGTTCCAGCTGGTTACACTGCCGGTCGAGATCGATGCCAGCCGCCGCGCTGTGGCCTACATTGAGCAGTCGGGCATGAGCTCCAAGCAGGTCAACGGTGCCAAGAAGGTGCTGACGGCGGCCGCTCTTACCTACGTGGCGGCGGCGCTCACCTCGATTATTCAGCTGCTCTACCTTATGGCTCGCTACAACAGAAACTCCAACCGATAAGAACTTGGGCTGACAGGCGCCGCGGGGATTCGTGTCCCCGCGGCGCTGTACTATGTGTGGGACTTGAATTTGCACGGGGCCGGAGCCCTTGTGCACGATGACGAAAGGAGGCTGCGTGGCAGGCTGGAATCTAACCGGCAATAGCGTTTCTGCCGAGTTCGACGGCTCGGACGAGCAGGAGCGTAAAGAGCTCAGCGTGAGCCAGGCGGTCGAGATCGCCGCTGGTGCGCTCGATGCGATTCCGCAGCTGAGCGTCCTGGGCGAGGTCACCGGCTTTCGTGGCCCCAATGCTCGAAGCGGCCACTGCTACTTCCAGATCAAGGACGACTCGGCCGCTGTCGACTGTATCATCTGGAAGGGCGCCTATCTCAAGCGCACCTTCGATTTGCGCGACGGCATACAGGTGAGCTTTAAGGGCAGCTTTAATCTCTATAAGCCCACGGGCCGTATGAGCTTTGTCGCTCGTTCGTTCTCGCTGGCGGGGGAGGGCCTGCTGCGTCAGCAGGTGGCGCAACTGGCCGAAAAGCTGCGTCGCGAGGGGCTGATGGACGAGTCCCGTAAACGCCGCATTCCGGTGTTTTGCTCACGCGTGGCGGTCGTCACCTCGCTCTCGGGTGCCGTAATCGACGACGTCAAGCGCACGCTGCGCCGCCGCAACCCGCTCGTCGAGCTTGTCTGCGTGGGTGCCAAGGTCCAGGGTGAGGGCGCGCCGGCTGAGCTTATCGAAGGCCTGCGCCGCGCCGCTGCCATTACGCCGGCACCCGATTGCATTTTGCTCGTGCGTGGCGGCGGTTCCTTCGAGGACCTCATGACCTTCAACGACGAGGACCTTGCCCGTGCGGTGGCGGCCTGTCCCGTGCCCGTGGTGACAGGTATTGGTCATGAGCCCGATACCTCGATCTGCGACATGGTGAGTGATCGTCGCGCCTCCACGCCCACGGCGGCGGCCGAATCCGTGGCACCGGCTATGACGGAACTGGCGGATGTGCTCGAGACGCGCCATCAGCGCCTAGGTGCTGCGATGGCTTCGATGATCGGGTCGGATCAGGTCGATCTGGAGATGCTCGATCAGCGAGGTCGACGTGCCTGGGATACCTATACGGCGCGCTTGGGCGATGCGCTCGATGCGGCCGCGTGCCGCCCGTGCCTGAACGATCCAACGTTTATGGTCGAGCGTCGCGAGTCGGAGCTTGCCTTGACAGCCGATCGCCTGTCCGGCGCCATAACGCGCTCGGTTGGGGCCTTCCGCTCCAACTTCGAGCGTCTGCCCGAGCGTTTGGTCGCAAGCACCTCAGGGCTCGATGGCAAGCGGCATGCGCTCACGCTCGCAAGCTCCCGTCTGGAGCATCAGGGGCGCACGATGTTAAGCAAGCCCGCGTCCGACTTGGGCCGCGCTGCGGCTTCGCTCGACGCCTTGTCGCCGCTCAAGGTGCTTGCCCGCGGCTACTCCATCGCGTACAGCGATGACGGCGTGGCTACGAGCGCCAAGAACTTTAAGCCCGGCGACGCCATCCGTGTGCGTATGGCAGACGGCAACGTGGCGGCAACCGTCGATACGGTCGAGTAGACCGCGTTTCATAGTGATAGACCTTTAGGAAAGGAAATAGATATGGCAGAGAAGACCCCGGTCGAGCAGCTTACGTACAAGCAGGCCTCGCAGGAGCTGGAGCTCATTATTCGCAGCCTGGAGTCGGGCGACATGGAGCTCGAGGAATCGCTCGAGAGCTACACCCGCGGCGTCGAGCTTCTCAAGAGCCTGCGTACCCGCCTGTCCGATGCCGAGCAGAAGGTCTCGGTGCTCCTTAAGGACGTCGACGGCAACGACGTGCTCGCCGACGGCGAAGCCGCCAACACCGAGGACAACCTCTCGTTCTAACCACCTCGCAGCCCACTTTGGGGTAGTCTTTTTGGGACGGGGCTTTTTTGACTACCTTTGCGCGATAGCTCGCCGAACGCTTGTGTTCGCGCCAAAAGTAGTCAAAAAAGCCCCGTCCCAAAAAGACTACCCAGGTGGCTGGGTCATTAGGGGTGAATGTGGCTTGCCTTTCGGCGCGCTAAAGATGAGTTGAGATGCTATCGCTTCTCAATTACATTGGGTTCAACCATTATTTCAAGCGTGTGTAAATACTCATCTTGATTGTCGGATATGTATTCGCTTACATACCAGAATTCTAAAAGGGGACCCGTGGCAACGAGGCGATTCCGGTCCATGAATTCGTTCATTTCCCTCCATACTATCGGCGTTATTTCTGCAGGGCCGGTGGTTGTCCTGCAAAGATAGTCGCCTTCCGGGAAAATCTCACACCCTTTATCGTCACTTGACCCGAGCGAAAGCAGCGTTTTCTTTGCTACCAAGCAACCGTCGGTGCTCCTGCGCGATGGGTCAAGGATGAAGCTTGGAACCGTGTGTATCGAGTCGATTTCCATCCCGAGTTCTTTCATGCGTTTAATGGTGGCGTAGGGAATTATGTCGCCGCTTAGCTCGTCTTCGCTTACGATGACATATCCTCGGGGTCCCTTATGAACCACCCTCGATTGCTTCTCCTCGCGCGCTCTTAACGACATGGATATATTTTGCATGCAATGCTCGATCTTTCGGCGCCGTTGCGATAGCTTTGCAATGGCTGCGTCGATGCTGTCAAGTTCGTTGCTGAACAGCTCAAAGCTTGTTTCGAGTGAATGGTTGTCTAGGAAAGACCTGATTTCGCTAAGCGTGTAATTCATGTTGAGCATTGACATGATGATGTTAAGCCTGCCGAAATCGTCCTTCCTGTATTCACGGTAGGCATTCGCTCCGCGCTTTGGGGCAACTAGACCAATTGACTCGTAATAGCGAAGGGTGTCTGCGCTTACGCCGTAGAGGCCGGCCGTCTGCTTGATATTAAGGGAAAACTCGCGTTCCATGTCACACCTTCCGACTGCCCTAGGGCCACTCAAAACCTTGGAGCTATTCTAATGTTTGTTACACCGTCATTGTCGGGCAAGCGGTCGTTTTGACGAGGTGAACGGTCTTAAGCGCCTGGTTTCCAGTTGGTATTCCATTGAAACACGTCGTTGACCTTTGACTTTCTCCAAATTTTAAGATGGCTTCAAGCCAGCTAGCTTAAATCATATCGATCTAGCATCTTAATAGTGAGGAAGGACAAGCAATGAAGGTCAAGACTAGGACGGGCATAGTTTCGGGCAAGACGCTCGATAACGGGGTTGAAGCATTTTTGGGCATCCCCTATGCAAAGCAACCGGTAGGTGATCTTCGTTGGCGTGCCCCCGAGCGCCTTGACGATTCCGATGAGGAAATTGAATGCGTGGAATTCGGGCATTCTGCCAGGCAGTTTATCGATGAAGTCGAACTCGCTTCGCTTCATGAGCAAGGGGAGGATTGCCTGAGCCTTAACGTGTGGGTCAGGGGACACGAGCGCAAGAACCTTCCTGTCATGGTGTATATCCATGGAGGTGCCTACTTCTCAGGCGGATCTGCCGACCCGCTATATAACGGCTCCAATTTTGCGGCAGCGAAGGATGTCGTTATTGTTTCGATTAACTACCGTCTGAACTTGTTTGGATCGCTGCTGCTCGATTGCCTGCCGGGTGGAGAGGATTACAAAGAGGCTGGTTATCTTGCCATTCTTGATCAAATCCGCGCGCTCGAGTGGGTGCATGAGAATATTTCCGCCTTCGGCGGTGACCCCAATTGCGTTACGCTTTTCGGTGAGTCGGCAGGTTCTTCCAGCCAGGCTCTTCTATCCATTTTGCCAGAGGCAAATAAGTATTTCCAACGTGCGATTTTGGAATCCGGCCCTATCCAGCTTTATAAGACCCGTGAGCGCGGCGAGCACTTTGCTCGGGAGTTCGCCGAAATCATGGGATGCAAAACCGCCCAAGATCTCTTGGCGAAGTCGGCAGACGAGCTCATTGAGGGCATGCAGGTGTGGTGCGATCGTCATACTTACGAAGTGTCGCTAATTTTCTCGCCGGTTTGCGACGGTACTTTCCTTCCTAAAAAGCCGATGAAGGCCTGGGCGGAGGGCGCAGCCAAGGATATCGATATTATGATTGGGTGTACCGAGGACGAGTTTACGTATTTCCATTTCTACTTCGATGACCTTCCCGGATTCTGGCACGGCCAATTCCCGATTCATTTTGATGATCAGATTGATATTGATTACTGGGAGCAGGCATATCGAGAGGCATGGCCTGAGCGCGATTTTGCCGAGAATTACACCAATTTTATGAACTCAACCGGTTTCTTTGTTGGCACCGACCTTATGGCTGAAGAGCAGTCGGCGTTTAAACCTGTGTACAACTATTTGTTCCGTTATAAATCTCGTGTCGAGGGAATGGGTTCTTGCCACGCAATCGAGGTGCCGTTCGTTTTCAAGAATCTTGATACCGCGAGTGGTCTGATGTTTACGGGCGACAATCCTCCAGCGCATCTCGCGGATGAAGTGAACGATGCGTGGTTCAGCTTTGCGAAGACGGGCAAGCCGATTGTTGAGGGCAAGGCGCCATGGGACCCCTATACCGCTGAGAACCACATTCATATGGTAATTGACGACAACGAGTGGAAGCCGGTGCATTCGCTGCATGCGAAAGAAGATTCGGTGTTCCGTCCTATGTACGAGGTGCTACTCAACGATTAGTGAAAGAAACCGCAATGGAGTGGGCTGATTAGCCCCATTGAATTCAGCTTGAACTATCCCTGCGTAAGGAGAAAGAAATGGCTCAAGAAGAAAAGCTATCGGGTTATCGATGGATGATTTTATTCGTAGTTTGTCTCATTTGTTTTATGGCAAACTTCATGCAATATCAGGTTTCAGCGTGGGGCGTCGTTGTGATGACGACTCTCGGTATCGATGCTGGTGGACTTACCAATCTTATGCTGATGCCGATGCTCACCGCTGTGTTTTTGTCGATTCCAGCAGGATCTCTTGCTGATCGCTACGGCGTTAAGCTTGTCGTGTCAATTGGCATGGTGCTTTCTGCCGTGGGCGGCTTTCTGCGCTATTTCATGATTAATGACTTTACCATGCAGATCGTTTCGATGTTTATGATCGGCTTTGGCATTGCGGCGCTCAATGCCAACCTGGCAAAGGTACTGGGTTCCTGGTTTAAACAGCAGACCTCCCTTGCCGTGGGAGTTTTTTATGCCGCCTCATGTGTGTCCATCGTGATAGCCCAGGCATTCAGCACTTATTTTCCTTCGCTTGACGTGTCTTATCTGGTTGCTGCTATTGCCGAAGCTGTAGCTGCTGCTCTGTGGATCTTCTTTATGAGGAACGTCCCGGAGGGCGAGCCCATGCCCGAGCCCGAGCCGGTCATGAAGTACATTAAGATTGCCGCAAAGTCGCGCGGCGTTTGGTGCATTGCCTTGGCTTATGGCCTAACCCTCGCTTCAACCACGGCATATTGTGCAATTCTCCCGTCTGCACTCGAACTCGTTCGCGGTGTTGATACTGCTACTGCTGGATCTATGGCAGCAATCATTACTGTCGGCAGCTTCTTTGCCTGTTTTGCGGGACCGGCTGCCGTCCTCAAGCTCGGTAAGAACAAGCCGTTTCTCATTGTAACGACGGTGATTGCCGCTGTTGTAATGGTTGCAAACTGGTTTTTGCCGCTTGGCACCGTCATGTGGGTGGCTCTCGTCCTCAACGGTTTTATGACGGCTCTTTCCGGCCCTATTATTCAGGCAATGACTCCTGACCTTCCCGAGATTGGTGCAAAATATGCTGGTAGCGCTGGCGGAATAATCGGTACCGTTGGCCTTCTTTGCTCCTATTTTGTTCCCGTTATTGTCTCGTCAATTTCTGGCGACAATTGGACGTTGAACTTTACGATCGAATCGATTCTCTTCCTCGCCAGTGTTTTGCCTATTGCGATGCTGCCTGAAACTGGCGCTGCGGCAAAAGCCGAGATGCCTGAGGCCACTGAAATATAATAGAACGCTGTTTCGCATGGTCGCGGCCTCCTGATGATAGGGGACGCGACCATTTTTAAAGTGAGGTGGGCACCATGGACGGTGACGCACGGGAAATAACGCTCAGGGATGAGCAGGGGCCGGCTTCGAGCGGTTACCGCTGGTTAATATTGCTGTTGACGTGTGGCCTCTGTTTTTTGGGCAACTATATGCAGTATCAGGTCGCCGCCTACGCCACGGTCATCATGCCTCAGATGAATATCGACCCTGTCGGATTCTCGTCTCTCTTTCTGGCGCCAATGCTCGCGGCGGTTTTCTTTAGTCTTCCGTTCGGATCACTTGGAGATAGGTTTGGGCCCAAAGTAGTGATACTTGGCGGGTTTTGCGTTTCCTTAGTTGGCGGCGCGATCAGAATAATCAGCCTATCGAACTTTCCTGCTCAACTTGTCTCGATGTTTTGCATTGGCGTGGGGATGGCGGCATTGACTGCCAATAATGCAAAGACGCTTGGACTTTGGTTTGCAGATAAGACGGATGTTGCGATGGGCATTTACTATGCGGCGACTTGCTTTGGCATCGCGGCGGCCCAGGCGTCATCGGCGTTTATGCCTTCCGTGCTAATGGGCTATACAGCTGCAGAAGGGCTGTTGGCCGTTCTGACTATCTTCTGGAGCATATTTGGTAGGAACGTGCAGAATGACTCACTTATTCCTGATGGCATTGAGCACGACCAAGCACTTTTGACTGCATTTCGCTCGCGCAACGTTTGGCTTTGCGCGATTTGCGCCGCTTTCTCACTTGCTGCCACGACCGCCTTTTCTGGTGTGCTGCCTCAGGCTCTTGAGCTTGTGCGAGGCACCGATGCCTCGACGGCCGGCGAAATGGCGGCGCTGACAACCGCTGCTGGGATTGTCGGTTGCTTGATTGCTCCGATTCTTTACGGCAAATGCCGCCTTACGCGACCGTATCTTGTGATTGTCGGGCTTCTTGGTTCCATTTCAATTGCGGTTGCGTGGTTTGCCTCGGGCTTAAAGTCCATGGGGGTATTGCTTGCGGTGTGCGGCATCGTTACGAGCATGATGGGTCCAGTTGTTCAGGCTCTGCCAGTCTCATTTGCAGAAATCGGCACTCGTTATGCAGGCAGTGCTGGCGGCATTATGGCCGAAGTTAGCCTTTTGGGTTCTTATATGCTTCCTATTGGGATTGCGGCTATTTCCGGTTCAGATTACGACAAACAAATGATGCTTATTACTCTGCTTTATGGTCTATCTGTCCTCCCGGTATTGATCATTCCCGAGGTCAAACGCTCTGAATAGGTACGAGCATATGGATGGATGAAGCCCTCTGGCCATTGCGATTGCCGGGGAATAGAATTCGCTCAATTGGGATCTTTGAAGTGGGCTAAACTGTTTTGGTGTTTCACTGAACAACACGACTTTTTGCGTTGTCACTAGAAAGGAACCAGCTATGTGTGATTGCATCTTCTGCAAAATCGCCAACCACGAGATCCCCTCGACCGTCGTTTACGAGGACGACCAGGTCATCGCGTTCGACGACCTTAACCCCCAGGCGCCGGTCCATACGCTCGTGATTCCCAAGAAGCACTACAGCGACATCGCCGACAACGTGCCCGCCGAGACCATGGGCGCCATGGCCCACGCCATTCAGGAAGCCGCCAAGGCCAAGGGCCTGGAGGACGGTTTCCGTGTCATCTCCAACAAGGGCGTCAACGCCGGCCAGACCGTCATGCACTTCCACATGCACGTCCTCGGCGGCAAGAACCTGGGCGAGAACCTCATCTGAGGGCGCCTGGCCCGTCGACTTGGCTGCCTTTGGAGTAATCTATGCAGCTTTCTCAACTCGGATACCTTCAAGCGGTAGCGAACTATGGCGGCGTGCGCAAAGCAGCTCGCGCCGTTCATGTGAGTCCGCAGGCCGTTTCGTCGGCAATCAAAAAGCTGGAATCTGAGTATCAGATTGTTTTGCTCGACCGGTCGACGGGCGAGGCCGTTTTGTCTCCTGCAGGGCGAGAGTTTGCGGGACGCGCGCGCGTAATCCTCGCGCAAGTCGATGATCTCAAAAATTACGCTCGGTCGATGGGGCAGGGTGTTTCGCCCGACGGTCATTTTCGTCTTTACGCCCCCTGCCTTCATGGGCGGGGGCGTCTTTTTGACGAAAACTGGTACGACTCGTTTGAGAGTTCGCACCCCCAGATTCATCTTGATGTGTGGCATCAGCCAACGGCAACATGCTTTGAATCACTTATACTTGGAATTTCGGACGCGGCTATCTTGTTTGAGGAACCACGGGACAGTGTCCTTTCTTCAAAATATATGGGTGAAAAGGAGCTCAGGGTTCTTTCATGCCCAGCTGGTCATCAATCTGTTGACGCTATGACCATTCGTGAGTTACTGGGCGGCAGGTTAGCTGTTCCCATTAATTTGTCGCCCTGTCTCAATGCAATCAATCAGTGCCCCGAAGCTCAGCTGGTTAATTTCCGCTTCCGCGACGTCGAATACGGAAACAGAGCGCAGGCTGAGTTTCTTCAAGCCGGGGGATTGATATTGGGTTTTTCTGGCTCTTCTCTCGCATCAGATGGATCGGAAGTGAGCGAGTGCTCCATTGAAGGCTCGCATGACGTAGCCTTGCCCATCTACTTTTGCTATCGACAAAATGCCTGGACCGATCGACACCAGACGGTTTTTCTTCACCTATTGCGTCACCTTGCTTCGTGAGATTAATTGGCTTCGAGACGTCAAGTGATTATTGACGCCTTGCAACACATAACTGACAGCTTTGCCCTCATGCTTTTCCAAGATTCCGATTTTAGATTGCTGACTCTTGGAGGGCGGAGTATGAAAAACCGTACGGTTTTGCTTTATATGACGTTCGTTTTTCTGTCGAACTTCAGCACCATTTTGTATTTTCTGACGGTTTACCTTGAATTTGTCGGATTCTCGATGGTGGCGATTTCTAGCATGATGATTGCATACCAAGTGAGCAAGTTCATTCTTGAGGTTCCTACTGGTTATATTGCTGACAGGTTTGGACGAAAGGTGAGCGGCCTCGTTGGCATTGTGGGAATGCTTGGGTACTACGTCGCCCTGCTTCTCGTCCGATCTCCTCTGCTTTTAATCGGTGCGTTCGCTCTCAAGGGTTTTGCCGTTGCATGTGTGAGTGGATCTATCGAAGCGATTTACATTGACAGCGTCTCTCAGGACCAGCTCGTAAGACTTAATGTCGTTGAGCGATTTGCTTTCTATGCCTCTTATGCCATCTCCGCTTGCGTGGGCGGTTTCATTTCGTCCGTCGGTGCATATCTCATTGGTCTTTCGGCAGATATCATCGCAATGGTGTTGACGTTGGTTGTCGTTGTCTGCATTCCTGAGATGCGGAGAGGGGGCACTGCGGCGACACCTGAGCGTGGGATTAGCCCGAAGATGATCGGTGCCGCTATTGCCTGTAATGGCATTCTTCGTTCAGCGTTCATCATGGACTGTTCTCAGGCATTTGCTTTTGTCGCCCTGGAAGACTTTTTCTCACTGCTGCTTGCGGGTCGCGGAATGAATGCCGTCGCTTCGGGTGTGACCATTGCGGTCCAGCTCCTTGCTTCGGCCTCCATGGGACTTATTGTGCCCAGTGCGATTGCTCATGTCGACAAGGGCCGCTTTGCGCGTATTTGCGGCATCGTGCGCCTTTTCCTGACTGCTCTGTTTTTGATTCCCTTTACTCCGGCCTATTTGCTGCCCGTGTTCTATGTGCTGCAGACGGTTGCGTACTCGTTATTTGCTCCAATTAAATACTCAATTTTTCAAAATGCTGCCGATTCTTCGATGCGCTGTTCACTGATTTCGGTTCAAAGCCAGATGGTGGCGGTGGGCGCCATCCTTTTCTATCTGTTCAATGCTGTGTTGAGCAGCATCGCGGGCATTCGAGTCATATTGCTTGTCGCACTCGGAATCTCTTCTTTGGTGTATATCCCCGCGCTCTTTTGTCTTACAAGCCAAAGGACATGAGTATTTAGACACCGATAACTTATATATCAACGCAATAAACCCGAGCGCGAGGGCGTTTGGGTTTATTATTGAAGCGTATGTAACCTGGCGGCGCCACACCGCCTGTTAGTAGGGAGACACATGAACGTTCTGGTCGTCAACGCAGGATCTTCGACCCTTAAGTATCAGGTCATCGATACCAAGTCCCATAAGGTGTCCGCAAAGGGCTCCTGCGAGCGCGTCTGCTTTACCGGCGGTACCTTCACCCACGCTGCCAACGGCTCCAAGAAGGTGACCGAGAACATCGAGTTCCCCGACCACAAGGTCGCCATCGAGGTCGTCCTGAAGGACCTCGAGGCCAACGGCGTCAAGATCGAGGGTATCGGCCACCGTATCGTTCAGGGCGGTTGGTACTTCGGCGATTCCTCCCTCGTCGACGAGGACGTCCTCGCCAAGATCCGCGACGTCGCCCCGCTGGCGCCGCTGCACAACAACCCCGAGGCCAACGTTATCGAGTACTGCCTAGAGCAGTATCCCGACCTGCCCAACGTTACGGTCTATGACACCGCCTTCCACTTCAACATGCCCGAGGTCGCCAAGACCTACGCCCTGCCCAAGGACGTCTGCGACAAGCTGCACATCCGTAAGTACGGCGCCCACGGCACCAGCTACCGTTACATCTCCAAGAAGGTCGCTGAGATGACCAACGGCGAGGCTCGCAAGGTCGTTGTGTGCCATATCGGCTCCGGCGCTTCCCTGTGCGCCATCGAGGACGGCAAGTGCATGGACACCACCATGGGCTTGACCCCGCTCGACGGCGTCATGATGGGCACCCGCTGCGGTTCCATCGACCCGGCTACCGTGTGCTACCTGCAGCGCGAGGGCGGCTACACCTTCGACGAGGTCGACGAGATGATGAACAAGAAGTCCGGCCTTTTGGCTGTGACCGGCGGCAAGACCAACGACTGTCGCAACGTCGAGGAGCTCGCCGCTGCTGGTGACCCCGAGGCTCAGCTCGCCTTCGACATGTTTGTCTACAAGATTGCCGCCAAGGCTGCCGAGATGGCCACTTCTATGTGCGGTATGGACACCCTGGTCTTTACCGCCGGCATCGGCGAGCACGCTCCGGCTGTCCGCGCCGGCGTTGCCGACCGCCTGGCCTTTATGGGCGTCAAGATGGATCATGCCCGCAACGCCCTGCGTGGTGACGGCGCTTGGTGCCTGTCTGCCAAGGATTCCAAGGTCAAGATTTTCGTCATCCCCACGGACGAGGAGTTCATGATCGCTTCCGACGTCGAGCGCATCGTCAACGGCAAGTAATTGCAAGAGGGGAGGGGCTGGACGACCGAGCGCCGTTCGGCCCCTCTTTTGTGCTCGTTGGGCGATATGCTTGATAGCTATTTATCAAGTTGTGATAACTTCTTATTAAAATGCGGCCGCCTTAAGGGGTCTGCGTCGACCGTATTGCACTGCAAAGGAGTCTCATGAACGTACTTGTTGTCAACGCCGGCAGCTCAAGCCTTAAATATCAGCTTTTGGATACCGATACTCGCGAGGTTTTCGCCAAGGGCAACTGCGAACGTATCGGTTCGGACATGGGCATCTTTGGCCACTCCGAGAACGGTGGCGCCAAGCAAACCGAGGAGGTCCCCTTCCCGGACCACCGTTCGGCTATCGCACGTGTGCTCGAGGAGCTCGAGAAGACCGACTTTACGATCGATGGCATCGGCCACCGTATCGTTCAGGGTGGCTGGTACTTCGATGATTCCGCGGTCGTCGACGATGAGGTCATGGCTAAGATCCTCGAGGTGGCACCGCTTGCTCCGCTGCACAACTATGGCGAGGCGGCGGCAATCGAGTATTGTCGCGAGAAGTATCCGGAGCTGCCCAACGTGGCCGTCTTCGACACCTCGTTCCACATGACTATGCCCGAGGTCGCCTACACCTACGCCCTGCCCAAGGACGTGTGTGACAAGTATCACGTGCGCAAGTACGGCGCCCACGGCACAAGCCACCGCTATGAGTGGATGATGGCCAAGGAGATCCTGGGTTCGCGCTGCCACCGTCTGCTTTCGTGTCATCTGGGCAACGGCGCTTCGCTCGCCGCCATTGAGGACGGTGTATGCCGCGATACCACGATGGGCCTCACGCCGCTCGACGGCCTGATGATGGGCACCCGCTGCGGTTCCATTGACCCGGCTACCGTATGCTACCTGCAGCGCGAGGGCGGCTACAGCTACCAGGAAGTCGACGACATGATGAACAAGCAGTCTGGTCTGCTTGCCATCTCGGGCATCTCCAACGACGCCCGCGACATCCGTACGCGCGCCTCCGAGGGCGACGAGCGCTGCCTGCTCGCCTTCGATATGTTCGCCTACAAGGCCATGCAGCAAGCCGGCTCCATGATCGCTTCCATGGCGGGCGTGGACACCATTACCTTTACCGCTGGCATTGGCGAGAACGACTGGTCGATCCGCAAGGCTTTCTGCGACTGCTTTGAGTGGCTGGGCGTGCGCATCGACAACAACAAGAACCGCGAGGCCGTGGGTAACGGCCCGCAGGTCATCAGCGCCGCCGGCTCTTCCGTCACGGTCATGGTCATCCCCACCGACGAGGAATACATGATCGCCCACGACGTCGAGCGTCTGACCAAGAACAACTAACGTATTCGTCTGTAATTGACAAAAAGGCCTCCAGAGCAACAGCTCCGGAGGCCTTTTTACTAGCAGGCGGAAATTCCAGTCCCAAAGTGATCATCACCAGCAGCGCCTGCACTAGCGACAACGGCACCCATCCATTCAGTTCCTCAGCCCCAGCTCGCAGCCAAGTCGCCGTCCACTCCAGATGCTCTGATTGCTACGTCGTGGCAGGGACCCTACAGGGTAAAGCTCTGAAAACATTCCGCAGGACGGAGGAAGCCCCCGCCGCACGTAGTGCGCAGCGGGGGCTTCCGACATGTCCGAGGACGTTTTCAGAGCTTTACCCTGTAGGGTCCCGAGGGGGTATGTCCGCTACTCAGCCATCTGAGCCTGGACGGCGGTGATGGCCACGACACCCACGATGTCGTCGGCAGAGCAGCCGCGCGACAGGTCGTTGACCGGCTTGGCAATGCCCTGCAGGATGGGGCCGTAGGCGTCGGCGCCGGCGAAGCGCTGGACCAACTTGTAGCCGATGTTACCGGCCTCGAGGTCGGGGAACACGAGCACGTTGGCCTTGCCGGCGACAGAGGAGCCGGGAGCCTTGAGCTGAGCGACGGTGGGGACGATGGCAGCGTCGAGCTGCAGGTCGCCATCGATGGCGAGCTCGGGAGCCTTCTCCTTGCAGAACTTCACGGCCTCCTGGACCTTCTTGGCGACCTCGCCGCCGGCGGAGCCCATGGTGGAGTAGGAGAGCATGGCCACGTGCGGCTCGACATTGCCCATGAAGGTGGACCAGGAGTGGGCCGAGGCGATGGCGATCTCGGAGAGCTCGTCAGAAGACGGGTTGATGTTGAGGCCGCAGTCGGCGAAGATCAGCGTGCCGTCGGTGCCAAACTGCGGGGTGTCGGTGCACATCACGAAGAAGGCCGAGACCAGCTTGGTACCCGGGGCGGTCTTGAGGATCTGCAGCGCGGGGCGCAGGGTGTCGGCGGTGGAGTGGCAAGCGCCGGAGACCAGGCCGTCGGCATCGCCCATCTTGACCATCATGGTGCCAAAGTAGGTGGCATCCATCACCTGGGCGCGAGCCTGCTCGATGGTGACGCCCTTCTTAGCGCGGAGCTCGGCAAACTTCTGCGCGTACTCCTCGTGCTTCTCGGCGTTGCGCGGGTCGATGACGGTGGCGCCGGGAACGTCGATCTCGTCGGGGTTGCCCAGGATGACGATCTTGGCCAGACCCTCCTCGATGATCTTAGTAGCCGCGACGATGGTGCGCGGATCCTCGCCCTCGGGCAGGACGATGGTCTTAAGGTCGGCCTTGGCGGCAGACTTCATACGGTTTAGGAAATCGCTCATGTTACTCCTTACAAGCGTTTCGCTAAGCTCCAGGCACCCGGCTGTTCACGAATAAACCCGCTGCTAGCGGGTTTACCTTTCAATTATGTTCGCCGCGGTGCTTGAGCTTTCCTTGTGTGGCAAGCTCATTATAGGACGCATTAGCGCTATAATCGCTCTGATAAATATGTCTCGACGTATGTTCGAGAAAAAGCCCAGTTAAAAAGCGTGTGGCTTTTGACAAGGAGTATCGATGCAGATTACCTCAGGCCTGCCTGAAGGCTTTAATGCCGGTGCGTACGACATGATCGTTGTCGGTGCCGGGTACGCTGGTGCCGTTTGTGCCCGCCGTCTTGCCGAGACTATCGGCTATCGCGTTGCCGTTCTGGAGCGTCGTAGCCACATTGCAGGCAATGCCTACGACTGCGCTGACGAGGCTGGAATCCTGATCCACGAGTACGGTCCGCACATTTACCACACCTTTAACGAGCGCGTGCACAATTTCCTGTCGCGCTTTACCAAGTGGACGGACTATCAGCACAAGGTGCTTGCCAACATCAACGGCACTCTTATGCCCGTGCCCTTCAACCATGCGAGCCTCAAGCTTGCTTTTGGCGATGAGCGCGGCGAGGAGCTGTATCAAAAGCTCGTGGAGACCTTTGGCAAGGACGTCAAGGTGCCCATTATGGAGCTGCGCAAGAAGAACGACCCGGATCTTGCCGAGGTCGCCGATTACGTCTACGAGAACGTCTTTTTGCATTACACCATGAAGCAGTGGGGTCAGACTCCCGACCAGATCGATCCCTCGATCACTGGTCGCGTTCCCGTCTTTGTGGGCGATGACGATCGCTACTTCCCGCAGGCCCCCTTCCAGGGTATGCCGCAGGACGGCTACACTGCGCTGTTCGAGCATATGCTCGATCACGACCTGATCGATGTATTCTGCGACGTGGACGCTCGCGATCTCTTTGAGATCGATGAGACCACCGTCAAGGTCGACGGTAAGGTCTATGGCGGCGAGATCGTCTATACCGGTCCGCTCGATGAGCTGTTCAACCTCGACCTGGGTGCCCTGCCGTACCGCACGCTCGATATGAAGTTCGAGACGCTCGATATGGATCAGTTCCAACCCGTGGGCACCGTCAACTACACCACGAGCGAGGACTACACGCGCATTACCGAGTTCAAGAACATGACCGGTCAGGTCCTGCCCGGCAAGACCACCATCATGAAGGAATACTCCAAGGCCTATACGCCCGGCTCGGGCGAGACGCCGTACTACGCCATTCTTGAGCCTGAGAACCGCGAGCTCTATGAGCGCTATCTTGAGCGCGTTCAGAACCTGACGAACTTCCACCCGGTGGGTCGCCTGGCCGAGTATCGCTACTACGATATGGACGCCGTGACCAATTCCGCCCTCGATCTTTCGGATGAGATTATCGCCTGCCATGCATAAAGTCATAACATTCGGTATTCCCTCGTATAACGCCGCCAAGGACATGGACCATTGCATCACCTCCATCCTGGAGGGAAGCAATTACGCCACCGATATCGAGATTATCGTGGTGGACGACGGCTCCAAGGACGAGACGGCCGCCAAGGCCGATGAGTGGGAGGCCCGTTATCCCGGTATCATCCGCGCGGTGCACCAGGAGAACGGCGGCCACGGTATCGCCGTCCTTTCGGGTCTGCGCGAGGCGCAGGGTACGTACTACAAGGTCGTAGACTCCGACGACTGGCTCGACGGCGCGGCCCTTTCGACCATGCTGTCGATTCTGCGTGGCTTTGAGGAGCGCGACCAGCGCGTCGACCTGTTTATCTCCAACTACGTGTACGAGAAGGTCTACGAGGGCACGCATACCGCTATTGGCTACAAGTTTGCCCTGCCGCGCAAAAAGATCTTCACCTGGGATCAGATCGGTCATTTCCGTCTGGACCAGAATTTGCTCATGCACAGCCTGTGCTATCGCACGGATGTGCTGCGCGAGTCTAACCTGCCCATGCCGCCGCACACCTTCTACGTGGACAACATCTACGCCTATGTGCCGCTGCCGCGCTGCAAGACCATGTACTACTCCGACATCGACCTCTACCGTTACTTCATTGGCCGCGAGGGCCAGAGTGTCAACGAGGCCACGATGGTCAAGCGTCTGGACCAGCAGTTCCGTGTTACGCGTATCATGATGGAGTCGTACCACCTGTACAGCGATGTTGAGTCGTCGCGTCTGCGCTCGTACATGATGGGTTATTTCACTATGATGATGGCGATCTGCTCGGTGTTGACCAAGCTTTCCGAGGAAGATTGCGCCGACGAGCGCCTAAAGACGCTGTGGAATGATTTGAAGGCCTATGACGAGCGTATGTATCGTCGTGCACGTTACGGTGTGGTCGGGTTCTTCACCAATCTGCGCGGACGGGCCGGAGACAAAACCACACTCGGCCTATACCGTCTTGCCTCAAAGATCTTCAAATTCAACTAGCTGCTGAGTAATCGCTGCTGATAGGTTGACTGGGCCCCTTGGCCTTTAGTTTGCTACTGCGAACAGTCCTGCTCGCACGGAAAGCACATTAAGTGCTTTCCGACTCGTGCGGAACTTGTATCAAACTAAAGGCCAAGGGGCCTTTGCTATAAGAATCGATTGTCAGGCTGCCTGAATTTGAAGATCTTCGACGCGCGGTACACAGGGGCCTGGACTGAAAAGATTTTGGTCGGTAGTCGGTCGGAGGCGGGCGGGCATTACGTTTGTCGCGAGTTCCGCATGCAAAGAAGGCCACTTAATGTGGCCTTCGTCTTGCATAGGACTGTAGAGCAGCAAACGTAATGCCCGCCCGCCTCCGACCGACGATCGAGTGAGATTACTTCGCGGCGCCGGGGATGCCGTGGGAGGTTTTGGCGGTTTTGGCTCCGTTTACGATGGCAGTTTCCAGGGCCCTTACTGCGAGCATGCCCAGCAGGTCTAGGGGAACGGCGGCGCTTGCCTGGGCGCCCAGTTTGCCGCTGGCGAGGGTGTAGATGGTGTCGCCGTCGTTGGTGGTGTGTGTGGGGCGGATGGCGTGTGCGTAGGCGTCTGCGGCCATCTGAGAGACCTTGGTGGCCTGGGCCTTAGTGAGCTCCATGTTGGTGACGATGCAGCTGATGGTGGTGTTGGTGCGGTCGAGCGGCATCTGCATGGATCCGGCGGCGGCAAAGGCTGCGAGTTCCATGTCGACGATCTGGTCGCTATCGGCTGCGGCGCGCATACCGGCGACCCACTCGCCGGTGAAGGGGTCGACAACGTTGCCGCAGGCGTTGACCGAGACCACGGCGCCCACCTTGACGGGGCCGAGTGCCACGGCGGCGGCTCCAAGGCCAGCCTTCATGCAGGTGGCAGGTCCCATGAGCTTACCTACGGTGGCGCCGGTGCCGGCGCCCACGTTGCCCTGCTCGAGCGAGGCAGGGGTGTGGTCGAGCGCCTCGCGCACGGCGGCGATGCCGGCCTCAATGTCGGGGCGAACGGTGGGGTTACCAAAGGCGAGGTCGAAGATACAGCTGGAGCACACGATAGGCACCTGCGTGGGGCCGACGGGAAGGCCGATGCCGTGGCTCTCAAGCTCGCGAGCGACGCCGCTTGCAGCCTCGAGGCCAAAGGCCGATCCACCCGAAAGGCAGACGGCGTGGACCTTGTCCACGGTGTTCTCGGGTCGCAGCAGGTCGGTTTCGCGCGAAGCGGGAGCACCGCCGCGAACGTCAACGCCGCCGGTGGCGCCCTCGGGCGCCACGATTACGGTGCAGCCGGTGCCAGCCTCCTCGTCCGTATAGTTGCCAAAGCAAAAGCCATCGACATTGCAAACATCGATGGCTTCGAGCAGTGTGTCCATGTTTTCTCCTATCGGTTTTCCGCCGGGCCTTATGCCCGGTCGGGATCCGTACGGTACGGCAAAATTGTAGGCGCTGGGGGATACCCAGCGCCAGATGCAATTACGAGAGTTTTTGAATCGCGCGCGCGACGCGGGCGATGGGTAGGCCCACCACGTTATAGAAGTCGCCCGAAATATCGTGCACGAGCATGCGTCCGCCTGTGCCCTGAATGCCGTAGGCGCCGGCCTTGTCCATGGGCTCACCCGAGGCGACGTAGTGCTCGACCTGCTCGTCGGTGAGCTCGTAGAACGTCACGTCGGTCACATCGACAAAGGACAGGCTCTCGGCGGCATGCGGGGCGGCCGTGTCGCCTGCCTTAACGATGCAGACACCGGTTGCGACCTGGTGCGTACGGCCTGAAAGCTCACGGAGCATGGTACGCGCCTCGTCTTCGGTTGCCGGCTTGCCCAGAATCTTGCCGTCAAAGGTGACGATGGTGTCGGCCGCGACCGTCAGCTCATTGGGCTCGGCATACTCGGCAGCAACGGCGGCGGCTTTTGCGCGTGCTAAGCGTTCAACGAGCGTAAGCGGGGCCTCGCCATCAAACGGCGTTTCGTCGATATCTGCGGGAATCACGCGAATGTCATAGCCCGCCTCGCGCATCAACTCGATGCGGCGCGGTGATTGCGAAGCCAAAATCATAGCTGAATGCCCTCGGCGACCTTCTCGACGGCCTTGTCGCCGGCGAGCGTGCGCAGCAGCTCAAGCGCAAAGGGGAGCGACTGAGCCATGCCGCTGGCGGTGATAATGTTGCCGTCTTGCGTAACCTTCTCGCCGGTATAGGCGCCTTCGGGGAAGCTTTTCTCAAAGCCAGGGAAGCACGTGGCGTGGCGCCCCTCGAGTAGGTCGAGCTCGCCCAGGATAAACGGGGCGGCGCAGATGGCGGCGACGTGCTTGGTCGCGGCGAACTCGCAGACCACGTCGCAGACGCGCTGATCGGCGCGCAGGTTGGTGGCACCGGGTAGGCCGCCGGGCAGCACGACGCAGTCGTACTCGTCAAAGTTAATCTCATCAAAGAGCGCATCGCAGGTCACAGGGATCTGCAGCGAGCTTACGACCTCACGCGTGGGCATAATCGAGACGAGCGTGGCACGCACGCCGCCGCGACGCATGACATCGACCATGGTCAAGCATTCAATAGTTTCAAAGCCATCGGCGGCGAGAACGGCAACGCTGGGCATGAGGGTTCCTTTCATAGGCGGCATACAATTAGCCGTCTTATACCCCGAAGACCTCCGCTTGCCACGCTCGATTTCCCAATGATTTTTCTGAGCAATGATTAAGTGGCTAGTTACGCCTAAGGTGGACGACGGTCTCGCAGTGGAAGGTTTGTGGGAACAGGTCGACTGGCGTGATCTTTACGGGGAAGAAGGTGCCTTCTTCGACAAAGCGTTTGAGATCGCGCGCCAGGGTGGCCGGGTCGCAGCTCACGTAGGCGACATCGCGAGCACTCGTGCTGGCGATAAGGTCGATCGCCTCGGGGGCGAGGCCTGCGCGCGGCGGGTCGACCACCAAGACGTCGGCATCCTGGTCGGGGAACTCGCGCACCGCGTCTCCGCCAATAACGTCGACGTTATCAAGCTTGTTGATCTCCAGGTTACGGCGCAGGTCGCGCACGGCCGGGCCGTAGGCCTCGACGGCGGCGACGAAGTCGCAGCGGCGGGCGAGCGGCAGGGTAAAGGTGCCGGCACCGCAGTACAGGTCCACGGCAAGCTCGTCTTCCTGCGGGTCGAGCGCCGCCATAACGAGCTCAATCAAAATCTCGGCACCCTTGGTGTTGACCTGGAAAAAAGACGGGGCAGACAAGCGCATCTGGCCATCGGCGATGTCCTCGGTCCAGGAGCCCTCGCCGGCGAGCATCTCAACCTTGGAGACGCGACGGGCCTTCTTCTCGCCCTTGCTCATCACGCGCACGATGCTCGTGGGATGAGCGGCGTCTGCCAGCACGCGGGAGACTTGCGAGCGCGGAAAAGAGCCTGTGGGTGTCCAGAGTGCGACCTCGAGTGCCTTGGTGCGGCGCGATGCGCGAATGCCCACGCGTTCGAGTCCCAAGTCATGGCTGCCGCTTAGATAGTTGAGTGCGCCGACGACCGATTTGAGCGCCTTCGGGAAGCGCTTATCGAACAGCGGGCACGAATCGACGGTCACGATCTTGCTGGGATCGACGCCGTGCATGCCAAGACGCACGCGGCCGTTTACAACGGTCGGCTCGAGTTCGATTTTATTGCGGTAGCCCCAATCATCCTTGGTGTGGCGGATGGGTTGCACCAGCTCATCGACCTGATCGGGGCTGAACTTGCCGATACGCTCGAGCGTGGAGCGCAGGTTTTGCTCTTTGGCGGCAAGCTGAGCGGCGCGCGATAGATTGCCCCACGAACAACCGCCGCAGATGCCCACGAAGGGGCAGGGGGGCTGAATGCGATCGGGGCTCGGCTCCAGAATCTCGGTCGTGCGGGCGCGCATGAACGACTTGCCGTCCTGTACGACCTCGGCCTCGACGGTGTCGCCTGCCACGGCGCCCTGCACAAAGACGGCCTTGCCGTTGTCGGCGTGCGCCAGCCCGTCGGCGCCGTACGTCATCGATTCTATAGTGAGCTTCATATTCCTGCCTGTCATTCGTGTTGTTGTTCGCACCATGGTAGCAGGGAAAAGCGCCCCGCATCCGAGGCTTTCCTCAAATGCGGGGCGCTTCTACAAACTGCTTCTACAAACGACTATTTCGTCTTGCCGGTAATGAGCGTCTTAAGACCCAGGCCGATCAGGCCCAAGCCCATGCGCACACGACCGGGGCGATGGCGCTCGATGGCCTTGGTCTTGCCGGCGGGCTTATCGCGACGGGCGCTCGTCTCGGGTGCGGGCTTGGTGACCTGCGGCTCGGGCTGAGGTACAGGTGCGGGCTCGGACTCAATGACGGTCGCCTGGACCTTTTGGACCTTGGGTGCTACCGGCTGCGGCTCGGGCTCGGGGGCGGGTTTCGCCTCAATGACGGGCTCGGGCGCGGCCTCGGCGTTGCGATAGGCACGCTCCAGCAGGGCTTCCTGCGAGTTGAAGGGTTTCTCACCCTCTGCACGCTCCACGGGGACCCAGGTGCCGTCGCTCGTGAGGCTGCGGGCCTTCACGTTGTCGCGCAGCTGCATGCCCATGTACTCGTGCACCAGGGCGCGGCAGGTGGGGTCGAGCACGGGGAAGGCGATCTCCACGCGGTGCTCGGTGTTGCGCGTCATCATGTCGGCCGAGCTCAGGTAGATCATGTCCGAGTCCACGCCAAAGGCGTAAACGCGCGCATGCTCCAAAAAGCGTCCGACGATAGAACGGACATGCACGTTTTCGGTCTTGCCAGGAACGCCCGGCTTGAGGCACGAGATGCCGCGGATGATCATGTCCACGCGGACTCCTGCGCACGATGCCTCGGCGATCTTGTCGATGACCTCGCGGTCGGTGAGCGAGTTGAGTTTAAAGAACACGCGGGCGGGCTCGCCAGCGAGAGCGCGCTGAATCTCGCGATCCAGACCGCGCATGATGAGCGGCTTGAGGCCTACGGGCGCCACACCCAGGAAGCGGTAATCGCCGCGCAGATTGCCCAGCGACAGGTTGCGGAAGAACAGGTTGGCGTCCTCGCCGATGCCAGGGTGGGCGGTCATGAGCATAAAGTCGCTGTAGAGTTTGGCCGTCTTCTCGTTAAAGTTGCCGGTGCCCAGCAGCGTCAGACGCGTTAGCGCCATGCCTTCGCGATAGGTGAGCTGGCAGATCTTGGAGTGGCACTTAAAGCCCTCGGAGCCGTAGATGACGGTGCAGCCGGCCTCTTCCAGGCGCTCGGCCCACTCGATGTTGTTCTGCTCGTCAAAGCGCGCGCGGAGCTCCATGAGCACCGTGACTTCTTTGCCGTTCTCGGCGGCATCGATCAGTGACTCGCACAGGCGGCTCTGCTTGGCCACGCGGTAGAGCGTGATGCGCAGCGAGATGCACTCGGGGTCATAGGCGGCCTCGTGCACCAGGTCCAAGAACGGATTCATGGCCTCGTAAGGGTAAAAGAGCAGCTTATCGTGCTGCAGCACCTGCTCGCGGATGGAGCGGGTCATATCGATGGTGGGGTTGGGCTGCGGCTTAAACGGCGTAAAGAGCAGCTCGTTGCGCAGGTGCTCGGGAATCTTGCCCTCAATGCCGAAGACGTAGCCCAGGTCGAGCGGGATATCGCAGGTAAAGACCGAGCGGCGAGAAAGCTCGAGCGCCTTGCGGATGGTCTTGAGCGTCGCCTTCTCGAGCGGCCCCGAGACCGCGAGCACTACCGGCTGCAGACGCAGGCGCTTCTTGAGGATGCGCTTCATGTGCTGGCGGTAGTCCTCTTCCTCCTCGACGCCCTCGCCGTCCGGATCGATGTCGGCGTTGCGGGTGACGCGGATGAGCGCGCGGTCGAGCGGCTTATAGGAGCCAAAGCAGCTGTCCAGGCAGGCGAGGATGACGTCCTCGAGCAGAATGTAGGAGTAGGTGCCGGTGGGCGAGGGGATCTCGACCACGCGGTTCATCGAGGCGGGGATCTCGATAAGGCCCAGCAGGCTCTCCTCGTCGGTGACGCCGTCCAGGCCACAAGCCAGATAGAGTGCACCGTTGCGCAGGTTGGGGAAGGGATGGCGCGGGTCAATGACCAACGGCGAGATGACCGGCGACACGTAGGCCTGGAAGTAGCGGGTTACAAAGGTGCGCTCCTCGGGCGTAAGCGAATCGATGCGGGCGCGGTGAACGCCCAGGGTGTCGAGCTTGCCCTCGATGCTCTTAAAGATGGACTCCCATCGGGTAAGGAGTCCGGGCATTTCGGCCATGACGGCATCGACCTGTTCGGAGGCGGTCATATTGCTCTTGTTGTCGACAGGCTGTTTTTTGAGCTCTGCCAGATCGGACAGGCCGCCCACGCGCACCATGAGAAACTCGTCGAGGTTAGACTCGAAAATCGACACGAACTTTAGACGCTCGAACAGCGGAACGGTCTCGTCGAAGGCTTCGTCAAGCACACGGTTGTCAAAGCGCAGCCAGCTGAGCTCTCGGTTCTGCGTGTACGAGAAGTCGCGCGGCGGTTTGCGCAGCTTTGCGGCGGCTTGCTTTTTTTCGATTTTGCTCGGCATATGCATCTGTCCGTTCAGTCCCCGCAGGGGACGGTTGCCTAACACTATTCACTATTGTCTCAATTTAGTCGACCTATGGCACGGACGTATCGCGTGAACGGTATCTTTACCTACTTCTTACGCTGACAAGCCATAGAGCTGACGCCCGCCGTGTTGTGAAAAACGGTCTATATCCTCACTCAACTGGTGAGTATGTGTGAATAAGAATGATAGGTAGCTGAATATCATCGAATACAGACAGAAACACGAACAAGCGTCATTTATATACATAAAACCGTTGTAGATATGCAATTCCTAATCGAAAGATTGGAGTTGTAATTGCGAATGATTTTTGAGAAAAAAGAGCGTTTACCTTAGAAAAGTTACTTTAGAACGCCGAAGTACATCATGGGGGAATCACATGCGATATACCGTTCATCGCACTTTGTTGACCGTTCGGGGGCGAGGTGGAATTGCGGGTAATTTTTGGATATAACTAGAGCTGTCAGCAAGCAGCGTCCCATATGGAGGGGCGCTGATACATTCGGCCAGTAAGGCCCGAAAGAAAGGTAGGAGGCCATGACGAAAGGTCTGCACGTGCCTTCCGAGATCGGCAAGCTCAGGAAGGTCTGCCTGCACCGTCCCGGCGACGAGCTCCTCAACCTGCCGCCCGACGAGCTCGAGCGACTCCTGTTCGACGACGTCCCGTTCCTGGAGGTCGCGCAGCAGGAGCACGACACCTTCGCCCAGATCCTGAGGGACCAGGGCGTGGAGGTCCTCTATCTCGAGAACCTCGTCGCCGAGGTGTTCGACCAGGTCCCCGGCGCCCGCGCCGAGTTCACCGACCAGTACATCGCCGAGGCAGGCATCCGCGGCCAGCACATGCCGCAGATCGTCCGCGAGAAGCTGGACTCCATCGAGGACAACCTCGAGTTCGTCAAGAAGACCATGGCCGGCATGACCAAGGCCGAGATCGACATGCCCCTCACGGCGTCCACGACCCTCGACTCCCTGGTCAACTCCGAGTCCGAGTCCGACCTGATCATCGACCCGATGCCCAACCTCTACTTCACCCGCGACCCGTTCGCGGTCGTCGGCGAGGGCGTCAACCTCAACCGCATGTACTCGGTCACCCGCAACCGCGAGACCCTGTACGGCAAGTACGTCTTCAAGTACCACCCCGACTACAAGGACGTCTCGCTGTACTTCCGCCGCGACTGCCAGTTCCACACCGAGGGCGGCGACGTGCTGAACATCAACGAGAAGACCCTCGCCGTCGGCATCTCCCAGCGCACCCAGGCCGCCGCGATCGACGTCATGGCCCAGAACATCTTCTGGAACTCCGACTCCAAGGTCGAGCGCATCCTGGCCTTCGACATCCCGGTCTCGCGCGCCTTCATGCACCTCGACACGGTCTTCACCCAGATCGACGTCGATAAGTTCACGATCCACCCCGCCATCATGGGCACCCTGCGCGTCTACGAGCTGACCGCCGGCAAGAACCCGGGCGACGTGAACATCCGCCTGATCGAGGACACCCTCGAGCACGTCCTGGAGGACGCCACCGGCGTCGACCAGGTCAAGCTGATCCCCTGCGGCGGCGGCGACCCGATCGCGGCCTCCCGCGAGCAGTGGAACGACGGCTCCAACACCCTGTGCGTCGAGCCCGGCAAGATCTGCGTCTACGCCCGCAACACCGTCACCAACGACGTGCTGTACAAGGAGGGCCTGGACCTTCTCGTCGTGCCCTCCGCCGAGCTTTCCCGCGGCCGCGGCGGCCCGCGCTGCATGAGCATGCCCTTCTGGCGCGAGGACCTCTAAGGTCTTCAAGGACCCGTACAGGTCATAATACATACATCTAGCTGCCATTAGATGTCTCCCATTGGGGCGGTGCGGGTTTTCGCACCGCCCCAATCTTGTATGAGGAACGTCAACACGGTTGGATGACTGCTTTTGTAAGGAGCTTGGCCATGGACATCAAGACGATTGGCGTTGAGGAGTGGCTCAACGTTTGGGAGAAGAGTGCCACGTGGGACATCGCCCAGTCGACGATCTCGTCGCTCACCATGGGCGAGCTGCGCGCGCTCGATGAGCAGGACGGCGCCACGTTCTACGAGCGCCTGGACCGCGAGAAGATGAGCTACGGCTGGATCGAGGGCTCGCCGGAGTTTAAGGCTGAGGTTGCCAAGCTGTATCGTCGCGAGGTCAATCCCGATCACATTCTGCAGACCAATGGCTGCACGGGCGCTAACCTCAACGCCATCATGGCTGTGGTCGAGCCCGGTGACCACGTTATCGCCGAGTGGCCCACCTACGCGCCGCTCTACGAGATTCCGCGCACGCTGGGCGCCGAGGTCGAGTATTGGGAGCTTCGCGAGGAACTCGGCTGGAAGCCCGATATCGAACAGCTCAAGCGCCTGGTTCGCCTCACCACCAAGCTCATTTGCATCAACAACGCATCGAACCCCATCGGTACGGTGCTCGATGCCGATATGCTCGGCCAGATTGCCGAGATCGCCCGTTCGGTGGGCGCCTACGTGCTGTGCGACGAGGTGTACCTGCCGCTTGAGAACACCGAGGCCTTTATGTCGATGGCTGACGTGTGCGAGAATGCCATTGTCACCAACTCGTTGTCGAAGACCTATTCGACGCCTGCGGCCCGCGTGGGCTGGGTCGTGGCAGACGAAGAGGTGTCCAACCGCATCCGTACCTATCGCGATTACACCATGATCTGCGGCGGCGTGTTCAACGATGCCCTGGCGACCTATGTGCTCGAGCACAAGGACAAGATTCTCGAGCGCAATCGCAAGATCGTGTTTGGCAACCGCGTTATTGCGCAGGCTTGGATCGATACGCAGCACCGCGTTTCCTGGACGGCGCCGCAGGGCGTGTCCACCTCGTTTATCCAGCTTGATATTCCCGAGGACGACGAGGAGTTCTGCAAGCGCCTGCTGTCCGAGAGGGGAGTGCTGCTGGTACCCGGCAGCCGCTTTGAGCTTTCCTGTGGCGCACGCCTGGGCTACTGCGCGAGCGAGGACGTTCTGCGCGAGGGCCTGAGGCTTTTGGGCGAGGCACTGGCGGAGTTTGATCGCTAGGATTCCGATGATCTTCGAGGGCCTTATCTAAATTGGCCGAAGATAATCGAAAACGGACCCGTTCCCCTAGGGGAATCGGGCCCGTTTTTCTATACCGAGAAGTCAAGTTGTTACAAATGGGGCCGTAAAGCGAGCCGGTATCCGCTGGGTCTTATACTGAGCTTCCGGTGAACGGTATCAAGCGTCTGGTAAACGGTAATTTGTTTACCAGAAATGAATAGGACAAACTTTTTTCTGAATAAAAATGAAAATGGTTGAGATACGGTATGAATCGCTAATTCTATTCATAGCTTTATTAGAAATATGCAATTTGAGGGTGGTTTAATAAAGCTTAGTTCCATTTACTATCTGGACTGAAAACGCGTTTAAGCACGTAAATACACTTTATTAAATCAAAGTGTGCCATGCGTGAAGTATATGTGTATGCCGTTCACCCCTCATATAAAACCGTTCGGGGGCGAGGTGGAAGTATGGACTGATTTTGGATATAAATATGTCGTCAGCAATAACGCCTCACACGGAGGGGCGCTAACGAATCGGCCCTGACAGGGGCCCGAAAGAAAGGTAGGAGGCCATGACGAAAGGTCTGCACGTGCCTTCCGAGATCGGCAAGCTCAGGAAGGTCTGCCTGCACCGTCCCGGCGACGAGCTCCTCAACCTGCCGCCCGACGAGCTCGAGCGACTCCTGTTCGACGACGTCCCGTTCCTGGAGGTCGCGCAGCAGGAGCACGACACCTTCGCCCAGATCCTGAGGGACCAGGGCGTGGAGGTCCTCTATCTCGAGAACCTCGTCGCCGAGGTGTTCGACCAGGTCCCCGGCGCCCGCGCCGAGTTCACCGACCAGTACATCGCCGAGGCAGGCATCCGCGGCCAGCACATGCCGCAGATCGTCCGCGAGAAGCTGGACTCCATCGAGGACAACCTCGAGTTCGTCAAGAAGACCATGGCCGGCATGACCAAGGCCGAGATCGACATGCCCCTCACGGCGTCCACGACCCTCGACTCCCTGGTCAACTCCGAGTCCGAGTCCGACCTGATCATCGACCCGATGCCCAACCTCTACTTCACCCGCGACCCGTTCGCGGTCGTCGGCGAGGGCGTCAACCTCAACCGCATGTACTCGGTCACCCGCAACCGCGAGACCCTGTACGGCAAGTACGTCTTCAAGTACCACCCCGACTACAAGGACGTCTCGCTGTACTTCCGCCGCGACTGCCAGTTCCACACCGAGGGCGGCGACGTGCTGAACATCAACGAGAAGACCCTCGCCGTCGGCATCTCCCAGCGCACCCAGGCCGCCGCGATCGACGTCATGGCCCAGAACATCTTCTGGAACTCCGACTCCAAGGTCGAGCGCATCCTGGCCTTCGACATCCCGGTCTCGCGCGCCTTCATGCACCTCGACACGGTCTTCACCCAGATCGACGTCGATAAGTTCACGATCCACCCCGCCATCATGGGCACCCTGCGCGTCTACGAGCTGACCGCCGGCAAGAACCCGGGCGACGTGAACATCCGCCTGATCGAGGACACCCTCGAGCACGTCCTGGAGGACGCCACCGGCGTCGACCAGGTCAA
Organism: uncultured Collinsella sp.; assembly: GCA_958412345.1. Taxonomy (GTDB): domain Bacteria; phylum Actinomycetota; class Coriobacteriia; order Coriobacteriales; family Coriobacteriaceae; genus Collinsella. The sequence continues at coordinate 8,678 of CATYSO010000010.1, read as the reverse complement.
GCTGATCCCCTGCGGCGGCGGCGACCCGATCGCGGCCTCCCGCGAGCAGTGGAACGACGGCTCCAACACCCTGTGCGTCGAGCCCGGCAAGATCTGCGTCTACGCCCGCAACACCGTCACCAACGACGTGCTGTACAAGGAGGGCCTGGACCTTCTCGTCGTGCCCTCCGCCGAGCTTTCCCGCGGCCGCGGCGGCCCGCGCTGCATGAGCATGCCCTTCTGGCGCGAGGACCTCTAAGTCTTTCCGTTTCCGGTGCGGTCCCCCTACAACCGCACCGGCTTCGCCCGTTAAACGGGCAACACTGATACTTACGTAATTCATTTCTTCGAAAGGAATCGAACCATGGGTGTTAACCTCTCCGGCCGTAGCTTCCTCAAGCTTCTCGACCTCACCACCGAGGAGATCGAGTACCTGCTCAAGCTCTCCAAGAACTTCAAGGACATGAAGCGCGCTGGCGTTCCGCACCGCTATCTCGAGGGCAAGAACATCGTTCTGCTCTTCCAGAAGACCTCCACTCGTACCCGCTGCGCCTTTGAGGTCGGCGGCATGGATCTGGGCATGGGCGTCACCTACCTCGATCCGGGTTCGTCGCAGATGGGCAAGAAGGAGTCCATCGAGGACACCGCCCGCGTTCTCGGCCGCATGTATGACGGCATCGAGTTCCGTGGCTTTGCCCAGGACGATGTCGAGGAACTCGCTGCTAAGTCCGGCGTGCCCGTGTGGAACGGCCTGACCACTGAGTGGCATCCCACCCAGATGCTTGCCGACATCCTGACCGTCCAGGAGAACTTCAACTACGACATCAAGGGCAAGACTCTCGTCTTCATGGGCGACTGCAAGAACAATGTTGCTCGCTCCCTCATGGTCGTCTGCTCCAAGCTCGGCATGAATTTCGTGGCCTGCGGCCCCGAGGAGTGCATGCCCGCCGACGACGTCATCGAGGCCTGCAAGCCCATCGCCGAGGCCAACGGCTGCACCATCAAGCTGACCACCGACGTCAAGGACGGCGTCACCGGTGCCGACGTTATCTACACCGACGTGTGGGTCTCCATGGGCGAGCCCGACGAGGTCTGGGCCGAGCGCATCGCTCAGCTCACTCCGTATCGTGTTACTTCCGAGGTCATGGCTATGGCCAACCCGGGTGCCATCTTCCTGCACTGCCTGCCCAGCTTCCATGACACCAACACCACGATTGGCGCCGAGAAGTGCGAGCAGTTCGGTATCACCGAGCAGGAGGTCACCGACGAGGTCTTCGAGAGCCCCGCTTCCAAGGTCTTCGACGAGGCCGAGAACCGCATGCACACCATCAAGGCTGTCATGTACGCCACGCTCAAGTAAGAGCATCTAGCATCTCGCTCGGGGTGTATTGCTGCTCACCCCGAGCGGTTTTGTCTGGTAAATATCTTGCGTCGGGCGGTGGGCACGGCACGGAAAATCCGCTTCGCGCGAGAAAGTTAAATGATTTATGAAGGGGGGATGAGAACCATGACTGAGACCGCTAAGAAAAAGCGCGGTATGCCTTCATCGTTCACCATTCTTCTAGCTCTGCTGGCAATTGTTGCAGTGATTACCGTTATCGTCTCCGGCACGTCCGGCGGCGCGGTTACCGCAGCCCGCCTGAGCGATTTCTGCACCGCCCCGATCCTGGGCTTCGCTGACGCTCTGCCCGTCTGCCTCTTCGTTATGATCCTGGGCGGCTTCCTCGGCATGATGACCGAGACCGGCGCCCTGGACAACGGCATCGCCGTCCTGGTGCAGAAGCTTAAGGGCAACGAGATCATGCTCGTTCCCGTGCTGATGCTCATCTTCTCCCTCGGCGGTACCACTTATGGTATGTGCGAGGAGACCGTTCCCTTCTACGCCCTGCTCGCCGCTACCATGATGGCCGCTGGCTTCGACCCCATGGTCGGTGCCGCCACCGTCCTGCTCGGCGCTGGCTGCGGCTGCCTGGGCTCCACGGTTAACCCGTTCGCCGTCGGCGCTGCCGTCGACGCTCTGACCGGCGTTGGCATTGAGGTCAACCAGTCCATCATCATCGGCCTCGGTGCCGTCCTGTGGATTGTCACTACCGCTATGTCCATCGTCTTCGTGATGAACTATGCCAAGAAGGTCAAGGCTGACAAGGGTTCCACCATCCTGTCGATGCAGGAGCTCAAGGACGCCGAAGAGGCTCACGGCAAGGCTGCTTCCGAGGTCCACAAGGAGGTCAAGCTCACCGGTCGTCAGAAGGGTGTTCTGATCGCCTTCGCCTTCACCTTCGTCGTCATGATCGTCGGCTTCATTCCGCTGGCCGACCTCAACGAGGGCGTCGCCAACTTCTTCGACGCTGGCGCTGTCTACGACGCCGACGGTAACGCCGTCGTCCAGGGCTGGTCTGCCCTGATCACCGGCCTGCCCATTGGCCAGTGGTACTTCGACGAGGCTTCCACCTGGTTCTTCCTCATGGCCGTCCTGATCGGTATCATCGGTGGCCTGTCCGAGAAGCAGATCGTTAACACCTTCATCACCGGCGCTGCCGACATGATGTCCGTTGTTCTCGTCATCGCCCTCGCCCGTGGTATCTCCGTCCTCATGGCTAACACCGGTCTCGACGTCTTCGTCCTCGACGCTGCCGCCAATGCCCTGGCTGGCCTGTCCGGCGTGATCTTCGCTCCCATGAGCTTCCTGGTCTACTTCGGCCTGTCCTTCCTGATCCCCTCGACCTCCGGTATGGCCACTGTCTCCATGCCCATCATGGGACCGCTGGCTGTTAAGCTCGGCTTCTCACCCGAGGTCATGGTCATGATCTTCTCCGCCGCCATCGGTGTCGTGAACCTGTTCACCCCGACCTCCGGCGCCATCATGGGCGGTCTCGCCCTGGCCAAGATCGAGTGGACGACCTGGCTCAAGTTTGCCCTTAAGCTCATCGTCGCGCTCTCCGTCGTCTGCGCCGTCATTCTGACCGTCGCCTGCGTGCTGCTCTAAGTACCCAACGGGTACCCCACGGAAACCTTGACGATCCTGTAGAGGATCACCTGGTCATCGTCTGTCCGGTGGGGTCAACCCACCGGTAGACTCCTACCTTTAGCCCCCTTCCGTTCCGTGCGCGGGAGGGGGCGCTTTTTTGTTCCGCGGTTTTACCAAACCGCGGAACCGGTCGACGCTGCGCGCCCGCCAGAGCGGCAATCTGACGTTCAATCGTCGGGCATGGCCAAAAGGCCTATGCCCTCCTCTTTCACGTCACCTTGCTCGCTCTGGCGGGCGCTCGCTGACTTATGCTCCACCTGCGATGTTTCCATTATTGATGCAAAGGGGTCAGGTTAGCTTGTACCAAAAAGGGGAAGTTGCGGTGGAATAGTTCCTGTTTGGCCGTCTTGAGGGGTTAAACGGGAACTATTTCACCGCAACTTATCGATGGCGTGTTTGGTTGGTGCCAGTTGATTGCTTGGGCGTTGGGAAGGGTCTGCTCCGTTATAATCGCCTAGAACATTAATTGGAAACGGGACGGGAGCCATACATGCGCCAGGGTTTCGACAACGCGAAGTATATCGAGCTGCAGGCCGCTCATATTAAGGAGCGCATCTCGCAGTTTGGCGGCAAGCTGTATTTGGAGTTTGGCGGCAAGCTGTTCGATGACTATCATGCGAGCCGCGTGCTACCGGGTTTTGAGCCGGACAGCAAGTTCCGCATGCTCAAGAGCATTGCCGACGATGTCGAGGTCATCATCGCGATCAACGCGAACCACATCGAGAAAAACAAGGCTCGTGGTGACCTTGGCATTACCTATGACGAGGATGTGCTGCGCCTGGTTGACCTGTTCCGCGGCAACGGCTTTGCCGTCGCGGCCGTGGTCATCACCCAGTACGCTGGCCAGCCTGCTGCCGATGTGTTCCGCAACCGCCTGAACGCGCTCGGTATTCCCGCCAAGCTGCACTATCCCATCGAGGGGTATCCGCACGATGTCGATCTGATCGTGTCCGATGATGGCTACGGCAAGAACGAGTTTGTCGAGACCACCCGACCGCTCGTCGTGGTCACTGCCCCCGGTCCTGGCTCGGGCAAGCTTGCCACCTGCCTGTCTCAGCTCTATCACGAGCACAAGCATGGCACGGCCGCCGGCTATGCCAAGTTTGAGACCTTCCCGGTCTGGAATCTTCCTCTGACGCATCCGGTCAATATTGCCTACGAGGCCGCCACGGCAGACCTCGATGACGCCAATATCATCGACTCCTTCCACCTGGAGGCCTACAACAAAACCACGGTCAACTATAACCGTGACGTCGAGGCCTTCCCGGTAGTCCGTGCCCTGATGGAAAAGATCCTGGGCAAGAGCCCCTACCAGAGCCCTACGGACATGGGCGTCAATATGGTCGGCTTTGCCATCACCGATGACGATGCCTGCCGCGACGCTTCCAAGATGGAGATCGTCCGCCGCTACTTTACCGCGGTCGAAAATGTGCGCCGTACCGGCGTGGGCGATGAGCAAGTCGACCGTCTCAAGATTATTATGAAGAAAGCCGGCATCGATAAGAACTACTCACCGGCGCGCTCAGCGGCCCTCACCAGGGAGCAGCTGACGGGTGGTCCCGTGGGTGCCATGGTCATGCCCGATGGCTCCGTGGTGACCGGTAAGACCTCCACGCGCCTGGGCGCCGCAAGTTCGCTCATTATGAACGCCCTCAAGCATGTCTCGGGCGTCGACCTTGAGCTCGAGGTCATTAGCGATGAGGCGATCGAGCCCATCAGCAAGCTCAAGACGCATTTTCTGGGCAGCAAAAACCCGCGCCTTCACACCGACGAGACGCTTATGGCGCTGTCGATCACCTCGGCCACGAGTGAGACGGCCGCTCGCGTCCTTTCGGGTCTGGAGCAGTTGCGCGGTTGCGATGCCTTCTTTAGCGTGATTATCTCGCCGACGGACGAGACGGTACTGCGCAAACTGGGTATCAACGTGTGCTGTGAGCCCAAGTTTGAGCGCCGCGGTTTCTTCCATCGCTAAGTTTGAAGCACCGCGGTAATTGCATTGCATTTTGGCCGTATCGGGTTAGCGCCCGGTACGGCTTTTTGATCAATAAAGCGTCTATTTCGGCGAAAAATAGCTGTTTACCTGCCTAGAAACAATTTGAGCGGTATACAATAACCGTAACTGTTTCATCCTTAGCGGGATGCCGCATGATGGATATTACCTGCCATCGTGAGGTGTGTCGGTCGCGCACGGCGCGTTAGATGCTCGTGCTCGGTTTGAGGAGGCTGCTATGGCGGGCAAGGGTCGTGCGAGTGTTAACGATATGAAGCGTGTCGAGGTGCTGGTGTTGATGGAGATCGACCAGCAAACCGAAGACAATGGCGGGCCGTATGGTTTCTCGCGCAAAACGCTTGCCGAGCGCGTGGGGGTTTCGCCGTATCGTGCCCGCGCCGCAATCGATCGCTTGGATTCCGAAGGCATGATTGATGTCGTCTCGCGTTATAGCGACGACGGCGGTCAGCTTGCAAATGGCATTTGCCTCACCGAACGTGGTGAGTGGTATCTTGAGGGCGTCCGTACCGGTATGCTCGTTCAAGAAATGCTTGAGGACGAGGTTGCTGATCGATAGCAGCATGTAACCCTTGCCATAGCGACGCCGCCTGGGAAACCGGGCGGCGTTTTGTTTCAAGATTGAGAAATGCAATCGCACGCGAGAAAAATTGCGGACGGTCCGCGGCGCGAGTATTACAATGAAGACCCGTAAGATGTGGATAAACAACTTCTACGGGAAGCGCAGGTAACTCAATATGACCAAGCATGTGTTCGTAACCGGTGGCGTGGTTTCGTCCCTGGGCAAGGGTATCACCGCGGCCTCGCTGGGCCGTCTGCTCAAGTCGCGTGGCTACAAAGTAACGATGCAGAAGGCCGACCCGTATCTGAACGTCGACCCCGGTACCATGAGCCCGTTCCAGCATGGTGAGGTCTTTGTAACCGAGGATGGTTACGAGTCCGACCTGGACCTGGGTCATTACGAGCGCTTTATTGATGAGAACCTGACCCGCGATTCCAACTTTACGACCGGTGCCATCTACAAAAGCCTCATCGCCCGCGAGCGTCGCGGCGACTTTTTGGGCGGTACCGTGCAGGTGATTCCTCACGTCACCAATGCCATTAAGGATAAGTTCCGCCGCATCGAGGAGCAGACCGGCTCCGATGTAGTCATCACCGAGCTGGGCGGCACGATCGGCGACATCGAGTCCCAACCGTTTGTCGAGGCCATTCGTCAGTACCGCAAGGAGGCCGGCCCCGAGAACGTCTGCTACATCCACGTGTCGCTCGTTCCCTATATCGCCGCCGCCCACGAGGTCAAGACCAAGCCCACGCAGCATTCCGTCAAGGAGCTCCGCAGTTTTGGCATCCAGCCCGATATCATCGTGCTGCGCTCCGACCACCATATCGATGACGCTATCCGCGGAAAGATCGCAAGCTTCTGCGACGTCGACACCGATTGCGTCTTTACCAACGAGGACTGCGCGAGCATTTACGATGTTCCGCAGCTGCTTGCCGAGCAGGACTTTGACCTGCGCATTTGCGAGCGCCTGGGTCTGGATCCGCGTGAGCGCGACATGAGCGAGTGGAACGAGTTCCTGCGCAAACAGAATCACGCCAACCATCACGCCGACAAGGTGAAGATCGCCGTCGTGGGCAAGTATACGCAGCTGCCCGATGCGTACCTGTCGGTTATCGAGGCCCTGCACCATGCGGGCGTCTTCTACGATCGCCATGTGGACGTCCAGCTGGTCGACGGCGAGAGCCTCGACGAGCAGAATGTCTCCGAAGTTCTGGGCGACGCTTCGGGCATCCTGGTCCCCGGCGGCTTTGGCAAGCGCGCCCTGGAGGGCAAGATCCTCGCGGCCGAGTTTGCCCGCGAGCACAAGATTCCGTATCTGGGCATTTGCCTGGGTATGCAGGTGGCCGTGTGCGAGTTCGCCCGCAACGTCGTCGGCCTTGCCGGCGCCAGCTCCTCCGAGTTCGACCCGGACGGTCCGTTTAGCGTCATCGATCTGATGAGCTCGCAGGAGGATGTGACCGAGAAGGGCGGCACCATGCGTCTGGGCGCCTATCCGTGCAAGCTCGCCGCCGATACCCTCGCTCGCGAGGCATATGGCGAGGATCTCGTCTACGAGCGTCACCGTCACCGCTTTGAGTTTAACAACGCCTTCCGCGACCAGCTCGAGGACGCCGGCTTGGTTATCTCTGGCCTCTCGCCCGACGAGCGCCTGGTCGAGATGGTCGAGCTGCCGCGCGACGTGCATCCGTGGTATGTGGCAACCCAGGCTCACCCCGAGTTCAAGAGCCGTCCGACCAACCCGCAGCCGCTGTTCCGAGAGTTCGTGCGTGCCTCGATCGGTCAGCACGAGGGCGTCGATCGCCTGCAGGTGACGCCCATGAACCTCGCTACGGACTAAGGGTGCCGGCGAACAAAGAACATACCGAAGCTACTCCCTCGTCGCTCGCCGTGGCGGCGGGGGAGTATCTCGATTACCTCGCGGTCGAGCGGGGTTTGGCGCGCAACACGATTGCGGCCTATCGTCGTGACCTGACGACGTACTGCGCCTATCTGGAGCGGGCGGGCATCATGTCTTTTGATGAGGTGACTCGTCAGGTCGTGGAGGGCTTTGTCGCCGACCGTCGCGATGGGGGCTATTCCGATGCCTCGGTGGAGCGTGCGCTTGCTGCCGTGAAGGGCCTGCATGCCTTTTTGGTGCGCGATGGGATTGTGGCCCAAAATCCAACGGCGGCGTTGCGTCTGCCTAAAAAGGCTGAGCGTTTGCCGGAGTATCTATCGGTGGAGGATGTCTCGGCGCTGCTCGATCAAGACTTCCCCGAGGGCGAGATGGGCTTGCGCGACCATGCCATCTTGGAAGTGCTCTACGGATGCGGCTTGCGTGTGAGCGAGTTGGTGGGGCTCGATGTGGGCGATATCCATACCGACGATGGCTTTGTGCTCGTTCGCGGTAAGGGCTCAAAGGAACGCCTGTCCCCGCTGGTGGGAAGCGCGGCGCGAGCTCTGACGCTCTATGTAACTGAGGGGCGTTCTCGCTTGGCGGTCCATGCCCACGGAACCGAGACCTCGGCGGTCTTTTTAAATAAGAACGGCCGCCGTCTGTCGCGCCAGGGCATCCATGCCATCTGTGAACGCTACGGGCGCCAGGTAGGGCTGGTGGGACTCCATCCCCATACGCTGCGCCACTCCTTTGCCACCCATATGCTTGCGGGCGGCGCAGACCTCCGTGTGCTACAGGAGATCTTGGGACATGCCGATATATCGACCACGCAGGTCTACACGCATGTCGATCGTACGCAACTGACCGAGGTCTATCTGGCGGCGCACCCGCTGGCACATCGTTAACACATCGCTGGCCTGCATATCTATAGGTATTTGGGGACGGGCCCCAGATTGCCGCTGCGTGCTTTTGCGCTCGCATGGGCAATCTGGGGCCCGTTCCATTTTTCGCCACTTGTCGTCGCGGTGGTGGGCCGCACGTGCCTTGGGTGGGGGAGTTTGGGGGCGATGTGAACGCCATGTAAAGGGACGCAAAAATCGCCTCAAGGTCAACTTGAAGGTTGAGGTTGAAAGGCGGGGTGCCACAGGTGGCATCCCGCCGTTGCTGTAAACACAACATATTGTGTTTTCGAACATATGATTGGGGGTGTTTTGCAATATATGGT
>CATYSO010000009.1 GCA_958412345.1 uncultured Collinsella sp. | reverse complement strand
GCGCATTCGGCGAGATACGTTTGCGAAAGTGGTTAATTTTAGATTAGCGCTAACAGGCGTCCACTCGCTCGCCGCGCCTGGCCTTCGGCGCCGTCACGAACCTGTGCGACGTCACCTCGGCGCTCACCGTCGAGGGCGACCTGCCCAGCTCCCTCGCGATTTCCCTGCACGACGCCCTGCGCTCCAGCATCCTCTGGACCGTGTCCCGCTCGTGCCTCGTGAGCCTTCCGTAGGCCCTCGGGACCGCCCTTGCGGAGCCACTCTTCTTCTTTCCGGACATGCCGTCCTCCGATCTCCCGGGGCCGGCCGATCCGGCCCTCAGGGTATCGGGTTCCCACATTCATCCGCACATGTGCGGATGAATGTGGGAGGTGTTCGGATAAAGTCGATAATCAAGGCTTCGATAGCAAACGCAATTTGGTTTTTGAAATATGGACGAATTCCTTTTCAGGAGGGTAGAATGATGCCGACGGCAGCCCAAGTTGTAGAGAGCTGGGCAGAGCCGTTGCTTAATGAAGTTGGGTCATCGTCTTAGCGACGGTGGCCTTTCTTTTTAGGCTTCGAGCCCTGCTTGAGTGCCTTGGAAAGGCCGACAAGGGCCGTGAGGAGCGAGACCATAGCGGTCAGGAGCTTCACGAGCTCGGTGAAATCGGTCATGGGCATCACCTCCCATCAAATGGAGGGCTCTGCCCGGCACGAGGGCTGCCGACAGCAAGGACGATTCTATCAGAGCGGCTGACTCCCGCCCGATATTACCATCCCACTGCGCCTGTGCAAAAAAGAGGGCCGCCAAACAGCGACCCTCCAGCGAAAGTGCATGTTATTTAAGACAGTCAAATTCTTTGAATAACAAATGACTGCTGTATAATTACATAATAAAGTTCACCCGGAAGGAGCGATCGATGAAAAGCAAACGATTTGCCCTGAATGCACTTCTGGTAGTAGCAATATTGACGCTCTTCGTCTTTTCGGACTCATACATGAATCAGCCAAGATTTGGATATGCTTTATACGCTGTGTTTTCCGGCGAAACAACTTACAACACTTACAACACTATTGGCTTCATTGACGCAATCTTTTTCTATGTAGTCGGCCCCTTATCAAGCGAACTGGTCGCTTTCCTTGTCTGCCTCAACCTGAATCAACGAAGCCAAACTCATTCAGCGACTTCGGCCAAACAAGGAATCAATCTCTTCGCAATAACGATAATTCTGCAAATTCTGACAGTGTTGATTATCGCCCTGACCGCAACAAACGTTTTGAAGTATGAGTTCGGATTCATCGCGAGCTGCCTGATGGCAATTGCCGCGGGTATAGCGGTCTCGTATACGACACCGGCAAAGAAGTGGCTCAACTAACAGGGCCTATTTGGAATCCGAATCGTCCATGGAGCCGTCGATGCCGGTTTTGGTGTCGTCGTCCGTATTGGAATCGTCATCCTTGGGGCTTATAGGACAAAATGTGTATATCTCATAATGTATATACGTTGCACCATGAGAGAGGGGTCTGTCATGAGCTGGAAACCGAGAAAATGCGTTATCGCCGGTCTCGTGACAACCGGTCCTAGCGGCGGCTTTTTTGCAACCGCAATGACATCGTACCGACTTTTCACTTGCATGTTCTGAAAGGAAGTTGCCATGTTGTCGCAAAATCAATCGAGATACTTGACCACAATCGGCTTTGCCCTGCTTGCATTACTCTTTGCTAGCGACCTTTTGCTGAAACCGCCCAAGGAACTCGTTTCGCTTGCCATAGCCTGCATTTCCGCCCTTTACTTTACGGCAACCCTATTCGTCGGACTAAAGGAGAGGAAAAAAGGCGCAGTCGTTGCATCTGCCGTAGGCGTGATCATATCCATTGCCTCATTCTTTATCTGACACATTGGTGATCTAGGGGCGATATCGTAGGAATACGACCGGGAGAGCCGGGACCAGATTGCCCGGGTTGCCCGGTCGGCTCGCGCGACGGCGCGGCGGTTCCACAGAAAGCTCTCCGGACTTCACGCCGTTTCTGATCGCATTGTAGACAGCCATCTCGTCTTCGCAGTCGGCAAGCACGCGGTGTGCGTCGTCGTTTTGGATGTCCAGTAAATCTCGAAGGTCCTTCATGCACCAGCGTCCGAGATTTGGCCATGCGCGTTGCGTGAGCTGATAAGTGTCGATTGCGATGTTGTAGTTAAAGTCCAGGCCAAAGCCGTCCCAGGCAGAACGGCTTTGTTTCCCTGATTATCAACTTCATCCGGACACTTCCCGCATTCATCCGTGTGTGTACGGATGAATGCGGGGCTCGATACCCCGGCGGCCTAATCGGCAGACCGCCGGGAATTCTCACTCCTCGAAAAAAGCCGGCACTCGGTTAGTCCTGCGCATCTTGAAATCGCCAGACTCGTGGGAGACGTAGAGAATGCCGTCCATCCCATCTCGTGATGCATACGACAGGTGAACTGAACCGCAATCCGATCCATCATTGTCGAGAAGATCGAACGAATTCGGGTCGCTCGTTGCGGCCAAACGACCACTCAGACAAGAGCCATCGTCATTACAGATTTGCCATTCCATGTCTTCGCCTGCAAGAATCGCCATAGACGGCTTGGTCGCGCCATCGTTGACATACATCCCGTCTATGCCAAAACCGTTTTCAGCGCCATCGATGAACGACTGCTCGGACCTAAACCTCGCAAATGATGCACATAGCACCATTGCAAGACAAAGTGCAAAGCCAACAATCGCTATCTTTGCATAGCTCTTGCCTATCATGTCATTCACCTCCCTCGTATGTATCGAGGTATTCCTGCTTGAGCGTCTGCGGGGACGACTTGATCTTTTCCACGAGCGTGCCGGCCTCAATGAAGTAGAACGAGTTGGTGAGGTCTGCCAGGTCGTCGAGCAGATGGCTTGAGATGAGCACGCTGCGTCCCCGCTCCACCTCGCTGCGCATCGCGTCGCAGGAGGTTTTCCGTTTTCCCGGATCGAGGCCGTTCAGCGGTTCATCGAGGATGAGGTACGGGCAATCGGTCGCTATCGCCATGGCAAGCTTTACCTGCTGCTTCATTCCTGTCGAGAGTTTACGGGTCGGCTTGTCGAGATATGGGGAGATTCCGAGGGAGTCGCAGAGCGAGTCGATGTCGGCGGCCGATTTCCACGCCTCCCTAACGAAAGCAAGGTGCTCGATGGCCGATAGCGTGGGATAGAGATCCGCGCTGCCCGAAGAGCTCAGGTAGACGAGTTCTGCAAATTCGGCTGATCGACGTTGGCAGATTCCGTCTGCCGCCAGGCTTCCCGAGCGGATGCGGGTGGGAAATTGGCCCGACAGCGCTTCAAGAAGGGTGGTTTTCCCCGAGCCGTTGGGAGCAACGAGGCCCGCCGCCGTTCCCGGGCTCAGGAAAAGCGACCCGATTGAAAGTATCGTCGTGCTTCCGTATCCCACGCTCGCGTCCAGAAGCTCGAGCCCATGGTGCTTTTTCGCGGGTCCAGGCTGTTTGGGGGAACGTGTCGCAACGGCGCCGACCGCAAAAAAGACCGCGACGTATGCCAGGGCCACGGCAAGCATCGATGCGCTGCCTGAACCGGAGCCAATGAATTCTGTCGGGAAGCATCCTACGTAACCCGTGGCCTCGATAGGCGAGAACACGGCCAGCGGCAGGAGCCCGAGCACGGCGTTATGCTCCAGCGCCGAATCGGACAATAACGGGAATGCCGGGGCCGCGACAAGCAGCGCGGAGGTAAGGGGGCCCGCGAGGACGCGCCTCGTTGCGGTCGATAGGACGGCGGAGAAAACGGATATCAAGGTTCCGCCCGCAAGCAGCGCGAGAAGCAGGGTCGTGAAGACGTTTCCCGCGGTCGTGGTGGTAAGCGCGCCGTTATGGAAGAAGGTGATCGGGTACCCAATTTGCCCGAAGCCGTTTAGGACCGAGGCGTAAATACTCCCGGGTGCGAGGCCGGCGAGGAGCATCGCGGTCCCCGCGCCAATTATTGAAAACACGGTTTGGATAAGGCGCCGGAATTTGGGCACGGGCGCCTTTGCCGCCAGGGTCCCGGGCCTTGTGGCCCCGAGCAGGAGTATCGACGAGAGAAGGAAGGGAATGAAGGGAAGGAAAGACGGCGCCGTGGCAATGGCGTAAGGCAGGAAGGAAAGGAATGGCAGATCGCTTGCGGAGGCCGGGATATCCGTGATGCCGGAACTGCTCAGGGCACGGCAATATGCGAGCGCTGCGTCATTGGTCTCTCGGTCTCCCACGATGGACCCGGATTGGAAGCCTTCATCCATGAGCGCGTAGTAGCTCTCGGCAGAATCGAGAAAGGCGGCGTCGGTTTGAGCGGCAAGGGCGGCGTTCGCGTATCTTGCAAGCTCCGCGTCATTTTGCTGCTCTGGAGATAGGTCTGTGCCGCCGGCCTGGGGCGCGCGCGTATTGAATGCGTCGACAAAGCCCTGCATGCCCTGCTTCATAAAGAAGGGGCCGTAAATGGGTGAATTGAACGCAATGGGGACGGAGAAGGCTGCGGCAAGAACGAGCGTAGAGATCCATACGGCCCTGTCTCTTAGGATTAGTTTGAGAAGAAGTCGACAGTACATTTAGAAGCACCTACATTTCTCAAAGCATCGTTAGATTAATAATGACAGACCGAATGAAGATGCGTGCGATGGGGGCGAGGCGAATGGCTGAGCGGTATCGATATGCGGGTTCAACGGTATTATATTGACCACATAGATTATTAACTTGCATTTCTAACAGTTAAGGAGACGGGTGCTTTCCAGCACACTCCTTCGATGATGCCTTCCGCTAGTTGCTATGCCGGTTTCAGCCAACAAAGAATGTGCCCGGGCGCTCAGGTTCACCGTTAGCGTTGGCAACATATGAGATGGGCCAGACCCTTGCCGCGCGCCGATTACGCGAGAGGTGTCGGGCTCCATGTTTATTCCACCTGCTTGTTATCAACCAGCTTCGTTCAACGTTAGACATTAAAGATGTCAGACGTCGAACCTGCGCCAAAGACGCAGCTGGGGCTACTAGTTGCCTACAATCGCTCGCGAAGCTCGCCTGTTCGTGCGTGAATATCTTACAGCTCCGTCAGACATTGTCGGACATTTGATTGTTCGACAAATGCGCACGTGGTCGCGTTCGCAAAGATTACTGAACGGTCGATGGGTGCGTTGAGACCGGAGCAAACGGCGGATGCCAGAAAAATGGCCTCACAGAATCGCACCCATGGTTGATAAAATTGACCGCCCTGGCGCAAATACCCGGGCGGTCAATTCATCCCCTCGTTCGCGATCCTGTTGGGTTTTGGGGCTTTGACATGTTGTTGACGGATGGATCAGCCGTACAGCTTGATCTCCCCGGGTTCCATGTGGTCGTCCCCCAATAAGACGTCCCTGATGTAGCTCTGCGGCAGGAACTCGACGGGCAGCACTGGGTCGTCGACGTAGCCGGGCACGGGGAGTAGGCGTGGCCTTTGGATATAGCGTGGCCGCCTGCCGGCGGTCGGACTGCCACTTCAGTCAAAAGCTCAGGCGCGCGCATTAAAATAATGGATATATCGCTTGATAGGCTTTTGACCAAGCATGAACATCGCAGGTAAATCCGTGTACCAATTTTTGGTATACGAATTTACCTGCGGTTTGCTGAAAGCTCTGACATGCGCTGTCGACTTCATTAAAATCGATTGCCGATCAAGTCTTCCTATATATGCGAACCCTGAGAAACTGCGCTGTGAACCTGAGACTGCTATCGATCGGCCCGGTGCACCGGGCCGCTGTCCTCGAGCCGGCATCAGCTTGCCGGTCTCAAAACGTATACTTGATTTAAGGCGGAGTGGAATGTGGGCGCGCAAGGAGATGCGGAATCGATGAGAGCCTCAAAAAAAATTACTGCAGTGTTATCATCTTTCATCCCCTCTATTCTTCCATTTCTGATTCTATGGGCGGCTTGGTCAGTCCTCCCTGATACAATTCCCGCTCATTGGAGTGGGGGTGTGGTTGATCGATGGGGTAATAAGCTTGAATTGCTGGTTGTTCCGCTGTTTTCTCTGATTGGTTCTATTGCAATTTCTGTGTACCTTATTGTTTCCACGCGGCGAAGAGAGTTCGCGGATTTCTCTGTTCGAATGCGACGGGACTTTGTTGCGTGCTATATTTCTAGTCTTCTTTTATCGACAACCTGCTCAGTGATAATTGCCGTTTGGGTTCAGTTGATTCTTACGCAAAACACTGCGGTTGATGGGGGGCTTGGACTATCGATCCTGTATTCCCTTCCCGGGCTATATGTGATCTTGTGCGCTTTGCCGCCTTTTTATGCGAGCGGCGAGAGCAAAAAGGCAGAGCGCCTGATAACAGTTCTTATTGGCGGCGCGGAGATTGTTCTTTGTGGAATAGTGCTTGAAGGTTCGGCTGCCTCTTATGCGATGATTGGACTGATGATTCTGTTCTGTGCGTTTGAGATTGTGTCACTGGTAAGGGATAGCCGGTCCTTATGAGTTGAATTACGCGCGTGCGGATATAAAGGGTGGCCTGTTAAATTTGTTGAAAACTCTGACATGCGCTGCCGACTTCATTAAAATCGATTGCCAATCAAGTCTTCCTATATATGCGAGCCCTGAGAAGCTGCGCTGTGAACCTGAGACCGCTATCGATCGGCCCGGTGCACCGGGCCGCTGTCCTCGAGCCGGCATCAGCTTGCCGGTCTCAAAACGTATGCCGTCCGGTACGACCAACAGCCGAGTCTTGCGCCCAGTTCGAGCAGTGCCAGAACCCCGTGCCGGAACCCACGCAAACGATGGCAGGGGAATTCAGCCGCGGCCATCGAGGAGCCGACCTAGGGACGGCGCCCTCATTCCTCAATGGATTTCCACCGCCCCTTATAGGTCTGGATTGATTTAATGCTTGATTTAATCCGGCTGAATAAGCCGACCATGGGCCGGTTGACATAATGTAAGGTAAAAGAGCAGATGCGGCCGTACGCCGGTGCGGGTGATGTGACAGAATGCAATACACGTATTGCATCTAACCGGGAGGTGCATCATGGCAACCGCCACCGCAGTCCTGAGAATCCCCGAGGACCTCTCGAACAGGTACGACCACCTGGCGAAGTCGACGGGCCGCACGAAAACCTTCTACATGACGGAGGCCCTCGCCGCGGAGATAGACAGGCTCGAATACGAGTACGGCCTCATGAATTATCCGGGAGGCGTTTGGTTGCGAGGCATGCCAGTGTGAGGGCCTGATTCGTCAGGCCCCGCACAGGGGGACCGCGATGGTGGCCACCGCGCCGCCCGAGGGGCTGTTGGCGAGCGAGACGGAGCCCCCGTGGGCGCTCGCGGCCTCGGAGGCGACGTGGAGGCCGAGCCCGTAGTGGCGGCCTCCGTCGCGCGAGGAGCGGGACGAGTCGTCTGTGAAGAGGCGCTCGCAGCCGCGTTCGAGGGCGGCAGGAGAGAAGCCCGGTCCGTCGTCGGCGACCTCGATGACGAGGTATCCACCAGCGACGTCGCAGGAGACCGCCACGCGCGAGCGCGCGTGCTCGGCGGCGTTGGCCACGAGGTTCGCGGCGGCTCGCGCCAGGGCGGTTCGGTCGAGTGGGGCCTCGGGCGCGCCCGCGACAGCGGGGCCCGTGGCCGCGTTGAGCGTCACGCCTCGCGCCCGGGCGATCTGAGCGGCCTCGGCGAGGACCTGCTCGCAGAGCTCGGCCGGCCGCATGGGGGCCCTCTCCGCCCCGCCGGACCCGCGCGAGGCCTCGATGAGCAGGCGCACGTAGCCGTCGAGCCTTTCGACAGCGCCGACTATGTCGCGCGCGGCGGCCGAGAGGTCGCTGTCATTCTCGTCTTCCAGCTCCTCCGCCACGAAGTCGGCGTTGGCGCGCAGCACGGTGAGCGGCGTCTTGAGGTCGTGCGCGAGCGACGCCATCTGCTCGCGCTGCCCCCGCTCCGCGGCCCAGCGGGCCTCGAGCGACTCGGCGAGGGAGGCCCGCATGGCGTCCATCGCTGCGAGGACGTCGTTCACCTCGCGCACGTTGGTGCTGCCGACCGCGAAGTCGAGCTCCCCCGCGCCGACGCGCCCCGCCGCCTCCGCGAGCGGCGCCATCTTGCGCGAGATCACGCGGCTCGCGCGGCGCGCCACGAGCGCGAGCGCGCTTCCCGCCGCGGCGCCGACGAGCATGAGGTTCTGCGGGTTGGGAAGCAGGCCGGCGAGGTCGCGCGAGACCCACTGCGGCAGGTACTCGCTGGCGAGTGCGCAGGCCCCGCCGCCCTTGAGCGGGAACGCGGCGTAGGTGAGGCCCGAGCCCCCGCCCTCGATCTCCACTGTGCCCGGATCCGCGGCGAGTGCCGCGCGGGCCATTTCCGTCGCGTCCTCGAGCCGCGTGCCCTCGAGGTCTGTCATCAGCACGTATCCGTCCTTATTCAGGATGAGGTAGCGGTACGCCGTCGGCACGTCCTGCTGTCCGCAGACGCCGTCGCGTGCCAGGCCCTCCACGACCTCGCGCGCATTGGCCGGCCCCCAGCTTGCCTCGTAGACGAAGCCCGCGTTGATCGCTGCGGAGAGCGCCATGAACGAGGCGAGCCACGCCGTGGCGACCGCCGCGAACGCGTAGGCGAAGTAGCGCGCGATGACGAAGGAGAGCGGCATGCCCCCGCGACCTCGCGCCCCGGACCTTAGAGCTGCCACTTGTACCCCATCCCCCAGACGGTCGCGATCGGATCGGCACCGGCCTCGGAGAGTTTCCTCCGGGCGCGGCTGACCTGCATGGATATGGCCGCGTCGTCGGCATCGCTCTCCCAGCCGAGCACCGCCTCGCGTATCTGCGCGCGGCTCATGACCTGCCCGGGGTGGCGGGCGAGGTACTCGCAGATGGCGTACTCGGTGGGCGTGAGCGGCACGGCCTTGTCGCCCACGGCGAGGCCGCGTGCCCCGAGGTCGATCCGCACCTCCCCGAAGGAGAGGGCGTGCGAGCGCGGCCGGCGCTCACGGCGTAGATGGGCCGCGACCTTGGCGCGCAGTTCCGCGGCCCCGAAGGGCTTGCGGACGTAGTCGTCGGCGCCCAGGCCATAGGCGGCCACGGCATCCTCCTCGGCCACACGCGCGGTCAGGAAGACGATGGGGCCATCGAAGTCCGGGCGGATCTGCCGCACGAGCTCGAAGCCGTCGAGCCCCGGCATCATGACGTCGCAGAGCACGAGGTCGAAGCGCGAGAGGTCCATCCCCGGGACCGCCGTCGGGTCCGCCGCCCTGATGACCTCATGGCCGTCACGGCCGAGGATGCGCGCGAGCGCGTCGAGGATCGCCCTTTCATCATCCACTGCCAGTATCCTCGCCATGTTGACCTCCTGAAACTCTCGTCGGAATTGTACTAGCGCCGCACTCAGCGGTCCAGAGCCCTGCGCGCAGCCGCGGGCGCCTCGGCCGCGTCGCACGCGTGGTAGAGCACGCCCGAGCCGCCGCGCGCCTCGATCTCGAGCCAGCCCTCGCCGTCCGAATCCTGCCCGAAGAAGATGAGCAGGAGCTCTCGGACATTGCCCCTGTCGTCCGCAGCGTCGAGCAGGGCATTCCCGCCCAGAAGGAGCGCTGCGGAGAGGAGGGCGAGCATGGCGGCGAGCGGCCTCCTACGCATCTGCCCTCCCGTCCTCGAAGCGGCAGAACCAGGCGATAAGGACGGCGGCGGCTGCCAGGGTGAGCGCGAGGCCAGCGAGCGCAGTCGTGAGGAGAGGGCCCGCCGCGCGTGCGGCGTCGATGAAGGCCTCCACCCCGAGCGACCCCAGGCGCGCGGGCCAGGCGAGCGGCACCCAGCCCAGGGGCGTCGCTAGGGCACCGGTGAGCTCGCCGGTCATGAGGCCGTGCGCAAGTCCGCCCACCGAGAAGAACGCGAGGAGCGACCCCGCCGCGCCGCCGCCGATGGCGGCGTTGCGGCCGAGGCGCAGGGCCACGCCGAGCCCCAGCGCGTAGAGGGGCAGGCTGCCCAGCACGATGCCCGCCCAGGCGGCCGCAAGCGGAGCGGGCCCGAGCGGCAGGCGTCCGGCGACGGCGAGCGCGCCCCCGAACACGCTGAGCGCCACGGCCAGCGCGCCCGCGCCGAGCGCCGCAAGGGCGAGCAGCTTCGCCGCGACGGCGCGCCCTCGCGAGGGGACCGCCGTGAGGTTGGTGAGGCGCCCGGCAGCGCGCCCCTCGTCCACGGCGAGCCCGCAGACGATGGCGGACATGAGCGGCATGAGGGCGCCGAGGAACTGGGCGTAGGCGTCCGCGCCCAGCGCCGGGTCCCATCGGGTTACGGAGAAGTACTCGCCGCAGGCAAGACCGGCCGCCAGGCCGCAGGCGAGGTGCACCGCCGCGAGCGGGGAGCGCGCCAGGCGCAGGGCCTCGGAGAGCAGGGCCCGCGGGAGAGTCATGCGCGGCGTCGGGTCGGAGAGTCGTGTCATGGCCATCACCTCTCCTCGGAGCGCGCGAACCAGGCCGCGCCCGCCGCCGTGAGCGCGGCGAACGCGAGCGCGCAGACCGCAAGGCCCGCCAGCGTGAGCATGCCCTCCGCCATGAGCGCCCCGCCGAGCGCCATGTCCGCCGCGAGCGGCTCGCCGCTCGGCAGCACGGGGATGAAGCTCGTGGGGATGACCATGTTCGCCGACGGCGGAAAGAGCTGCGGCAGCGGCACCAACGACCAGGCGAACCCACCTACGAGTTGCGCGGCGAGCGGGCAGAAGATGCCCGCGAGCATGCCGAGCCGCGCCGTGAGGAAGAGCCCTGCGGGGATCATCCACGCCGCGGTCACCGTGTTGGCGAGCGCGCAGAGGAGCATCGTGAGCGTGCCCGCGGCCGTGAGACCCTGCGAGGAGAACGCCGATCCCGCGAGGTAGATGACGAAGACCACGAGGTTCGAGAGCGTGCAGAGCGCGAGGCACCAGAGCGCCTTGGCCCACCAGGCTCGCCCGAGCGGGAAGCCCAGGCCCAGAAGCCCCCGCATCCGCGTGCGAGCGTCCGCCCGCGCGACGCACGCCACCACGAGCGATAGAGACACGGGCAGGAAGAGCGCGTACCAGTAGTTCCACGCGCTGAAGATCTGCACGCCCCGGTAGGGCATCGCGCCGAGCAGCGGCATCGGCAGCGCCATGAGCACGGCCAGGCGAACCGGTGCCGCGTGGCGCGACTTCAGGGCCTCGGCGCGCAGGCCCGCGAGCAGGCCGCCTTTCTCGCCCGTCATGCCGCCACCTCCCCGCGTGCTCGTCGCCCTTCCCGACAGAAGCTCATGAAGAGTTCCTCGAGGTCCTGCCCGGGCCGAAGCGCATCCTCGTAGGCGAGGCGCCCCTCGCAGATGATGCCGATGGTGTCCGCCATCTGCTGCACCTCGGAGAGGATGTGGCTCGAGACGACCACCGTCGTACCCGCCGCCGCGAAGCCGCGGATCTGGTCGCGCAGCTCCTCGATGCCGATGGGGTCGAGGCCGTTGGTGGGCTCGTCGAGCACGAGCAGGCGTGGCCGGGCGATCAGCGCCAGCGCGAGCCCCAGGCGCTGCCGCATGCCCATCGAGAAGCGCCCGGCGCGCTTCTTCCCGGTGTCAGCGAGGTCCACGGCGGCGAGCACCTCATCTATGCGGCTCTCGGGAAGGCCCAGCAGCGTGGTGCGCACGCGCAGGTTCTCGCGCGCGGTGAGGTTGGGGTAGAGCGGCGCCTCCTCGATGAGGCTGCCGATTGCGTAGAGGTCCTCGCGGCGCCAGGCGTGCCCGGCAAAGAGGATCTCCCCGGCCGTCGGCCGCAGCATCCCGCAGATCATCTTGAGCGTTGTCGACTTGCCGGCGCCGTTGGGGCCGAGCAGCCCGTACACCTCGCCCTCGCGGATATGAAGGCTCACGTCGGCCACGGCGTCCTGCGCCTGGTCGCCGCGACCGAAGCGCTTGGTGAGCCCGCGCGTCTCGAGCATGTAACCCATGGGTTCGTCCTTTCTCTTCCGGGCGCGCGGGCCGAGTCGCCGTGCCCGCGCGCCTTACCTTTCGGGTTCACCATCTATGGTGGGGCGCGTTTCTAACGAAGCTGTAACGGCCGTTGGACTCTTTTGGCGCCAGCCCTTCTCGACCCGTACGCCATGATTTATTTGCTAAGGCAACAACTTTCCCGATCGATGTAATCACCGAATCAAAACGTGTACGTCACCCTCCAAAAACGACATTTTTCGACATGTTTGGAGGCTGATGTACACGAATGTGAAATTCCCCGCGGCCCAAAAGCGCCCTCCACATGTCTGGACTCTCTATGCTCGCGCTGGATAGACATCGCCGGAACGGGTATAGTATCGAAAGTTTTGTCGTTAACCAGCGGGGGAGTCCTGTGGGCATCAAAAAGAAGATCAAAAAGGAGCTTATCGGCACTTCCGATTACCCGTCGAATAAGATCTTTACGATCTCCAATTTCATCACCTTTACGCGCCTGATCCTCACCCTGGTATTTCTGTACCTGTTTGTGACGGATAACAACCGCGTCATCGCCATCGTTATCTACGCCGTTGCCGCCTCCACCGACTGGATGGACGGTCAGATCGCCCGCATGACTAAGACGGTCTCGTGGCTCGGCAAGGTCATGGATCCCATTTGCGACCGTGCGCTGCTGTTCACCGGCGTACTTGGACTGGTGGTCCGCGGAGAGCTGCCCATCTGGGTCTGCGTAATCATTATTGGCCGCGACATCTATCTGGGCATCGGCACGCTTATCGTGCGTCATTATCACCGTCGCCCCATCGATGTGGTCTTTCCCGGAAAGATTGCCACGGCGCTACTCATGACCGGCTTCTCACTCATGCTGCTCGGTTTCCCCGTTATTGACGGCCTGAACCTTTTATCTTCAACCCTTACGGCCTTCCCGGGCCTCAACGGAAGCTCGGTGCCCCTCGGCATCTTCTTTGTGTACGGCGGCGTGATCTTCTCCATGCTCACGGCTGTCATCTACTCCATTAAGGGCGGAGTGGCCATTAAACAGGCTCTCGCGCATCCCGAGGACGAGGACATCGACTTTCTGAACCCTGAAATCGAAGACTGATTCGTTGGGGTATGATTACGTACGGTTCATTATTTGCGGCACGTCCGCGATAAGTTAGGGGTTGTCATGGACAACATGGTTAACAATATGCCTCAGAATGATAAGACTGCTGACGCTACCTGCGTATTCCGCGTGCCTTCAAGCGACGTCACCGTTCCCGACCTCATGGCCAACGTGCGCATCACCGCCCCCGTCCTGTCCATCGTCAAGGGTCCGCAGACTGGTGCCGCCTTTGAGCTCGAGGACGACGTGACTACCATCGGCCGCGATCCCGCGAACGGCATCTTCCTTAATGACATGACCGTTTCGCGCAGCCACGCGCGCATTATTCGCGAGGGCCTCGGCGCTCGCATCGAGGACCTGGGCTCGCTCAATGGTACCTGGGTCGACGGTGCCATTGTCAATGCAGCCCCGCTGCACGACGGTTCTTCCGTTCAGATCGGTACGTTTACGCTCATCTACCACGAGAGCACGCCGGAGCGCATCGAAACCGGTGAGTAGGGCATGGCCGAACGCAACTATCTGAGTATCGGCCAAGTCGTCAACCTACTTCGAGGCGCATACCCCGA
Source organism: uncultured Collinsella sp. (assembly GCA_958412345.1). Classification (GTDB taxonomy): domain Bacteria; phylum Actinomycetota; class Coriobacteriia; order Coriobacteriales; family Coriobacteriaceae; genus Collinsella. Next base: position 81,831 of record CATYSO010000009.1, on the reverse strand, counting down.
TCTTTCGAACTCAAAAATTAGATTTCTAGAGGATGAGGGGCTCATTACCCCTCATCGTACGCCTAAGGGATACCGTCAGTACTCTAAGGAGGACGTTGATCGTCTGGAGGTCATCCTGCACTTGCAGAAGACCCGCTACATGCCGCTCAACGTGATTAAGCAGCGCTTGGAAAACGCCACGGACCTGTCAACGCTCGCCTACGAGGTGGGCTTGCTATCCGATGTTCCGCTCAAGACGGAGCCCAAGGAGACTAAGCAAAAGCTGCATCCCATCGAGACCATTCCCGATATGTTGGGCGTCGAAATTTCGTTTATCCGCTCGCTCGCCGAGAACGACCTCATTCGCATCATCAAGAGTCCGCAGAATCGTGAGCTCGTCGATGGTCGCGATTTTCCAATCATCCGCTACTGCTCCGAGCTGTCGCGCTTCCATATCGAGCCGCGCAACCTGCGTCAGTACGTATCGTCGGCAAACCGCGAGTCTTCGATGTTTGAGCAGGTTCTCGTGAGCATGCTCGGTATGGATACTTCCGATGACGAGCGCGACGCCAAGCTCGAACGTGCTTTTAAGAAGCTTCACGACCTGACGGAGGGCGTGCACACTGCGCTGCTCAAGAACCGCGTTTTTGAGTCGCTCAACGCCGTGGTCGAGGACGCCGACATCGATGCACTCGATGAGGAAATCGCTCGCTCCGAGTCCACCAAGGCCAAAAACGAAGAAACTGCCGCGACGGCTTCGCACGAGGATTCTCTCGTAAAGCCGCTAAAGGTCATCGCCCCTTCGCAATCCGGCACCGCCACCGCGGGCAAATAACAGCTGCCGCTTATCCGGCAACCCATTGAAAGGTCATGCAATGTACGACTTCGAATCTCAAATCGTCGACATCCCCGACTATCCCGAGCCCGGAGTCATCTTCAAAGACATCACGCCGCTCTTTGGCAACCCCGAGGCGCTCAAAGCCATGACCGATGCCCTCGCCGAGCACTTTGCCGGCATGGGAATCACCAAGGTCGTGGGTCCCGAGGCTCGCGGCTTTATGGTTGGCGTACCGGTGGCTGTGGCCCTTGGTGCCGGCTTTGTTCCTGCACGTAAACCGGGCAAGCTACCCCGCAAGACGGTGAGCCAGAGCTACGAGCTCGAATACGGCACCGACTCTATTGAAATCCATGCCGATGCCATTACCTCTAAAGATACCGTGTTGATTCTGGACGACTTGGTCGCGACGGGCGGAACCGTCGAGGCAACAGGTAAACTTGTGCGAGATATGGGCGCAAAGCTTGTGGGCTACGGGTGTATCCTTGAGCTTGCGTTTCTCAACCCGCGCGAGAAGCTCACGCCGACTGACGACGATGTTGAGCTCTTTAGCCTGGTGACGGTGGAGTAGCCGTTACCCTTAGTTACTGGAAAGGAAGCTACATGCGCACAGCAAACACGCACAAAAACATGGCACGCTGCGCTGCTACGGCAACCCTCGCTTGTGTTTTGGGCCTGGGCCTTGCGGCTCCTGCCTACGCCGATACCGCATCCGACCTTGCCGCTGCTCGTACGAAGCTCGAGCAGATCGGTACCCAAACCCAGCAGATTTACGATGAGCTCGCCACGCAGACGCAGGCGCTCGATCAGACTGCTGGCGAGATCACGCAAAAGCAGCAGGAGATCGCCGATGGTCAGGCCAAGCTCTCGACCTATGTCGCCGGCGAGTACAAGACCGGCGGTCTGAGCCTGCTTCAGGTTCTGACGGGCGTTGACGACCTGAGCGATATGCTCAATCGTCTGTTCTACTATGGCAAAGTTTCCGATAAGCAGGCTCAGACCATTCAAGAGGTAAAGGAGCTTAAGCAGCAGCTCACCGATAAGCAGGCCGAGCAGGAGAAGAACGTCGCTTCCACGCAGAAAAAGGTCGACGAGCTTAACGCTCAGCAGGCTGAAGCCCAGAACGTCGTAAACTCCCTGGATTCGCAGCTGCAAGCCGAGCTTGCCGCAGAGGCCGAGGCCAACGCCGCGCTGCAGGCCGGCATCAACGCCAGTACCGCCGAGAAGGCCACGGTGAGCAACGAGACTGCCGGTACGACCGAGAACACCAACAACGGTGGCCAGACCAGCAATAATAACAACCAGGGCGGCAACACTCCGGCTCCTACGCCGGCACCTGCTCCGACGCCGCAGCCCTCTACGCCTGCCCCGGCTCCGACGCCTTCTGCTCCGAGCCAGTCAGTCGATGGCGGTTCTGTTGTCTCGCGTGCATACAGCAAGCTTGGTTGCGCTTATTCCTGGGGCGGAATTGGCCCGAACAGCTTCGACTGCTCTGGTTTTGTTAGTTATTGCCTCACTGGTCGCTATTGCCGCCTGGGCACCACGGGTACCTTTATGGGCTGGACGCGTGTGTCCGATCCGCAGCCCGGTGACGTTGTGGTCAACTCGTACCACACCGGCATTTACATCGGTGGTGGTCAGATGATTCATGCTTCCGACTACAACACGGGTGTTATCATCAGCTCCGTTGCCGCCGGCATGAACAATAACTATATCTTCGTGCGTTACTAAGTCATCTTACACGGCGTGTGAATGTGGACCTCGTGGCTTTGAGTCATGGGGTCCATTCTTTTGCCTTTCGTGCAGGCCGCTATCTAGTTTTGAATACTAGATAGCGGCCCAATCGGTCAGCAAGAAGGCTATAATTGTATGGGAGCAATTAGAAAGGACCCTCTATGAGCTGGGCACTTATCTCAGATTCAAGCTGCAACCTCCGCGATTGGCAACCGACCGCACCCCATACCACCTTTGCATTTGCGCCCCTCAAAATTCGAGTGGGGGAGCGTGAATTCGTCGATGACCTTTCGCTCGATGTTCATGAGCTCAACTGCGCTGTTCAGGCGGAGACGAACGCTTCTTCAAGCGCTTGTCCCAGCGTAGGGGAGTGGGCCGAGCTCTTCAAATTGGCAGACAAGACCATCTGCATGCCAATCTCTGAGGGCGTGTCGGGCAGCTACAACGCGGCAGCCACGGCTCGCGATATGGTTCTTGCCGAGGAACCGGACCGACAGATTCATCTAGTCAATTCACGCGCAGCTGGCGGTAAAATGGACCTCATTTTCCTGCTGTTCGACCGCTATCTTGCAAGCAATCCGAATGTCTCATTCGAGGATGCTTGCGCATACTTCGATAGCCTTGAACAGAACAGCAAAATCCTCTTCAGTTTGTGCAATTACGAAAACCTCGCCAAAGCCGGACGTATCCCTAAGGCAGCCGGCGTCATTGCCAACAAGCTCAATATCCGCATTTTGGGCACGGCGAGTGAGGCAGGTAAAATCGAACTCGTCGGACACACTCGTGGCGAAAAGAAGATGCTCAACAAGATCATCGACACCATGGAAGCCGAGGGTTTTACGGGCGGCGAGGTCGTTATCGACCATGTCGAAAATGAGGCAGGCGCCCAAGCACTTGCCAGCCGCATTGTGGAGCGCTGGCCAAACTCCAAGACTATCATCATGCCCTGTAACGGGCTAGATTCATACTATGCCGAAATGCATGGGCTCATTATCGGCTACGGCATGGGCGTGGCTTCGGGCCAATAAAGTACAACTAAGCAAAAATACGGGCGGGACAAAGTGACAGATGACCCTTTGTCCCGCCCGTTATATACGTTGGCTAGCTATTAAACCCATTAAACTTAAGATAGCTCATCAGGTACGCCTTCGAAACGAAGGATGAAACTGCACTGCGTACAAGCAGCGACTCCCGCGTTACCTGATGCGCCGTATCTGGAACCGGCATCTGCTCGACGGAAAACGCCGAACGAATCGATGCCTCGAGCTGATCGACCACATAGTCGAAGGCCGTCGGGGCATCGTAGCTCAAACGCTGAATGTTAAAGAGCGCCTGCACCGCAGCAATAGGTAGCACCTGCTTAAAGATGCAGATAGCGATCAGGCGGGCAATCTGCTCGCGGCCATATTGCTTTTTGACCGGGGCGGGCACCAGGCCGACCTTCACGTAGTTATTGATCATCGATGGCGTAATGACAGGCTGCTCAACACAAATGGACAGTGGCTCCATCCACAGCGCAACATACTCAATGACCTGGTCGCGGTAGAGCGTCACATTGGGCAACTGGTTATAGCGCGGCAGACTCAACGTATTGAGTTTTCGCACGATATCTGACTGAATGAATGCATCGGGTAGCACTGTGGGCTGAATATCCTCGGGCTTAATGCTGACCGACGAATCGGACATCGGAATAACGTATTTAACGTGGTTCATAAAGGTCCTCCATTCATTTTCTATATTGTATTCTAGATTATCTAGTTTTGCATACCACATAGCCGGCAAGAAAATTGGCGGGACAGCGCGCTGATGCATCGTCCCGCCATTTAGTTAATTGATAGCAACCTTACATAAGATATATTATCGTACTTATGCGCGTAGGAAAGCGTATGCGCTGGTTGCCGCTATGGCTCCGTCAGAAACGGCGGTCACAACCTGGCGTAAACGCTTGGAGCGGATATCGCCGGCTGCGAATAAGCCGGGCGTACGAGTGGCCATCGAATCGTCGGTAACAATACCGCCGTCGGGAGCCAGATCGACTAGATGCTCAACAAGCTCGGTATGTGGTTGCGTCCCCGTAAAAACAAAGATGCCAAACGATCCAGGTTCAAAGGACTCAGTGTGCATTTCACCAGTCGCATTATCCTTGAATGTGATTGTCGTGGGCATCGCTTCACCAGAAAGCTCAACAATACTAGTTTGGTACCTAACTGAAATATTGTCCTTAGCTAGAACCTTATTCACAACGCCCTCGGGTGCACGGAACTGATCGCGACGCAGCACGATGGTCACGCTGCTGGCAATGTCGGACAGGAACAGCGCCTCCTCGCATGCCGAATTGCCGCCTCCGATAACAAAGACCTGCTTGCCACGGAAGAACATGCCGTCACACGTCGCGCAATACGAAACGCCACGACCGCGATACGTGTCCTCGCCAACAAAACCCGCAGGACGCGGCGTGGCGCCCATGCACGCAATGACGCTCTTGGCTGCTGTGTCGCCCATATCATGATGGATGGTAAATTGAGCCGCATCGGCATCGTAATCGACGCCCGTCACCATACTCCATTCAACCTGAGCCCCCAAGCCTTCAGCATGCTGTTGGAACCGCTCACCAAGTTCGACACCGCTCAGTAGCGGAATGCCAGGATAATTCTCAATCTCGTTGCTCGTGGCGATCTGTCCACCCGACATCCCCTGCTCAAGGACAGTCGTCGTCAGGTTGGCGCGCGCCGCATAAATGGCGGCAGCAAAGCCCGCAGGACCGCCGCCGATAATCGCAACATCGATCGTCTGATCGGTAGTCATGAAGAGTCCTCTCGTCGAAACGTTGTCGTTCTTTGCGCTCATACCCAAATTTACGTGAACGTGACACTCATGCACTACAATGATAAATCCGTGTTATAACGTCGAAGGGGAGTTATCGATGGATCAGACGCAGACGAGCGACGACGCTCCCCTGCTCGAGCTCAGCACTCCCCAATCGGAGCAAACCACGCTCTTGGCTCAGCAAAAACCTCTCGTGACCATCGTGCACGCCTCGGTCGGCTCGGGCCACAAGGCCGCCGCAAATGCGATTGCGCAGGCATTCGACCTCATCCGCGGCACCAATGGCATCCCCGAGGATGTTGAGATTGAAGTACTAGATATCCTTGATTTTGGACGTATTAAATTCGACGGCAATAAAACCGCAGCTTCTTTTACGGGAGCCACGCGCCCCATTTACGACCTGACCTGGCGATATACGCTTACGGGACATCTTCTCTGGGGTGGCGGAACGGCATGGTCGCGAATTATGTTCCCCGCCTTCAACGAATATATTCGTAGCCGCAGGCCCATAGCCGTGGTTGCAACGCACATCACAGCAGCCAATGTTGCCGTGGGCGCCCGCGTAATTACGGGTATCGATTATCCGGTCATCTGCGTACCGACCGACTACGAAGTCGAGGGATGGTGGCCCCACATGGACACCGATTTATTCTGTGTTGCCAACGAATTTATGGCCGAAACGCTGCGTCCGCGCAAGGTGCTCGAGACAAAGATTCGCATTACCGGCATTCCTATTCGCGCCGGATTCGACACGGATTACGATCGCGAGGAAGAGCTAGCTAAGTTCAACCTCCCCACTGACAAGACCGTCGTGCTGGTAATGGCCGGTGCCAGCTTGCCTCAACCGTACGTTCGCTTTCGCGCGGAGATGGACCGCACCCTCCCCTTCCTACGCAGCTTCGAAGACATGCACTTTGTCTTTTTGCCGGGCAAAGACACCGAATATGCCACCCGCCTCAAAACGCTCTTCGATGCCATGAAGCTCGAAAATGTCACGGTGCTGGACTATGTCGACGACATGGCGGCCCTCATGCACGGGTGCGACCTGGCAATCCTCAAATCGGGCGGACTCACCGTCACCGAATGCCTGTGCGCACACCTGCCGATGATCCTGCTGGGCAAGTCCTATGGCCAGGAAAAGGCCAACACCACCATGCTCACCGGCATGGGCGCCAGCATGCATGTCACCACCGCACGAGAGCTCATCGTGACGTTGCGTCATCTCCACGATCATCCTGAGTCGCTCAAGGCACTGCTCATCAACGGCGAAGTACTACGCCGTCCACGCGCAGCCGAGGACATCGCCATCGCTACCATGGAGCTCGTAGGCAAACCCCAAAAGCGCAAACGAGCCTTCTGCCGCTTCTACTGGGGCGGCAAGCCAGCGCATATCCGCTAGGCGATAGTCCGCTGCTCGGCGGGAGCCGCCCATATATCATTCCATGCTCAAACATTCTCGCTGCGCAGGGCGCACTAATCCCGCCCGTTCGGGGCTCACCCATATCATTCCATGCTCAAACATTCTCGCTTCGCTGCGCTCGCTGCGAAACTGCGCGTGGAACGATATGGGTGAGCCCCGAACGGGAGGCTTCTTGCTTGTAACAAAATTATTCATACTGGTTAGTTGATACGACAAAGGAACAGTTCCTTTGTCGTATCAACTAACTGTTATTAGATTATTTGTTTCTACCTTCGCAGGCTCTAACTGGGGGCGAACCCGGCGTAGCCGCTAGCAAGTAAACGTAGCTCACCCGTGGGAGACCCCTATATATCGTTCCACGCGCAGTTTCGCAGCGCAGCGAGAATGTTTGAGCATGGAATGATATATAGGGGCCTCCCACGGGTGAGCGGACATTACAATACGCCGCTAGAACCGAAACCGCCGGCTCCTCGGTCGGTTATGTCTAGTTCTTCTACTTCTATGAGGTTGACCGTGGGGACTTCTTGGATGACGAGTTGGGCTATGCGGTCGCCTTTGTTGATTTGGATGTCGTTGGTGGGATCCAGGTTGATGAGGATAACCTTGAGTTCTCCTCGGTAGTGGGCGTCGATGAGGCCCGGCGTATTGACTATAGACAGGCCCTGCTTGATGGCCAAGCCGCTGCGGGGCTGGACGAAGCCGGCGTAGCCATCGGGCAGGGCGATGGCCAGCCCCGTAGAGACCAGACGGCGTTCGAAGGGCTTCAGGACGCAGTCCTCGTTGGAGCGCAAATCCAAGCCGGCATCAGTGGGATGGGCGTATTTGGGAAGCTCGACGGTGGGATCGAGACGCTTTATGTTGACGGTAATGTTGGACATGGAATCACCTTAGCTTGTCGAGCTCTTGAAGAAACTCATCGACGTCTTTGAAATCGCGGTAGACCGAGGCAAAGCGGATGTACGCCACCTTGTCAATCTTGGCCAAGCGCTTGAGCACCATGTCACCCAACTCATGGGACGTGACGGCCGTCAGTGTACGAGAGCGCAGCTCGACCTCGATGTCGTCGATAATCTCATTGAGCTTCTTAGTGTCGATATCGCGCTTGATGGTGGCGCGCATCAAGCCGACGAGCAGCTTATTGCGATCGAACCGCTGCTTGGTTCCGTCTGACTTAATGACCTCGATAGGGTCCTCGCATCGCTCGAACGTTGTAAAGCGATAGTTACACGAGCAACATTCGCGACGGCGCTTAATGGTGTTATTTGACTCCTGCATACGGGAATCAACGACGCGGGTATGTGCCTTGCCGCATTTGGGACAGCGCATGGTACCTCCTCTTAAACGATAACAAGGGTACCATGCGCAGCGCGATAATGATTACGAACGAGCAGGAACCTTAAGATGCGCACCGGCGGCGAGCGAACCATGCTCCAGATGATTGACGTTACGGATCATGTCGGAAGTCTCTTGCGTGGAAAGGCCTTCGATTGGATATTCCTCGGCAAGCGACCAAAGAGAATCGCCAGTCTGAACGCGAATGGTCTCGTAAGTAATGTTGGAAACGGACTCGGCATACGCGGCGTGACGAGCGCTAAAGACCGAAGTAGCGAGGACAAAGAAGAGCGTAAGCGCAACGGCGACGGCGACAATCGTCGGAACCTTCAGGGCAACGCGGGCCGGCGCGACTACAGCCTGCTGATTGCGAGCAGGCTTTACGGTCAAAGGTTGAATGCCGGAGCGGCCACCCTGAACAACCGTAAAAGTGGGTTCTGCAGGCGTCTCGAGCTTAAGGGCGAGGTTTCCCTGGACCATATTCGTTGCGTTCATCATGTTCTCCTCTCGCGTGTTTTGCTGAGAACAGTTTTATCAAGCCGCGCGGACAAAAATGTCTAGCGCGAGAACGAATGTTCGGTTATTATTATCTTCGAACAGTTGTTCCTGTCAAGCAAAATTCGAACATTTGTTTGACATGGGTAGAGAGGATGCCCTGATGGCTCGCAAAATTACCAAGCGTCAGCAGCAAATTTACGACTTCATCAAGGAATATCAGCAGGAGAAGGGTTATCCGCCCAGCGTGCGCGAGATGGCTTCTGCCGTGGGCCTTTCCTCCCCAAGCACCGTGCACGCCCATCTCTCTGCCCTGGAGGCGCGCGGGCTGCTCAAGCGCGATGCCACCAAGCCGCGCGCCCTGGAACTCTTTAACGAGGACGGTTCCTCTGTCTCAATTTCTAAATCTGACGAGCCCACCGCACCTCGCGGAACGGTCTCGCTACCGCTCGTTGGTCGCGTCGCGGCTGGGATCCCCATTCTGGCCGAGCAGAATATCGAAGACACGTTTACTATCCCGACCGAAATCGCCACTGATCAGGGTTCCTTTATCCTTGAGGTGCATGGGAGCTCAATGATCAATGTCGGCATCTTCAATGGCGATTACATCATCGTCCGTGAACAAAAGAGTGCCATGAACGGCGAAATTGTCGTGGCCATGATTGATGGTTCGGCGACCGTCAAGACGTTCTACAAGGAGCAGGGGCGTGTGCGCTTGCAGCCCGAGAACGACACCATGGAACCTATCTATGCAACGAATCCCGTTATCCTGGGCAAAGTCGTCGGCTTGATGCGCCGGTTCTCGTAATGCAAAAACGCATAACCATATTTGATACCGTCCGCGGGTTTACGATGATTTCTATGGCAGGTTTTCACGCTTGCTATGATCTCGCCTACCTGTACGGCTGGGATATGCCCTGGTTTACCCAGTCAGTCTTTCAAGACATCTGGCGCGCCAGCATCAGCTGGGTATTTTTGTTTATCGCCGGTTGGATGTGCACCCTTTCGCGCAACAATATCAAACGTGCCGCCAAATACGCCTTAGCAGCACTCGTTGTCTGGTTGGCAACAACACTTGTCTCAGTCGACGATTCGGTTAATTTTGGCATCATCTACTGCATGGCCGCATGCACCGGCATCGTAGCGTTGACCGATCCCGTCCTTAAGAAGATAACGGCGAGATGGGGCATGCCCCTATGCCTTATGTTGTTCGCAATCACCTGGAGCATCCCCAAAACGATCTACCCTGTCCCCTACCTGGCGTGGCTGGGATTTCCGAGCCCTGGGTTTATCTCAGGTGATTACTACCCCATCATCCCGTTTATCTTTATGTATCTTGCAGGATACTTCGCCGCACACATAGCGCAGGGAATCGATAAGACCGTCCCTAGCTGGGCCTACGCCAACCCCCTGCCGGCGCTCGCCAGCCTTGGACGTCACGCTCTCCCCTTTTATCTGCTGCATCAGCCCATCATTCTGGGCATTTTGGAGCTCGTCTACTCGGTGCGATAACGCTCGAGCCGCGGTGCAATACGAGCCGGCAACTTCGCCACAATGCGAACGCCGTCCTCGAGATATTCCTCATGCAGAAGGGTTCCCTGCTCATGCACCAGCGTGATGAGAGCGCCCTCACGATACGGGATATCAGCGGAGAGCAACACATCGGTGGCAGCTGCCTCGCGAGCAATCCGGTCGACGAGATCGTCGAGCCCCTCGCCCGTTTGGGCCGAGAACAGAACGGCCTCGGGATAGCGACGACGGAAACTCAATCGATCGACGCTATCGAGAAGATCGATTTTATTGAATACGGTCAGCGTTAAACGCTCTCCGGCGCCGATCTCATCAAGCACGCGGTCGACAGCCTCCAGCTGCCGCTCATAGTCCTCGTCAGACGCATCTACGACTTTGAGAATTAGATCGGCACCCAAAACCTCGGACAGCGTCGATTTAAAGGCATCGACCAGACCATGGGGCAGCTTTTGAATAAAGCCGACGGTATCGGTAATCGTCATGCCGCGACCGCCGGGCAGACGATACGAACGCGTCGTCGGGTCGAGCGTAGCAAACAGCTTGTCCTGCGAAAGTACCGTAGAGCCGGTCAGACGATTGAGTAACGTCGATTTACCGGCATTGGTATAACCGGCTAACGCGACGCGAAACGCCGGTGACTCAATGCGGCTCTTGGATTGAACATCGCGACGCTGTTCAACCTGCTTGAGCTCACGACGAAGCGCAGCGATCTTATTACGAATGAGGCGACGGTCGACCTCGAGCTGACTTTCGCCCTGACCAAAACGTGAGCCGATGCCGCCGCGCGTCTGCTCCTTGGCGAGATGGCTCCACATGCCACGCAGGCGAGGCAACAAATATTGAAGCTGTGCCAGCTGTACCTGCAGGCGTCCCTCACGCGTCTGAGCATGCAGGCCAAAGATATCCAGGATCAGTGCTGTACGATCGATAATCTTTACCGGCTCGCCCACGGCTTTCTCCAAATAGGATTGCTGCGAGGGGGTCAGGTCGTCGTCAAAAATAACGACATCGGCATCCATGCGATGCACCAGGCCGCACAGCTCTTCAACCTTACCAGAACCGATAAACGATTTAGGATACGGCTTTACCAAACGCTGCGACAAGCGTGCCACGCACCGGGCACCAGCTGTGTGGGCAAGACGCTCCAGCTCATCAAGCGAGCGATCGAGCGGCCATGCATTGTCGCGCCACTCAACACCAACTAAAATGGCACGCTCGGGCTCGGGTGCCGTGGGAACAAGGGGGAAACAGGCCATTAGGCAGCCTCAATACGATGCAGGATATCCTCAACGACCTCATCGATCGTACATTCATCCATATCAAACCACACGATACGGTCATCGCGCTTAAACCACGAAAGCTGACGCTTGGCATAACGACGCGAACGCATCTTAACGAGTTTGCGGGCCTCATCCATGCTCATCACGCCATTGAAAGCATCAATGATCTCTTTATAGCCAATTGCCTGCATCGACGTCAGGGCATCTCCCAGACCCTGGGCCATAAGACCGCGGACCTCATCGACAAGACCCTGCTCAAACATCAGATCGACGCGCAGATTAATGCGTTCGTAGAGCACCTCGCGATTACGCGTCAGACCAAACCATAGGGCATGATAATGCTCGCGCGGAACACTAAACTGACTTTTTTGCTGTGCATAGGAGATACCATCATCATGCATCTCGAGCGCACGAATCACACGGCGCACGTTATGGGGATGAATAACAGCAGCCGATTCTGGATCGCGCTCGGCAAGCAGGGCATGCAGTTCTTCCTCGCCAATACGCTCGGCAAGCTCCTGATAGCCCGCACGGCGATCGTCCTCAAGTTCACCCGAGGGAAAGTCCATCTCATCGAGGGCTGCCTTGAGATATAGCCCCGTACCTCCGCAAAAAACCGGCAGGCAACCCGAACCAAGGAGACGTTCAACATGCGCGCGAGCGTCAGCCTGATAAAGCGCAGCAGAATATGCCACACCCGGCTCTACAATGTCGACGAGACGCAGCGGCGCCGTGCACTCATCGGGCGCCATCTTTGCGGTACCGATGTCCATGCCGCGATAGATTTGCATCGCATCGCACGACAGCACTTCGGACGAAAGACGAGCTGCCAAACGGTCGGCAACATTACTCTTACCAACCGCCGTCGGACCGACGATCGCAACGGCGGAAAGACCTGCCCCGGAAGAAACCATTAGCGCGGCTCGCCCACAACGGAACCGGATAAATACCAGGTCTTGGCAACGTCAACGTCAACATCAACGATCTTGCCAACAAGCTGATCGATGCTGTAACCCTCGGGGATAGGCGCATGCACGGTCTGATTCTTGGGACTCTTGCCCAGCAGGACCGCATCGTTCTTTTTACTCGTTCCCTCAATGAGCGCGGGAACCACAGTATGAAGCTCGCCCTGGTTATACTCGTGTGCCGTGGTCTCGATAACCTTAACCAGGCGGTTGAAACGCTCGAGAATAACCTCATGCGGCGTAGGATCGTCAATCTCGGCGGCCGGGGTACCGGCACGCTTGGAATAGATGAAGGTATAGGCCTGAGCATAGCGGACCGTCTCAGCAAACGAGAGCGTCTGCTCAAAGTCTTCTTCAGTCTCGCCCGGGAAGCCAACGATAATGTCGGTCGAGAGCGCGATATCGGGTATGCGGTTGCGAATGCGATCGACCAGGCCCAGATAGTCCTCGCGTGTATAACGGCGATTCATCTCTTTGAGGATCCGCGTCGAACCTGACTGGACGGCCAGGTGCAGTTGCGGCATTACGGCAGGTGTCTCGGCCATGGCGTCGATGGTCTCGGGCAGCAGGTCCTTAGGATGCGAAGACGTAAAGAAGATACGCTCCACACCCGTATCGCCCACGGCACGCAGCAAATCGGCAAAACGCGGCTTGCCAAACAGATCGCGACCATATGAGTTAACGTTTTGGCCCAGCAGCGTAATCTCACGCACGCCCTGGCGCACCAGACCGGTCACCTCGTCGACAATCTCCTCGAAGGGGCGGCTCTTTTCGCGACCGCGTACGTACGGCACGATGCAATAGGTGCAGAAATTATTGCAGCCTGTCATGATGGGCACCCAGGCGTGATACTGGGTCTCGCGATGCCACGGCATGCTCATGGCGTCCGTATCCTCATGCTCATTGGTGCGGATATGACGCTTACCATCAAGGAACGCCTCGGCAATGAGCTCGGCCACATGTGCAATGGAATGCGTGCCAAAGATGACATTGACGTTATCGACGTTGGTGAGCAGGCCCTCGCCATCGCGCTGCGCGATGCAACCGCCAACGGCAACCACGCGCTTGCCCGAAGGCGAAGGCGGCAGGCTTTTGCAGGAATTGCACTGACCGTACAGGCGAGTATCGGCGGCCTCGCGCACGCAGCACGTCATGAAGACAACGATATCGGCATGCGCGGGATCGAGCGCCATGAGGCAGCCATACGAATCAAGCAGACCGCTCACACGCTCGGAGTCGTGCTGATTCATCTGGCAGCCAAAGGTGCGGATAAAGTAGGTTTTACCGGCAAGAATATCGCGTACGGAACGCTGGTCCATGTGCATAAGTCCTAACGATGGGGAGCGAAACAAGGCAAGCAGAAGCTATGCCACAGGCTTAACATCATCCATGACGACGTTATCCATAGCAGCTCGATTGATCTGGTGAACGTAGATAGAAAGGCGGATGGCCGTGCGCGACTCCCCGTTAATGAGGATGTCGGAGAACACGGGCGCGCAGGAAATATCAAAACCGGTTGGAATCAAAAAACCGCGCGCGATAGCAACGGCCTTAATAGCCTGGTTGACGGCACCGGCGCCGACACACTGGATGTTGACGGGTACACCATCCTTGACCATGCCGGCGATGGCGCCGGCAACGGACGCGGGCGATGATTTGCTTGATACCTTCAGGCAATCCATGAAGAAACTCCTGCATTTAAAAGTACGTTTTAACTGCAATAACTGTATCGTACCGAGTGGACTCGGTAAAGGCACTATTCCTCTTTGGCAAGATCAAAGGTCACGGTGATTCGATCACGCGAAACACGGATCTTTGGGTCGCCGCAAAGGTTGAGATAGTACCGGGTGGCAAGGTCATTAAAGTCGCGTTCCACAGCGCGCGAAAACTGCGCCATGTCATCCTTGGCAATACGTAGCCCGCGACGATCCTTCGCGAGATCGACAGGAGCCGGCGCATGCGAGGACGAATCACGCTCGCGCAGCAGACGCGCGGTCACACCGCGAACGGGCTTAATCTGCCCTGCCAAAATGCGATGGGCCGTGCGCTCGGACATCTCAAGACCCAAACCCGAACAAATACGGATAAAGTCCTCGGCATCAGAAGCAAGGCCTAAACGATCGACAACCGGAAGCTCGCTCTCGTCATCAATGAACAGGAGACAAGACGTATCGAGCCGACTTGACGCTTGAGCATAAAGGGTCGCGGCAATCTCAGACGGAGAACCGAGATAGACATCGCAACCACGCAACTCCTCGAGCGCAAACTCACAAGCAGCGCGAATAATATTATGTGGACCGCGAGCGCAGACATAACGTCCGTCCTCATCCTTGACGGCCTGGGGCCAGCTGGACTGATCGGCACGCTCACTGAGGCGGTCGGCCGCAACGCTCACCTTGAAGGCTGAACCAAGATCGACGCCGGACGTGACCACACGGGCCTCGTCGGTGTTCTGCTTAATCGAAAACAATGCCATGCCACGACCGTGAACGCCCCAACGGTCCATCTTCATGCTCTCGAGCTTGGAGGTAACGCGGGCATCAAAGATTCGCTCTTGCATATCCTGCGGAACGCCAGAACCGTTATCCAGAAAGACAAGCGTGCGGACGCCATCTTCCTTGGTCGTGGCGAGATAGACCTTGTCGGCGCCGGCATCGCGAGCATTACGGAGCATTTCGATGACGATGTCCTCGACATGCTGAATGTCGTGCTTTGCCTGGCGCCGCTCGGCCTCCGAAACGCGGAGGCGGACATATCCCTCGCCAAGGTTCTCCTCGACGCGAAGGTTGCCCTCCCCCGACATCGACGCGATAAATGAGATGAGCTCGTTCGCGTCGCTCATGTTATTTAGCGATATCGACAGCGCGGCTCTCGCGAATCACGACGACGCGCACCTGACCGGGATACTCCATCTCTTCCTCGATCTGATGGGCGATATCGTGAGCCAGGACCGTGGACTGGGCATCGGAGATCTTGTCCGGCTGGACCATGACGTGGACCTCGCGACCAGCCTGCATGGCATAGGTACGTTCGACGCCGTCATGGGAGTTGGCGATCTCCTCGAGCTTCTCAAGACGCTTGATGTAGTTCTCGGCAGACTCGCGACGGGCACCGGGGCGAGAGGCAGAGACAGCATCGGCGGCCTGCACCAGGACATCGAGCACCGTGTTGGGGTCGACATCGGCATGGTGAGCCTCAATAGCATGGACGATAACGGGCTTCTCGCCATAACGGCGGGCAAGCTCGGCGCCGATGACGGCATGCGGGCCCTCGACGTCGTGGTCGATTGCCTTGCCCAGGTCATGAAGCAGGCCGGCGCGCTTGGCGGTCACAACGTCCAGGCCAAGCTCGGAAGCCATCACGCCGCACAGATCAGAGACCTCGAGGGAATGCTGAAGCACGTTCTGACCAAACGAGGTACGGTAGCGCAGGGCACCAAGGGTCTTGACGATCTCGGGGTGCAGATCGTGGATGCCGGTATCGAAGGCAGCCTGCTCGCCAGCCTCGCGCACGCGCTGCTGAACCAGGTCGGCGGCCTTGTGATACATCTCCTCGATACGGGCAGGGTGAATGCGGCCGTCGGCGATGAGGTTCTCGAGGGCGACACGGGCGGTCTCACGACGGACCGGGTCGAAGCTCGAAAGAACGACGGTCTCGGGCGTGTCGTCGATCACGAGGTTGACGCCGGAAACCTGCTCGAAGGTCCGGATGTTGCGACCCTCGCGACCGATGATACGGCCCTTGAGGTCATCAGAGGGAATGTGCACGGAGGTAACGGTGACCTCGGCAGTGTGGTCGGCAGCGCAGCGCTGAATCGCCAGAGACAGAATCTCCTGGGCGGTCTTGTGGCACTCGGCGCGAACCTGCTGCTCGGACTCGCGAATGATCGTGGCGGCCTCGTGGGTGACCTCGCCGCGAACCTTATCGAGGAGCTCCTTGTGGGCGTCCTCGCGGGTAAGGTCGGCGATACGCTCGAGCTCGGAGGTCTGCTTTGCGCAGAGCTCCTCGAGCTCACGGGAGCGCTTCTCGACCTGACCAGCCTGGCTGGACAGCTGATGCTCGCGCTTGTCGAGAGCGTCGTTGCGGCGATCGAGGGATTCCTCGCGCTGCATCACGCGGTTCTCGAGCGTACGAATCTCGTTCTTACGCTGCTTGTCCTCGGCCTCAGCGGCCTGCTTGTTCTTGATGATCTCCTCTTTAGCCTCGAGCAGAGCCTCTTTTTTGAGGGTCTCGGCCTGACGCTTAGCATCACCGATCAGGGACTCAGCCTGTGCGTGTGCCGACTGGATTTTTTCGTCGGCCTCGTGAAGACTACCCTGCTTGGCGGTGCGCATGTAGGCAATGGCGGCGATGGCACCCAAAACGATGCCAACGAGCGCTGCGATGATAGGCATGCTCACTCCTTTTTATGGATTCGTTACACAACAAAGCGAACCGTCCTTACGAACGGCTCGCGACATTTGAGTAATATGGGCGCAGCTTATGCGGGTCGGATACAGATAAACATATAAACAAACTCATCACAGATGAGCACATATCACAAAGCAAATGACAGTGTTTATCGTACGTTGAACCACAACAACTGTCAAATAAATGGCCCCAGCACGGCGGCTAAAACGCGGTGAACGGCAGGGCCACAAAACGCATACGCCTAAACCGCACATTCCTCGCGTTCGGCATTAAGACGTGCCTTAACGGCATCGGCGGCGATGTGATACGAGAAGCCCTTGCCCATCAAAAACCGAACCAGTTTTTCGAATCCGCGCGTCTCTGGAACACGCCGCTTGGCGAGCAGGGCTGACGCACGCGCCAAATCGTCTTCGACGGCAAAATAATCCTCGGGATAACCGGGAATGTCATCGAGCACGACATGACGGCGCTTGAGCTCGGTCTCGATTTTACGCTGTCCCCAACCGCGCCGCTTGCGTTCCTCGATAAAGTACGAGCAAAAGCGGTTCTCGTCTAAAAAGCGATACTCGGTGGCGCGCTCGACGGCGAAATCGATTGCGGGCTGGCGAAAGCCGTAGCGTGCCAACTTGTCACGGACCTCACCCGTCGCATGGTCGCGTCGCGATAGCATCTCGGTCACCATGGTAAGTGCACATTTACGCTCGATGAGCTGCACCGCTTCACGAAAGTTATCCCAATCACAGGGAAGATCGGGGCGATTTTTGACATACAGGCGCGCGACCCGCACGGGAATCCAAATGGACCGCTCAAAACCGCCCTCAAGCTCACAATCGATATGTGCGCAAGGCTTTTTGGACGCATACCCGCTCGAGAACGAGGAGGCCGCCTTCTTATCGGGAAAAACGACCGTGGCCTCGGTCACCGTATACGACATGAGCGTAACCGCTACTCGTCGTCATCATCGAGCATGGCGGAACCATCGATGGCGTAAAGCTCGTCAAACTCCTCAGGCGCAGGCTGATCGGTCAGCTCGACCTCGGACGGAGCATCGTCATCAAACTCAAGCCCGCAGGCAAGGCGGACCTTATGCTCAATCTCGTCGGCGCAATCGGGGTGTTCGCGCAGGAACGCCTTGGCGGCCTCGCGACCGTTGCCGAGCTTGTCCTCGCCATAGGCAAACCAGGAGCCCATCTTCTTGCAGATGCCGCACTCGACAGCCATGTCCAGAATCGAGCCCTCCTTAGAGATGCCCGTACCGTACATGATGTCGAACTCAGCAGAACGGAACGGAGCTGCCACCTTGTTCTTAACGACCTTGGCGCGCACGCGGTTACCGATAACCTCATCCTTAAGCTTAATGCTGTCGATGCGGCGAATGTCGATACGCACCGAAGAGAAAAACTTAAGGGCGCGGCCGCCCGTCGTGGTCTCGGGGTTGCCGAACATGACGCCAATCTTCTCACGCAGTTGGTTAATGAAGATGCACGTCGTGTTGGACTTGGACAGCGAGCCGGCAAGCTTGCGGAGCGCCTGGCTCATCAGGCGAGCTTGCAAGCCGACCGTGGTATCGCCGATCTCTCCCTCGATCTCGGCACGCGGGGTCAGCGCGGCGACGGAGTCGACGACGATGGCATCGATGGCGCCGGAACGCACGAGCATGTCAACAATCTCGAGCGCCTGCTCACCCGTATCGGGCTGGGAAATCAATACCTCGTCGATATCCACGCCAATGCGCGCGGCATACGTGGGATCGAGCGCGTGCTCGGCATCGATAAATGCCACCACGCCACCCATAGCCTGGGCCTCGGCCAGGATCTCGAGCGAAAGCGTCGTCTTACCGGAGGACTCAGGACCGTAAATCTCGACGATACGGCCGCGCGGCACACCGCCGATACCCAGAGCGGCATCGAGTGCCAGAGCGCCCGTGGGGATGGCCTCGACCTCAAGCTCGGGGCCGCCGTCACCATACCTCATGATGGAGCCTTGACCGAACTTCTTCTCGATCTCGGCCTTGGTGGTGGCGATCATCTCTTCGCGCTCTTTACCCGTCGTGGGTGCATGAACGGTACGTACGGGACCTGAATTCTTGGCCATGAATAGCCCTCCTCTTAACAACCTGCATCGATAATAAACGAACGGCTGTTCGTGGTCAACCGTTCAGGCCAATCATATGCAGGCAGTCTTTCCAAAACCCAACCAAACGCCGACCAAACACTGACCAAATGCTTGACCAAAAAGGGCCAAATAAGAACATGAAAGGCAAGAATACACCTATGAACAGCGCAAACGCTAAATTCGTCAGGGGTCCCTATCTCCACAATTAAGGGGCCCGAAGGCCCCTTAAAACACGTCTATTCCATAGAGTTGAGCACAAGGGAAATGCGTCCCAATGCCTCCGCGACCGCATGGGCACGAACACACGAACGGTCGCCCTCATAGTGGCAGCACACAGAGTCCACGACCGGCACTTCCCCATCAGCCGCGCGATACGCCCAGCCAATATAGAAAGTGCCAGCCGGATCGTCCTCAGTGCCGCCGCCGGGGCCGGCATAACCCGTTGCGCTCACTGCAATATCGCTCTGGTACAGCTCCAGCGAACCCGCCGCCATCTCGCGCGCGGTCTGATGCGACACCGCGGTATAGCGGTCGAGCGTCTCCTGCTCAACGCCCAGAACGCGATGCTTGATCTCATCGCAGTAGGTCACCGCACCGCCACGCAGCACCGCCGAGGCGCCCGGGATATCGGCAATCGTCGAGGCGATCATACCTGCTGTCAGCGACTCAGCCGTCGAAACCGTCACGCCCCGAGCGCTCGCGCGCTCGACAATATCGCGAGCCAGCTCCTCGTTATGTGCGGAAATCTGCTCAAAAGAGTCCGTCATACCCACCAGGACCTAGACCGAAAAGACGATCTTGCGGCAGTTCCAGAAGTACTGGGCGCCCGAGATAACGGTCAGGACAACGGCAACGGCGTACAGGAAGCGCGACACCGAGTAGATGCCGAGCGTCAGCGCCAGCGGGCCAAGGTGTAAGCCGGCCATCGCAAAGACGCACAGGTAACCGCAGATGGAGACCATCGTGGTCGCCGTCTTGTACTTGCCAAGCTTATCGGCGGCAACGACCACGCCGGCGGCACTCGCAACCATGCGCAGGGCGCTTACCAACAGCTCGCGGAACAAGATGATGAACACGGACCAAACCGACACGGCGCCAAAGTCCAAGAACAGCAGCAAGGCCGAGAAAACGAGTAGCTTGTCGGCGATGGGGTCCAAGAATTTACCGAAGTCGGTGATCTCGTTGCGCGAACGAGCCAGGTAGCCATCAACCTTATCCGTGCACGACAGGATGACGTACAGAATAAAGGCGGCGGCGGCGAGCGGGCCGTCAAAGATGCTCCAATCCGTACCGGCAACGCTCGTGTGAGAAAGCGCCGACACGATCATGAACACCGGGATGAAGACGATACGCACGCACGTCACGATGTTGGCGGGCGTCCAGACACTCGTCAGTTCCTTATTACTCTCGTTAGCCACAACGCGCTCCTACTCCACAACATGACCGATAAGCTCATAGCAGAAGCTATCGGTAAACTCGACGGTCAGAATATCGCCCACGGATGCCTCGCTGGCGTCCAGATGCACCGCGCCATCGGAATCGGGCGCCTGGAACCAGGCATGGCCGATCAGCTCGGCGCCGTCCTCGGTTTCTTCGATACCGTCGACGATCACCTGGGCGCGCTCGCCCACATGTGCGGCAGTTGCGGCAAAACCGAGCGACTCGGCCAGGTCCATGGCCTCCTGGGCGCGCTCGAGCTTGACCTCCTCATCGACCTGACCCTCCATCTTAGCGGCCAGGCTGCCCTCCTCACGCGAGTAGGCAAAGACACTCGTGTAGTCGAAGCCGACGGTGTCCATAAAGTCGATAAGGTCGCGGAACTCGTCGTCGGTCTCGGTCGGGAAGCCGACCATGGCCGTGGAACGGATCACGATGCCGGGGATACGCTCACGCAGATCGCGGAACAGGTCCTCGAGCTCCTGGCGCGAACCAGAACGGCGCATAGCCTTGAGGATGCGCGCATCGCAGTGCTGCACGGGGATATCGATATAGGGCAGCACCTCGGGCGTATCGCGAATCGTATCGATAAGCTCGTCGGTCATGCCCTCGGGCTGCAGATAGAGCACGCGAACCCAGACGTTGTGCGGGCGCACGGCCTCGGCGACGGCATGCAGCAGCTGCGCCAGATTGCGCGGCGAGCCATCGGTGACGTCTTCGTCGGCAAAGTCGGTGCCCCAAATACCCGTGTCCTGGCCGATCAGCACGATCTCACGCACACCGCCGGCAACCAGGTCGCGTACCTCGGAGATAATGCTCTCGGCATTGCGCGAATGATAACGACCGCGAATATAGGGGATCATGCAGAAGTTGCAGAAGCGGTTGCAGCCATCGGAAATCTTGACGTAAGCAACGGCGCCCTCGACAGTGCGCTTGACTTGCGGAATATAGGCAGCGATCTCACGCTCGACACCCAGCACGCCATCGATGACTGCCACGATGCCGTCCTCCTCGTCGGCCTTCACAAAGGCAGCGACCTCGGGCAGCTCGTCAGGCAGGTCGTCGCCATAGCGCGACGGCACACAGCCGCACATGACGATGGGACAAGAACGAACGCCGTCCTGAACCTCGTTGGCGAGCTCGAGCGTGGTCTCGATGCTCTCGGACGTTGCGGAGGCGAGGAACGAGCATGTATTGACGATGGCGATATCGGCATCCTGCGGGTCGAATGCCTCTTCGTACCCTGCGGCGGTCAAAAGAGAACGCATGCGGTCGGTGTCAACCTCGTTCTTAGCGCACCCGAGGGTGATGTATAGCACGGAGCCCAACGGTGTATCCATGTTGGAGAGCGGTCCTTTCGAATGATATTAGCGGTAGTTGGTGAACTGCAGCGGCTGACCGTAGTCCTGGTCGCGCAGAAACTGGATCACGGTCTGCAACGCGTCCTTCGAAGCAGAGGAAACACGCAGCTTGTCGGCCTCGATGGTCACCTTGACCTTGAGCTTTTGGTCCTTGATGTCCTTGTTAATCTTCTTGGCGGTCGCCTGGTCGATACCCTCGACGATATGGCCGAGCACGCGCACGGTGCCGCCCGATGCCGCCTGCGGAGCATCCCACGAGACAGCCTTGAGGTCGATGCCGCGCTTGATGAGCTTGGAGCTCAGGACATCGATGATCTGCTTGGAGACAAAGTCAGCCGGGGCGTTGATCGTAAAGAGCTTGTCGCCCTTCGAAAGCTCGATCGTGGCGCCGGAATCCTTCAGGTCATAGCGCTGGGAAATCTCGCGCGTGGTCTGCTGGAAGGCGTTGTCGACCTCTTGCATGTTGACCTCGGACACGACGTCGAAGCTGGAATCTTTAGCCATGATGTTTCCTTTCGCGTACGAGCAGCTTAGTAGCTATCGTACGAATAGTCGGTAGAATCGGTGGGCGTCTGACCGTCAGTTACGGTATCGGCGCCATCCGTGGACTGGGCATCGGTGCCGTCGGTGGTGTCGGTACCATCGGTGGTGTCGGCACCATCAGGACTTTCACCATTCTCGGAATCAGTCGTCTCCTTCTTGGGAACGGTGATCGTCACACGCGCCACGCCCGAGGTCTTGGTATCGTAACGGACCTTTTCGCCGTTCTTGGTAACGGTGACATCGGAAGGCTTGGACGTGGTGATCTCGATCGAGGACTCGGGCGTGTACTCCTGCTCAAAGGGGCCAGTCGCCTGGGCACCATAGACCGACTTGCCGTCGACCTTGACCTCAATCCACGCGGTCTTTCCCTTGGCAACGGAGACCTTGACCTTCGTGACCTCGTTCTCTTCCTTTTTAGCCGTCGTCTTGGTGGCGTCCGAATCGGTCGACTCATCCGTCGCCTCATCGGTGTCTTCGTCCTCGTCGACCGTTTCGGTCTTCTTAGAAGACTTCTTGGTCGTCGTCTTGGTAGCAGTGGGCGTCTCGGGCGTGGTCTCGGGCGTCGAAGATGCGCAGCCGCGCAGAAGTACCACGATGAGCACGATCAGCAGCAACGCCACGGCACCGATACCGGCGTAGACGATACGCGGATCGAGCCCGTTGTTTTGAGGAGCACGGGAACCGCCGCGTCCACGACTGGAACTGCTGCGGCCGCCTCCCTGAGGCATACGACCACGATTGCTATCGGAACGGCCGCGATAGCCACCCTGGCCCTGAAGGCTGCGCTGACCCGAGCGGGGCGCAAGTTCACCGCGACCTTGATAGCCACGCTGGCCCGCACGCGGAGCCGAAGAGCGCTGGCTATACGGCTGTGGTTGAGAGCGAAGACGCGGCGTCACCTGCGTGGTGTCGGCGTCCGCATAGCCACCGCGAGAGCGTCCGGTGGAGATACCACGGTGACCGCGATCGGAATAGCCGCCGTCGCCGTAGCCGGCACGAGGGTCACGCGCCACGCCGCGGGCAGCGGGAAGTGCACGGTCCTCGGGCATCGGCGTACTGCGGAACCGGTCACGCTGTGAGCGAATCTCCTCGCCCGAACCCGTCTCGGTAATATAACCGGCCTGCTGAGGACGCTGTCCATAGCGGGTCGAACGACCGCCCTGAACCATCAGGAAACGCCCGTTATCGACAGAGGAACGCGAATTGACGTAGCCGGCAGCGTCCTGGAAACGACCGCCCTGCTGCGACGTCTCGCGTTCGTATGCCATCAGGTCGTCAAAGTAGGCATTTACGACCTCGCGCGGATTGAGGCCCAAAAAGCGAGCATAGCTCGAAATCATGCCCTGCGCATAGCCGCGCGGCGGCATCGAAGCAAAGTTACCGGTCTCGAAAAACTCGATGATCTGCGGCCTGATTTTGATGGTGTTGGCGACCTGCTGAATGGAAAGGCCCATTCGGCGACGCTGCTCGAGCAGCATGTCACCAAAGCGTGCAGCCATCAGAATCCTCCAAACTCACGATCTTCACGTGCCATCTCGGCGTCGACAGATTCCAGCGCGGCAAGCCCCTCCTCGTCCAGCAGGACCTCGCGCGGCTTGGAACCGTCGGGCGGGCCGACGACACCCTTTTCTTCCAGCATGTCCATAATACGCCCGGCACGCGCATAGCCAACCTTCAGGCGGCGTTGCAGGCCAGATGTGGAGCCAAGCTGCGATTCCACCACAATATGGGCGGCTTCCCAGATAAGCGGGTCGTCATCTTGCGGCTCGGCGACTCCGGTGCGGACAATGCCGCCGCCACCCGCCATGGACATGGAAGCGGGCGCCACGGCGGACAGAATCTCCTCGTGGTAGTCGGGCTCGCTCTGCGACTTGACAAACTCGACAATCTCGTTGATTTCGTCGTCCGAGACAAAGCAGCCCTGGATACGGCGAGGCTTGCCCCAGTCTACTTTTGAGAACAGCATGTCGCCCAAACCGGTAAGCTTTTCGGCACCCATCTGGTCGATGATGACGCGCGAATCGATGCCCGTGGCGACGTTAAAGGCGATGCGGTTGGTGATGTTGGCCTTGATAAGGCCCGTCACCACGTTGGAGCTGGGGCGCTGCGTGGCAACGATAAGGTGAATACCGGCGGCACGGCCCAGCTGTGCAATACGCACGATCGAGGCCTCGACATCCTTACCGGCGACCATCATCAGGTCAGAGAGCTCGTCAATGATGATGACCAGGTAAGGCATCTTTTGCGGCGGGTTGTCGTAATGCTCAAACTCGCCGGCGGCCTGCTTTTCGTTGTAGGTCGAGATCTTACGCACGTTGAGCCGCTCAAAGACCTTCAGGCGACGCTCCATCTCGGACACGGCCCATTGCAGAGCGCTCGCGGCCTGCTTGGGCTCGGTCACCACGGGCACATAGAGATGCGGCAGACCGTTATAGCCCGCAAGCTCGACGCGCTTGGGGTCGACCATGATCAGGCGAACGTCCTCGGGAAGGGCGCGCATGAGCAAGGTCGTGATGATGGAATTGATCATCACCGACTTACCAGAACCGGTCGTACCGGCGATAAGCAGGTGAGGCATCTTGGCGAGGTCGGCGACAACCGGCGTGCCCTCGGCGTCGCGGCCGATGGCGAGCTCGAGCGGACCGCCCTTCACATAGGGCAGCACGTCACCCAGATTGACGTTCTGGCGCTTGCGGTTGGGAATCTCGATGCCCACAAGCGAGGTGCCGGGGATCGGGGCAAAGATACGTACCGACTGGGCAGCGAGCGAAAGCGCGATATCGTCCTCGAGGCTCGAAATCTTGCTCACGCGCTCGCCCTCGCCAGGTTGCAGCTTAAAGGTCGTCACCGTGGGGCCGGCGATCCAGCCGACCACGCGGGCACTGCGGCCAAACTCAAGCAAGGTGGATTGCAGTGACTCAGCGGTCTGCTCAAGCTCCTTGTCCGAAGACGCGGCGGAAGCCGACTGCGGGTTGGCATGCAGAATTTCGAGCGGCGGAAGCTTGAGGCCGTCCTCTTCTTCGCCCTCGTTATCTGCGGCGCCGTCATCCACTCCCCCATCACGAGCCGCAGCCGATTCGACAGCACTCGTGGCAGGCGCATCGGCAACCTTGGGATGCTTCAGGAAGTCGGGAATCTGAGGTGCGGCCGAGACGGGATTCACGGCAAACGGCGGCTCGGACTCGTCGATCTTATCGGAGTCGTCTTCCATCGAAAGCTGGCCGGTTACCTGGCCGCGCTTTGCATGGCGACGCGGCAGCAAAGTTGTCTTTGCGGTCTCAATCGGAGCCTCGTCGTCCTCGTCATCGCCCTCGGTGAGCTCAATCTCGCTATCGGACCAAGACGGGTCGGGCTCACTTGTATTCAACTTGGGTGTGGCCTTGCCCTTCTTGGCATGGCGGCGCGGCAACAGCGTTGTCTTGGCCTGCTCGGCATCCACGGCAACGGACACGTCAACAAACGGATCCTCGTCCTCGTCATCATCGTCCAAAACCGGGTCCACATCGTTGCCCATGACCGTGGTCACGGCAGCATCGGAGCCCTTTTGACGAAGAATGCTCAGGTGCGGACGGGCAACGCCGGGCACCGACAGGGCTTCGTCGTCACCCCAAGGGCTGGCGTTGACATCGGCACGACGGCGTTCGGCAAAATCTGCCGCACGATCGCGGGCAGAGCGCAGCACACCACCCACAGAAAAGCCGATGATGACAAAACCAACGACGGCCAGACCCAACAGGACCACCATCGCGATAGGCTTACCCAGGGCATTCTGCAGCGCACTCGCAATAAACGCACCGATGTAGCCACCCGAGGCGGACAGATTTTGCGGCGTAAACATAAGGTCGCACGAATCGCTCGTGCCCGGCACCATCAGCGAAAGAATGGAGACGACGGCGATAAAGACCACGGCGCCGCCCGCAACAGAGCGCACGTTGAGCGGCGAGTCCTCACCCAAAAAGAGCGTGGCGGCAAACAGCAAGATGACGATCGGCAGCACGTAGGCGCCCAGGCCAAAGCCCAGGTGATAGAACCCGGCAACAGCAGCCGTCACGGGCGCAGTTGCCGGTGAGATCACGGCAATGAAGGACGCGATCGCCAAAACGGCAATGACCACGCCGGCGATATCGCGATTGGCCGAAGGCTCGACCAAGGGCTCAAAATCGTCGAAGTCTGCCTCATGGCCCTTATTGGCACGCAGATGGGAACCGGCACCCTTAGCAGATGCCGGTTGGTTGTTGGCTTTATTGCCTTTGGCGTTTTGTGCAGATCCGCGCGCCAAACTAAACCTCCATGACGACCGGGATGATCATCGGACGGGTACGCGTACGGCTCCAAATGAAGTTGGAGAGCGAATCGCGCACGGCCTTGCGAATGGCATCGGAGCCGCTGCTCGTGAAGCTAAACTTGCCCTTCTCGATCGTCTTCATAATGGATGCGGAGGCATCCTCGGAGAACTGGTCGTCGATGGCAAACGAGACGCCGCGACCCGAGAACTCGATAGCCTCGATCTTCTTGTGCTTGAGCGAGACGATAGCAACGGCCGTGACCATGCCGTCATTGGCGAGCTTCTGGCGATCGCGCAGGACGATGGGGTCGGTATCGCCGATACGCAGGCCGTCGACGTAGACGACGCCGGACTCGACGGGCGTACCACGCTTGACAATACCGCCGCGCATCTCGAGCGTGTCACCGTTATCGAGGATAAAGATATGATCGTCCTTGAGACCCATCTTGCGGGCCAGCTGGGCATGGGCGCG
This sequence comes from uncultured Collinsella sp., assembly GCA_958412345.1. GTDB lineage: Bacteria > Actinomycetota > Coriobacteriia > Coriobacteriales > Coriobacteriaceae > Collinsella. The sequence continues at coordinate 54,812 of CATYSO010000009.1, read as the reverse complement.
CAGATGCACGGCCTCGCCGTGGACCGGCATAAAGTACGTAGGCTTGGCCATGGCCATCAGAAGCTTGAGCTCCTCCTGGCTACCGTGACCGGAGACGTGGACGAGAGCGCGGTTCTTATCCCACACGTCGCAGCCGAGCTTGGCAAGGCTGTTGACGACCTGCTGGACGGCTTTCTCATTGCCGGGAACAGGAGTTGCCGAGAGGATAACGGTATCGCCCTCGTGAATGGAGAGCGTCTTGTGCTCGCCATTGGCCATGCGGGACAGGGCCGACAGCGGCTCGCCCTGCGAACCGGTGCACATGACGACAATCTTATCGTCGGGCAGGTTATCAATATCGAAGGCATCGATAATATCGGCATCGTCGATGTTGAGGTAGCCCAGCTCGCGCGCCACGCGGGTGTTCGTGAGCATGGAGCGACCGGTCACAACGACCTTACGGCCGCACTTGCGGGCGGCATCGCAGATCTGCTGCAAACGATGGATGTGGCTCGAGAACGACGCGACGAACACGCGACCCGGGGCATTCTTGATGGCGTGCAACAGGTTGGGACCAACCTCGGCCTCGGACTTGGTAAAGCCGGGAACCGTGGCATTGGTGGAGTCGGAAAGCAGCAGGTCGATGCCCTGCTTGGCAAAGCGGCTGATAGCGGCATAGTCGGGCGTGACGCCGTCGATGGGCGTCTGGTCGAGCTTAAAGTCGCCGGTGTGCATAACAGTGCCTTGATTGGTGCGGATGAACACGCCCAGAGCGCCCGGGATGGAGTGCGTCATCGAAAAGAAGTCGAGCGAGATGCCGCCGAGGTTGACATGGCTGCCGCCCTTGACCTCGCGGAACTTGGGTGCGCGGATGCGGAACTCAGAAAGCTTGCCCTCGATAAAGCCAAGCGTCAGCTTGCTCGAGAAGATGGGCACCTTATTGTTGAGGTCCTGCAGCAGATACGGAAGCGAACCGGTGTGGTCCTCGTGGCCGTGGGTGACGACGATACCGCGGAGCTTCTCCTCGTTCTCTAGAACATAGGTGTAGTCGGGAAGCACCAGGTCGATACCGGGCTGGGAGTCGTCGGGGAACATAAGACCGGCGTCGACGAGCACCATGTCGTCGCCGCACTCGAAGACCGTCATGTTCTTGCCGATGCCGTCAAGACCGCCGAGCGGGATGATCTTCAAGGGAGATGATTTTTTAGCTGCCATAGGTTAGTGTGGTTTCCTTTCTTCGAAACGGGTCTGGAACAACCGACGGGGCGCTTCTGGCAAACCGACCGCCGGGAACGTACAAACATGCATCGCAGAGTCGATGCAATAACCACAGTATGATACCCATTTGCCCACCAACAGACCACCCATGCATCAAAGCCCCATCTGAACCGGTCTATCCCGCCGGTCTGGTCTCAGCGGGCCAAAAAGGGACAGGTTTATTTTGGTCGGTTTTATCTGTGGCAATGCCGCGCATGCGATTATCTAAAAATCTGAATTCAGATAACTGAATAGACTATCTAACAAAATAGCAACCCGAGCCAACCAGCCCTTTTGCTATTCCCGGCGGGGTCCGCGGGTAAAGTTTATCGCGAGTTCCGCACGAACAGGAGGCCACTTAATGTGGCCTCCGTCGTGAGCAGGACTGTAGAGCAGGAAACTTTACCCGCGGACCCCGCCGGGAATAGCAAAAGGGCGACCCCTGTACGGAGTCGCCCTTGTTGAGCTGCTTATGTTTAGCTGTTACTCGGCGTCGTGGTGACGGCGGGGCTTGCGGCCTCCGTTGTCGCCGGGACGGCGCGGACGGTCGCTGCGCTCGGAGCGCTCGCGACGCGGACGTTCACGGCGCTGGAAGTGCTCGCCGTCGCCCTCGGAGGCACCCTCAGCGCGAGCAGGGGCCTCGGGCTTATCAAGACGATCGAGCGAGATCTTGCCGCGATCGTCGACCTCGATGACGACGACCTTGACCTCGTCGCCCACGTTGAGGACGTCCTCGACCTTCTCCACGCGGCCCTTGGCGACGCGGGAGATGTGCAGCAGGCCGTCCTTACCGGGCAGCAGGTTGACGAAGGCGCCGAAGGGCTGGATGGAGACCACACGACCGGTGTACTCCTCGCCCGGCTCGGGAACCTTGATGATGAGCTTGATACGCTCGACGGCCTGGTCGACGGACTCGCCGGTGCCGCCGACAAAGACGGTGCCGTCCTCCTGGATGTCGACCGAGGCGCCGGTCTCGTCCTGGATACCGCGGATGACCTTACCGCCGGAACCGATGACGTCGCGGATCTTGTCGGTCGGAACCTGGATGGAAACGATGCGCGGAGCAGTGCTGCGCGTGGTGTGGCGCGGCTCGGGGATCACATCGAGCATCTTCTGCAGGATGTACGCACGACCCTCCTTGGCCTGCTGCAGAGCGCGGGCCAGGATGTCGAAGGTGAGGCCGGTGGCCTTGTTGTCCATCTGCAGGGCGGTGATGCCCTCGGTGGTGCCGGTGACCTTAAAGTCCATGTCGCCCAGGAAGTCCTCGAGACCCTGGATGTCGGACAGGACCACGGTCTTGCCCTCCTCCTGGATCAGGCCCATGGCGATACCGGAAACCGGGCGCTTAATGGGCACGCCGCCGTCCATAAGGGCGAGCGTGGAACCGCAAGTCGAAGCCATCGAAGAGGAGCCGTTGGACTCCATGACCTCGGAAACGACGCGGATGGCGTAAGGGAACTCGTTCTCGTCGGGGAGCACCGGAAGCAGAGCGCGCTCGGCCAGGTTGCCGTGGCCGATCTCGCGGCGCTTGGGGCTGCCCATGCGGCCGGTCTCGCCGGTGCAGAACGGCGGGAAGTTGTAGTGGTGCATGTAGCGCTTGCCCTCGGTGGGCTCGATGGTATCCAGACGCTGGCCCTCGTTGAGCATGCCGAGCGACAGGACGGAAAGCACCTGGGTCTGGCCACGCTGGAACAGACCGGAGCCGTGAACGAGCGGCAGGTAGTTATCCTTCACCATGATGGGGCGAATCTCATCGGCGGCACGGCCGTCGACGCGCTCGCCGGTCTCGACGACCATGGTGCGCATAGCCTTCTTCTCGAGCTTCTTGAGCGCCACGGGGATCTCGCGCTCCCAAGCGGCCTGCTCCTCCTCGGTGAACTCGGCGCGGATGGACTCCTTCAGAGCCTCGACCTTACCGATACGGGAGAGCTTGTCGGCGTCGCGAAGGGCGGCAGCCATCTCGTCGTAGTGGGCGAAGATGCGCTCCTGGACCTCCTCGACGGGCTGGTCGAGCGGGTATTCCTTCTTGACGATGGCGCCATTGACCTGCTCCCACTCGGCAACGAACTCGTCCTGGGCCTGGCAGAAAGCGGCAAGGGCCTCCTGGCCAAACTTCATGGCGGCGAGCATGTCGTCCTCGGAGATCTCCTCGGCGCCGGCCTCAACCATCGAAATGAAGTCGGCAGAGCCGCCCAACTCCAAGTCCAGATCGGAGTTCTCGCGCTCCTCGTAGGTGGGGTTGACGATAAACTCGCCGGTCTCCACGTTACGGCCGATGCGCACGCAGGCAAGCGGGCCCTCGAAGGGCACGCCGCCGAGCGTCATGGCCAGGGAAGCACCCATGACGTTGATGACGTCAAAGGGATTGACCTGGTCGGCGACGAGCGAGGTAGCGACGATGTGCACCTCGTTGCGGAAGCCGTCCGGGAAGCTCGGGCGAATCGGACGGTCGATCATGCGCGCGGTGAGCGTGGCCTTCTCACTGGGACGGCCCTCACGCTTGAGGTAACCACCCGGGATGCGGCCGGCTGCGTACATCTTCTCGTTGAAATCGACGGTCAGCGGGAAAAAGTCGTAGTTCTTGCGCTCCTTGGAGACGACCACGGTGTCGAGCATCGTGGTGTCGCCCTGCTTGACCAGGCAGGCGCCGGTGGCCTGCTTGGCAAGCTCGCCCGACTCAAAGGTGTAGGTCTTGCCGTACAGCTCAAAGGTCTTGGATACGAGTGTCATTGTTCTCCTTTACCCCACAGGCCCCTTGCCTGCAGGCTTCTCATGTGACGCGGGCCCCCTGCCCCCGCCACGCTTCAGAGCGTGATTGTTCGCGCCCTTACACAAAAAGAGCGCCCCGCTGCGCAGGACGCTCCTTGCATGTACAAATCCTTACTGGATGTTGTCGCGGATGCCCAGAGCCTTGATGAGCTCACGATACTCGACGATGTCGTTCTTCTTGATGTAGGAGAGAAGACGACGACGACGGCCGACGAGCATGAGCAGACCACGACGGGTGTGGAAGTCCTTCTGGTGGGACTTCATGTGCTCGGTCAGCTCCTTGATGCGCTCGGTCAGGATGGCGACCTGAACCTTGGGGTTGCCGGTATCGACCGGGGTGTTACCGAACTGGGCAGTCAGCTCTGCCTTGCGCTCTTTGGAAACAGTCATTGTTTCACCTTTCGTTTCTTGTCGCCAGCGGGCGACGCTATTCGCCTCGGACTGGGAAGCCGCCGGTGGAGCGAGCATCCAAGGTCGAGGTACCAACAGGTCGGTATGTTACCACAAGCAGCCCGCGCCTGCGCATCATCACCGACCCAACATGAATTCCATCGCACGGAGACGTTGATCGGTGTGCGTCGCAGCCCACACGTGCGAAAGCCCCAGCAAAAAGGCAGCGGTATGGGGGTCGACCCTCTCGGCCATAAGCGCATCGAAGGTCATGGACATGAGGGCGCGCAGCCATGCAACCTCACCGGTCGACACCAGCTCGGCACCCGGAACGCTCGACGCGCACGACCCGCACATGAGACCGCCCGCCTGGGGCGAAAAATACGACAACATAGGGTCTCCGCACAGCACGCAGGCCGAAAAATCGGGTCGGTAGCCAACGTGGGACAGCAGCTTAAAGACATATGCCGCCACAAGTAGATCCATATGCGCCGCGTCGAGCCCGCTGCCCACCAAGGCAAGCGCTCGCTGCGTGATGGCAAAGGTAAACGGGTCCTCGGCGTCCTCGAACGAGCACACGCGCGCGACCTCGGCGATCGCGCTTGCGGCGCAGGTCATCTCGTAATCGGGAGCAGCGCCGAGCGGCGCCTCCATAAGCTCGGCCTGGGAAACCACGTCGAGCGACCGTCCATGCGCAAGCAGCAGATCAACGGTACAGAACATCTCGCAGCGCGCAGCCAGGCGTCCGCCGGGTTTGCGGGCGCCCTTTGCCACGGCACGAACCTGCCGACCCCGCTCGTCAAGCATCGTCAGGATCAGGTCCGTCTCTTTGAGCTTCGTCTTATCGAGCACGAGCACTTTCGTGCGATATGTACGAGAACCTGCCATTCGCGCCGCGTGTCCCTAATCCTCGGCGTTATAGCCAAAGCGGCGAATCTGGGCCTCGTCGTCACGCCAGCCGGCCTTGACCTTCACGTCCAGCTCCAAAAAGACCTGGGTGCCAAAGATGCGCTCAAGGTCGCGACGGGCGTCGATGCCGATATGTTTGATCATCTCGCCGCCCTTGCCGATGATGATGCCCTTTTGGCCCTCGCGCTCGACGTAAATGGTGGCGTGCACGCGCAGCACCTTCTTGGTCTGCTCAAGCGCATCGCAGATCACGCCGACGGAGTGCGGGATCTCATCACGGGTGCGGCGCAAGACCTTCTCGCGCACAAACTCGGCAACAAGCGTCTCGTCCGAAGCGTCGGTACCCATGTCCTCAGGGAACCATCGCGGGCCCTCGGGCAAAAAGTGCGCAACGGTCTCGATAAAGGCATCGACGTTGAAGTTCTTGACCGACGACGTCACGATCTCGTCGTCATATTCCATAAGCTCGTGGGCGGCCTTAAGCTGCTCCATGACCTGTGCGGGGTCGGCCTCATCGGCCTTGGTGAGCACGAGGACCTTCTTGGAACGGGCGCATCTGACACGCTCGGCAACCCAGGCGTCTCCCCTGCCGATCGGTTTGGTGGCATCAATCAAAAACGCGACAACATCGACATCGTTCAGCTCGAACAGCGCGCTCTTGTTGAGCTCGGACCCCAGGCCGTCCTTGGGCTTGTGGATACCTGGGGTATCGACAAAGACCAGCTGGTAGCCGGGGCGGTTGACGACGGCGCGCATGCGACGGCGAGTCGTCTGGGCTACCGGCGAGGTGATGGCGACCTTTTTGCCATAGCAGGCGTTGAGCAGCGTTGACTTACCGGCGTTGGGGCGGCCGACCAAGGCCACGAAGCCACTGCGGAAACCGGGCTCAACGTCGCCAAAGCCCGCAAGGCTGTCGTCCTCGTCGCACAGGGCGTCGAGTTCCTCGTCGCTCATGCCCTCAAACGGGTCGAACTCCTCGACTTCCTCATAAGCCTCGGTCGCCTTAGCATCCGGGGACTCGTCGTCCAAAATTTCATCGATAGGCTGCATATTGTCGGACATGGGAATCCCTTTCTAAATAAAGCCGAGCGCGTGGGCAAATACCAGCAAGCCCACAATCGCGGCGGTGATTGAAAGTACGTATACCGAGGCAGCGGCGATGTCCTTGGCGCGTTTTGCCAGCGGATGGAACTCCTGGGTCGCCAGATCGACAATGGCCTCCATGGCGGTATTGCACAGCTCGCCGTGAATCACCAGGCCGCAGCAGATGATAATCGTGGCCCACTCGGCAATGTCGAGCCCCACGATGCAGCCGGCAATGACGGTGCACACGCCCGCTACGAGCATGACCTTAATGTTGCGCTCGGTCTTGACGGCGGTGACGAAGCCCTCCATGGCGTAGGAGAACGACTTTAAAAAGGACGGATGGTCCTTGTTCGATCCGGGAATCATAAACGGCTCCTAGTCGTGGGCATGATTGGTGATGGGGCCGACGTGAACGAGTTTGGGGTCCTCGCCGCGCTCGAGCGCCAGATCGCGCAGGATAGCGTCCTCGCGGGCCTCCATGACCTCGGCCTCGTCGTCCTCGATATGGTCATACCCCAGCAGGTGCAGCATGCCGTGCACGAGCATCAGGCGGCACTCGTCGGCGGGGCTGTTGCCAAAACCGGGGGCTTGGCGGGCAATGACCTGCGGGGCCAGGATAATATCGCCGAGCTCGAGCGTCTCATCGGCAGGGATATCCTCGTCAAAAGCCGAGTCGCACTCAAACGAGAGCACGTCGGTCGTGCGATCGATACCGCGCCATTCGTGGTTGAGCTCATGCATCTCGCCCTCATCGACATACGAAAGGGAAATCTCGACTTCACGTTCAACGCCCTCGGCGGCAAGCACAACCTCGCAGATGTGCACCACCTCCTGCGCGTCGAGCAGCGTATCGAGCTCGGCATCGTTGCTGATCAATACACTCAACGGGACTCCTTTCGGTCGCGCGAGCGCTGCTCACGCACGTCATCATAAGCATCGTATGCCTCGACGATACGACCCACCAGGGCATGGCGCACCACATCGGCGCGCTCCAGGTGTGCAAACGCCACATCGTCGACACGGCCCAAAATCTTCTCGACATCCGCCAAGCCACCACGACGACCCACCAGGTCGCGCTGGCTGAGGTCGCCGGTAATCACGAACTTGGAGTTGAATCCAAGGCGTGTCAGGAACATCTTCATCTGCTCGGGCGTGGTATTTTGCGCCTCGTCGAGCACCACGAAGGCATCGCTCAGCGTACGACCGCGCATATAGGCAAGCGGGGCGATCTCGATCACGCCGCGCTCCATAAGCTCATCGGTTCGCTCGCGATCCATCATGTCAAAAAGGGCGTCGTAGAGCGGACGCATGTACGGATCGATCTTTTCCTCGAGGGTGCCGGGCAAAAAGCCCAGGTTCTCCCCCGCCTCGACAACCGGACGCGTCAAGATCAGACGGCCCACCTCGTGGCGCTTGAGCGCGGCAACGGCGAGCGCCATGGCCAGATAAGTTTTACCGGTACCGGCTGGACCTAGGCCAAACGTGATGGTATGCGAGCGGATGGCATCCACATAGCGCTTTTGCCCGAGCGTCTTGGGGCGAATGACGCGGCCGCGATACGAAAGCAACACGTCATTGCGAAGCGACGTAGCCTCGTGCTCACCGTCGCGCAAGACGGCCAGGCAGCGAGAGACATCGTCGGCAGACAGCGTGCGCCCGGCGGCCGCCTCGCGAAAAGCGTGTTCGAAAAAACGCGCCACGAGCTCGACCTCGTCCGGGTCACCGCTCACGGCGATACTATCGCCACGGGCGACCACGTGAGCGCGAACCAAACTCTCGAGCGCACGAAGGACGCCGTCGCCGGCGCCCAAAACGCGCGAGGGATCAATTCCCTCGGGAACGGTAAGTCTAATCTTCGAGGCTTCCATGGACCTCCCTGCGCGCATGGACCAAGCCGGAATCATCGACTCCGATGATAGCAACATCGAGCAGGCACGGGGCTGTAAGTCCACAGGTATCGTCAAGACGGGCATGATGGAACGAACCGAGCGTCAGGTTGTCACCATACTCGAGCACGGCACGCTCGACAGTGCCCACGCGACGACGAGCATCGGCAATAGCGAGCTCCTGCGCCGTGTCTCGCATACGACGGCTGCGCTCGGCCATAACCTCGGGCGGCACCTGGTCGGGCATGTCGGCAGCAAGGGTACCGGGACGCTTGCTGTAGCGGAACACGTGCATACGCGAGAAACCCACACGGCGGCACAGCGCCAGCGACTCCTCGAACTCCTCGTCCGTCTCACCAGGAAAACCGACGATGACATCGCACGAAAGAGACGCCTGGGGCAAGTTGGCGCGAATCATACGCACCGTGTCCTCAAAGGCCTCCGCACTATAGGGACGACCCATGCGATGCAGGGTCGCTGTGCAACCGGACTGCACGGGCAGGTGCAAAAACGGGGCAATACGCTGCGGATAGCGCGCCATAACCTTAAGCAGGCGCTCAGAGATATCCATGGGTTCGACCGAGGAAATGCGCACATGCGCAATAGTCGTGCGCTCCATGATGGCCTCGAGCAGCTCATCGATTTCGACATGCTCGTCGGTCGCGCTCTTGCCATCGTAGGCACCCAGGTTCACACCGGTCAGCACCACCTCGGGCACGCCGGCCTCCTGGGCCTCGCGAACTTGCTCAAGCACGGACTCGACGGGCACGGAACGCTCGGGGCCGCGGGCCTTCCACACGATGCAATAGGTGCAACGGTGGTTGCAGCCATCCTGGATCTTCACGCCCAGCCGCGAACGACCGAGCGCATCGACCACGTCACCATCGCTGCAGGCGGGAACGCTATCGGACTCAACGCCCAGCACATCGCAGACACGTTCAGCGACATCGATCTTAGACGGCTCGGCAATCACGCGATCCGAAAGCTCCAACAGCTCCTCGGGATGCAAATTGACCACGCATCCGGTCACGACCACATAGGGCTCATTTGGATGGGCCAGCGCATGACGGACGGCCTTACGGGTCTTGGCCTCGGCCTCGCCCGTAACGGCACAGGTGTTAATGACGATCAAATCGGCATCCTGGGGCTCCACCATAGCAAAGCCCAGGCGCATAAGATCGGCAGTGATACGGTCAGACTCAACCCGGTTGACACGGCAGCCGAGGTTGACGACGGAAATATGGGGTGCGAGCACGCGGGCTCCTTAATCGAGGATATCGTCGAGGGCACTCTTGATACGGTCGGTCACCGACTTCTTACCGGAAGCGACGTCATCGCCCATCTCGTCGGCAAAAGCACGGAGCAGCTCGCGTTGCTTATTGGAAAGATTGGTGGGAACGACCACGCGCAGCTGCACGATCAGGCGGCCACGCGAACCGCCACCGCCAATGCGCGGCATGCCGTAATTATTGACGCTCACGGTGTCGCCGTACTGGGCGCCGACGGGAACCGTCACCTTAACGACCTCGTCGGGCATAATGCCCTCGACCTCGATCTCGCAGCCGAGCGCAGCCTGCGCAATCGAGATATCGCTCACCAGGTACAGGTCGTCACCGTTGCGCTTAAAGCGCTCATGGTCGGCAACGCGCACGTTGACAATCAGGTCGCCAGAAGGCTCGCCGCGAAGGCCGGCCTCGCCAAAGCCGCTCACACGCAGCTGGCGACCGGTCGAAACGCCGGCGGGAATATCGATGTCGATCTTTTCGTGCGAAGGCGTGCGGCCCTGACCGTCGCAGGTCTCGCAGGGATGGTCGATAACCGTGCCCTCGCCATGGCAGTCGGGGCAAGGCGAGGAAGACTGAACCTGGCCCAAAAACGATCGCTGAACCGTCGTGACGTAGCCCGTACCGTGGCAGCGACTGCACTGCTTTTCCTGTGCACCCTCGGCCCTACCGGTACCGTTGCAGTCCTCGCAAGGAGCAAGGCGATCATAGCTGATCGTCTTTTTGCAGCCGAGTGCCGCCTCCTCGAGCGTCACCGAAAGCGAGATGGCCATGTCACGTCCGCGACGACGCTCACGACGGCTGCGGGCGCCACCACCGGCACCGCCGCCAAAAAAAGACGAGAACAGGTCGTCCATGCCCATGCCACCAAAGATATCGTTGATGTCGACATAACCAGAGCCACCGGGGCCGTCAGCGGTGCCGTAACGGTCGTAGTTAGCACGCTTCTGCTCATCGGAAAGAACGGAATAGGCCTCGTTGAGCTCCTTGAACTTGGCCTCGGCCTCGGGATCGTCCGAAACATCCGGATGTACGGTACGGGCCTTCTTTAGAAACGCACGCTTAATCGTCCGCGCGTCGGCATCCCTGTCGACGCCAAGCACCTCGTAGTAATCCCTATTTTCCGACACGACCGAATCCTTCCGACTTTCATTATTGTCACAGTGCGTCCTATACCCAAGCTGGGCCGACCGCAAACAAAGGGTTTGATGTTATTGCATTTGATACGGCGAAAGCATGGCCCGTTGCGAGCAGCTCGCGAACCAAACCGACACGAGCGCGAACATGAAGCCGTTGGCAAAACCGTTGGCAAACTGCATCGCACCGCGCTTCCACCACAGCAGGCTGCGATGAAGCACACCGTCCGAAAGCACCATGAACAGGCCCATGGTAAAGGGGATAAAGCACATCACGGCAAAGGCCGAGAACACGCCCGAGATGGCCGACAGCACCAAAAACGGCGCCACGATGCCCATCAGGTAAAAGCCAGTACGGGCCTTGCCTTCCAAGCGCTCGGCCTCAACATGTGCACGTCCGATCAAGTCACCGCCCGAAGCGCCGTTGGTGCCGGCGTGGCCCATGTTGGGGATACGCACTTCGTCTCCGTCGTGGGTGCCGGCGGGAAACTCGATCGTCTGCTCGGAGGTCACGCGGGTACGACCGCTGCCGCCGCAATCGGGACAGGGGTCGGCGACGACCTTGCCGGAACCGCCGCACTCGGGGCAGACCGACTGGAACGTGCCGGCGCCAAAAAGGAAGGACAGGTCGACGTCGATGTGGCCGCGACCGCCGCAGCTCGGGCAGGTATGGGCATGCTCAGACGAAACGGAGCCCGAGCCGCCGCAGTTGCTACAGGTGTCGAAACGCGTGTAGCGGACGGTCTTGCGGGCACCGCCCTTGGCCTCCTTGGCGTCGAGTTTGATATCAACGACCACGTTGGCGCCGTTCTCGGGATTGTAGGCAGCCTGGCCGCGACGCTGCTGGCCCCAGGCGCCACCAAAGGGAAAGCCGCCCTCAAAGGGATTGCCATAGCCCGTGTTGCCGGCGTAGCCGCCACCATAGGGCGAAGCCGTAGGAGCACCGGCAAAGGGATTGCCAGAACGCATGGCGTCGTAGCGCGCACGTTTTTGCTCATCCGAAAGCACGGCGTAGGCCTCGGAAACCTCTTTAAACTTTTCCTCGGCATCCGGCTCTTTATTGACGTCCGGATGGAGCTTACGGGCCTTTTGCTGGAAGGCCTTTTGAATATCACGCGAGGTGGCGTCCTTGGAGACACCCAGAATCTCGTAGTAATCTTTTTCGTTCATCGTCGCCATGCGCGGCAACCTCCTGCTCACAGCAGCGTATATATTCCGGTAATTCTACCCGAGCGGCCTAAGCTAGATCCCAAAACAGCTCGAACAGAACATTTCCATCGAGCCAGCCCAGATGGGTCGGCGCCAGACGAGCTCGAACATGGCCCGCGACGACATCTGCCGTAGTGAAGGGTCCCTCATGACCCCAGAGCGTCTCGGGCACCCAAGTGGCAAGACCCAATTCGAGCGCGCGATCGCAGGCAGCTGCCAGCTCGCCCGTTGGGATGACGCAAGCTGCACGAGCCAACAAGTCGGACGCAACACCGCGCGTCATGCGACAAGCGAGCATCAAGTCTTCGGCGACAGCCTCGCGCTGCGACAGATATTCGGCCTCGAACGCCGTCGCGTCATCGTCACGTTGCACCAGACGCACGCGGTACGCATCGCCTCGAGAAGACACGCCGGGGAACAAACCTGCAAGACGGTCGAAATCCTCGTCGTCGAGCATGCCCGCGGCAGAACGACCCAGGCCCAGGTAGCCCTGTCCGGTCCAGTAGGCAATGTTATGGGCGCACTCATGGCCGTCGAGCGCATAGCTTGCCACCTCATACGGACGATAGCCGGCCGCACCCAGGCGCTCACGCGCCGCGTCCATGCACGAAGCCTGAAAATCCTCGTCGGGCTCGAGCGACTCGTCACGGCACGCCATGCGATAGAGTGGCGTGCCCTCCTCGAGCGTGAGCGGGTAGACCGACACATGATGAGGCGCCGCCGCCAACACGCCATCGAGCGTGCTCCGCCAGCTTGCGGCCGTCTGCCCGGGAAGGCCGCACATCAGGTCGCACGACACATCGAGGCCAGCGTCCTTCACCGTCGCGATAGCCGCAAGTGCCCGATTAGCATCGTGAATGCGGCCGATAGCAGCCAGCTCGGTATTGTCGAGGGTTTGCACGCCCAGAGAGATGCGCATGACACCCGCCTCAGCAAGCGCGGTGGCGAGCTCGGCGGTCAGCGACTCAGGATTGGCTTCGCAAGTAAATTCAACGGGCTTGCACCACATGGAGATACGACGGGCAAGTTTCACCAGGCGCTCCCCAGCCAGTGACGGCGTGCCGCCGCCAATATAGACCGTGCGGACCTGCGCAAGCGCCCCGGCGTCGCCAAAGGAATCGAGGCGCGCATACAGCTGCTCAAAATAGGAATCGAGCGCAGCATCCAAATCACACAGAGCAAAGCTACGCGAGTCAAAGTCGCAATAGCGGCACTTTTGGGCGCAAAACGGCACGTGCATGTACAGCGCGGTAACGGCCACCCTTAAGCCTCCAGCGGATGAGCGGGCACCGACTCACCGGCGGCAAGCGCGGCCTCGCAGGCCACCACATCGCGCTCGATATCATCGACCAGCGACATGAACTCCTCGTACGTAGAGCAACGCACCACCTGAGCGCGCCAGGCGGCGGCATGAGGCATGCCCTTTAAGTACCAACTTGCGTACGTGCGGGCACGCGACATGAGCGGCAGAAGCTCGTGCGTCAACGTCAGGTGCTCGCGCAGAGCCTCCAGGCGCTCGACCGAGGAGCGAGAAGGAACCGGCGTGCCATCGAGTGCAAGGGCTCGGGCATCGCCGAACACCCAGGGATTACCGTAGATACCGCGCGCGATAAACACCGCGCTGGCACCCGAGCCGTGCAGATGCTCAGCAGCGTCCTCGGCCGAGAACACATCGCCCGAACCAATCACGGGAATCTCGACAGAATCGGCAACCTCATCGACGACCGACCAGTCGGCCTGGCCCGTGTAGAGCTGCGTGGCGCAACGACCATGCACGGCGACTGCGGCAGCCCCTGCGCCCTCAAGCATCTGGGCAAATGTCGCGGCATTGCGGTCCTCGGCATAAAAGCCCTTGCGGATCTTGACGGTCACGGGCACGTGCGCCGCGCCCACCGTGGCCTCGACGATCTTCTCCGCCAGGTCGGGCGTGCGCATGAGCGCCGAACCCTCGCCCTTGGTAACGACCTTGCGGGCGGGGCATGCCATATTGATATCGATGAGCGACAGGCGGTCGCCAACGCGCTCCTCGACGGCGGCGACGGCGCTCGCAAACTGATCAGGTTTGGAGCCAAAGAGCTGCACACAAATCTGCTGTTCCTCGTCGGCCGGCAGCACCAGGCGCCACGTTTTGTTGCTGGCATAGGCAAGGCCTGCCACGCTCACCATCTCGCTGTAGGCAAGGTTGGCACCGCGGCGGCGGCACATGATGCGGTAGGCGGGGTCGGTCACGCCCGCCATGGGAGCCATAAGGAACGGCTGCTCGGCATAGGCACCCAGCAGCCGCTTGCTGTATTCAGAAAGCGCCATGGACCTACTCGTCCACCTTGAGGATCGCCATAAACGCCTCCTGCGGGACCTCGACCGAGCCGATGGCCTTCATGCGCTTCTTGCCCTCTTTCTGCTTCTCGAGCAGCTTGCGCTTACGCGAGATATCGCCGCCGTAGCACTTGGCAAGAACGTCCTTACGACGCGCCTTGACGGTGGAACGGGCGATGATCTTGTTGCCGATAGCACCCTGGATGGGCACCTCGAACAGCTGACGCGGGATGATCTCCTTGAGCTTGTCGCACAAGCCACGGGCCAGGCCATATGCCTTGTCCTTATGGACGATAAACGACAGCGCGTCCACCTCGTCGCCCGAAAGCAGGATGTCGAGCTTGACGAGCTCGGAGGGACGATACTCGTTGAACTCGTAGTCGAGCGAGGCGTAACCCTTGGTGCGGCTCTTAAGCTGATCGAAGAAGTCCAAGATGAGCTCGGCGAGCGGCATATCAAAGCGCATCTCGACCGATTTGCTCGTCAGGTGGATCATATCGGTCGTGACGCCACGGTGCTCGATGGCGAGCTGCATGACGGCACCCGTATACTCGGGCGGGCAGATGATCTTTGCCTTGAGGTAGGGCTCTTCGATACGCTCGATGCGCGTGGCCTCGGGCAGATCCTGCGGGCTGCGGACATCGATCATTTCGCCGTCGGTCTTGTAGACGTGATAGTCGACCGAGGGACTCGTGGCAATGAGGTCCAGGTTGAACTCGCGCTCCAGGCGTTCCTTGACGACTTCCATGTGCAGCAGGCCCAGGAAGCCCACGCGGAAGCCGAAACCGAGCGCCACCGACGTCTCGGGCTCCCACACCAACGACGGGTCGTTGACGTGCAGCTTATCAAGCGCGTCGCGCAGGTTCTCGTAGTCCTTATTATCGATCGGGAACAGGCCCGTATAGACCATGGGCTTGGCCTCGCGATAACCGGGAAGCGGCTCGGGGCAGGGGTTCGACGCCCACGTAAGGGTATCGCCCACGCGAACGGCCTCGGGGTCCTTCAGACCCGTGACCACATATCCGACCTCGCCGACCGTCAGCGCGTCGACCGGGGTCTCGGCAGGACGCTTGACGCCCACGCCGTCGACCAAAAAGTCGCCCTTGGCCTGCATCATAAGCAGGGTATCGCCCTTTTTGATGGAACCGTCAAAGATGCGCACCGTGGCGACGACACCACGATACTCGTCGAAGTACGAATCCAGGATGAGTGCCTTGAGCGGCGCGTTCGCATCGCCCTTGGGCGGAGAGATCAAAAAGACAATGGACTCCAGCAGATCATGGATGCCCTCGCCGGTCTTGCCCGAGACACACACGGCATCATCGGCAGGAATCGCCAGGTCATCCTCGATCTCGGTCTTAACCTCATCGGGATGGGCCGAGGGCAGGTCGATCTTGTTGATGGCCGGCACAATGTCCAGATTGGCGTTCATGGCGAGCGTCGCGTTGGAGACGGTCTGCGCCTCGACGCCCTGCGTGGCGTCGACAACGAGCACCGCGCCCTCACAGGCTGCCAGCGAGCGCGAGACCTCATAGGTAAAGTCCACGTGGCCCGGCGTATCGATCAGATTGAACTGATACGTCTCGCCATCGTCGGCGTCATAGGACACGCGAACGGCATTGGACTTGATCGTAATGCCGCGCTCGCGCTCGATATCCATGGTGTCGAGCAGCTGCGACTCCATGTCGCGCTCGTCGACGGTATGGGTGAGCTCGAGGATGCGGTCACTAATCGTGGACTTGCCATGGTCGATGTGCGCAACAATCGAGAAGTTGCGGATGTGGGAAATGTCAATTGAAGTATTCATGCGGACTATCTTACCCGAGCGGTACAAAAAATGGAGCCTGTTCCATAAAACAGGCTCCATTTATGCGCGTAATCTGTGTGGTGTGAAATTTACAACTTAGGCGTTGATGCTGTTCACGAGCTTGGCAAGACCGGACTTGCGGTTGGAAGCCTGGTTCTTGTGGATAACATGCTTGGCGGCAGCCATGTCGAGACGCTTGGTGACGGTCTTGAGGGCAGCCAGGGCCTTCTCGGCGTCGCCCTCGGCGACGGCGGACTGGACGTGCTTGGTCAGCGTCTTGAGCTCGGACTTGACAGCCTTGTTACGCATGCGAGCTGCCTCATTGGTGCGGATACGCTTCTTCTGAGACTTGATGTTTGCCACTTCTGGAGTTCCTTTCGAGTTCCTTGCAAAAAATGTATGACACCTCTGAGACACGGTGAGGTCATGCAAGCGCCTACTATAGCACGCTCCCCCTCAAAGGGATAGAACGAATTTGTCAAATAGGCAGGTATCATCACGATTTTCTCAAGATGTACGTAATCCAGAGCAAAAGCGCCGTCTCAGAATCTGCCGAACCCTTGAGCGCGAGCTCCACATCAACGGCACCCTCGAGCGCTGCGACGAGCTCGGTCATCGAAAAACGACGCGCCCAGGTAAGGTGATTCTTGACCTGCCAGGACTGGAGCTTGAGCGTTGCGGCCAGCTCGCGACCCTGTCCGCGCGCATCAAGCGCCTTGGCGACGATCAGCTCACGGATGCGACCGCACAGCAATGTGTAAGTCCACACGTAGCTCTTGGAGGGCAGGAGCTTAAAGAGCTCGAGCGAACGCCGCATATCGCGAGCCGAGACGGCGTTGAGGAAGTCCCAGGGTTGGACCTCGGCCGTACGTACAATCCAGCGCTCAACATCGGCAAGTTCAATCTGGGGCGCCTCGACCATCTGGGCAAGCTTAGCCAAGTCGTTATCGAGCATGCGCGTGTTTTCGCCCGAACGCGAGACGAGCTCCTCGGCGGCCGCCGTCGAAATCGACTTACCGCGCTGCGTCGCCATCTGCTGAACACGGCGCGGCAGTTCCCAGCGCTTGGTACCCGAGCAATCGACGATAGCCTTCTTGTCGATCTTGGCGATTGCCTTATACAGGCGCGTATTCTTGGCAAGTGAGTCGGCGATGATGAGGCAGACCGTTGTTGGGCTGGGACTCGCCAGATACCCAACGAGCGGCTCCGAGACCGCCTTGGCGAGCTTTGAGCAGCCATCGAGGATTACCAGACGAAACTCGCTGCCCATCGGAAAGGTGTTAAGCGATCCGATAATGGACTTGATATCGGGGTCCTTGGTCATGTCTCGCTCGTCGAGGTTGAACTCGACCATACCCGACTTTTCCAGACGCGCTTTCATACGCGAGACGGCGTGGTCGCGCTTAACTCCGTCGGTACCGACGATCAGATATGCCGGCAGCAAACCGGTTTCGGACATTGCGCTCCCCTCCCGCAGGCCTTCGTATTCGTTCCGTGCCATTCTAGCCCAGGGGCCCACCACACGCCAACGACGTCGTCACGGTCGCTGGCATCGCATCGCAAAGCCATTCGCAGTCGGTGTGACGGTAATGTCGCCGTGTTCGATGGTACACGCGAACACACCACCCGCTTCCTTAACGGCATCGATGCAGGCATCGGACGGATGGCCGTATCGATTCCCCTCGCCCGCGCTCGCGAGGGAAAGCTCGGGCTTCAGGACGCCCAGCAACTCTCCATCGACTGAAACCTTGGAGCCGTGATGCCCAAGTTTAAGGACATCGATATCCCCCACCTCCTGCACGAATTCCCGTTCTTGATCGAGTTCGGCATCACCGGTGAGGAGCATGCGCAGGCCCTTGCCTTCCTGAACATAAGAGAGCAGCAGGACAAGCGAGTCCTCATTTCCCTCGCCATCCACGGACTCGAATGGCCACATCACGCGGGCGCAAAATGAGCCGATGTCGACCGTATCCCCACGGCGCACCTGCCGATACTCCACGCCAGGTCGGTTCAATACCTCGGCAGGAGCATCCTCCAGCGCATCCGCCGCCACGGCAATCGTTCCGACCGAAAACTGGTCGAGCACGGCAGGCAGACCACCCCAGTGGTCCTCATCCCAATGCGTCACAAAGACGGCGTCGATATGGTGCACGTTATTGCGAACCAACGCCGCCACCACGCGCTCGTCGAGTCCGCAGTCGACGAGCGCAACTGCGCCGCCCTGGCGGATAAGAATCGCATCGGCCTGGCCCACATCGAGCACCGTCACCGAAGGCGGAGCAAATCGATCCCAGTAGACGTACGGAATCGCAGCCAAAAGCACCAGGCATACAAGCCCCACCGCCATAGGACGTGCACGGGGACGCGGCCACCAGACCAGCAGAACCACCAGCAAACACGGCACTAAGTAAATCCACATGCTATCGGGCGGCACATTCACGGATGCACCCGGCACGGCGGCAAACAGCTGCTCGAAGAACAGCGCGCAACGGGCGGCAATCATGGGCACAACGAGCGCCCAAGTCCGCAACGGTCCCACGAGCGAAAAGGGAGCCAACACGATCGACACAGCGAGCAGTACGCTCACCACCGGACCGATGACCGCATTTGCCAGCGGAGCAATGAGCGAGAACGTACCGAAGGCGGGAACGGTAATGGGAAGTGTCGCCAGTTGCGAGCACAGCGTGACGGAAAGCATGCCGGCAACGCCCGATGGCAAGCCCAGCTCACCCAAAGCGTAGGTCGCATAAGAGCAAAAGCACAGAATGGCTAAGACGCTGGCACATGAAAGCTGAAAGCCCATCTCGAACAGCACCGTCGGCCGCAGTAGCACAAAGATGGACATGGTTACGAAGAGTGCCGAAAGGCCGTGCCGACGACGCCCCGCGCCGTTTACGACAAGCGTCACGAACACCATGCAGCACGCGCGCACGGCCGAGGGAGACGCGCCCGTAAAGGCAGCGTAGCCCACAAGCGTTATCGCCAATATCATCCGCTGAAGACCACGTGAGCACCGAATCTTCTGCAATACACCCTCGATTACAAACCCCACGATAGCCAAATGGCTGCCCGAGACGGCGATAAGATGCGCCGTTCCCGTCACCGAAAACCAGTCGCCCGCCGGCTGTGCGCGTAGCTCGGCCGAACGACCGCAGACGACACCGGCTATGAGCGCACGCGCCGGGTCGGTCGCAGGCGCGATGGATGCAAGCAGCCCATTTCGCAGCCGAAGCAGCGGCCCCGGAGAACCCTCATCGACCGATATAATCCGAACGGCTTTAACCTTGCGCACCTCGCCTCGGAGCACACGCGATCGTCCATATGCATCGTTCTCAAAACGTGAAACGCGACCGATAACACGCACGTGCGCCCCGACCATGAGCTCACGATCACACGATAGGCGAACCGTTGCCAAGTTCTTGCCGTCCGCGCGTGCCTCGCAGGTATAGGAATACACGTCGTCGTTTATGGATGGGTCACCCTGCACGACAAACTCGAGACTGCTTGCCGCTCGACCGTCGAGCGTCTTCGCGGCACTGAGCACATCCACGGACCACCACGCCGAGACGACCGCACTCGCTACGAGGCCGACGGACGCGGCATACAGCCACCGCTTCAAAGGGGCAAGCCGCGCACAAGATTGAGCCAGTACAACGAATACCGCCGCCGCAACGGGAATGGCCCATAGCGGCCCGAACGCCGGCGCCCGCTCCCTCAGCAGCGCATCAGCGGCCATGTTGAGCACCAAGACGCAGCTCATGCACATGCCGGCACACAGGGCCATCGTCCACGGAATCAGGGGCCGCGGAGGCATCACATGCTCGCGCTCGGTCGCATTCATACGCAGATGCAATCTTTGATTTTGGCAAGCTTCTTCTCGCCGATTCCCGACACACGCATCAGATCGTCAACCGAGGCAAAAGCACCGTTCTTTGTCCGCTCATCAATAATCGACTGGGCCATGGAGGGGCCGATGCCCGAAAGCGTCTGCAGCTCTTCTGCGCTTGCCGTATTGATGTTTACTAGACCTGTTGCGCCACTAACGCCCGACGATGCGGAAGCCCCACCATCAACACCGGCTTCCGCAATGGACGCCTGCTGCTCCCCTACCGTTGGAACGTGAATCTTCTGTCCATCGACGACCTTAGATGCCCGATTGAGTCCCGTAACGTCTGCCTCGGGCGCCAGCCCGCCGGCGGCATCAATCGCCTGAGCCACCCGCGCGCCGTCCTTGAGACGATATACACCGGGCGACACAACGGCGCCGTCAACATCGACATAGACCTCTACCGCGGCAGACGCCTTAGGCGAAGAGCCTTCGGATGTCTTTCCGCTCGAAGCATCTCCGGATACCGGCTCCACTAACGAGCCCGAACCATCAGTGCGCTCAAACGACACGCCGCCGGCACTGCCGCCTAGGTTCGCCATCGCCAGTCCACTCGCCATCGCAATGACGACCAGTATCGCCACCACCACTGCCTTATGACCGAGCAGTTTGCCCGCCCAGCGGTCCATCTTTTTGACTCGTTCGTGTTGTTCGCGCTGCGCCATAGCAAAACCTCCCAACACCATCGTGTCAGGAAAGGAGCTCCGCAACGGCCACGCCCCAAAACCGGTTTTTGCGGTCAAACCAAAAGCTGACCAAAACCTTGCACAAATCTGTCCATTTATTCAAGCACGCGTCAGCAAATGAACACTTAGTCGCAAAATGCCCAGATAGCAAAAGACCGACGATGCAGGCGCATCGTCGGTCTATGCACAAATTTACTCGTGATCTTGGTAAATCTCACGCGGAGCAAGCTCCGAATGTTTGCGTTTTAAGGTCTTAGGGGCCTTATATGTGTTGCTCTCGAAGTCGATGTACTCGGTCTGCTTGAGCAGGCGCTCAATCATCTCCTCGTGATCAAACAGTTCCCACGCCTCATGCACGGCATCGAGTTTAGCGTGTGTCTCGGGACGGCGCGGCATAAACAGCGTGCAGCAGTCGGGAGCGGCCTCAGTCGAGATATCGAACGTACCGATCTCCTCGGCGCGCGCGATGATCTCCTGCTTGTCCGAACCGATGAGAGGACGGAACACGGGGATCTTCACGGCCTCGTTGACGGCCATGATGTTTTCAAGCGTTTGGGAGGCAACCTGTCCAAGCGATTCGCCCGTAACGATGGCCTTGGCACCCTCGATGTGTGCAATGCGTTCGGCAACCGAATACATAATGCGGCGATACATGATCACGCGCAGGTTGCTGGGACAGGTGACCGAAATCTCACGCTGGCAGTCGCCAAACGGTACCACGTACAGGCGGCCGATCTGGACACCCGGCTCAAGCGCAAGGATGATGTCCTGCACCAAATACTCGCTCGTATCGGGCGTCTGCGGACGACCGGAGAAATGTACCGGCACGCACACCGCACCGCGACGCGCGAGCATCCAGGTCGCCACCGGAGAATCGATACCCGACGACAGCAGCGTCACGACCTTGCCGGCAGAACCCACCGGCAGACCGCCCACGCCGCGCTCGGAGCGCGCGTACACGTAAACGCTACCCTGGACCACCAGTACGTGCACCATCGCATCGGGGTCGTGCATTTGAACCTTTTTATCGGGAAAGGCCTCACACAGCACCTCGCCCACCTGACGATTGATATCGATCGAGGTGAGCTCATAGTCAGTATTGGAGCGCTTGGCGTGCACCTTAAACGAATCGAAGGAACCAAACTCGCGCAGCGCCTTCACGGCGGCGGCGCAGTACTCCTGCGGGTCGCGATTGGTGTGATACGCCAAAGACACACGGGCAACGCCGGGAACGGTGCGAATGACACGCGCCGCCTCGTCGGCCTGATGCTCGTTAAAGGTCACGAGGATATAACCGGAAATTCGAGACACGGCATTCACGGAAAAGGCGGCCAAGGCCGCCTTGATGTTATCCATGAGGATATGCTCAAAATGTGCGCGGTTCTTGCCCTTCAGCCCAACCTCGTGATAGTGGACCAGGCAGACGCGAGCCGCCATTTAGGCTTCAGCAACCTTGTGGCCGAGCGCCTTCTCGTAACGGGCCTCGTCGTAAGAGATGTCGCCGTCGACAATCTCGTCCATAGCCATCGAGATGGTATCGGCACCGGAAAGCCCGATGGTGATGTCATCGACATCTTGGACGGCAAGCACGCGGTTGTGCTGGCCACGCAGCATGCTATTGATGTCGCAGGCGCGCTTGGAGGCAAGCGAAGCGAGCAGGAAGCGGTTGTGATCGGTCTTCTCCAGAAGATCGTCAATGCAAGGCTTTACAACGGACACGGACCTCAGATCCTTTCATGCATATCGAGAACGCGAACGAGCTCATCGGTCGCGCGGTCGAGATCGTCATTCACCACGACGTCGTCGTAGCGGTCGGCAAGGGCAAGCTCATCGGCGGCGTTTGCCATACGCAGCTCAATCGTCTCGGGCGTCTCGGTACCGCGACCGACTAGACGCTCGCGAAGCACCTCAAGCGAAGGCGGCTTGATAAAGATCAGCACGGCCTCGGGGAAACGCTCCTTCACCTGCAGGGCGCCCTGGACATCGATCTCCAAAATCAGAGACGAGCCCGAGGCGAGCTTGGATGTGACCTCGCTCACCAACGTGCCGTAGCAGTTACCGTGGACCTCGGCCCACTCAACAAACTCACCGTTTGCCACGCGGCGGTCGAACTCCTCGCGAGTCAGAAAAAAGTAGTTGACACCGTCGACCTCACCTTTGCGTGGTGCTCGCGTGGTAGCCGAAACCGTCAGACCCAGGTTCGAGCGGCGCTCGCGCACACGAGTGACGAGCGTACCCTTGCCTGCGCCTGACGGTCCAGAAATCACAAAGAGCTTGGAATCCTGAGCGCTCACTTATTTGGTCAGCTGCTCGAGGAGCTGCTCGCGCTGACGGACGCCGAGGCCCTGGACGCGACGAGTAGCGGAGATACCGAGCTCCTCCATGATCTTGGCGGCCTTGGCCTTGCCATAACCGGGGAGAGACTCGATGAGGGTGGAAACCTTCATGCGGGAAGCGATGGGGTCATCGGAGTTGAGCACGGACTCGAGGGACTTCTCGCCCTTCTTGATCTGCTCGCGAAGCTCAGCGCGGGCGTGACGTGCGGCAGCAGCCTTCTCAAGAGCCTGCTTGCGCTGCTCGTCGGTAAGCTGAGGGAGTGCCATTCGTACCTCCAAATAGTTGGGTTATATCTGATTCAATAATTGGCATTTTAGCACGTAGAACGTACAAAATGCCCAATCGCGGCTCCATAGGTTAGACGATACCCGCAAAAAGTGCAATATACTGCGCCCAAAGTTAAGCCCCTGACCTGCGATTCCACACAAAGGATGGGAAAGTTTACGCAGGCACAGGGGCTATTTTGTGCTAATGAGACCCAAAAGTGGTGACTTAGGGGAATCTTTTACGCGACGTTTTCGACCAGCTCGGCGACGATGGCGTCAAAGGCGGCAACCGGATCGTCGGCACCGGTGATGGGACGGCCCACCACAATGTGGCTTGCGCCACGCTCGATAGCCTGGGAAGGCGTCGCCACGCGGGACTGGTCACCAAGGGCGGCACCCACCGGACGCACACCCGGAGTCACGATCAGGGCATCAGGACCCAGCAGCTCACGCATGTCGTGAGCCTCCATCGGCGAGCACACGATGCCATCGATGCCGTTGGCCTGAGCAAGCTTTGCCAGACGGGCGGCCTCCTCGGCCACGGGCGACTCGACGCCGATCTCGCTCAAGGCATCCTGATTCATGCTCGTGAGCACGGTGATGGCGACGAGCTTGGCGCGGTCCTCACGCGCCTCCTCGGCACCCTCGCGGCAGGCAGCGAGCATAGCACCCGAGCCCAGGCCGTGGACCGAAAGCAGGTCGGCACCGGCAAGCGAGGCCGAGCGGGCAGCGCCGCGCACCTGATGCGGAATGTCATGGAACTTAAGGTCGAGGAAGACCTTAAAGCCAAGGTCCTTAAAGGTCTTGACGATCTGGGGACCCTCAGCGTAATAGAGCGTCATGCCAACCTTGAGCCAGGCGGCATGGCCCGAAAGCTCGTGGGCGAGCTCGAGCGCGCGCTCACGGTCGCAGTCGAGGGCGACGATAACACGGTCGCGGGCATCATTCTCTAGCATTCGAAAGCACCTACCAGCTCGTTGATGTCCTTCACGCCCTGGGACTCGGCCCAGGCCTCGAGCTCATGCGCGATCTTAAGCGAAGCACACGGATCGACGAAGTTGGCCATACCGACCGACACGCAGGTGGCGCCGGCCAGGATAAACTCAGCCGCATCCTCGCCGGTCATGACACCGCCGACACCGTTGATGGGGATATCGACGGCCTGGGCAACCTCCCAGACCATGCGCACGGCGATGTGGTGGCACAGCGGGCCCGAAAGGCCGCCCTTGGGCTTGGCCACGCGGGACTTGCGGGTATGGACGTCAATGGCCATACCCTGGATGGAGTTGATGACCGAAAGGCCGTCGGCGCCGGCGGCCTCGAGAGCCTTGGCAATCTCGGCAACGTTGACCGGCGCCATCTTCACGAACAGCGGCTTATCGGTCACCTTGCGGCAGGCAGCCATAACGGAAGAGGCGCCCTCGGGCGTTGATCCCATGGCGGCACCGCCGGCGGCGATATTAGGGCAGCTCACGTTGATCTCGTAGCCGGCAGCCCAGGGGCACAGCTCGACATACATCTCGAGTGCGCGGACAAACTCGTCAACGGAGTGGCCGGCAACCTGACAAATGACCTGGCAGCCGTCCTTGGACAGCTGTTCGAGCCACGGACCGGACTCACGGGCAAAGGCGGCCACGCCGGGGTTCTGAAGGCCCACGGAGTTGATCATGCCGCCCGGGATCTCGGCCATGCGAGGCGCGGGATTGCCGGGCCAGGGCTCGGCAGCGCAACCCTTGGTGGTGATGGCGCCCAGCTGGGAAACATCAAAGAAGTTCTGGAACTGCCAACCGTAGCCAAAGGTACCGGCTGCGGTGTTGATGGGGTTCTGCATCTTGACGCCGCCGAAATCGACGGCCATGTTCACGGTACCCACTAGAAGACCACCACCTTGGAAGCATCGAACACGGGGCCGCACATGCAGGCGCCCTTCATACCGTCGACCGTCTCGACATTGCAGGTGTTGCAGGCGCCAAAGCCACAGCTCATCATGCGCTCAAGCGACACCTCGCAGTACGCACCGGCCTCGGCGGCTGCGGCGGCGACCTTCTTCATCATGACGGCGGGACCGCAGCTGGCCACGTAGTCGTAGCCGCCCTCGCCAAGCAGCTCGGCGGCAGGATCGGTGCAAAAACCGTGCGTGCCAAGCGAGCCGTCGTCGGTGCACACGTCGACCGTGTCGCACAGAGCGCGGAACTCATCGATGCCCACGGCCTTGGACGCGGTGCAAAAGCCCAGGCACACGTCGACGGCCACACCCTGCTCGGCAAGCTTGCCGGCAAGGCACAGCACGGGCGGAACACCGATGCCTCCCGCAACGAGCAGCGCCTTCCTGGTACCCTCGGGCACAAGCCAGCCGCGGCCGCCAGGGCCCAGCAGATTAGAGGTGGAACCGGGGGCCATCTGCGACAGACGACGGGTGTCGTCGCCCACGACGGCGTACCACAGCTCGACGGTGCCGGCCTGGGCGTCGGCGCGATAGAAGCTCAGGGGCACGCGAAGCAGCGAGGACGCATCACCGGGCACGGCAATGTTCACAAACTGACCGGGCTTGAGCGCACTTGCAAGCTTGGGGGCCGAGATGACGAGCGAGAAGATGCCGTCGGCGATCTCCTGGTTCGAGACGACCTCGAAGTCATGCATGCGTGCAGTGGAAGGTGTGGGCATAGACGCTCCAATCCCCCATGCGGTTGCATGGTCAAAACGAACAGAAAGCGCGGCACCGCAAGGGCACCGCGCACAAAAGCGATAAGGCTATGCTAGCAGATGCAGCCGTCGGCGAGCGTCTGCTTACCGCCGACAAACACATCGGTGGCACGACCGGTGAGC
This sequence comes from uncultured Collinsella sp., assembly GCA_958412345.1. Taxonomy (GTDB): domain Bacteria; phylum Actinomycetota; class Coriobacteriia; order Coriobacteriales; family Coriobacteriaceae; genus Collinsella. The sequence goes on along the minus strand of CATYSO010000009.1, from coordinate 28,784 downwards.
GTGCGGCCGGCGAAACCGGAGTTCTCGGCGCGCGACTCGTAACCATCCTCGCCGACCGTCCAGGTGGCGGCGGGGTCGAACACAGTCAGGTCGGCAACGGAGCCCGCCTTGACCTGAACCTGGTCGAGGCCCAGGATCTCACGCGGCTTGATGGCCATGAGCTCGACCATGCGGCCCACGCTCATCTTGCCCGTGTTGACCAGCTCGGTGAGTACGAGCGACAGCGAGGTCTCGAGGCCGATCATACCAAAGGGCGCAAGCTCGAACTCACGGGCCTTCTCCCACGGGGTGTGGGGAGCGTGATCGGTGACGATAACGTCGACGGTGCCGTCGATGACACCCTGACGGATGGCCTCGGCGTCCTCGTCGGTGCGCAGCGGCGGATTGACCTTGAGCGAGGTGTTGTAGGTCTCGTCCAGGTCGTTCTCGGTCAGGAACATGTGGTGCGGGGTTGCCTCGCAGGTAACCTGAACGCCAGCGGCCTTGCCGGCACGCACGATCTCCAGGCCATGGGCGGTAGAGATGTGCTGGATGTGCAGCTTGGCACCGGTCAGCTTGGCGATCTCGATGTCGCGAGCGATCTGGAGCTCCTCGCCGGCAGCCGGCCAGCCCTCAAGAGCCAGACGGGTCGAGACCTTGCCCTCGTTGATCTGGCCGTGGCCGACCAGGCCCTCGTCCTGGCAGTGGCTCATAAAGACCTTGCCGAACATCTTGCCATAGTCCATGCAGCGACGGAGCATGCCCGCGCCCTGCACGCCGCGACCGTCGTCAGTAAAGGCGACGGCGCCGTGGGCGACCATATCGCCCATCTCGGACATGGCCTCGCCCTTAAGACCGCGGGTCATGGCGCCCGACGGATAGACGCGGCAGTGACCGACCTCGGCAGCGCGGGACTTGACGAACTCCACGACGGTGCCGTTATCGGTGACGGGGTCGGTGTTGGGCATGGCGCAAACGCCGGTGAAGCCGCCCTTGGCAGCTGCGCGGGTGCCGCTCTCGATGTCCTCTTTGACCTCGTAGCCGGGCTCGCGAAGGTGAACGTGCATATCCACCAGGCCGGGGACGAGGTACTTGCCGGAAAGGTCGCGGACCTCGGCTCCCTCGACGGCGAGATTCTCGCCGACCTCGGCGATCTTGTCGCCGTCAATCAGGACGTCAACGACACCGTCAAGCTCGACGGACGGGTCGACGACGTGGGCATTCTTAAGAAGCAAGGCCATTATCGGCACCTCCAAGCAGCAGATACAGGATAGCCATACGCACGCAGATACCGGCGTAGACCTGCTCCAGGATGACGGAGCGTTGCGGGTGGTCGGCCATATAGGAATCGAACTCGACGCCGCGGTTGATGGGGCCCGGGTGGCAGATGATCGCATCGGGCTTCATGAGCTTCTCGCGGTCCTTGGTCAGGCCGAAGAGCTTGTGGTACTCACGAATCGTGGGGAACGGGGCACCCTCGAGGCGCTCCTGCTGCACGCGCAGCATGTAGACGACGTCCAGCTCAGGCAGGACGGAATCGAGGTCGCTCGTCACGTGGTCGCAGCCCAGGACCTCGGGCGCCGGCGGCAGCAGCGTGCCGGGGGCGACGGCGTAGGTCTCGCAGCCCATGATCTTAAGTGCGGGGATCAGCGAGCCGCACACGCGGGAGTGCGCGATATCGCCGACGACGGCGACCTTCAGACCGTGGAAGTCACCCTTGTGCTCCCAGATGGTGTACAGGTCGAGCAGGGCCTGCGTGGGGTGGTTGTGCTTGCCGTCGCCGGCGCAGATGACGCTCGCGGGCGAGTTCTGCGTGACGATGTAGGGAGCACCGGCGTGCTTATCGCGAACGACGATGCAATCAATCTTGTAGGCGTTGAGGGTCTCGACGGTGTCGACGAGGCTCTCGCCCTTGACCGTGGAGGTCGAGGAGCCGCCAAAGTTGAGGCTGTCGGCCGAAAGGCGCTTCTCGGCGAGCTCGAAGGAGCTGCGGGTGCGCGTCGAGGGCTCGTTGAACATGTTGACGATGGTCTTGCCCTTGAGCGTGGGGACCTTCTTGATCGCACGCTCGTTGACCTCAGAGAACGCCTTGGCGGTCTCGAGGATGAGCTTGATGTCCTCTTCGGAGTACTCGGTAATGTCGATCAGGTGCTTATGGTTGAACGCCACGGTACTACTCACCTCCCAGCGGCGCGGAGCCCACGTGGGAACCCGGCGCGACGTCGTTAATCTCGACGGCGGTGTAGCCGTCGACTTCCTTCATATATAGGTGCACGTTCTCCTCATGCGACGAGGGAACGTTCTTGCCGACAAAGTCCGGCGAGATGGGGAGCTCACGGTGACCGCGGTCAACGAGAACTGCCAGCTCGATGCGGCTCGGACGGCCCAGGTCCATGACGGCATCCAGAGCGGCGCGGATAGTACGGCCCGTATACAGGATGTCGTCCACCAGCACGACGCGCTTGCCGTCGACGCTGAAGGGAATGTTGGTAGCGTGGATCGCGGGAGCGAAATTGGTCGCATAGTCATCGCGGTAGAAGCTGATGTCCAGGCTGCCGAGCGGAACGTCGACGCCCTCGATCTCCTTGATCTCCTCGGCGAGCTTCTTTGCCAGAAGGTCGCCGCGCGTGACGATGCCGACCAGAGCGAGGTCTTCACAGCCCTCGTTGCGCTCGAGAATCTCGTGCGCGATGCGGGTCATCGCTCGATTGACGGCGGTCTCGTCCATGATGACCGCCTTGGGGGAAGTCGTGCCCATCGATCTCCTTCCTCACATGTCTTGACTGCTGACACAGTCAAAAAAATAGATGCCCGACCGCTTAAAGCGGACCAGACACCCACAGGAAGGGCTGCTCTTTGGCAGCTATGTAATTCCATGTGGGTATCTCGTACCCCTTTAATGGTCAAGGGATAGTGTAGCCAACCTCGAGCTTAATTGCGAGCATAAATACAGAACAATCCGTAAACGGAGCCCAATGCTCCATAAACCTATATATATTTGTGGGACGAGCTTGAAAACACACGCACGAGCTGGCATAATCCCCTCTGCTGCACGCAAATCGGATCTACGTCCAGGGCCGTAGCGTGGGCACTATCGCCAAAAGAGGAATATCTCTGTGTAGATTGCGCACAGGGAGCGACTTCTGTGCTATAGTTCAGGATTGTTTGTTAACGCGACATGTTCGTTTGTCGCCCAAGGAGGGTCAGTTATGTCCAAAGTTTGCGAAGTTTGCGGTAAGCACCCCGTTGCCGGTCGCTCCATCAGCCACTCTCACCGCGTCACCAACCGTAAGTTCCGCCCCAACATCCAGCGCGTTTACGTCGTCGTCGATGGTCACCGTCGCAAGATGAACGTTTGCTCCACCTGCCTCAAGTCCGGCAAGGTTGCGCGCTCCTAAATAAGGTCTTACCAACAAGTACCTCGGACTCTCCGGGTCAAAGACCTCGCGTTCATATAGAACTTACCAAAGGCGTCCTCCACTACGGAGGGCGCCTTTTTCCACTCATTGGGGACAGACTTACATGAGTGTTTTCATGCATTGGGGACAGACTTACATGAGTGTTTTCATGCATTGGGGACAGACGTAACGCATGCCGGCAGCGGTTCGGCCCCTGCCTCAGGCCGCCTCGTTCCAGCCTGTGGTGGCCTTGGTTACGCTTGTAGCGCCGATACCGGTGATACGGGCAATTTGCTTGACCGTGAGATGGGCCCACCTGAGCCTTAGCAGACAGGCATCGCGTTCGGGGCGTGGCAGGGCCTTGAGCAGCGCAGGATCAATGCTCGGCAGGGCCTCGTGTGCGACGGTAAGGGCATCCTCGTCTGGAATCCGTCGACGCGGAAGAATCTCAACTGACCAGATCCGCTCGGCAACTTCCTTAAGATGCTCGCAATAGCGACGGGAACCCCCGACAATATCGAGCATGGGGGCCGCATCGCAGATATCAAAGGGATCGTATCCCAGCTGGTATGCCTTGTAGCTTGACTAGCGGTAGGCATCAAGCGAGTCGAGCGCACCTTTCACGGGATTGAGATGGATATAATCGAGCAACTGCACCGCCTGCGTGTCCGACTCGACCGCGACCCGCGAATAGCGATTATCAAACAGGTGGCCCGTTCTTCCGGTTTTCCCATTGAAATACTTGGCATAGGCCGTCAGCGCGCACTGCATTGCCTTTGAAAGGTTGTCAAATGGGTCATCAACCATCAAATGGAAGTGGTTGTCCATAAGGCACCAGGCCAACACCGCCACGTCATGGCAAGCAAACCTGTCCGAGATGTCCGATAAGAAACGATATCGGTCAGAGTCATCTTCAAAAATGATCTGTTTGGAGTTGCCACGGTCAAAGACGTGGTAATAGCCGGTGAGCGAAATTTCGCGGGCGCAACGGGGCATGGTCTTTCCTTTCAAAGCCGTACAGGCAACACCTAAAAGGAGAGAAGGAACGCGAAATGCTGAGCCTGTGACCTATTTATATACAATGAACGACAAAAACATGCCCAAAACGACAAAATGACAAATCGATGTCTGTCCCAAATGAGTGAAAGCACACATATAAGTCTGTCCCCAATGAGTGTAATGAACAAACAATGAACAAACTCCACACCATAGCCATGGGGAAACTAGGAATTCGCCCGGAGAAGACGTTCGGCTTTTAGTTAAATGGTTAAAACGCTTCAGTTTATTGAAGCGTTTTAGTGTGCCTTTTAGAGGAATCTGACCGTTCGCCGAATAATTTCTTGCTATCATGCAAGGCGTAGGGTAAATCTCCGATCGCAAGGAGACACAAATGGTGAAAAAGTCACCGGAAAACACTACTCCCGCAATTGTGGACAACGTAGAGGCGCTTGAGGCTAAGCTCGCTCAGATGCGAGAGGCCCAGGCGCTTTTTGCTACGTACACGCAGGAGCAGGTCGACAAGATCTTCTATGAGGCCGCCATGGCCGCCAACAAGGCTCGTATCCCGTTGGCGAAGATGGCCATCGAGGAGACCGGCCGCGGCGTTCTTGAGGACAAGGTCATCAAGAACCACTACGCCGCAGAGTACATCTACAACGCTTACAAGAACACCAAGACCTGTGGTGTCCTGGAGCGCGACGAGGCCTACGGCATCACCAAGATCGCCGAGCCCATCGGCATCGTGGGCGCCGTCATCCCGACGACCAACCCCACCTCCACTGCGATCTTCAAGACGCTGATCAGCCTGAAGACCCGCAACGGCATCATCATCTCCCCGCACCCGGCTGCCGCCAAGTGCACCATCGCCGCCGCTAAGCTCGTGCTTGACGCCGCCGTCAAGGCCGGTGCCCCCGAGGGCATCATCGGCTGGGTCGATGTCCCCTCCATCGAGCTGACCAACATGGTCATGCGCGACGTCGACATCATCCTCGCCACCGGTGGCCCGGGCATGGTCAAGGCCGCCTACTCCTCGGGCAAGCCCGCCCTGGGCGTTGGCGCCGGTAACACCCCGGTCGTCATCGACGACACCGCCGACGTGCTGCTCGCCGTCAACTCCATCATCCACTCCAAGACCTTCGACAACGGCATGATCTGCGCTTCCGAGCAGTCCGTGACCGTCATCGACACCATCTATGACCAGGTTAAGGCCGAGTTCCAGAAGCGCGGCTGCTACTTCGTCAAGCAGGGTGCCGAGATGGAGGCTCTGCGTGCCGCCATGTTCAAGAACGGCGCTCTCGACCACCGCATCCCCGGCATGGCTGCCGCCAAGATCGCCGAGCTCGCAGGCATCGAGGTTCCCGCCAAGACCAAGATCCTGATCGCCGAGGTCACCTCCACCGACCCCGCCAAGGAGGAGTTCTCCCACGAGAAGCTCTCCCCGGTCCTGGCCATGTACCACGCCAAGGACTTCCAGGAGGCAGTCGACAAGGCCGAGCACCTGGTGCTCGCCGGTGGCCCGGGCCACACCGCCTCTCTGTACGTGCACCCCGCCCAGGCCGAGAAGATCAGTCTGTTCGAGCACGTCATGAAGGCCTGCCGTATCGTCATCAACACCCCGTCCTCGCACGGCGGCATCGGTGACCTGTACAACTTTGGCATGAAGCCGTCTCTGACCCTGGGCTGCGGCTCCTGGGGCGGCAACTCCGTCTCCGAGAACGTTGGGGTGAAGCACTTGATCAACGTTAAGACTGTGGCCGAGCGCCGTGAGAACATGCTGTGGTTCCGCGCTCCCGAGAAGGTCTACTTCAAGAAGGGTTCCACGCCCGTCGCCCTCGACGAGCTCGGTACCGTCATGGGCAAGAAGCGCGCCTTCATCGTCACCGACCAGTTCCTCTTCAAGAATGGCAACACCCGCGCCATCGAGGCCAAGCTCGACGAGATGGGCATCGCCCACGACTGCTTCTACGACGTCGAGCCCGATCCGTCGCTGCAGTGCGCACGTCGCGGCGCCAAGCAGATGGCTCTCTTTGAGCCTGACGTGATCATCGCCGTCGGCGGTGGCTCCGCTATGGACGCCGGCAAGATCATGTGGATGATGTACGAGCACCCCGAGTGCAAGTTTGAGGACATGGCCATGGACTTCATGGACATCCGCAAGCGTATCTTCACCTTCCCCGAGATGGGCAAGAAGGCCTACTTCGTCGCCGTCCCGACCTCTTCGGGTACCGGCTCCGAGTGCACGCCGTTCGCCATCATCACCGACAAGGAGACCGGCATCAAGTGGCCGCTCGCCGACTACGCGCTGCTCCCCAACATGGCTATCGTCGACGCCGACAACTGCATGACCGCCCCGCGCGGCCTAACCGCTGCCTCCGGCATCGACGTCATGACCCACGCCATCGAGTCCTACGTCTCCATCATGGCTTCCGACTACACCAAGGGCCTCTCCGAGCGCGCTGCTAAGCTCGTCTTCGAGAACCTGCCCTCCAGCTTCACGAACGGCGCCAAGGACCCGCATGCCCGCGAGGAGATGCACAACGCCTCTTGCATGGCCGGTATGGCCTTCGCCAACGCCTTCCTGGGCCTCAACCACTCCATGGCTCACAAGCTCGGCGCCTTCCATCACCTGCCCCACGGCCTCGCCAACGCTGTCATCCTGACCCGCGTCATGCGCTACAACGCCGCCGAGGCTCCCGTCAAGATGGGTACCTTCTCCCAGTATCCTTACCCCAACGCGCTGCACAACTACGCCGAGATGGCCAAGTACTGCGGCATCGAGGGCAAGGACGACAAGGAGGTCTTCGAGAACTTCATCACGAAGCTCGAGGAGCTCAAGGACTTCATCGGCGTCAAGAAGACCATCGCCGACTACGGTGTTGACGAGCAGTACTTCCTCGATACCCTCGACGAGATGACCGAGCAGGCATTCAACGACCAGTGCACCGGCGCCAACCCGCGCTACCCGCTCATGAGCGAGATCAAGGAGCTCTACCTGGACGCCTACTACGGCCGCGAGCCTCAGGACTACGCCGTCTGCTAGTTTTAGCACGGTTTTTAACGGCGGGGGTGCACGGGTGTTTCACACACCCCCGCCGTCGCTTCTATCGCATCGTTGAAAGGATGCAACCATGCTGCTACCCGATTCCAAGACCGAGCTCGTCCGCCGTGGCAACAAGGTCGTTTACGACCTGGGCGACAAGATCGTCAAGGTCTTTAACGAGACCAAGCCTGTCTCCGACGTGTTCAACGAGGCTTTGAATCTTGCCCGCATCAATGAGTGCGGCATCCGCAGCCCCAAGGCGCTCGAGGTTTCCCAGCTCGAGAACGCCAACGGCTGGGCGCTCGTGACCGAGAAGGTTCCGGGCACCACCCTTGCCGAGAAGATGACTGCCGAGCCCCAGCGCTTTGGTGAGTACCTCGAGATGTTCGTCGACCTCCAGATCGAGATCCACGGCTACACCTCCCCGCTGCTCAACCGTCAGCGCGACAAGTTCGCCCGCATGATCGACAGCCTTGATCAGCTCAATGCCACCACGCGCTACAACCTTCAGGAGCGTCTGGACGGCATGACCAAGGAGTTCAAGGTCTGCCACGGCGACTTCAACCCCTCCAACGTCATCGTCGGCGACGACGGCCAGCTCTATGTGTGCGACTGGGCACACGCCACCCAGGGCTCCCCTGCTGCCGACGTTGCCACCACCTACCTGCTCTTTGCTCTCAACAGCAAGGACCAGGCCGAGGCCTACCTGGAGCTCTACTGCGACCGCGCCGACATGCCCATGCAGGTCGTGCGTCAGTGGACGAGCATCGTCGCCGCTTCCGAGCTCGCTCGTAAGCGCAACGTGAACGATGAGTTCCTGAAGAACTGGATCGACGTCGTCGATTATCAGTAATATCTGAGCGATTTATTTCGCATCGGAGGCACAAGGAAAACCCCGCAGCTCATATGGGCTGTGGGGTTTTCTTTTAGATATCGAGGATGCTACAAGATAAAAGGACGGCCCCACATCTCCCCAATCTGGAGAAATGCGGGGCCGTCCCGTATATCAAACTACAAGCGAAATCGTCGATTAACGGCGAGCCGCCTTAACAAGCTCGGCAACCTTGGCGACGACCTCGTCGATCGCCACGTCCTCACGCTCGCCCGTGGCACGGTCCTTGAGCTCAACGGTGCCATTCTTAAGGCCACGCTTGCCGAGCACCACCTGATACGGGAAGCCCATGAGGTCGTTATCGGCAAACTTAAAGCCAGGACGCTCATCGCGATCGTCGACGACGACCTCGATACCCTCGGCACACAGGCCATCAACAATCTGCTCGCAGACGGTAGCGCACTCTTCCTTCTTGGGATCAAGCGGAATCACCGCGACCTCGTACGGGGCAACGGAGACCGGCCAGACGATGCCGTGCTCGTCGTTGTGCTGCTCCACGACGGCAGCGAGCGAGCGGGACACGCCCACGCCGTAGCAACCCATGATGAGTGGCTTCTCCTTACCGTCCTCATCCATAAAGGTGGCACCCATGGCCTCGGAATACTTGGTGCCCAGCTGGAAGACCTGGGAGACCTCGATGCCGCGGGCAGCGGAGAGGGGCTTTCCGCAGTGCGGGCAAGGATCGCCGGCCACGACGGTGACCAGGTCGGCCCACTCGTCGACGGTAAAGTCGCGCTCGGGGCAGGCACCGGTAAAGTGATAGTCAACCTCGTTGGCGCCGCAGGCCCACTGCTTGGACTCACGCAGGCTCTCGTCGCACACCAGACGGATGCCCTCGGGCAGGTTGACCGGTCCGATAAAGCCCTTGTGCAGGCCGTTCGCCTGGAGCTCCTCGTCGGTCATCATGCGATAGCCCTTGCCAAAGACATGCTCGGCCTTGCAGTCATTGAGCTCGTGGTCGCCCGGGACAATGGCCACGACCGGCTTGCCCTCGGCGTCGATGAGCGCCAGCGACTTTCGCGTACCGTTCTCGGGGAAACCGAAGAACTTGGCGACGGCCTCAATGGTGCCCATGCCCGGAGTCTCGACCTTGGTAAGCGTACCGTCGCCAGGACCCTCGGTCACAACGACCTTGGTGCTTGCGGCCTCATCGTCGGCAGCGAAGCCGCAATCGTCGCAGTAGACGAGGGAAGCCTCACCGGCGTCGGCCAAAGCCATGTACTCGACGGAGGTATCGCCACCGATCTCACCGGAGTCGGCAACGACGGGCAGGGCCTTGATATAGCAGCGCTCGCAGATGTTGGCGTAGGCCTGCTTCATCTTGTCGTACTCCTCCTGCAGGCTCTCCTGCGTGGCGGAGAAGCTGTAGGCGTCCTTCATGATGAACTCGCGACCGCGCATCAGACCAAAGCGGGGGCGGAACTCGTCGCGGAACTTATCCTGGATGTGGTAGAGGTTGACGGGCAGCTGCTTATAAGAGCGCAGTTCATTGCGCACCAGGGCGGTCACCGTCTCCTCGTGGGTGGGGCCCAGCACAAACTCACGGCCGTGACGGTCATCGAAGCGCACGAGTTCCTTGCCATAGGCATCAATACGGCCGGACTCACGCCACAGCTCGGCATCGACCATAATGGGCATCATGAGCTCCTGGGCACCGGCGGCATCCATCTCGTCGCGCACGATGTTCTCGATCTTGCGAATCGAGCGCCATGCGAGCGGCAGATAAGAATACAGGCCGGCGGCCTCCTTGCGGATCATGCCGGCGCGAAGCAGCAGACGATGGCTCGCAAGCTCGGCGTCGGCCGGATCCTCTTTGAGCGTCGGAGCATACAGCTTAGACATATACATTGCTCGGGTCATTTATTTCTCCTCAATAAGCTTGTCGACCTCGGCCATGAGCGCGTCGACAATTTGGTCCTCAGCTACTTTACCAATGATCTGGCCATGCGAAAAGAGCAGGCCCTGACCGCGTCCACAGGCAACGCCCAGGTCGGAGTCAGATGCCTCTCCGGGGCCGTTGACCGCACATCCCATCACGGCGATCGAAAGCGGCGCGGAATAATTCTTAAGCCGCTCGGTGACCTCCTCGGCGATGGGAATGAGGTTAACCTGGCAGCGGGCGCACGTAGGGCACGAGACAATCTCGGGGCCACGGCGACGCAGGCCCAGCGACTGCAGAATACCCCAGGCAACCGGCGGCTCCTCAACCGGATCGGCCGTGAGAGAGACGCGCATGGTGTCACCAATACCCTCAGACAGCAGAATACCAAGGCCCACCGAGCTCTTAATGGTGCCCTGAAGCTTGGTACCCGCCTCGGTTACGCCCAGGTGAAGCGGAACGTGGGGAATCTCACGCGACAGGGCTCGATAGGTATCGAGCGTCGTTTGAACGCTATGGGCCTTGGCCGAAAGCACAATGTTCGTAAAGCCGCGGTCCTCAAAATGCTGCACAAAGCGCTCGCTCGACATCACGAGCTTTTCGGGCTGCGTGAGATCGTCGCGCTCGGCGATATCTTGCTCGAGCGAGCCGGCGTTGACACCGATGCGAATCGCACAGCCCGCGGCACCAGCAGCATCGATCACCGCGTCAACCTTGGCCCAATCGCCGATATTGCCGGGATTGATGCGCAGCTTGGCAGCACCGGCCTCAACGGCACCAATGGCGAGCTTATGGTTAAAGTGAATATCGGCGACGATCGGCACCGGGGACTCAGCACAGATGGTACGAAAGCCCTCGAGCGCGGCCTCGGTGGGCACGCTCACGCGCACGATATCGCAGCCAGCTTGCGCAAGCGCACACAGTTGCGCAAGCGTTGCCTGGGCATCGGCGGTATCGGTACAGGTCATGGACTGAACCACCACCGGCGCGCCGCCACCGATCTGTACGCCGCCCACATGCACGGGGCGCGTCAGTTCGCGCGGCAAAGGATGGGATAAAGACAATCCAAACACTCCCCTACAGAATAAATCGAAGGATGTCGGAACGAAGCATATAGACAAACAGCAGCGCAAAGAGTGCGATGCCCACATAGCTCACAATCGCCTGGACCTTGAGCGGAAGCTCGCGTCCCGCAATCTTTTGAATGATCTCGATGACCAGCTTACCGCCATCGAGTGGCGGGATGGGCAGCAGGTTCATAAAGCCAAGCGAGAACGAGATGAGGGCAGCAAACGAAAGGAACGTTACGGGGCCGGCAGCAGCCGCCTGAGAGGACATGACGCTGATACCCACGATCGACGAGGACTGGTCGAGAATCTCCATCGTATGCTGCGGCTGGAGTAGGCGAATAACGCCATCCGCGGTCTGCACAACATAGGAGAATGACAGACGCGCCGAGGTGATGGGGTCCAAACGGACTACCTCCGTAGAAGCATACACACCTAACCGCTCGTCCTCTTTGAGCGCAACCGAGGTCGAATGCTGCTTGCCGTCGCGCTCATACTCAATGGCGATATCGTCCTTACCGGCGGCCTTGCCGATAGCATCGTAGACGTCCATCCAAGTGGAACATGAGACACCGTCGACCGAAAGGATCGCATCACCGGCCTCGATACCCGCCTTGGCGGCAATAGACCCCTCGTCAACCTGACCGATCACGTTGGTATCCATCGGCACGGTGACACCCGCAATGGAATAGATGCTCATAAGGAGCAAAAAACCCGTCAGGATATTGACGAGAATGCCCGCGAGCAGCATAAAGGCGCGCTTGAGAAAGCCCTGGCCAAGATAAGTATGCGAGCGCTCTTGCGCCAAGAAATCAGCCTCGCCGCACGGCAGCTCCCACACATCGCCCTCGGCAGTCGCATGCTCTCGATCGAACCGGCGGCCGTCAAAGGTGGTGTAACCCGCAGCGTCTCGAGGCAGTGTCTGATACTTGGTGGGATAGTAGCTCGGTGAGGGCTTCTCCCCTTCCTCATACCAAGGTGCGATGGAGCCCCAGCCCAGCAACAGAGCACAAGCCTCGAGCACATCCTCCTCGGAAAGCTCGAGCTCGACAGCAAGGTCGGCCACGGTCACGCGACCATGGCGGTAGATAGCCGCGAGCACGCGATCGGCGCACGAGACATCGGTCGGATCCATACCGCAGATGGCAGCGTAGCCACCCAGCAACAGCGGGGTCACGCCAAACTTGGTTCCAATGCGACGCGACGTGTAATGGATGTCAAAGCGGCACGGCAGGCCCAAAAAGAATTCGGTCACACGGACGCCGCAGGCACGCGCCGCCAAAAAGTGGCCGCCCTCGTGCAAAAACACGAGGACGGAAAGCATCAGCAGGCCCCAAAAGACCGATGAAAGAACGCTCAGAACAGTATCCATAAAACGAAAAAGCAATCCTTATGGGTTAGGAACGGGTTGCGGCGAGCACCTGCGCAGCTTTTTCACGCGCCCACGCATCGATGTCGCGAAGCTGCTCAAACGAATCGACCGTCTGCATATCGTGGGCATCCATGCAGGATTCCACAATGCGATCGATATCAGTAAAGCTGCAGCCATCGTGCAGGAAGGCATCGACGGCGACCTCGTTGGCGGCATTGAGCACGCACGGCATGGTGCCACCCGTCTTGCCGGCACGCTCGGCCAGTGCCAGACAGCGGAAGGTATCCATGTCGGCAGCATCAAACGTGAGCCGCCCCAACTCGCGAAAATCGATACGAGGCGCCGGAGTATCCCAACGCTCGGGATACGAGAACGCGAACTGGATGGGAATACGCATGTCGGAAGCACCGAGATGCGCCATCACGGAGCCGTCGGCGAACTCGACCATAGAGTGAATCTTGGACTGACGCTGCACGACCACGTTAATGAAATCGAGGTCGCAGTTAAACAGATGCATGGCCTCAATACGCTCCAGGCCCTTGTTCATGAGGGTAGCGGAGTCGATGGTGATCTTGGCACCCATGGCCCACGTGGGATGTGCGAGGGCATCGGCACGCGTCACGCGATCGAGCTCGTCGCGTGTGCGACCAAAGAACGGACCGCCCGAGCAGGTGAGCCAAATACAATGAGCCTCGCGCGGGTTCTCCCCCAGATAGCACTGGTAGATGGCGGAGTGCTCAGAGTCGACTGGAATAAGCTGGCCCGGTTGCGCCAACGGCATAAGCAAGTCGCCACCGACGACAAGGGACTCCTTGTTGGCAAGGGCAAGGCGCTTATTCGAGGTCAAGGCCGCATGGCTCGCCTCGAGACCGGCGGCGCCCACAATAGCGACGAGCACGCAGTCGACATCATCGCGACGCGCGAGCTCGCAAACCGCCTGCGCGCCAACGCCGAGCTTCGTTCCCTCGGGCAGCTCCTGCAGCACGGCGTCATCGCCATGAGCGACATCGGCCACGGCAACCGCCGGAACCGAGAACTCGCGGGCAGCGGCAACGAGCTCGGAGGTACTGGAGTTAACGGACAGCGCCGTCACCTGCAAGCGATCGGCGTGCTGGCGGCACACATCGAGCGCCTGGGTGCCGATAGAGCCCGTACAACCCAGGATGGCAACACGAAGGCGTCCATCGGGGCCATACGTCGTCTGGAAGGACATTACAGCACGCCTCCGATCATCAAAAGCAGCTGCGCGGTGATGCAGCCAAAGATAAGCGAGTCGCTACGATCGAGCATGCCGCCGTGGCCCGGGATAAGGTTACCGGAATCCTTAACGCCCACACCACGCTTGATGCGCGACTCGATAAGGTCGCCGATAACGCCCAAAATGGACACCACCACGCCGCACAGCAGCGCATAGGGCAGGCTGAGTTTGTAGAAGTGCGTCGCCCACAGGATGAGCCAAATCAAAACCGAGCCCAGGATGCCGCCAACAAACCCCTCCCAGCTCTTTTTGGGAGAGATCTTGGGGACCATCTTGTGTTTGCCGATACGGCTACCCACGATGTAGGCAAACGAATCGGAGACCCAAAGGGACGCGCAAACGCCCACCGAAAGCAGGGCGCCGGCAAAACCGGGCACGGCATCGCGCAGCAGCACGATGGCCGACAGCATAAAGCCAGTGTAGATGGGGCCCATGAGCGTCACGGCCACATCAGAGATGCGGGTACGCGGCGACCAGACATACCAAATGCCCACAGCGAGCATCAGGGCAAAAAGCAGGGCATTCAGCAGCATCGAATCGCCCAACGCCGACAGCGGAAAGAGTACGGCGGCAGCGATACCCATGCGCTCGTTAGCCATCTTGCCATCGAGCCTTGTCATACGGAAAAACTCATAGCAGCACAGACCGCTCATGACGGAAACGAAGATGGCCGTGGGCACGATGCCCAAAACCAGGCACAGGATAAAGACAACGGCGTAGACGATACCGGCGGCGGCACGGGTAATAAAGCCCGCCAGCCACGAACCGGTGCCGCTCTTCGCTGCAGGCGCGCCAGCAGTGGCAGCTTTGCGCGCAGGCGTCTTGGGAGCAGATGCCTTGGGACGATCGGACACGATTAAGCCTCCTCGGTCTTGCTCAGTCCACCAAACCTACGGTCACGGCCCTGATAGGCCAAAATGGCGTCGACAAGGCCCCAACGATCAAAGTCGGGCCAATAGGTATCGGTGACGTAGAACTCGGAATAAGCCACCTGCCACAGCAGATAGTTCGAAAGGCGCAGCTCACCGGAAGTGCGAATCACAAGCTCAGGATCGGGAAGGCCGGCGGTATAGAGGTGGGAAGCCACCATGTCGTCATCAATTGCGCCAGGATCGATCTTACCGGCGGCAGCGTCGAGTGCGATCTGACGGACAGCGCGGGTAATCTCGGCACGCGCGCCGTAGTTGACGGCAAGCGCCAGCGTCATGCCGGTGTGATCGGCGCATTCGGCAAGACCGCGTTCAAAAACGTCGCGGGTCTTCTTGGGCAGCGCGGAAATGTCACCCAAAAAGACAACACGCACGTTTTCGCGCTTCAGAAGCGGCAGCTCATCGATAAACGTCTTAGCAAACAGATGCATCAAGACGTTGACCTCATGCTGCGGACGGTTCCAGTTTTCGGTAGAAAACGCATAGGCCGAAAGCACGTCGACGCCCAGACGAACGCAGGCGGTAATGATCTCGCGCAGTGAGACGATACCCGCCTTATGGCCCTCGGTACGTGCAAGACCGCGCGACGTGGCCCAACGACCGTTGCCGTCCATGATGCACGAGATATGGTGCGGAATGTTATTGAGGTCAAGGTCGGAAAAACCGACGCCCGCAGGGGCGTCGGCAAAGTACTCGACCAGTTTATGCTCGTCGTATTGCACCTTAGATCTCCATGACCTCGGCTTCTTTTTCCTTCAGAAGCTCCTCGACCTTGGCGACATACTCATCAGTGTGCTTCTGGACCTTGGCCTGCTCGCGACGGACATCGTCCTCGGTGAGCTCCTCATCGCGCTCGAGCTTGTTGTTGAAGTCGCGACGGATGTTACGAATAGACACCTTGGCCTGCTCGGCGTACTCGCGGCACTCCTTGACGAGCTCGCGACGGCGCTCCTCGGTGGGAGCCGGGAACGGCAGACGAACGACGGTGCCATCGGAGTTGGGGGTAATACCCAGATCGGAAGCGCCGATGGCCTTGACGATAGCGTTGATGAGTGCCTTGTCCCACGGCTCGATGAGAAGCATGTGGGCCTCGGGGGTCTTGACGGCGGCAACCTGCGTGACCGGCGTGGGAACACCGTAATAATCGACGGTGATGTCGGAAAGAATGTTGGCATTGGCGCGGCCGGTACGAACCTTGGAGAAGTTATGCTTGAGGGACTCGAGCGACTTGTCCATGTGGGCGGTGATGTTCTCTGCCATGCTTAATCCTCCTGATAGACGAGCGTGCCGACGGGCTCACCCGAAAGCGCGCGCTTGACGGTGTCCTCGCCATCGATGTTGAGGACCAAAATCGGCATACGGTTATCCTGGCACAGTGCCGTAGCCGTGGAATCCATAACCTGCAGGCCGCGGACGAGAACCTCGTGATAGGTAATCTTGTCAAAACGGACGGCATCGGCGCACTTGACGGGATCCTTGTCGTAGATGCCGTCAACCTTGGTGGCTTTAATCAGAATCTCGGCGCCGATCTCGCACGCACGAAGAGCCGCGGCGGTGTCGGTCGTAAAGTACGGATTGCCCGAACCGGCGGCAAAAATAACGACGTTGCCCTTGGAAAGGTGGTTGATGGCGCGACGGCGAATATAGGGCTCGCAGATCTCGTTCATCTGGATAGCGCTCATCACGCGGCAGGGAACATCGTTATGCTCGAAGGCATCCTGCAGGGCGAGCGCGTTCATAACGGTTGCCAGCATGCCCATGTAGTCGGCCTGAGCACGCTCCATGCCACCGGCAGCGCCGGCCATGCCGCGGAAAATATTGCCGCCGCCGACAACGACGCCGACCTCATGACCAACGGCGAGCAGCTCCTTGACCTGCTTGGCAAGATGGTCGGTAACCTTGGGGTCGATGCCATATTGGCCGTCGCCCATCAGTGCTTCGCCGGAAAGCTTAAGAAGCACGCGTTTATATCGGATGTCGGACAAAGCGATCCTCCTTTAATTAGACTCTCAATATGATATCAAAGGCTTAACGGGGAGCCATGAAAAAGCAGGCTGTGAGTAAAACCCACAGCCTGCTCATTACCAGCTACAAGAGCTTATTTACTCGCCACGGACCAGACGGTCAAAGGCAACGACGGTAATGGTGTCGCCGAGCTCCTTGGAGACCTGCTCAGCGTACTTCTTGATGGTGAGGGAGCTGTCCTTGATGAACTCCTGCTCGGTGAGCACGGACTGCTTGTAGAACTTCTCCAGACGGCCGACAGCCATCTTCTCCTGAATGGCCTCGGGCTTGCCGGACTCGGCAGCCTGAGCCATGTAGATCTGCTTCTCGTGCTCGACGGTCTCGGCCGGAACCTGATCGCGGGTAGCGCAGATCGGTGCGACGGCGGCAACCTGAAGGGCAACGTCGTGAGCGAAGGTCTTGAAGGACTCAGCCTGAGCAGTCTCGGCCTTCTCGAAAGCAAACTCGACGAGGACGCCGATCTTACCACCCATGTGGATGTAAGAAGCGAGAGCACCGTTCTCGGCCTTGCGGGCGGCGAAGCGGGAGATCTTCATGTTCTCGCCCATGATGTGAATCATCTCGGTGAGCTCGGAGGAAACGGTCTCCTCGCCCATCGGCTTCTCGAGCAAAGCATCGACATCGGCCGGCTCGGTGGTGGCGACAACCTCGGCGACCTTGGAAGCAAAGCCGGTGAACTTGGCGTTGGAGCCAACGAAGTCGGTCTCGCAGGAGAGCTCGAGCAGAGCGCCGGTCTTGCCATCCTCGGAGACGAACGCGGCGACAGCGCCCTCGTTGGTCTCGCGGCCAGCCTTCTTGGCAGCCTTGGCGAGGCCGTTCTTGCGCAGAACGTCGACAGCGGCGTCCATGTCGCCGTCAGCCTCGACGAGAGCCTTCTTGCACTCCATCATCGGGGAGTCGGTCATCTCGCGGAGCTGCTTGACCATAGCGGCGGTAATCTGGGCCATTGTGGTTCCTTTCAAAGAGATGAAAAAGAATTAACTAAGACTGATTTACTCGGCCTTGGGCTCAGCGGCCATCTCGGCCTCGGAGACCTGCTCCTTACCGGAGCCAGCGAGGCAGGCGTCAGCCATGAGCTCGCACATAAGGGTGACAGCGGAGATAGCGTCATCGTTGCAGGGGATGCCGTACTCGACCTCGTCGGGATCGGAGTTGGTGTCGATCAGAGCGACGACGGGGATGTTCAGGCGCTGGGCCTCCTTGATGGCGTTCTCCTCGCGCTTAGTGTCGATGACGAAGAGAGCCTGGGGCAGACCCTTCATGTCGCGGGCGCCACCGAGGTTGGTCTGGAGCTTGGTGAGCTCCTTACCGAGAACAGCCTGCTCCTTCTTGGGGAGCACTGCCATGCGGCCGTCCTCGACCATGACCTCGAGCTCCTCCATGCGGTTGATGCGGGAGCGGATGGTGACGAAGTTGGTCAGCATACCGCCGAGCCAACGCTGGTTGATGTAAGGCATGTTGGCGCGCTCAGCAGCGTTCTTGACGGCCTCCTGAGCCTGCTTCTTGGTGCCGACGAACAGCACATTGCCACCCTTGGCGACGTTCTTGACGAAAGTGTAGGCCTGGTCGGCGTCGAGGATGGTCTGCTTGAGGTCGAGGATGTAGATGCCGTTGCGCTCACCGAAGATGAACGGCTTCATCTTGGGGTTCCAGCGACGGGTCTGGTGACCGAAGTGGCAGCCGGCCTCGAGCAGGGTGCGGATATTAATCTTGGTAGCCATGTTAAACCTCCTGTGGTTTGCCTCCGCGCGGGGTCATCCTCCAAAACCAACCCGGACATGTGCTACCAAAGCCCAGGCACCACGGTATGAAGTAGCCGCGCGTGCGTGATAAAAACATGTTGCCGTGAAGCAACCCGATGAATGATAGCAGGAATGCTTCTTCCTGCCAACCCGCAATCAAAACCACACACCTGAGTGCGGCGCGGGACGGACCAGCCACTATTCGCCGCGGGGATGGGCTTGAGCCACGGCCCGCTTAAGCCGATCGGGCGTGAGATGCGTGTAGATCTGCGTCGTGGACAGGCTCGCATGACCCAGCAGCTCTTGAACCGAGCGCAGGTCCGCACCGCCCTCGAGCAAGTCGGTCGCAAAGGTATGGCGCATCGCATGCGGGGCGATGTCGGCCGGAATGCCGGCGAGTGTCGCCAGCGTATGGAACCGCCGCCTGAGCATGGCGGCACTCATGCGATTACCGCGCGCCGATATAAGCAGCGGATGCGGCCCGGTAGCGGGGTCACGGCGCTTTGCCTGAGCGAGCAACTCCGGCCTCCCCTCCTCAATATAGAGACGCGTCGCCTCGAGCGCACGACGATACAGAGGGACGATACGTTCTTTGCTCCCCTTGCCCCACAGGCGCAGCGTGCGTTCGGACCACGCAATGGACTCCACATTGAGTGCTGCGAGCTCAGAGATACGGGCGCCCGAGGCATAGAGCAGCTCGAGCATCGCCGCATCGCGCAGTCCCGCGGGTGTTGAGGTATCAGGCGTCTTGAGCAGCGCCTCCACCTGTTGGGTCGTCAGCACACCGGGCAGATCGCGCGGGAGCTTGGGCGAGGAAATTGCCGAGACCACATCGCCCTCCACGACCCCCTCGGCAGCCATCCACCGATAGAGCGAGCGAACGGCAGACAGGTGTGCCGCAAGCGTTCGGGGAGCCACCTGCTCACGCGAAAGCTCGGCAAGATAGCGACGAATGGTGCGCACGTCGGCAGCGAAAGCATCTATATCCTCGCGCTCGCACCAGGCAGCAAAGCGCTCCAGCCTCGAGCCATAGGCCGTCACCGTGTTGGGAGAAAGCCCCTCGACACGTGAGATATAGGCGATAAACGAGTCGACGGTGTCGTACAGGTCAAAGGCTATGACCGGTCGCCTCCAAACAGATCGGAGCGAGTGGCCAGATAGGCATCAAGGGCCTCGAGCGCACGGTCCGCATAGGCCTGGTAGCGGTCGCGCTTGCTGCGGCGCTTACCATCCTCGAGTGGCGGCACCAGGCCAAAGTTGACATGCATAGGCTGATAGCCCACGGTGGCAGGATCGGTCGCATAACCCACGAGCGCACCCAGGGCGCCCACACGCGGCAACTCGACGCCCGAGGCACCGATAGCCTCGGCATAGGTGTTGAGCGCCGCGAGCAGACCTGTCGCCACGGCTTCCATGTACCCCTCGGTGCCGGTGATCTGACCGGCCAGGCGCACGCCGGTACCGGGCACGGCAAAGGTGCCATCGAGCACGTGCGGGGCGTCGACAAAGGTATTGCGGTGCATGACACCGTAGCGGAAGAACTCAGCGTTCTCCAGGCCCGGCACCATATGGAAGACGCGCTTCTGCTCGCCAAAGGTCAGGTTGGTCTGGAAGCCCACCAGGTTATAGGCGGTCTTCTCCTTGTTCTCGGCACGCAGCTGAATCGCCGCCCAGGGACGACGACCGGTTCGCGGGTCGGTGAGGCCGACGGGCTTCATGGCGCCAAAGCGAATGGCGTCCTTGCCGGTGCGCGCAACTTCCTCGGCAGGCTGGCAGGCCTGGAACAGATCGCCGCCCTCAAAGTCCTTGAGCACCACGCGGTCGGCCGTGGTAAGCGCCTCGATAAAGGCCTCATACTCTTCCTTGTTGAGCGGAGCGTTGAGATAGTCGCCGCTCCCCTGCTCCTCGTAGCGCGACTGCGAGAACAGCACGTCCATATCGAGCGTGGAGGCATCGACGATCGGCGCCGCGGCATCGAAGAACGCAAGGGCGTCGCCACCGACGAGCTTCATGACCTCCTCGCTCAGCGCAGGCGAGCAAAGGGGACCAGCGGCAATGACCACATGGCCCTCGGGAATCTGTGTGACCTCGCCGCGAACGATCTCGATATTGGGACGGGCGGCAACCTCGGCCTCGACAAGCTCGGAAAACTTGACGCGGTCGACTGCCAAGGCGCCACCGGCGGGAACAGCCGCGCGATGGGCGCAATCGAGCAGGACTGAACCCATGCGCTCAAGCTCGGCCTTCAGCAAACCAGCCGCGGAATCCGGACGGGTCGACTTAAACGAATTGGAACAGACGAGCTCTGCCAGGTGATCGGTATGGTGGGCCGGGGAGCTCACCTGGGGGCGCATCTCGCACAGCTTTACGACAAACCCGCGGTCTGCCAGTTGGATCGCGCATTCCGAACCCGCCAGACCGCCACCGATAACCGTCACCTGATCGAACTGCATCTGCAAACACCTTTCTAATTGACACGTTTTCCATTGTGACCGAAGGGTGTCTGGGCGTGAAGGGCAAACTTGGAGGGCGCATACCTTCCATCCATCATGCGCTCGATAAGACCCTCGAACTCAAGCGAGCCCAGGAGCTTAAGTACGCCGACGGCATCGAGCGAGACGAGCGCCGCGATGTCATCGACCTTGAGCGGAGAGGCGATGAGCGCATGTATCACGGTCTGCTGCGTTTGATCCAGGTCGGCAATGCCGGGAGCATCGGGGCGCGAGTAGCGCAGGGTGCCGTAGATGCGTGAGATAGCCATCTCGATAGATTCCTCGTCGATGATGCAGCAGGCACCGTTCGCAATGAGGTAATTCGTGCCACGCGACTCGGGCGATAGAATCGACCCCGGCACAGCAAGAAGTTCTCGCCCCAAATCCATAGCAGTCTCGGCTGTAGAAAACGTCCCGGAAGGCATACCCGCCTCGGATACAAAGAGGGCATGCGACAGGGCCGCGATCACGCGATTGCGGCGCGGAAAGGCAAACTTGCGAGGACCCATGCCCCACGGGGAGATCGACACGACCGCGCCACCCGTATCGAGCGTGCGCGTAATAAGCCCCGCGCTCGAGCGCGGATAGACCACGTCGGCGCCCGTCCCCAGCACCACGACGTGTTTGCCGCCAGCGTTGACCGCAGCCCAACCCGAGGCCTGGTCGCAACCGACCGCGCCGCCCGAAACTACCGTCACTCCCGCCTCGACCGCCACCTTTGCCGCAAGCTCTGCCACGGCAAGACCATACGGCGAGGCCTTGCGCGCGCCGATGATGGAGAGCGCGGGCGTCGAAAGCACCTCGGGGTTGCCGCGCACATAGAGCGTCTGGGGTACATCAGAAAGCTCCAAAACAGTCTCGGGATACAACGCATCACCTGGATGCAGCTCAAAGGTCCCCTCGGCCATCATTGGTCCCTCCTTCCCTGATACATCGCCGCCTCGAGCACGTGGTCCTGCGTCACCTGCTCGCTCTCGGCGACATCTGCGATCGTACGCGCAATGCGAACCAGGCGCACGATGCCGCGGCCCGTGAGATGCGTGCGCTTCGACAGGCCGAGCACACACTTCTCCGCCGCATCATCGAGCTCAAAGGTCGATACGACGCCGTCAATGGACCGCGTCTCATCATCCTCGGCCTCGGCATCCGCATCGTCCATACGGGACTCGCGCCAGGCGCGAAAGGCGCGACCGCGCACAACGTAGTCACGCAACCCGGCAGACGACATACCCTCCGCTCCCTCGATAATCACTTGGGGGTCGGGACGGGTCACATCGATCATCATGTCAATACGGTCGGCCAAAGGACCGCGCAGCTTTGACCGATAGCGCTCGACCATCGCCGCCGAGCAGCGGCATGGCACCTCACGGTCGCCCAAAAAGCCGCAGGGACAGGGATTGCTCGCAGCCAGCAGCTGAAAGCGCGACGGGAAGGTAAAGGCCCCGTCGACGCGCACGATCCTCACATAGCCGCGCTCGATGGGCTGACGCAGCGTCTGCAGCACACTCGTGGGAAACTCGGCAAGCTCGTCCAAAAAGAGCACGCCGCCATGAGCCAGGCTGATCTCACCCGGATGCACCGGGCGCCCTCCGCCAATGAGGCCAGCCGTTGATATGCTGTGATGGGGACTTCGAAACGGCCGATGACCTGCCAATAAGCCATCGATGTTCTCGCCCAAGACCGAATGGATGCACAGCGCCTCCTGCTGGTCCTCAACGGAAAGCTCGGGCAGGATGCCGGTCATACGACGGGCGAGCATCGTCTTGCCTGATCCCGGGGACCCGATCATAAGCAAACCGAGCTCACCCGCTGCCGCCAGCGCCATGCCGCGTTTGGCAACCTCCTGCCCTAGCACGTCGGCATAGTCGAGTTCGGGCTCAAAGGTCGCCTCGACGCCCTCAGAATCCAAGTAGTGCCGCGCGGCATCGCCCATACCATGAGCAAGCTGAGACAAATGATCGATAAAGCCGCAATCCACGCCCGCAAGCGGCACATGCTGATCGGACCTGCCGGCGATAAAGGACAGCCCCATTTCGCGAGCCAGCAGCTGAAACGCCACCTCGCCCTTGACAGGAAGCACCGTACCGTCCAAGCCAAGCTCACCAGCAATAAGACAACGATCGAGGTTGTCACGGGGAATCTGGCCATCGGCCGCCAACACCGCGATGGCGATGGGCAGATCAAAGCCGCTACCGGTCTTGCGAATATCGCCGGGCGCCAGATTGACCGTAATGCCCGAGCGCGGGATCTCGAACCCGGCGGAGCGCATCGCGCAGCGAATACGACCGCGTGACTCCATCACCTCCATACTCGGAATGCCGAGCATCTGAATGCCCGGAACGCCGCCGGCAAGCGAAACCTCGACCGTGACGGGAATCGCCTCGACGCCGCGGATGCAGGCCGCGTGAACGGCAAACGTCTCGAACGCCATCACGACACCTGCCAATCGAACGCGTTGTACTGATGCTCGATCTCGGCGATATGCCCGTCACGAATGGTGATACCCACGGCATCGAAGCGAATCGCCTTGAGCGGATAATGCTCCATGAGGTAGCAACTTGCGATGCGGCGGTAGCGGCGTTGCTTTTGAGCGTCCACGGCTTCCTCGGGAAAGACCCGCGTGCTGCAATCCAATGCAACGCGTCTGGTCTTGACCTCGGCCATCACCACGACATCGTCGAGTTCATCGAGCAGCACCAGATCGGCCTCGCCCTCGGAGCAACGATAACCCTGCTCCAGCAAGGTGTAGCCGCGCTCGTTAAAGTAGTCGATGGTGATCAGCTCACCCAGCATGCCCAGCTCGCGGGGACTGAGCCCCTTGATAAACTCGGGCGTCATCGCCCCGCAGTCGAGCTCGCCGTTTTCCCAACGCTCCTTGAGCTGCTGCGTCTTGCTCTTTTTGCTTGCGACACTCATGGGGTCTCCTTTCCCGCACGCTGCATTGCCCCGATGATGAGGGCGCCTTTCATGCGGGTAAGTACCGGAAGCAAACCAAAAGCTGACCAAATGCCGTCAAAAAACGGGCCGTACGCAGCAATGGTGTTGCATACGGCCCGCTACCAGCAGGTTTATAAAACCCCAGAGGTCCCTGTCTCCACAATTAACCTAGAAAAGGCGCTCAGTCTGCAGAAAGTTTCCGCAAAAGCTCACGCGGTGCAGTGGACAAAGTCCATGTTTGCGAATGGCCTCGATGTGCTCGGGGCTCGCGTAGCCCTTCGACTCGGCCAGATGGTACTCGGGATACTCGGCGTCGTACTCGACCATCATCTCGTCACGCGTGACCTTGGCCATGATGGACGCCGCGGCGATGCAGGCGATTTTGGCATCGCCCTTCACCACATCGCGCTCGTTAGGAACGGCGCCCAAGGGGTTGCCATCCATGAGGACGCAGTCGGGTTCAAGTCCCGTATCAGCCACGGCGCCCGCAACGGCGGCACGGATAGCACGGGCCATGCCCATCTCATCGATATCCTTCGGCGCGATATGGCAAAAACCGATCGCCGTCGCTACCTCGGCAATCTTCACTGAGAGCAACTCGCGGCGCGCGGGCGTGAGCTTTTTTGAATCGTTGATACCCCAGACGCGCGGCTCCATAGGAAGACAGACGGCGCATACCGTCAAAGGGCCGGCCACCGATCCGCGACCCACCTCGTCGACACCAACGACCACCCCATCGCCGCCAAGCTCATGCATAAGCTCGTACATGTCATTGACGCGCTCGCGCTCGGCAAGCTCTTTGGCATGGCGTTTGAGGGCGCGCTCACAAGCCTTGATCACCTGCTGGCGCGGGTCCTCGCGATAATGCTCTACGAGGGCGGGAATCTCCTCAAACGTAGCGCTCGCCAACTCACCGGCAACCTGCGATGCCGAAACCGAGCTCGTCATATTGGCCATACCAGGCCCTCCTTGCATGCAAATCAGATAAAAAGAAGGGCCACCCGAAGGTGACCCTTGTGTCCAAACGAGTGGACAGACGCTGCGATCTTCTTAGCGCTTCTCGGGGATGCGAGCAGCCTTGCCCACCTTGTCGCGGAGGTAGTACAGCTTGGCGCGACGGACGCGACCATGACGAACGACCTCGAGCTTGGCGATCTTGGGGCTGTGAAGCGGGAAGGTACGCTCAACACCGACACCGAAGGACATCTTGCGGACGGTGAAGGTCTCGCGGGCACCGGCGCCGGCCATGCGGATGACATCGCCCTGGAAGACCTGGATGCGCTCGCGGTCGCCTTCCTTAATGCGGTAGTGAACCTTGACGTTGTCGGCGACGCGAACCTGAGGAATGTCCTCGCGGATCTGCTGACGCTCGATTGCGCGGATGTAATCCATGTGCAATTCCTTACTCTTCTAGAGGTGCCGTACCACCCTGGCCGGCACGTAGTTGAACAAACATATTCGAGTATACACGCGCGGGTTTCTGCTGCAAGAACAATTTTTTACGCAGACAAAAAGACAAAACCCGCACATGATAACCGCCCGCCTCACGAAAGAGACGGGCGGTATGAAGGGGGACTACGCTAGGCGTCGATGCGCAGGGGGCTAGGCGTTGCGCTTGGCCTCGAGCTTGGCCTGAGCGGCAGCCAGGCGCGCGAGGGGCACGCGATAGGGCGAGCAGGACACGTAGTCCACGTCGGCCACGTTAAACAGGCCCTTGATCGACTTGGGGTCGCCGCCGTGCTCGCCGCATACGCCAAAGTGCATACCGGGGTTGGTGGCGCGACCCTTCTCGACGGCCATGCGCACGAGCTCCAGCACTGCCGTATCGATGGTCTCGAAGGGGTTGTCCTTCAGGATCTTCTTGTGCAGGTACAGCGGGATAAACTTGGCCTCGGCGTCGTCACGGGAGAAGCCGAAGGTCGTCTGGGTGAGGTCGTTGGTGCCAAAGCAGAAGAAGTCGGCATGATGGGCGATCTCGTCGGCGACCATGCAGGCACGCGGCAGCTCGAGCATCGTGCCCACGGGAATGTTGAGCTCGACGCCCTCCTCGGCGGAAACCTCGGCGATCACGCGCTCAATGACCTCGCGGGTCTGGACATGCTCGGACGTGATGGAAACGAGCGGAACCATGATCTCGGGGCGTGGGTCGACGCCCTCCTTGATAAGGCGGGCAGCAGCCGTGGCGACGGCGCGAACCTGCATGAGCGGCAGATCGCTAAAGACGACGGAAAGGCGCACACCACGCAGGCCGAGCATCGGGTTGGACTCGACCATGCCGTCGATACGACGCAGGCGGGCGCGCAGGACGGCAAGCTCTTCCTCGCTGGCGCCAGCGGCTTCCTTCTTGGTGATGGCGACCTCGAGCCCGCGAGGATCATCCAGGAACTCATGCAGCGGCGGATCGAGCAGGCGGACGACCACATCGCGGCCGGACATGGTCTTGAACATCGCCAGGAAGTCCTCGGTCTGAACCTTGAGCAGATCGACCAGGGCCTGCTGCTTCACGGCCTCATCGTCGGACAGGATAAAGCTCTGGATGATGTTCTTGCGATCGCCCAGGAACATGTGCTCGGTGCGGCACAGGCCGATGGCCTCGGCGCCAAACTCGAGCGCGAGCGCGGCATCCTCGGGGTTGTCGGCGTTGACGCGTACATGGTTGGCGTGACCGTCGGTCTCGTCCAGACGGATCTCGTCGGCCCAGGACAGGATGGTGTCCAGGTCGCCGGTGAGCTCGGCCGAAACCAGATCGACGGCGCCATCGACGACGATGCCCTGGGTGCCGTCGATGGAGATGACATCGCCCTCATGCAGCACGCGGTCGCTGCCCTCGATGCGTACAACCTTCTCGGCGGCATCGATGTGGAAGCGCTCGACACCGCAGACGCAGGGGGTACCCATGCCGCGGGCGATAACGGCGGCGTGGCTCGTCTTGCCACCATGGCTGGTCAGGATGCCCTCGGCGGCGACCATGCCCTTCAGGTCGTCGGGGTTGGTCTCCCAGCGAACCAAAATGACTTTATGCCCCTCGGCGGAACGCGCGACGGCGTCATCACTCGAGAACACGACCTCGCCCACGGCGGCACCGGGGCTGGCGTTAAGACCGGTAGCGAGTGCCTCGTACTTTTTGGAGGCGTCGAACTGCGGGTGCAGGAGCTGGTCAAGCTGTGCGGGGTCGATGCGGCTCACGGCCTCCTCGCGGGTGATCAGGCCCTCCTCGACCATCTCGATGGCGATACGCAGGGCGGCGGTGGCGGTACGCTTGCCCACGCGGGTCTGGAGCATCCAGAGCTTGCCCTGCTCGATGGTGAACTCGATATCGCACATGTCGCGGTAATGATCCTCGAGCGTCAGGAACACGCGCTCGAGCTCCTCGCCTGCGGACTCGAGGCCTGGGGTGGTCTTGAGGTCGGCGATGGGCTCGGTGTTGCGGATGCCGGCGACGACGTCCTCGCCCTGGGCGTTGACCAGAAAGTCGCCGTAGAACTCCTTAGTGCCATCGGCCGGGTTGCGCGTAAAGGCGACGCCGGTCGCGGAGGTTTCGCCCTTGTTACCAAAGGCCATGGCCTGGACGTTGACGGCGGTGCCGAGCTCATCGGAAATGCCATGCTGCTTGCGGTAGATGCAGGCGCGCTCATTCATCCAGCTGCCAAAGACGGCTTGGATGGCAAGGCGCAACTGAAGCTCCGGGTCGTGCGGGAAGACAGGCTTGCCATCGACAACCTCGAGCTCGGGGTACAGGGCGGCCTCGACGTTCTCGGAGAAGATGCCCTTAAAGGTCTCAACGAGTTCCTGCAGGTCCTCGGCCGAAAGCTCGGAGTCGACGCGGACGCCGGCGACCAGGCGGGCCTGGGTCAGGGCGTTCTCGAACAGATCCGCATCGACGCCCATGACGACGTTGGAGAACATCTGGATAAAGCGGCGATAGCTATCCCAGGCAAAGCGCGGGTTTTGCGTCTGGGCGATAAGGCCCTGGACGGAATCGTCATAGAGGCCCAGGTTGAGGACCGTGTCCATCATGCCGGGCATGGAGAACGGAGCGCCCGAGCGAACCGACACGAGCAGTGGGTCGGAGGCGTCACCGAGCTTCTTGCCGCAGCGCGCCTCGAGGTCGGCCTCGGCGGCAACGATCTCGTCGAGTGCGCCCTCGGGCCACACGTTGCCGGCACCGGAGTACTCGACACAGGTCTGGCAGGTAATGGTAAAGCCACCAGGAACCGGCAGACCGATGCGGCTCATCTCGGCAAGGTTTGCGCCTTTGCCGCCAAGCACGAAGTTCATGGATTTGTCGCCCTCAGTGACACAGGTGCCCTGGGCGTCGGTTCCAAAACGGTAAACCCTCTTGCAATCGCTCACGATACTTCCCCTTCCATGCGCTTACGCGCACGACCGTGGTAACGAATCGACCCGCCGGATGCGGGCCGTGAGGGAACTATACGGCGGGTTTTGGACAGGCTTGAGCAGAGGGTGCGCGGTTTGGTAAACGTGCTAAAACCGGCGGTAAACGGTAGGTAAAGGTGGTTACCTTATGAAGATAACACTACAAGGAAAATGCAGGTAGGATGCGATGTTTTTGCTAAATCGCTTTACCAATTCAGGCAATTTAGCCACTCCGATGATTTTTCTGGGACGGGGATTAAAAAATCATTAGGTACTCAATGATTTTTAAATCCCCATTACAGTTTGAGTCGTCCGAAAGGGCGTCTCTTTTCCGTTGCATGGTTATACGATTGAGCCGTACCGGTGGTCGCTGGCCGACCGCCCCGGACGGCCGTCAG